>DBPS01000042.1 GCA_002304935.1 Candidatus Humimicrobium oleiphilum | reverse complement strand
ATATTTTTCATTTATATTAAATATTCCGTTTACTTTATCCTGATATTTCGTCCCGGCAAACATTATCTGTGGATTATTGTTTAAAAATTCAGTTATGTCAGAGGATAGCGGAATCTGCGTATTGTTTTTTTCATCGTATTCTTGTGAATATAAATGATTTCCGGAATTATCAGCTATGATAATGAAGTCAAGCCTGTTGCTTTCAAATGAAGCTGAAGAAAAGTTGGATTCTATATATTCTTTGTTTTTATTTTGTGAAAATTCATAAATATTGTCACTGTAAGCAAAATTCCTGCATAAAATATCCAGGGATTTGATTTCTTTGCTTATAATTCTTCTATAGGAATCAAGAGTGTTCAGAGTATGTTCTCTCTCGTATTTAAGGTTGTTTCTTATGAGAAAACCGTAAATATAGGCGGTCATAACGGCAAGCAGAGCTAATATCAGAATAAGATAGATAATTATTGCTTTTTTTAATATAATATTTTTTTTCACATTAAAATCAGGATATTATTAAAATAATTCTAATTACTTATATTAATTATTATATACAATATTATTTCATTATTTTATTTATTTAAATTTTAACATATTAATAATATTAAATAAATAAACTTTATTTATAAATATTTAATTAAATATTTATATTGTTTTAATCCCAGGCTTTGCTTTTTCTTGTAGTTGTTGAATTAATTGTCAACCAAAACACCTCCCCGGATATTAATCATATGTATTGAATAGTTTAGTATTACATAAATAAGTAAATTTTTTATTACCAGACTTTCAATAATGAATTACACCAATAAATCTTTTTCTGAAGCCTTTGCGGAAATATTGAAGGAAAGGCAGATCAAATTAAGAAGCCTTGGGACAAAAACCAATCTTAACTATAGCTATTTCAGCAAGATAATAAGAAAGAAGAAGGTTCCCCCTATTGACACCATAGAAAATATTTCAAATGCCCTTGAGATAGAGCCTGAATTTTTTGTTGAGTACAGAATTCATAAAATATGTGAAATCCTTTATAATAATCCTCAGCTGACAGATAGCGTCAGCCATTATATTTTCAAGCTCCAAAATGGGATAACTGCCAGAGTAGCTGAAAAAAAGGATAAGTTTGGTAATAAAAAATAATGGATTTCTTTTATAATCTTACAAAATGCAATCTTTGCCCTCATAACTGTAATGCCGACCGCTTTAACAAAAAAAACGGTTTCTGCAAAGCTGGAGCACTGGCGGAGGTAGAATCTTATATGGCTCATCATGGTGAAGAGCCTGAACTTTCAGGTACGAAAGGTTCGGGTACCATCTTCTTTTCAAAATGCAATATGCATTGTGCTTACTGTCAGAACTATCAGATAAGCCAGGAAAGCGGCAGAAACCACAATTCAGGAATCTTTGAAACTGCATATCTGGCAAAAATAATGCTGGAGCTTAAAGATAAGGGATGTCACAATATCAATCTGGTATCCCCTACCATATGGGCTGCAAATATAATCAAAGCTCTTAAATACGGCAGAGACAGCCTTAAGCTTCCGATAGTCTATAATACCGGCGGATATGACAAGCCTGAAACAATAAGGATGCTCAAAGATTATATACAGATCTATATGCCTGATATGCGATATGCAAGCAATACTTTTGCAGACAGGTATTCTCGTGTAAAAGACTATGTCGGATATAATCGTGAATCTGTAAGGGAAATGTATGGACAGGTCGGAAACCTTGTAACTGATAAAAATAATATCGCTGTAAAAGGACTTATAATAAGGCTTCTGATTCTGCCGAACAATATCGCAGAAGTAAAGAAATCGCTTGATTTTATCAGAAATGAGCTCTCAAACGAAGTATATATAAGCCTGATGTCCCAGTATCATCCACTTTACAAGTCATGCGATTTTCCTGAGATAAACAGGCATATCAACTTTAAAGAATACATAAGCGTGATAAGGTATGCCGAAAAGCTCGGATTTACGAATGGTTCATTCCAGGAATTTGGCGGAATCCAGCCGCCCCGCCAGGATCCTTACACTCCTGATTTTTCAGGAAAAGATGTATTCGGATTTAATAAAGAGAGCGAAAAATAAGAGGCTTTAAAATGTGTAAATAAAAGAACTAAAAAAGCAATTTCAGGGTTTTATCTTTTTTTCTTCCATTTTTTTATGCCTTCCAGCCCGAATGTATTTATTACATCGCTTTTTTCAATACCCGCCTTTCTTGCAATATCTACTCCGAGTCTTATCATGAAGAGATTGTTCTCACGATGTGAATCGGTATTTATTGCAAAAAGCGACCCTGCTTTTTTTGCTTTTATGGCATTTTCTTCATTTAAATCAAGTCTTAGATAATATGAATTTATCTCAAGAGCTTTCCCGTTTTTAACGGCAGTTTTTATTACTTCATCGACATCCATAAAATAAGGGGCCCTGCTTCCAAAAACTGTTCCTGTCGGATGAGCCAGGATATCGATATTCTTTTCGCTTGATGCTTTTATAAATCTTGATGTGTTTGCAGCACGGTCATTTTTATATCCTCTGTGAATTGATGCAAGGGCAATATCAAAACCTGCAATAATTTCAGGAGGGTAATCAAGATTTCCATCTTCGTCTATGTCTATTTCAGTCCCCATAAGAAATCTGAACCTTTTATTCCGGCTGTTAAGCTTGTCAATGTACTCTCTTTTTAGCACGAGATCTTTTACTTCCATGCCGTTTCCGAACTTATTGCTTGCAGAGTGATCAGAAAATGAAAGAAATTCATAATCAAGCTTTTTAACTGACTTGATTATATGCTTTAAATCCATCACCCCGTCGCTCCATTGGGAATGGACATGAAGGTCTCCTTTTATGTCGTTCAGCCTGATAAGGTCCGGAAGATAATTCTCTCTGGCAAGTTCTATTTCATCTCTTCCTTCCCTTAGCTCAGGATATATATATGAAAGCCCAAGCTGCCTGTAAAGTTCTTTTTCTTCCCGGCATATATAATCGTCGTCCTCATTTATTGATTTTCCAGAAACCAGGGCCAGATTATCGTGCCCCTCATTATCTGAAAAAACAAAATTACCTGTTTTGCTGTCAGCCATTCCCCTCTTTATGGCATAATCCCTTAACTTGTTTATATGGGTTTTGCTTCCCGTGGAAATAAGCAGATCTTCAGCAAAACTACTGGCAGATGTAATTATTACTTCTAGTTCTATGCCGAAAATAGTTGAAAATTTAAAACTTGCATTTTTCTTTTGAACAAGTTCTGATATTTTTTCTTTTATAAAACGTTCATTTCCAATCTTTTCAGCAAGTTTATATGTATGTTCCAGATTGAGATTGCTCTTATTAAATTCAGGCAGAAGAAGAATGTCCATATCGCCGACATAAGCTTTTCTTCTTCGCACTGAACCGGTTATCCTTATTTTTTCAAGCTCTGTATATCCGGAAAGTTTCTGAAGGATTTTGTCCAGGCATATGTTGACCTGCCATCTGGGATATCTGCCTTTGATGCTTTCAAAATAATCTATGCAGAATATGATTCTTTCAATATAAACCGGGTTTATATCATAATCTTTGCTTGTTTTTAATAAGTCAGTATTATTGCTGAAAAACTCCTTAAGCTCATCATATGTCAGAATCCCGATTTTTGAATATATATCAAATACTCTTTTTGCCCCGATTCCGCTAAGCCTTATTATCTTTACAAGCTCTTCGGAATACTTTTCCTTTATTTCTTCAAAAACAGAAATCTTTCCAGACTCAAAATATTCCCTGACAAGACCATAGGCATAATCATCTATCCCCGGCATACTTCTGATGCTGCCATTATAAAAAGCATCCGAAATATCGTCCTGGTAATCTCTTATTGTCCTGGCTGCCTTGCTCAGGTTTATTACAGTATCAATTTCACCTTCACGGTATTTGCATATTTCTGCTATTGTAGTCAGTATTGATGCAAGTTTTAAATTAATCATGTTTTATTTAAATCAGAAAATTTTATAAAATACAGCTAGCCGGGAAAACACAGCTTTGCGATTTATTAAATTTTAAACTTATAATAATTTCTTGAAAATTTGTTAAAAAACAAAAAATTTTCTTAAAAAAATAATAAAAATCAAAAATTCATATTACATTAATTCATTGATAAATTCTATAAAATAAAAAATAACGGATAAAATGAAGACAGGAACAATAAACCTTCCGCTTCACGGAGGAAAAGCCCCCGGGTGGCTGTTTGAAAAAATGAAAAGGCTTGCCAGGCAGATAGTACTTGTGATAATTGAGGAATACGGGCCTTATGAATTTATTGACCGCATTTCAGACCCTTACTGGTTCCAGGCTTTCGGATGCATCCTTGGTTTTGACTGGCATTCAAGCGGAGTGACTACTACTGTCTGCGGAGCCCTGAAAGAAGCTCTCAGGGGAATTTCTTCCTATACCGGCATATATGTGGCTGGCGGGAAAGGCGGGACTTCAAGAAAGACACCGTCGGAGATAGAAGCTGCTTCGGAAAAAGAAGGCAGCGATTTCAGCAGGCTTGTATATGCAAGCAGAATCGTCGCAAAGGTAGACAGCAGTGCCCTGCAGGACGGGTACCAGCTTTATCATCACAGTTTTATTTTTTCAAAAGATGGAAAAAAATGGTCAGTTATCCAGCAGGGTATGAATGGAGATACCAGATATGCAAGAAGATATCACTGGCTTAGCAGCAAAATAAC
Source organism: Candidatus Humimicrobium oleiphilum (assembly GCA_002304935.1). Classification (GTDB taxonomy): domain Bacteria; phylum Actinomycetota; class Humimicrobiia; order Humimicrobiales; family Humimicrobiaceae; genus Humimicrobium; species Humimicrobium oleiphilum. Next base: position 1,917 of record DBPS01000042.1, on the reverse strand, counting down.
GGATTACGTAATAGAACCTCATAATGCCATCTGCTGTGATTCTAAAAATGAGGTATTAAATCTTATTGCCTCTGACAGTAGTCCAGCAAGAAAAGTCATAACTGAAATATCACATCAGAAACCGGAGCAGGTGCTTAAAGAATTAGCTGGAATATGCGGGCATTCAGAAAAATCACTTGTACTTCCCAAAAGGCATGAAATCAATTTCTCTGATATTGAAAAGAAAAGGCTTGCCAAAATATTCCAGTCAACTTATGAACAGAAACCTGAGGATTTTGAAAAACTTATAGCAATGCCGGGAGTAGGCCCCAAGACAGTCAGGTCTCTGGCACTTATATCAGAACTTATATATTCTGCCCCTTACAGCATAAAAGATCCGGCAAGATTCAGCTTTGCTCACGGAGGCAAAGATGGCATTCCTTATCCGGTTGACAAAATAAATTACAATAAATCGATAGAAGTGCTTTCAAATGCTTTAAAAGAAAGTAAAATAGGAAGAACTGAGAAAATTGAAGCATTTAAAAGGCTTGCCCTTTTTTACTGATTATTAATATCCAGGAAATGAATATGAGATTTGGGAAAAATGGACAAGAATACGATTATAAAAGCTCTTGAAGAGATAGCAGTAATGCTTGAACTCAAAGAAGACAATCCTTTTAAAATAAGAGCTTACAGAAATGCTGCACACGCGCTTGAAACTGCCGATATAGAGATAAACGCAGATACCAGAATAGAAGACTTGAAGAAGATAAGCGGCATAGGCCGGAGCATTGCCGAGAATATCCTTTCTTTTGCTTCCGGAAGCAATCCGGATTTTTATGATGAGTTAAAAGAATCATTTACACCACAGATGCTTGAACTTCTTAAAATACCGACTCTCGGACCGAAGAAAGTAAGGTATCTTTTTGACAACCTTGATATTTCAGGAATAGACGATCTTGAAGAAGCTATAAATTCAGATAGGCTTGCAGCTCTGCCTAATTTCGGCAGGAAAACACAGGAGAATATTTTAAACGGTATAAAATCCCTTAAAAATTACAAGGAATTCTATCTTTACTCTGAAGTTATAGGCGAGGCACAGGCAATAGTGGAAAAATTACGAGCACATAAATACATAAAAAGAGCTGATGTTGCCGGAAGTCTTCGAAGAAAGAAGGAAACCGTCAAAGATATTGATATTGTTGCCGGTATTGCCGGGAATACAGATCCGGATGAAATAATGGATTATTTTGTTTCACTGGATGAGACAGGCGAGGTGATTTCCAAAGGTGATACCAAATCATCAGTCAGGCTCATATCTGGCATAAATGCTGATTTGAGAATAGTTGATGATGATATGTATCCTTACCTGCTGCACCATTTTACAGGCAGCAAAGAACATAATACCGCGCTTAGGGGGTTTGCAAAAGACAGGGATATAAAGATAAATGAATATGGGATATTTGATGGTGACAGGCTTATAAAATGTAGGAATGAAAAGGAAATATACGCCTTTTTCAATATGGATTATATTGAACCTGAATTACGGGAAGATAATGGTGAAATAGAGGCAGCTCTTGACGGCAACCTGCCGGAACTCGTAAAAGCAGATGATATTAAGGGAATATTCCATCTTCACACAACTTTTAGCGATGGAAGTATCGCCTTGAATTCTCTCTGTGAAAAAATGGTATCTGACGGCTATGAATATGTAGGAATAACTGATCATAGTCAGTCAGCTTATTATGCTGGGGGTGTCAGGGCAGAAGACATAGAAAATTATTTAAAGACAATAGGAGAATTTTGCGCATCTGATAAACGTATAACCATATTTAAAGGGATAGAGTCAGATATAAAAGCTGACGGAAGTCTTGATTACAGCGAAGAAATACTTGGAAAATTTGATTTTGTGATTGCTTCAATTCATTCCAATTTTAC
>DBPS01000039.1 GCA_002304935.1 Candidatus Humimicrobium oleiphilum | reverse complement strand
AACTGCATATCGGTTCCGATTGCTCTTAAGGGATTGCTAAGCACTTCTGCCGCAATTACAGCTTTCCATCCTATTCCCATGGAAGATATTGCTGCTGAAAAAATAAATGGTGAAATTGCAGGAATATATATTTCAGTCAGCACTCTTATTTTTTTTATTTTATATGATTTTGCCATTTCGATTATTTTTTTATCAATATTCTTTATTCCTTCAGAAACATTAGTGTAAACAATAGGGAAAGAGACCAGAAAACTTGCAAATACAGGTACATTTTCAGAATTAAACCATATAAGAGCAATAAGTATTATCGACATTAATGGAATCGATTTGATTATTACCAGCAGCGGTTCCATTAATTTAAATATTACTTTGTTAAATCCTGTAATGATTCCGAAAAGCATGCCTGCAAAAAAAGAAATAATAAACCCGAGCAGACCTCTTGTTATGGAATGCATTACTGAGCTTAAGAATTTATCCTGAATAATTATCTTGATCAGCCCTGTAAAAGTATTTTCAGGTGAAGGCAGTAATATTTCTGAATTTATAATCATGCTTATTATTTTCCATAAAATAATAAGCATGATTATTGAGATAAAAAAAAGAATTATATCTTTTTTTAAAAAATTTTTATTTGACATAATAAAATTCTTCTCCGGGAATTTTTCCACCTATATCATCCGGGGAAAACTGGTTTAAAATATCCAAGTAGTTTTTTGTAATATTTTTTGCATTTTCTCCAGATTCAAACATAAGATTGCATCTGGGAATAACTTCCTCTGCTATAGCTTCTTTTATTCCTATTTCAAATTCTTCTGCCAGTTTTCCGGCATCTTTCGGATTATTATTAGCCCAGTCAATAGATTCATTATATTCTTTAATAAAATCGTCTATTGCAGAAGGATCATTTTTAATTAGCTCTTCGCTTATAACCAGACAGGTCTGGGGCAGGACATCCTGGTTGCTGACCTTTCCCCATTCTTCCTGTATATCCATGATTATTTCCAGATTTTCGTTTGACTTAAGGCTGTTTGTAACAAATGGTTCTGGAAGTATGCCGACATCTGCCTTGCCGGCAATCATCATCTGGGCAAGCTCTACCTGATCAAATGAATAATCCGTACTTATATCTTTACTAATATCCAGCCCGTTATTTTCAGCAAGATACCTGAAAGCTATATCAGGCGTAGAGCCTTTTGCAATCAGTTGTATATTTTTTCCTTTTAAAGCATCCCAGTCGCCTTTTTCTATTTCTAATTTTTTATCCGAAATAAGGTAAAGGACCCCTCCTCCCACTATTGCTGCCATCCTGATTTCAGTTCCCTTATTATAAAGCTTGGCGGCAACATTCGTCGGAAGAACTGCTATGTCAGTCTCACCGGAAATTATCCTTGTGGTCATTATGTCGGGTGAGGCAACTATTTCATAAGAAAATTTACTATTTTCTATACCTTTGCTGTTTTCTATCAGGCTAACCATACCTATAGAGCTTGGCCCTCTCAAAGTGCCTATATTTATCTGGTTATCGTTATTATTGTTATTGCTTTTGGCCTGTTCTGTTGTCTGTTCCTGCTCGTCCACGCTTACGGAAGCTGCCGCAGAAGAACATCCTGTCATAACTAAAAAAATGATAATTATTATTGCTATGAAACTTGATAATATAATTGATCTTTTCAATTTTACCTCTCAGAATAAATAATTTTATTAAATATTTTTAAATAATTAGATAGTTAAAATAAATCTGACAAAAAATATTAATCCTTAAACTGCAGATAAAATTAAAATATCTTGCTCAAAGATGATTTTACTTTTACTCCTTTTAAAAGGCCTATTTTTCCTGTCATCGAACCTATTTCATCAGTAGTCGCTTCTACGATCAAACTGATTACATTAATTTTTTTATCACTTCTGGGAATACCCAACCTGCCGATAATCAGATCTCCAAATTCAGATAATATACGATTTATTTCAGCAGCAGATGTTTTCCTTTCTTCAACTATTATTCCGACAAAACCCAGTCTTTTCTCTTCTATTTTAATCACTTCCTTTAATGCATAATAAGTTAACTGACTATTTTCCAGTCGATTTATTTTTAATATTTATTCTTAATATCTCTGAGGGGTTACAGCCTGAAATTGATAAATAAAGGCTTTAAAAAACTATTTGAATTATGGGGGACTTGAATCTGTCTGCTATTCCCCCTAAGCTCAGATATTTCCTTACCTCAGGTTTAAGCAATTTAATTAAAAACTAATATTTTTTTCTTTTTGTATAAGTCGTGTGAAGCAATTCATGCGATTTATGGCCAAGAGGCTTTTCAAGAAAATCTTCATATATCCTTTTTACTTCAGGATTTTCATGTGATTTTCTTAGTTGCAGAGATTCATCTTCATTGTAAATTGCTTCTGTTCTTTTCTTTCTTATATTATTGTTAACAGGCATAGGCTGTCCGCCTCCGGCAATACATCCTCCAGGACAAGCCATTATTTCAATAAAATGGTAAGGAGATTCGCCATTCTGTACCTGAGCTGCAAGCGGTCTGGCATTTGAAAGCCCGTGAGCTACAGCAACTTTTAATTCAACATTTTCCAAAAATTTCCATTCAGCTTTACAACCTTCTATTTTTATGGTTGCTTCCTTAACTCCTTCAAGGCCTCTTACGGGTGTTACTTCAAGGTTGCTGAAAGGTACTTCCCTGCCAGTAATGATTTCATATGCAGTTCTCAGGGCAGCTTCCATTACTCCTCCGGTAGCGCCGAATATTACACCTGCACCTGTATGTTTTCCAAGAATACTGTCACATTCAGAATCTTTGAGTGTTTCGAAATCTATGCCAGCCTGCTGTATCATTCTTCCGAATTCCCTTGTTGTTATTACATAATCAACATCTTTATATCCACTTGAATACATTTCAGGCCTGTTTGCTTCAAACTTCTTTGCAGTACAGGGCATGATGGAAACAACTACCATATCTTTAGGATCTATTCCCATACTTTTTGCATAATAAGTCTTTGCCAGAGGACCAAGCATCTGCTGTGGTGATTTGCATGTAGAAAGATAATCTAGAATATCAGGAAATTCGTGTTCAATATATTTTATCCAGCCTGGAGAACAGGAAGTAAACTGAGGAAGAGCTACATCCTTCTTGTTTTCAATCTTATCTTTAAGTCTTGTCAGAAGTTCGGTTCCTTCTTCAAGGATAGTAAGGTCAGCAGAGAAATTTGTATCAAAAACTGCATCAAATCCAAGCATTTTAAGAGCAGTTACCATTTTGCCTGTGTAGCTTTTACCGGCATCAAGTCCGACTGCTTCTCCCAGACCAACTCTTACAGCTGGCGCAGTCTGAACAACCACATGCTTTGAAGGGTCGTTTAATACATCCCATACTTCATCAATATAATTCTTTTCAACCAATGCACCTGTAGGACAATGAGTCACGCACTGGCCGCAGTTTGTACAAACTACATAATCCATTGGCTTTTCCATAAATGTTGATATCTTCATTTCGGAACCCTTCCCTGAAACAGCCAGGGCATTGACATCCTGTAATTCAGCACAGGTCCTGACACAACGCTGACATCTTATGCATTTGCTGTCATCCTTTATTATTGATGGCGAGGATCTGTCAATTTCATAATTTTTAAGGATACTTATATATTTGTCAGAATCTACAAGATAGTCTTTTGCCATACTCTGTAACTCACAATTTCCGTTTTTATAGCAGTGAAGACAATCATTATTATGTTCTGATAATAAAAGTCCGATTATGGTTTTTCTTGCTTCTCTTACTTTGTTTGTATTTGTAAAAATCTCCATATTTTCTTCTGCCGGAGTTGCACAAGAAGCTTTAAGAGCATTTACGCCTTTTTGCTCTACTACACATACCCTGCAATTCCCTGCTATACAAAGATCCTCATGATGACAAAGTGTAGGTATTTTTATATTAGCTTTTTTTGCAGCATCAAGAATGGTAGAACCTGCTTCAACGCTTACGCTTATATCATTTATCTTTAAATTAACCATCTCTGGCATATTCCCTCCTTATGTTAATAAACTATTTCTTCTCTAAAATTTTCAACAATTGAAATAAAAGGATTACATACAGACTGACCCAGCCCGCATTTTGCAGTTATTTTCATATTTTTTGCAAGCTCAAGAAGTTCATCAATATATTTTTTTGATTTCTCTTTTGCTTTAATGCTTTCAATACCTTTAAGCAATTGCTGACAACCTACTCTGCATGGTGTGCACTGACCACATGATTCTTCAACAAAAAATTCAAGATAATTATGTAGAATATTATACATAGATCTTTTATCCGAGAATAACATCATCGAACCACCGGTAGGAACACCTTCAAAACCAATTACTGTTTCTTCAAATTTGCTTCTGGGAACACAGAATCCTGAAGCACCGCCGACCTGTACGGCTTTCGTATTACTATCTCCGAATAACTCTGCAAATTCCTTAAGAGTCATTCCCATTTCGATCTCATATATCCCGGGAATATCGGTATCGCCTGATACGCTGAAGACTTTAGCACCTTTTGAACTCATTGTGCCAAGTTTTTTAAAGCATTCTGCTCCGTCAAGCATAATTAAAGCAGCATAAACAAGGGTTTCAACATTATTTATTACTGTGGGCTTTCCAAGATATCCTTCCTGTGCAGGATAAGGTGGTTTGTTTCTTGCTTCTCCTCTTTTTCCCTCAAGAGACTCAAGAAGAGATGTTTCTTCGCCGCAGACATAAGCACCGCTTCCGGATTTAATAAAAACAGTAAAGTCAAATTTCATATCTTCCAGCTTTTTATTAAATACATCAATCTTTTTTTGCAGACCATCTATAAGGTAATTATACTCTGCTCTAAGATATATTATTCCCTCTTTTGCTCCTATGGCTTTTGCAACTGCCATCATGCCTGCAAGTATTTTTTCTGCTTTTTTTTCTATTATTTCCCTGTCTTTAAAAGTCCCTGGTTCACCTTCATCAGCATTACATACAACATATTTAATATCGCTTTTTGCTTCCCTGGCACCTTTCAGCTTTATCCATGTTGGAAAACCTGCTCCGCCTCGCCCCCTTAAACCGGAATCTTTAATCTCGTCTATTATTTTTTCAGGTTCAGTTTTTAATACTTTTTCTATTAGCTTATCAATATCATGCTCCTTAAAAATAAGATTTACTCTTTTTTTGTGGGAGTTTACTTTTCTTTCTTTTTCTTTTATATCAATTACCATTCAAAATCTCCTTGTCTTAAACTTTTTATGATTGGTATTCATCGATTATTTTTACGACATTTTCATATGTCAGATTGATGTATGGCTTATCATTAACAAGCATTGCCGGCGCATTACTGCATTGTCCGATACAATTCACTGCCATGAGACTGAACTTCCCATCAGCACTTGTCTGTCCGGGGACTATGTTCAATTTGTCTTTTATTGCATCCAGTACTGCTTCTTTACCTTTCATATCACACACTATTGTCTGACAAACCTTTATGACATTTTCACCCATTGGCTTTACAGGCAAAAACGAATAGAATGTTGCCACACCATATACTTCCGCTGAAGACAGGTCAAATTCTTTTGCAATTTCCATCAGCCTTTCTTCTGAAAGATAGTTTTCCTGTTTTACTATTTCCTGCAAAACAGGCATAAGACTTTCTCTTTTCCTTCCATGTTTTTTCACTGCATCCTTGACAATATTGATTTCCGTCATGCATGTTTCCTTTCCAGTATAAGAATTTAATAAATAACAAAATAAATAAATAACTTGATATTTTAAATAAATAACTTTTAATAATATACATATAATATTTTATTTGTCAAAAAATTTTGTAATTACTTTGTAACATTTTTTTCATATAAAACAGATTCGAAAAAAGCAAAACAAGAGTCATGTTTATATAAAATATTCTAAAGGTTTTTTAAATTTTGAAGGTCCTTGATAAAAAGCCCTGACTTGGATATCTTTATTAATCATTGAAATAAATATTATTATGAAAAATACAGATTTCATTATTTTACTTTATGGCAGAGGAGTGAAGAATGGTTGATATATATCCTTTAAAAGCTTTGCATTTTTCAGAAAGACTTCAAAAAGAAATTTCAGATCTTGTTTCCCCGCCCTACGACATAATATCGGATTCTCTAAAAGAAAATCTCTGGAAATCAAATACTAATAATATTGTAAAGCTGATACTCCCCGAACAGGCAGACGGGCTCAGCAGATATGAAAATGCAGCAAATTTAATGAATGTGATGATAAAAGACAATATCCTTGAATTTGACCAGGAAGAATCATTATATATTTTTGAGGAAAGTTTTTATGATGATGAGATATGGAAGACTTTCAGGGCCTTTATCGGTTTAAACAGAATCGAGGAATATGAGTCAACAAAAGTCCTGAGGCATGAATATACCTTATCCAAGCCAAAAGAAGACAGGCTGAATCTGCTGAGGCAGACAAGGACAAACTTCGGCCTTATCTATACTCTTTATGATGATACCGGAAATGAAGTTCAGGATATAATAAATGAATGTACTCTTGGCATTCCGTTTTATGACTTTGAGGCAGGTTATGATCCTGTTTTAAGGTTTAAAATCTGGAGGCTTTCAGAAAAAGATAAAATAAAAAAAATTACAGAACTGATGAAAAATAAAAAAGTCCTTATTGCAGACGGACATCACAGATATGAGACTTCAAGGCTATTTATGCATGAAGTGAGTGAAAAAAGAATAAAGAAAGATTTGAATACTCCTAAAGTGCTGATTGAATCTACGGGTCAGGCAATTTTTCCTGAAGAGGCTGTGCTTACTTTATTTGTTAATTATAATCAGGAAAACATAAAAATATTGCCTACTCACAGGATGATTAAATTTAAAGAAAAATTTAATCTGCATGATTATATTAAAAGTATACATAAATATTTTTCCTTAAAAGAGTATGTACAGGTCTTTAAAAAAGAACCGGCTTTTAATAATGAACCGGCTTTGATTAAAAATATCTCAGAATTTATGAATAATGAAAAAAAAGAAAAAAAACATTCATTTTGTCTTATTGATTCAAAAAAAAGAATATTTTTTATAACTTTAAATAAAGAAATAAGAGATTTATATCCAAATCTTGAAAAGTCTGATTTCGATTTTGAAAACCTTGATGTGAGAGTATTGCACAGACTATTGATTGACGATATTTTTAATGAGAATGCTGCAGATAAAATAGATTATACCCACACCTATGACGAACTGATATCAAAATTTATTCCCGTCGGCAATGAATATGATCTGGGTATAATTTTGAATGCACCAGGAATAAGTGATGTACAGAAAATATCCGGCATGGGGAAAATCATGCCTCAGAAATCTACGTATTTTTATCCAAAACCCTGCAGCGGTCTTATAATGTATAAAATGGATCAGTAGCAGTTTTGGGGGATTAATTATTTAATAATATATTAAATACCCGGCGAAATGAAATTTATATGTGATTTTATGCTAGGAAATCTTTCAAAATATCTTAGAATGTGTAACTTCGATACAATTTTTATTAAAAATATTGAAGATGATGAATTAATAAAAAGAGCATTTGATACAAACAGAATTTTACTTACAAGAGATAGGAGGTTATCTGAACGCAGGATAATAAAAGAAAAAAATATTAAGACCAATTTACTGAAAAGTAATTGTGTTGAAGAGCAGATAAAACAGATTGAAGATATTTTAAAAATAACTTTTAATCTGGATTTGAAAAGGTGTATAAGATGTAACGAGCCTCTTTATGCTTTGGATAAGGAAAAAATAAAAGACTTGGTACCTTCTTACATATATAAAATGAATAATACTTTTTTACAATGCAGCTGCTGCAAAAAAATATACTGGAAAGGTACTCATGTCGATAAAATGAGGAATTTCTTTAACAGCCATCTTTCCGGCAGGATATGAAGACCTGAAGATTTAAAATAATACTTTAATCAGAATTACATTTAATTCACAAAAAGATTCCTTGAAGAAAATCTTCCATCAGTTGTAAGATTCACTCCCAGCCTTTTTAAACCGACATCATCGCCGGGCGTAGGAATATGAGTCATATGCATCTCGCAACCTTTTAGTTTAGATAATTTATTCATTGCAAGTTCAGCTGTATGATTTGTAGTAGAGCTTATCGAAAGTGCAATCAGTGTTTCTTCAAGATTCAGGCTTTCCGAATCTGCATTCAGTATGCCTTTTTTCAACTTGGCAATTTGTGCTATTATCTGAGGTGACAATAAATAAATTTCATCAGGGATGTTTGCCAGAATTTTTATTGCATTAAGGACAACACTTGAGGCAGCATGAAGAAGATGTGAATTCTTTCCGGTTACTATTTTATTATCGGGCAGCTGGATAGCTGCACCGCAAAATATACCTTCATTTCCTTTTCCTGTTAATTCGGCTTCTTCTGAGCTTTTTCTGGCAATTTCTACAACTTTTCTGTCTGTTAACTTTACTCCCAGTTCCTGCATCAGCAGATTTACTCTTTCAACTGTATCTTTTTTTTCTTTCCCTAAAATATATTCAGTATTATATCGGAAATATCTTCTTATAAGCTCCTGTTTTGCAGCCTGACAGACTATCTCATCATCGATAATGCCAAAACCTGCCCGGTTGACTCCCATATCTGTGGGAGAATTATACAGAGGGTCATTTTTATTGCTATCTGATTTAACTATTCTGCTTAAAATAAGTTTTAAAATAGGGAAACTTTCTACATCCCTGTTATAATTTACAGCAATTTCGTTATATTCTGAAAGATGAAAAGGATCGACAATATTAAAATCCTGAATGTCTGCAGTAGCAGCTTCATAAGCAATATTGACAGGATGTTTTAAAGGCAGGTTCCAGATGGGAAATGTTTCAAATTTGGCATACCCTGCTTTATTACCGTTTTTATGGTCATGATATAGCTGGGAAAGGCATATTGAGAGTTTTCCGCTATTCGGCCCTGGTGCCGTCACTACAATTATAGGTTTGGATGATTTTATATATTCATTTTTCCCAAATCCTTTTTCGCTGCAGATCAAATCAATATCAGCAGGGTATCCGGAAATAGGAAAATGGTAATAAACTTTTACACCTCTGTGCTCAAGCTTATTTTTAAAAATAACAGCAGATTGCTGGCCTTCAAATCTTGTGATTACAACAGACAATATGTCAAGACCCCATTCTCTCAGATCATCTATTAATTTAAGGGTGGCAGCATCATACGTTATTCCAAAATCACCTCTGACTCTGCCCTTTTCAATATCTCCGGAAAAAATACAAAGCACAATATCTATATTATCTTTTAAAGTCTGAAGCAGGCGGATCTTAACATTTGGATCATAGCCGGGAAGCACTCTGGCGGCATGATAGTCAAAACATAGCTTTCCGCCAAATTCCAGATAAAGCTTATTATCAAATTTTTCTACTCTTTCCAGAATAGCATTAGTCTGTTCTTTTAAATATTTATCGTTATCAAATCCTGTTTTCTGCATTTTAAAGAATCTCTTATAAAATAAGAACCAAATATTTTTATTTTAGCTGTTATTAATTATTTTAAATTATTGATAATAACTATAAAACAAAAGAATAAAAAGATTAATATATTATTTTCGGGATTATTTTGAAGAATAATATAGTTATATTAAAAATTAAATATAGATTTTTTAGAAATGAGGCTGAAAATAAAATACGGTGGCGACCTACTCTCCCACACCGTTGCCAGTGCAGTACCATCGGCGCTGGAGGTCTTAACTTCTGTGTTCGAGATGGGAACAGGTGTTTCCCCTCCGCAATAGCCACCGTAAACTTAAAGGATTTAGAAAAAAGTATTTAAATAATTTAAATAATATCTAAAATCCAAAAATATAAAAATTTTTTCACAGCATTCTCTATAAGGTCAAGTCCTCGACCTATTAGTATCAGTCAGCTAAACACATTGCTGTGCTTACACTTCTGACCTATCAACCTTGTGTTCTACAAGGGGTCTTACTCCATAAAGGATGGGAGAACTAGTCTTGGGGTGGGTTTCATGCTTATATGCTTTCAGCACTTATCCCTTACGAACTTGGCTAATCAGCAATGCCCTTGGCAGAACAA
>DBPS01000023.1:4134-10909 GCA_002304935.1 Candidatus Humimicrobium oleiphilum | reverse complement strand
TGGCCTTTGTTACGGCAGGGTTCCATTCGTCATAGAGCTGCTGCCTGCTCTTGCCCGAATACAAGGCTATGCTTTCCATTTTTTCGTCCGAGTCGATGCCCATGTCGCGCTTCAGGGATTCCCAGCGCATGGACAGCTCGGCGGAAACCATCGATTCCGGCACGTCGATGCCGGTCCGCTCCAGGAGGCTTTCCGCCAGTTTCTTTTCCTTGATTTCCCGCAGGCGGTTGTCAAGGGATGTCTGGAGCTGCTCCTTTACGGCGTTTTTCAGGTCGTCCCGGGTTTTGTACTTTTCGGAAACGTCCTGGGCCAGCTCGTCGTCCAGGGCGGGCACATCCTTTTGCTTTACCTTGGAGAGCGAGACCGAAAGCTTGACTGTTTTGCCCGCCAAGTCCTTGTACTCGAAGTCCTGAGGATAGGACTTGGAGAAGGTCTTGGAGTCGCCGGCCTTCATGCCTACCACTTCGTCGTCGAACTTATAGAGGTTGAGGCCCTTTCCCAACTCGAAGGTGAAATCCTCGCGCTTGCTGCCGGCCACTTCCCGGCCGTCCTCGGTCAGTTCCGAGTAGGCGACGGTGACGATGTCGCCCAGGGCTGCCTCCCCGGTCTTCTCCACCACGATGGCGTTGCGTTCCCTGATTCTTTCCAGTTCCTGGGCAAGATCTTCCTCCGACACCTCGACGCCGGGGACTTCCAGTTCTATTCCTTCGGTGGAAGGAAGCTCGAAATGGGGGAAGACATCGTAGGTCACGCTGAAGCTGAAATCCTTGTCCAGGGCGAACTCGGGCTCGCCTTCGAGGGCGGGGGCCTCGTAGGCCAGGGGTTTTTCTTCCGCGTCGGCCAGGGCGGCGTCCACAGCCTTTTCCAGCACCCTGCTCATGGCTTCCAGCCTCAGGCTGTCGCCAAATTTCCGTTCCAGCACCGAGGGGGGAACGTGGCCTTTCCTGAAGCCGTCGATGCGCACGGACTTCACGTAGTCGGCCATCATTTCGTCATAGACTGACTTCACGTCGGCCATGGGGACGGTGGCCGTCATCCTCACCTTGGAGTGTTCCAGCTTTTCCAGTTTTTTTTCGGAGATAACCATATGTTCCTCTCGGAATGGCGGATTGCCGTGCCTCATGGCAGGCATCGTACGCGTGGCGGATTACAATATACAGTATATACCCGTCAGGCGCAAAAAAAAGGCGATTCGGCTTGGTTCCGAATCGCCACGTTGTAAGAGCGGGAAACGGGAGTCGGACCCGCGACATCGACCTTGGCAAGGTCGCGCTCTACCACTGAGCTATTCCCGCGCTGTAAACCACCCTCCCCGTGCAGCTTTCCCAAGGGGGAACCTGCGAGAGAAGGGACTTGAACCCTCACGCCGCAAGGCACTAGATCCTAAGTCTAGCGTGTCTGCCATTCCACCACTCTCGCGCACGCGTCGCATGGTAGCGGAACGCCGTTCACGCTGTCAAGGTCGTGAGCCGCGGAGGTTTCGAACCTCCGACCCGCAGATTAAGAGTCTGCTGCTCTGCCAGCTGAGCTAGCGGCCCAATAAAAACAAGTGCGTCCGACAGGAATCGAACCTGCGACCTACGGATTCGAAGTCCGTCGCTCTATCCAGCTGAGCTACAGGCGCACTCAAAATAAAATGGGGTGAGAAACGGGATTCGAACCCGCGACCACAGGTTCCACAGACCCGTGCTCTACCAACTGAGCTATTCTCACCACAAAATAATAATTAATTTAATAATATTATTATAGCACTGGCGCGCTTGGAGGGATTCGGTCTTTCGTCTCACCTTCGGTTCGCTGCAGAGCCGCGGACTCATTCGCCCTGCTCATTTGCGTCCTTTCGAATCCCGGTTAAAATATGACACTGGCATATTTTAACACTGCATAAAAACACACCTTTTATTTTTAAATACTGGCGCGCTTGGAGGGATTCGAACCCCCGGCCTACGGATTAGAAGTCCGTAGCTCTATCCAGCTGAGCTACAAGCGCGCAACAAAAGAACCACATGTATTATAACAGATAAAATATCAATTCAAATAATACATTTTCAGCAACGGTATAATACTTTAAAAAAAACCGGTTATCAAGTCAATATTTTTATTTATTGCAACCTAAGAACTTCCCCATAAGCTTCAGGAGATATTTCTGCAACAATCTGAACCCTGTTTAATCTTGCGAAATCAATTGATGAAAGACTCTGAACGCCGCCACCCCAGTACAAAGCACCGGCATAACCTGTCTGTCCCAGAAGACCTATCACTTCATTGGAAGTTGCGCTATGGGGCCAGGCTATAAAGATTACAGGCCTGCCTGTATGGATCTCTATATCTCTTTTTGACTGTATGAGCTCATTTTTTGCAGATTCCAATGGAATATCACTCATAATGCTGTGGGACCACGAGTGAGACTGGAATTCGCAGCCATATCTGTTCATCTGGCTGACTTCCGGCCATATAAGCATAGGTCTGACTGCAACTCCTTTTGTGCCTGTATCAAAATCATTATTTCTTCTTGAGGAGTTTGAATCTCCTATATAACTGGTAATCAGAAAAACAGTCATTTTATATTTATATTTCTTTAAAATCGGAAAAGCGACTGTATACATGCTCTGATATCCGTCATCTGACGTAATGATAACAGGTTTCGCAGGCAGTTTGGTTCCTTTTGCATAATGATTATATAAATCATTTAGCGTTATGGTCTCATAGCCCATATGTTTTAAAGTTCCACACAGAAAATCAAAAGCCCCTGCACTTATCTCATATCTCCCGCTCGGCTGGTTCTCAATCCCGTGAAGTCCTATTATAGGAATATGTGATGCAATTATCTGTGGTGCTGAACCAGGATCTATATAGCCTTGTCTGACTCCATAACCTGCGCACAGGTTTTTAAACTCAGCCGAATTGACAAAATTGGCAAGAACAAAATTCCTTGAATATCCTTTGTCAAGCATACTTACCCAGTTATTTGATGAATCATCAGGTTCTCTGTTAAAACATGCTCTGAAAAGAAGTGTTACAAAATCCCTGTTATTTCTGTTTTTAGCCATAAACTCAGGACTAAAGAAAAAATCGGATACAAGCAAAGCCCCTGTTCCCTTTTTTGAAAGTATTTTCCCCACATTCGCCTCAAGTCCGGCTGCATCAGGTTCTCTTTCAAGAACAATTCTGTAAAGTCTTGTAACAAATTCTGTTGCCTGCGATTTGGTTGCCGCAGAAACCGTACCTGCCTGTATTGAAAAAACAAAAGAAAAAATAATAATAAAAATCAAAAGATATTTTAGCGTCCTTTTCATTTTGCCTTCCATCTTAATCTTATTTTTATTAATTACTATATGATAATTCTATTATTTTACAGATATAAATAAATATTTAAAGATAAAATTTTATGATTCTAAAATATATTGTTTTCAAATAAATAAAGAATTTCACATATAATATTTTAATCTTTTTCAGATAAATAAAAAATGAATAAATCTGCAGGCATTATTAAAAAATGGAGCGGGAAACGGGGCTCGAACCCGCGACCTAAAGCTTGGAAGGCTTTCGCNNTAGCCAACTGAGCTATTCCCGCTTGCAATAAAACAGCGCTTAATAATAATATAATAATTAGAATTAAAAATCAGCAAAAATTTTGCATTATTATTTTATATAAAAAAATGAAATAATCAATATTTAATTGGCAGGACAAAAGAAGTATCTGCTGTTATTGATTTAATATCTTTTATAGCTATTTGCTCAGATTTATTTATTTTAACCAAATACAAATTACATAGGAGCAAGCAACATGAAAAATGAAATTCTTAAAAGTAAAGAAAAACTATCAGGCGTATTTGCACCGATCATTACACCATTTATAAATGAAGAAATTATTTATTCAGAACTTGAAAATAATATCTTAAAATATAACTTAACAGATTTAAAAGGATATATGCCTCTGGGTAGTAATGGCGAATACCAGGGACTTACCGAAGAAGAATCCTTAAAAATACTTGATATTGTCCAGAAACGACGTGCGGAAGACAAAATAATTGTTGCAGGATGTGGAAGGGAATCAGCTAAAGCAACAGTAGATTTCATTAAAAAAGCTGCAACTGTCGGACTGGATTTTGCTTTTATACTTACTCCTCATTATTTTGTAAAAGATATGAGTGATGAGGCATTGTTTAAATACTTCTCATTTATTGCAGAAGCCTCACCGGTCCCCATAGTAATATATAATGCACCTAAATTTGCTTTTAACCTGCTGATTTCTGTAGAACTAATGGGCAGGCTTGCAATGCACCCTAATATCATTGCCATGAAAAATTCTTCTCTCTTTCCGACATCTGATTATAAGAAGTTTATTCCGGAAGAAGCAGATTTTTATCTGCTTGCCGGTAATGTAAAAACTTTTTATTCAGGACTACAGGCCGGTGCTATCGGTGCGGTTTTATCAACTGCCAGTTATCTGCCTGAATACTGCTGCAGATTATATCAATTATTTATTGATGAAAAATATGACGAGGCTGAAAATCTGAGTAATTTTCTAATAGTTTTATCTGGGAATACTGTCGGCAGATTTGCAGTTCCGGGAGTCAAATTCGGCATGGAGTACAGAGGATTTTTTGCAGGCCAGCCCAGACTTCCGCTGCAGGAATTAAAATCAGAGGATAAGAAGCAGATTATTGAGTATTTTGAGAGCCACGGCATAACGAAATTTAATAGTTCAAAGATAAAATACTAAAAATATTAGATGCTGGAAATAAAAACAGGCCATCAATTTTTTTGTATTCATTTATCCTCCTAATAAACTAAATTTATCATTAATTATTTTACAATAGCTGATATAATATTTAATTAAAATATATATTATTACTATAAATATAACTTATTATAAATATGATAAAAGAAAACAATTATGCTTTCATAGATGGGCAAAATTAAATAAATATGATAATGCAATAATTGTTGCCGGGGATAGTGATTATTATTGCCTTGCCAAATTTTTACTTAGACAAAATAAATTAAAAAAAATACTATTGCCAAGTAGGAGAGAAAGTTCTGATTTTTATATAAGAACAATAAGTTATTACAAAACAAAATAGCATTTCTTAATACTAAATCAAAACTATTATCAATATCCCTTCGGTTCGCTGCAGAGCCGCGGACTCCTTCGCTATTCTCAGTCCGTCCTTTCAAATCCCTGGTTTAAATATGTCACAGGCATATTTAAACATCTCTGTAACGTTAAAAGATTTAAACTTAAAGTGATGGTCGGGGTGAGAGGATTTGAACCTCCGACCCCCTGCTCCCAAAGCAGGTGCGCTAAACCAAGCTGCGCTACACCCCGAAAAAACAAGCAAGATGTAATATTATCATATATTATGAATATTTCAATCAGAATAAGTATGGTATTTTGGAGTAGTTTTGTTTCTTTTTAAAAATTATTTCTACCAAGGAAGTTATGAAGACTTAATAAAGCTTTTCCTCTGTGGCTTATCCTGTTTTTTTCATCATCGGTCAGCTGAGCCATTGTTTTTTCAAAACCTGAAGGTATGAAAATACTGTCATATCCGAATCCGCCATCACCTTTTTCTTCAAATCCTATAGTTCCTTCACAGATTCCGCTGGTTTTGAAAACCAGTCCNNATCTATACCACTATATCTGGATGAATAAACTCCGGGTCTGCCATTCAGATAATCTACCTGAAGGCCTGAATCATCTGCAATAACGGGTTTTTTTAGAATTCCAGAAGTTGTTTTTGCCTTAATAATGGCATTTTCTTCAAAAGTTGAGCCATCTTCTATTATCTCCGGGATTTGGAAAAAATCATTAAGCGATTTAAAGCTTATATCAGTATCTTTAAAAAAATGATTTATTTCTTTTACTTTGCCTTTATTTTTTGTAGCAATTACTATTTCCATTTTTATCATCCAAAAAAGTTGAATTAAATGCATAATGCCTGATAATCATTTTCAATAGGTTTATTTCTCAAGAATAGCATTTTTTTGAATAAGGAATAATTCTTCAATAGAGGATTCTGATAATTCCAGCATTTTCAGAAATTCTTCTTTTGAAAAAGTATTGCATTCTGCAGTTGACTGTACTTCTATTAACTGACCCCTTGAATTCATTACTACATTCATGTCAACATCTGCGTTGCTGTCTTCGGAAAAACAAAGATCTGTCATTATTTCCCCGTTTATTATTCCCACGCTTATTGCTGCAACAAAATTCTCAACAGGCATTTCTTTTATTATGTTTTCGCTGACAAGATACCTGCAACAGTCAAATAAGGCTATGAAGCCGCCTGTTATTGAAGCACATCTTGTCCCTCCGTCTGCTTCTATCACATCACAGTCTACCCAGATGGTCCGCTCTCCAAGCTTGCCAAAATCAACAGCAGCTCTGAGTGATCTTCCGATTAAACGCTGTATCTCATGAGTTCTTCCGTTTATTTTTCCTAAAGTCTGTGGTCTTATTATCCTTACCTGTGCCGATCTCGGAATCATATCATATTCAGCAGTAACCCAGCCAAGCCCTTTATTTTTTTGAAAAGGCGGAACTTTCTCTTCTACGGTTGCGGTACAGATTACTCTTGTTTTTCCAAACTCAATAAGAACAGAGCCTTCAGCGTGAGATATATAATTTCTTGTTATTTTAACTGGCCTTATCTCATCATTAGCTCTTCCGTCAGCTCTCTTGCCCATTTAAAGTCCTCCCTGGTGCCGGTAATAATATTTATTATCATTAATCATCATTGTGTTTATCATTAAAAGCTATTTTAAAGCT
>DBPS01000023.1:0-4031 GCA_002304935.1 Candidatus Humimicrobium oleiphilum | reverse complement strand
CTTGCAGAGTTTTTTCAACATCCTTGGCAGTTTCAACAGCAGAGCTGATTACCTGTATTTCCCTGCTGCAGCAATCTTTTATATTCTTCTCTATAAGAGGAAAATGAGTACATCCCAGAAGAAGAACATCTACTGACTGCCTGAAAAGAGGATCAAGATATCCGCAGATTGTCTTTTCAAGACTGCTTCCCTCAAGTATGCCTTTTTCAACATAATCCACCAGAAGTGGTGCAGGATTTGAAAAAACTTCTATTTCTTTATCAATTTTCTTTATGGCATTTTCGTATGCCCTGCTTTCAACAGTTCCTTTTGTTGCAATCACACCTACTCTTTTAGATTCCGTGGCATTAACTGCTGCTCTTGCCCCCGGTTCGATAACGCCGATTACCGGAACCTGGACTTCTTTCCGGATATCGCTTAATGCGGCAGCTGTGGAAGTATTGCAGGCAATTACTATCATTTTTACATTCTCTGAAACCAGAAATCCCGCTATTTTTAAGGCAAAATGCTTTACCTGATTTAATTCTCTCGACCCATAGGGAAATCTGGCGGTATCTCCAAAATAAATGATATTTTCGTTTGGTACAAGCCTGATTATTTCTTTAAGGACAGTTATCCCGCCAAGTCCTGAATCAAAAATACCTATCGGTCTTAAATCCACAAATCACCTGCGTTCAATTTTATGATTTTTATTAAATTTTAAGAATTAAATCTTATTATTTATTATAATCAAAGACAAATTTATTTTTTTAACTGACATAGATAATATATCCATCCGCCTTTATTCAGCTCCATGCTATCTTCTGTTTTTATACCATTTACAGAATATGTTTTAATATTGCAGAACCCTGCTTTTCTGAGCTGATTTAACTGATAATCAAGTGAAGAATAATATATCCTTACTTTTCCATTAAGGGAGTTATCAGCTAATATTCCATGTCCTTCTTTCCGGAGATAATTTATAAAAGAAGCCATAAATAATGCTTTGTTTAATATATTTAGCCTGATAAGAAAATAAAAAGATTTAAAAAATAAAAATACGGCTTTAAAAAATCTGTTGTCATTTTTTTTGAGCAGTTTTCTGTAAATAGTTGAAAACCTGAAAATATCATAAATGCCTTCCCAGTTTATATTGTGGGTTGAAAAAGCAAAAAAACCATTATTTCTTAACACCCTTTTTATTTCACTTAAAGCCACCAGCCTTGACTTTTCATCAAAGCTGTCAATTCCGTTATAGCTGAAAAGCACAAAGTCAAACATATCACTGGCAAATTTTTTCATATCCCTTACATCTGCAACCTCAAAAATATTTCTTCTGCTGAATTTCCTGCGGCACTCTTCAATCATGTTCGGAGCATAATCAGCACCTATGTAACAGTTTACAAGCGGAAGAAAATATTTTGTAGTCCTGCCGGCCCCTACTCCCATATCAAGCATGCTCATATCTTTCAGGTATGGCTTAAGTTCCTCGATAATGCTCTTTTCGGGTTTATCAAGATAATCTCTTGCAGCATAATCTGAAGTGATTTTTTTATGATTATATACTTTTTTCTGTTCCATAAATCACAATATTTAAATATTTTTATGCTTCTGCAATAGTAAGTTCAATAAGCCTGCCAATGTCATTTTTTATATAAGAAGGACAGTTCATGTCCTTGACCCATAATGATAGCTCTTCAATAAATGGCTTTATCTTTGAAAATGAGACAGCCCCTCTTGATGCTGCATCTATCATAGCTATCCTGCCCCTGATGGTATTATGTTCAAAAGGTTCTTTTAAATAAACCGGGCTATTATTCTTGCATAAATGGCATTTGACACAGAGAGATGAAATTTTACTTATTTCAGAGTATTTATCCAATGCAGGAGCAATATCCATCGGCCCTTCTTTGATATCAACTACTTTGCCTGGATTTAAAATATTTTCCGGATCAAATGCTTCTTTTATCTTTCTCAGGTAATCTGCAGTCTGGGGCCTTATCTCATCCTGGCTCCTTCCAAGGAAAAACCCTACGGCATGTTCCCCGCTGTAGCAGCCGCCTTCCTTCTCAACCCAGTCGTCAAATTCACGTATGGCTTTTCTGGCTTTTATTTTTTCCTCTATATTGTCTGAGACAATGAAGCTTGGATGAAGATTGCCGTCCCCTGCATGTCCGTAAATTATAAGGTCAAGATTTTCTCTTTCTGCTATCTCCCTCATTTTCCTTATGCCGCACGTCAGCTTGTCAAGAGGCAGAACGGGATCAAACTGAATTATAACAGGCTTGTTTTTATCCGCTTTTGCAAGAGCTCCCAGGGCGCTTCTTCTTTCAGTATAAAGCTCATCTGCCTTTACCGGATCATTGGTATAGACAAGTTCCAGAGGTTTTAATTTTTTTAGCACTTCAACAAGCTTGTCTGCCTGTGCTTTGGATTCATTTTTGGACCCTGTGGTCTGAAAAAGAAGCAGCATATTGGTACTGCCTTCATGCATGCAGCTTAGCAGTTTTGAATCCATATATTCAAACGAATAAAGTTCTATTCGGTTTACGGCAATTTCTTCGTGTATTTTCTGCAAAACATCCTCATTTTCAAAACTGCATCTTATTGTCCATGTATCTTCAGCAAGATATTCGCACCTCAAAGTTATTTCTGTTATTACACCCATAGTTCCCTCAGAACCTAAAAACAATGATGTGATATCAGGTCCTGTACTTTGTTTTGTAAGGGGCGCCCCGGTGCAGAAAATATTACCTCTGCCATCTGCAACCCTGAGGGAAAGAAGATAATTCTTAAAAGTTCCTTTTGACATCCCCCAGGTCCCTCCTGCCGCTTCGGCGATATTTGCCCCGAGAGTAGAAATTAAATGGGAGGCCGGTGCTACAGGAACTATCAGGCCATATTCTTTTAAATACTGGTTAAGGTCTGCACAGGTTATTCCCGGAGAGGCAACAACAGTTTTACTTATTGCATCCACAGATTTAACTGAATTCATTCTCAGCAGATTCAGAAGAATACCTTTATAGGTTATGGCACCTCCGGAAAGTCCTGTTAGTCCGCCTGATGCAGTAACCGGGATTTTGTATTTACCTGCTATTTTAATGATGCCGCTTACTTCTGACTCGCTGCCAGGATATACGATTACATCTGGTTTTGAACGATAAAGAGTGGCATCTCCAAAAGTATATGCATGATACTGTGCCATATCTGGTGTAATAATATTTTTTTTGCCAACCAGCCCGGTCAGCTCTTCAATTAATTTATCCAAAGCTTTTCCTTTCTGGGAATTTTTTAAGTTATTATATTAGCTATTTGCAAATAAGTTAAGAAAAGAGAAAAGAATTTAATATTTCCTAAAATATTTGCTTTAGATTTTGTAAAGAATTAATATTTATAAAAACGAATTTTTTTTTAATATGAAAGATATCTTCGAAAAATACATCCAGTCAGTTTCTTTAAAGTTTGCCTACAAAGAGACTACTGAGCTGGGTTATCGTACAGATTTTGAACTACTTCTTAAAGGCATTTTTGAGACAATAAAAGTTTCACGCTTTGATCATGATGCCAGAACCAGGGATGGAAACAAACCTGATTTCGTAATCATTAAAAACGAAATCCCTATACTTTATATTGAAACCAAAGATATCGGGATTTCTCTGGATAAAGTCGAAAAATCTGATCAGATGAGAAGGTATTATGGCTATGCAAATCTTGTTCTCACTGATTATCTGGAATTTCGTTTTTACAGAAATGGCATACGATATGAAGAACCAATAAAGATTGCAGAATATGATTTGAAAACCCGAACATTATCCCCTATTCCGGATAATTATGAGCATATTGCAAGAACACTAGTTGATTTTACCCAGTCTTTTAGGGAGCCAATTAAATCTGGGGCTCACCTGGCAAAAATAATGGGAGGAAAAGCGCAAAGGATAAGGGACAATATCAAGCAGATTTTTGAATCAGAGTCAGGTAAAGATTTAGAACTTGAAAAGGTATATAAGACCATCAAAAAACTTCTTGTTCATGATCTTACTAAAAATGCTTTT
>DBPS01000028.1:3292-6163 GCA_002304935.1 Candidatus Humimicrobium oleiphilum | reverse complement strand
GGCAAGAAAATAAATTCCAAGCAGCTTTTCAAGTGCCGCCGGGAAAAGAGCCATAAATGGAAGTTCAGCATCTACGGCAGCGTCCGGAATCCAGCTGTGAAACGGCATTGAACCGGCTTTGGAAACTGCGCCTATCATTAAAAATATAAATGCCACAGCCCCTGATGAATCAAGGCTAAGCCTGATATCCGACATGTTCAGGGTTCCCGCCATGCTGCCGGTAAGACCTATACCTATCATGAGGCAGAGATCTGAAATACCCACCAGAACCAGCGCTTTGACCGCTGTCCTGAAGGCATCTTTTTTCCCGATTGTTATCATCGCAAATAACGTGACAAGCAGGCCTTCCCAGAAAAACAGCATAAGCACAAGATTGTCTGCAATGACTGCGCCGTTAACCATTGAAAGAGAAATGAGCATGTATGCAAAAAACAAGCTGCTTTTATTTTTCCCTTTCATAAACGTGATGGAATATATTGAAACAAGAAAGCAGAAAACTGCAGCGGCAAGAATAATAAAACTGCTGAAATGATCAAGCCTTATCGAGAAATCCATGCCGAATCCTGCCCATGGAACTGAATAAAGTATATTTTTTTTAAACAGCAGGGCTGCGAAGACAAGATTGGCTGCCGAAGCAGAAAGAGCCAGGTATCCGGTTATTTTACCTGCAGACCTGGACAGGGCAAATACAAGCAGGCCTGCTGCCAGAGGCAAAAATATCAATATGTAAATCATGTTAATCATTTTTCATCATCCCAGCATCTGCCTGACTGCCTGTGCTACCAGGTCGGAAGGATATTTTATAAAAATTCCGCCTGCAAGCGATAGTACTGCAAGTGCTGCAGCACCGAACACCATGGTAAATGATTTCTCTTTTACCGGACTTGTTTTGAAACTGCCAAGGAATACAATGGCGAAAACTCTTAAAAGATACAATATCGTAAAAATAGCTCCGGCAAAAAAAGTCAGGGCAATAGCCAGCTGGTTATTGCTTATAGCTCCTGAAATAACCATGTACTTACTGAAAAATCCACCGAACGGCGGTATTCCCATTACTGAGAATGCGCAAAATAAAAAAGATACTGCAGTTACAGGCATGGTTTTTATCAACCCGCCCAATTTTGTAATATCCTTTGTCCCCATATTCTGCTCGACTATGCCGGCACATAAAAACANNGCCGCCTTTTGCAAGGCCGTGCATGAGAATATACAAAAGGCTTCCGGCAACACCTGTGGTGTTTCCCATTGCAAGCCCGAGAAAGATAAAACTTATCTGGCTGATTGTAGAATATGCCAGTATTCTTTTCAGATCCGTTTCGACAAATGCAGCTCCTGCTGAAACCAGCATGCTTACAGCTGCTATTATTGGAACGACTGTCTGCCATACAGGTTCCATGTTAAAAGTTGCAATAAACAGGCGGGCAAAAACATATACCCCTATTTTAACCAGTATGGCTGCATGAAGTAATGCAGTAACAGGTGACGGAGCCACTCCGGCATCCGGAAGCCATGTATGAAGCGGCAGTGTTGCAGATTTGGAAAATATCCCGAACAAAATCAGTAGTACCACGACATTTGACAGAGGGTTACCTTTAAGTGCCTCTTTTATTACAAGCAGATCAAAAGAGCCTGTCTGGCTGTATAAAATGATAAATCCAACAAGCATCATAAGGGCCCCGAAAACCGTTATCAGAAATGCTTTGTCCGCTTTCAGTACCTGGACTTTTCCCCTGAAAAACCCTATAAGCCTCCAGCATGCTATTGTGGTTATCTCCCAGAAAAGGAACAGGAAAATCAGGTTGCCGGAAAATACGAGTCCCATCATGGAGCCGAGAAACAGAACAACCATCATGTAGTACTCATTCTGGTTCTCATAATGGCTTATATAGCCAAAAGAATAGAAGATTATTACTGCGCCTATAAGAGAAGAGGCAATAGCCATAAATATTGCAAGAATATCCGCATAAAGAACAAAGCTTATTCCGGGCATCAGCTGATAATCAACCATAACCGGGCCATTGGATATGACTTCAGGCAGAAGAACAAAAGACAGTACCGCGGATATCAGAACAAAAATAAGGGCAAGTATGTTTCGCAGTCGTTTCAAAAACTTCCCGATTGGCGGTAAAACAAATGCTCCAATTACAGGGATAAAAACCAAGCAAAATAATAATATTTCACTTCTCATGTTTTTAAAGCAAAATGAAATTTTTAAGGGAATTAATAAATTACTAACAAATATTACAGAGTATAGTTAATAATCTGGTCTTTTACAATATTTTTAAAATATTTTTAAAATCAGAATAATTGCCGGTTATTACAGGCAGGGTTATGGGTTATTTCAGGCAGGATTATCGGTATATTCTTACCTGTTACTGGCTTAAAGATTTCATTTGTTCGTCAAGGGCTTTGTTTACAAGCCTGTCTGCATCTTTGTTCTTTTCACGGG
Organism: Candidatus Humimicrobium oleiphilum; assembly: GCA_002304935.1. Taxonomy (GTDB): domain Bacteria; phylum Actinomycetota; class Humimicrobiia; order Humimicrobiales; family Humimicrobiaceae; genus Humimicrobium; species Humimicrobium oleiphilum. The sequence goes on along the minus strand of DBPS01000028.1, from coordinate 3,714 downwards.
GAATATGGACGAAATCGTAATTTGGAAGACTGTAAAGCATTTTTTTTGCCTGCTCATTTAAAACCTTCAGATCAGGGCTCTTTATTTTCCATAAACCTTTTATCTGGCTGTAAACAAGATTGCTGTCAGTATAAAAAACAATACGGTAGGCATCGATTTCTTTTAGCAGCTCAAGGGCTTCAATCAAAGCAGAGTATTCTGCAACATTGTTTGTAGTTATACCTATGAATTTTCCAGACCGGGAAATCATGTTATCTTTTTCGTCCAGGATAACCACTCCCACTGCAGCAGGTCCGGGATTACCTCTTGCTCCCCCGTCAGTAAATACCCTGACTTCTGTGTGGGCATGCTTATTCATTATATTCTTCGTTTATCTGGTCGACTTCCGGCCTGTATCTTATAAGCATTCTTCTGCAGTTAGG
>DBPS01000028.1:2703-3165 GCA_002304935.1 Candidatus Humimicrobium oleiphilum | reverse complement strand
TTTTTATCTTTGTATTTATTTAGAACTTTCTCTTCCACAGCGATTTTTTCATTTATTTCATCGCTTAGCTTTTTAATATGCGCTTCTATCTTTTCCTTTTTTTCTTTCTGGACTTTTATATCTTCATCGATGTCGTCGATCTTTATCATTATTTCGAGCATACTATTCTCTATATCGGAATTGACTTTTTTAAGGCTTTCGATTTCTTCATTTAAGCTTACGATTTCTTTTGAGCTCGTTAAGGTTCCGCTTGAAAGTTTCTGTTCATCCTTTTTTATCTTTTCATTTTTAAGGCTTATTTCATCCTCAAGCTTTTTTCTTTCACTCTCAAAGCCATGTCGTGTTTTCTGAAGCTCTTCAAGAGCGGTCTCTGCTTCTTTTAATTCTTCTGTCCTGTTTTTTAAATCCTCATCATCTTTTAATTTCTGAATTTCCCTCTCATAAAACCTTATTTTGTTTTCT
>DBPS01000028.1:0-2591 GCA_002304935.1 Candidatus Humimicrobium oleiphilum | reverse complement strand
CTGCACAACTGTGATAACTTATTTCACCGCATAAAAGAGCATCAAAATCAAAATCCTTCATGCTCTCCACTATCGAACCTGCGCTTCCGTTTATTAAAAGTACTTTTTTTATTTTAACATCATCTGATGGTTTGCTGAAAGCAAATCTCAGATTTATTAATCCAAGTCTTTCTTTAATCCTTTTTAAGAAATCACTAGTGCTAACAGGGTCTTCAAATTCTCCTGTCTGTCCTATACCGCCTTCTGCAAATCTGTTTTCCAGGGCATATATGTCATATGCCGGTTCTTCATATGGATGAGCCTTTATGACTGAGTCGGTAAGCTTTTCAAGATTTTCCCCGGATACTATGCATTCCATCCTTATCTCTCCTACTTCTGACAGCATCCCTTTATCCCCTATAAAAGGAGATGATTTGCTGCCAGGCATAAAAGTGCCTTTCCCTTCAGTTCCGAAAGTGCAACAGGAATAATCCTTCCAGGTTCCGCCGCCGGCTTTACACATCGCCTGCCTTATTTTTTCTTCAAAATCAGCAGGAACAAAAACGACAAATTTGTACCATCTGCCCCCTGCAGGTTCAAGATATCCTGTATGTTTAAGCCCGAGTACTTTCAGCATATTGCTGCCTATTCCGAAATCAGCTGCATCCATATTGGTATGGGCGCTGTAAACAGCAATATCATTTTTAATTACATCAGTTATTATCTTTTCATTTACGTTTTCAGATGTAAGCCTCTTTATGGGGTTAAAAATCAAGGGATGATGGGAAATTATAAGGTCTGCCTTTTTGTCTTTTGCCTGCCTGACTGCATTAAAATCAACATCCAGTGTAATCAGAATTCCTGTGATTTCCCTGTTCAGATCACCGATCAGAAGGCCGCAGTTATCCCAGGAAAGCGCCATATCTTTTTTAAAAAGCTTGTCGAAATAATTTGTAATTTCTTTAAGAAGCATTTTTTTTGGTGGGCCCACCAGGATTCGGACCTGGGACCTCCGCATTATGAGTGCGCTGCTCTAACCAGCTGAGCTATGGGCCCTTTTGCTATGAGTTGTTAATTTAGCAATTGATTATATTAATAAAAATCAATAATTAAGTCAAATACTTTAATAAGAATATCGGTTATAATAATGGATGAATTATAAATAAAATGAAATGTAATTTTTATATAGGAGGAAAGAGTAATGGACAATCCGGTAAAAATTAATTTTTACGGACATTCATTCTTTATTATTACTTCATCCGGAGGCATAAAAATTGCCATGGATCCCTATAACGAACAGGTAAAGAGCATTCTGCCTTCAGTCAGCACCGATATCGCTCTTGTATCCCATAATCATTTTGACCACAACAATATTTCTCTTTTTGAAAAAACTCCTGAAATTGTAATACAAAGCTCCGGACAGCATGAGGCAGAAGGCATAAAAATAAATGGTTTTACATCCTTTCATGATAAATCGGGCGGGACATCAAGAGGCAAGAATATAATATTTACTTTCAGCATTGATGGAATTTCATTTGTCCATTTTGGAGACCTTGGGACATTTCCTCACGATAGTACGCTGGCTGAGCTTAAAAACAGCGATATAATATTTATTCCTGTGGGAGGCATATATACTATTAATCATTCTGAAGCATTTGAGCTTGTTAAGATGATACAGCCTAAAATTGCTGTACCCATGCACTTTAAGGAAAGCGATACAAAAATCGGCGTTGACGATATTTCCGGTTTTAAGGCACTTGCTTCAGGTGAAATGGAATTCAGGGAATTTAAAAAAGAGTTTTCAGTAAAAAAAGAAGAGCTTCCGGCAAATACTGAAATCTGGGTAGTTTATTCTTCATAGCAGGGCAGATTTTACTGATACAGTCGGTTTATGTTTTAAGACATTGGCATATTATAAGAGGTCTTTCTGCCTGAAGCTGTAATATCCGTTTTCTGCAACTATTATATGATCAAGCATATTTATGCCTATAATGGAGCAGGATTTGCATAACCTGTTTGTAATCTCTATATCATCAGTCGAAGGTTCTGGATCTCCGCTTGGGTGATTGTGAACAAATATCACTGAAGCTGCACTGGATTGTATGGCAGGTTTTAATACTTCCCTCGGATGGACAATGCTTGAAGTAAGACTTCCCTGAGAGACAAGTATGTCTTTTATAATCTTGTTTTTTACATCAAGCAGAATTACTTTGAACTGCTCTTTTTTAAGGTCTTTCATTAATGGGATATAATAATTGGCAACTTCCTCACTGCACCTGAATTTTATATTATTTCCATTTTTCTGGCTTACAATCCTCCTTCCCAGTTCTATGGCTGCAATTATTTTTGCTGCCTTTGCTTTTCCCATCCCTTCCCTTGAAGCTATTTCATCTGCAGAAATATTTGCAAGAGTATTTAGATGTCCATAACTCTGGATAAGGTTTTTTGCAATATCTATGGCAGAATAACTTCCATGTTTTGTTTTTATGCCTGTTCCTATCACAAGGGCAACAAGTTCTGCATTTGTAAGTGTGTCAGGACCTGATTTTAAAAGTTTTTCTCTGGGCCTTTCATCTTCAGGCCAGTTCTTTATGCTGAATGAAGTTTTAAGA
>DBPS01000047.1 GCA_002304935.1 Candidatus Humimicrobium oleiphilum | reverse complement strand
AATAAATTATATTATTAATTTTTATAATATAAGCCAAATTATAAAAAGTAAAAATATATTACTTTTATTTTTAAAATCAGCTTCAACCCTGTTTTTGAAAGGAGCCTGAATGGAATTAAAAATAGATGCACATCTCTGGTGTCTTGGTGGATATGCAGAAAGGTACGTCCCGGGCGGTTACTATGATGATATGAGCCTTGAAGAAAAGCTTGAGATATTACAGAACACAAACGGAATAACAGGAGTTGTGGTTTTCATTCCTACCCATCCTCTGCCTTCTGACCCTGACAAGCTTTTAAGATTGCTTAAAAATTACGACCTTAAAGTTTCAAGCATAGAACCAGAGAACTGGAGTGACAGAAAATGGAAAAATGGAGCTTTTTCCACAAATGAGAAGAAGATAAGAAAAGAAGCGATAAATATAATGAAGGAAGGTATTGATCTCTGTAAAGAATTAAAAGCGGATAGCGTCCTTTTATGGCCGGCACATGATGGTTTTGATTATGTCTTCCAGTCAGACTATAAAGAAGGATGGAAATGCCTGGTTGAAACTACAAGAGAAATAGCATCATATGATCCGAATGTTAAAATTGCCATAGAAGCCAAATCAAAAGATCCCAGACAGAAACAATATATCAGCGATACAGGTAAAGCACTAACTTTTGTAAGTGAAGTCGGAATGGAAAATGTCGGCTGCGCCTTAGATATCGGACATGCTCTTATGTCTAACGAGAATATTGCGGAATCATGTCTTTTGATTGACAGATGGAACAAGCTTTTTCAGATACATATAAATGAAAATTATAAGGATTCTGATCCGGATATGATTTTCGGTACAATAAATTTTTGGGAAATACTGGAGTTTTTTTATTACCTAATCCAGACTAATTATAACTCATGGTGCACGATAGATATTATCTCATCAAGAGATGACAGGAAAAAATCCTTCCAGCTTGCTGTGAATAACACTTGGTGGTTTAAAGAATTGGCTGACAAACTGCTGATTCACAAAGAGATACTTGAAGAAAATATGAAAAGCTACAGATTTGCTGATAATATGAACATTCTGAAAGAAATTATTTTTGAAAAATAAAAGTGTCTTAAAATATTATTTCTTTTCCATCTATAAATACTTTTTCAATTTTGGCTGTTATAACAGCATCAATCCCTTTTTCATTTGTTTCAACCGAACCTCTGGCAGCAGCGCCGGTCACAAGCATAACCACTTCATCAATTCCTGACCCTATCAAATCTGCAGCAATGTAAAAATTTTTTTCATATTCGCCATAAACATTCATTTCCTTTACTACCAGCAGTTTATACCCCTCATATTTGGGTTCTTTGGCATTGCTTACAATTGTTCCTATGACTCTTCCGATAATCACTATATATATTCCTTGTCAATATTTACTGAATCAATTATTGCCGTGATTGTAGCATCTGTAAGAACCGTTGCATGTTCAAAAGCCTGCCCTGCCTGAAAACTTATCTCATAAGCAACGGTTTCACCGATTGCTGATCCTACAGCGTCCATTGCAAAAAATGGCTTTCCTGCAAATTCACCACTTTCAGGATTTAAATCCTGAATTATCTTTACCTCTATGCCTTCATATGAATAATGTTTGTGATTTGACCATGTCACGCCAATGACTTTTGCAAGAAACATTCCTGATAAGCTCCAGTATTACTTTATTTTATTAAATGTCTGTATCTTTCTTCAATATTGACAGTATCTACCTTTGCAGATATTGCCTGGTCAACAGGCATATCTTTATTGCCTCTGAGCATTCGGCTCGGACTTCCTTTTATTACAAGGACTATTTCACCTATACCCAGCCCTAATGTGTTTTCCGCACAGACTGCATATTCATCTCTCTCGCTTAAATCCAGATTAAGCATCTGTACCATATAGAACTTTACAGATTCTACTTTATCATCCTTTACAGTACATACAATTTCTTTTTTAATTATTCCCAAATCCAATTTAAATACCTCATGAAAAATCAATACATGGTATTTTTATTTATCTTCAAAATATTCTTCCCTGAACTTTTTAAAATCATCAATCCTTGCCATGATTGTTGAATCTGCCGGCATTTTGCTGGTAAGAGCCGGCATCCGTCCGGCGCTGCCTCCACAGACGAGCACATAATCACCGATACCAATGCCTATTGCATCAAAAGATACCTCATATTTTCCTGCCGGTTCAAGTCTGGAATTAAAATACTCTACAATAAACAGCTTTGCTGAGTTAAGCTGTTCGATTTTAGCTACTGAAACTATATTACCGATTACTCTGCCTATATACATTATGCCTGGTCTTTCAAATCATATATGTTTATTTTTTCCACTTTGGCTACTACTGCTGATTTGATGGGTGTCTGATCAATACCCACAATCCTGTTTATTGCCACATCATCATCAGATAGCAGAACTATTTCGCCAGTACCTACCCCTACGCCGTCTTCAACTATAAAAAACTTTCCGGTTGGTTTTCCTTCAGGATCAATTGTCCTGGCTATTTTAAGTTTTGTGCCTTCAATTTTTTTTACTTTTATAGTACTGGTGACAGTACCGATTATTTCAGCTATCAGCATAATTAAAAAAAATAATTATTATTCTGCAGATATTATCAGTTTTTAATTAATACAAAAAGTTTGTAATTTTATCAGACAGGCTCTGTCAGATAAATCTTTCAAATCTGTCCTTTTTTGCCTTACAAATCGGACATATGTCCGGAGGATTATTTCTGGCACAGAGATAACCGCATACTTTGCACCTGTAAACCGGGTATTTTAAGCTCATTACATCTTTCTGGATTTCTATTTTCGATTCATTAATATTTTTTTCAAAACCATGATTTGTTTTGTTCCTTCTTTCAGGAATAGAAGAAAGCTTTTTATTACCTTTAATTACTTCTTCCGAAACATAAAGAGCGCAATAGCAGGCTCCAAAATCATTTAAGTCATCATCTCTGTAATCACAGGGACAGATTATATCAATATCTTCTTCCTTTCTGCCGCTTGCAAGACGGCATGGACATGATTGGTATCCATATCTTTTTTCATTTATCAAAAGACTTCTTACAAGTTCTTTTGAAAAAGACTCATCTGAATTAAGAAAATAACCATTTTCAAGTGCATCATTTTTTATTTTCTCAAAAGCCTTTTTTAATTCTTTTTCTTCAATGTCTTTGATTTCTTTCATTTTTCCAGCAATTCCCTTATTTTTATTTCATCAAATCCTCTTATTGCTTCATCATCATCGATCACAAGTGTCGGAAATCCTCCGGATGGATTGAATTTTTTAACCTGCTCAACAGCAAAATCCTGCTGACTGCCTTCAAGCAGATCGACATCTATGTAATCATATGAAACACCTAGCTCATTTAACAGCATTTTTGTCTTACGGCACCATATACATGTACTTAAAGCAAATAACATCAGCTTTTTCTTTTCAATTCCGTCTACGTGTTTTGTGTCCAGATCCATCAGTCCCCCTTTTTACTTTTTTAGAAACTTTCCCTTTTAAACAAGAGAGTATTTTTAATGATTATTTAGTTACCAATTATATATTTTTAATGATTATATATTATTTATTTTTAAATAAGAATTAAGATTTTTTGTTTTTACAACTTTAAACTGAAAGTAAAAGTTTCAGTTTATATGTTATGGAGGCGACATCCGGATTCGAACCGGAGATAAAGGTTTTGCAGACCTCTGCNNCTTACCACTTGGCTATGTCGCCTTTGAGTTAAGTAATTATAGAATAAAATCCGGTAAAAGTTAATAGCAGCTTAAATGTTTTTAAAAAAAACCGTTTATTTTATTTTTACAGAATATACACATATTTTTTTCAATATTGTTTTCCAATAAATTATATCCCCTGCGTCTGATCAAAAGCTTTCCGCAACCAGGGCATATGGTATTCTCAGCATTATCTGAGATGATATTACCACCATAAACGTACTTTAATCCTGTTCCTTTGCCAATAGAAACAGCTTCCAGTATTTTTTCTGACTCAGTTGCTTTAATAGAAGATTTATACTGGGGATAATAGGCACTTATATGCCATGGCAGTTCATCAGATATACTTTTTAAAAATTCCGCTATAGCTTTTATCTCTTCTCTGGAATCATTAAGTCCGGGAATCAGTAATGTTGTGACTTCTACCCATATATCCTTGTTTTTCATGTATTCAATATTTTCAAGGACAGGTTTTAATCTTGCGCCAGTATATTTTCTGTAAAAATCATCAGTAAATCCTTTAAGATCGACATTTGCTGCATCCAGGCAGGGGGCTATTTTATCAATTGCCTCTTTAGTCATGTAACCATTTGTTACAAAAACATTTTTAATTTTATTTTCTTTTGCAATTATCGATGTATCAAATGCAAATTCAAAAAAAATTGTCGGTTCTGTATAAGTATAGGAGATACTTTTGCAATCATACCTTAATGCTTTTTTTACAATATCAGAAGGGCTGCAATATACTCCCGACCACAGGCCTTCTTCTAGCTCTATCTGGGAAATCTGATAATTCTGACAAAAAAAGCATTTAAAATTACATCCTGCACATGCAATTGAATATGAAAGACTGGCAGGCAGAAAATGAAATAAGGGTTTTTTTTCAATAGGATCAATATTTTCTGCAATTATACGCCCGTAATTAAGACTAAATAGTTTTCCATCTATATTTTTTCTTACATTACATTTTCCAAAGCTACCGCTGGAAATCATACATCTGTGGCTGCATAAATCACAGGAAGTCTTTGATTGATCGATTTTTTTGTATAAATAACTTTCTTTCATCTTTAATGGTGTCGGAAGGGGGACTTGAACCCCCATGAACTATACCGTTCACAAGGCCCTCAACCTTGCGCGTCTACCAATTCCGCCATTCCGACATATCATCGAAATATTTTAAATATTTTTTTATATTGTTTCAACCCAAATTATTCCAGCCAGTTACTTTATTATATTGCTATTACCTTATTTTTAAAAATAAGAATACATATTTTGATAAATACATTCTAAAACATGAAAGGATGATAAAACTTCTGATTTAATATTTTTTTATTCTGCAGGTTTAAGACAGATAGCCAGATGCTCCCAGAGATTTCCCTTTTCAATCAATACGCTTATTTCTTTATTCTCATCAAGTTCTCTTATTAGTTCCACATCCACAGGAATGCTCATCAAATCTATTTCTCCATTTTTTAAAGAAGTTATCAGCAGATTTTTATCTGCTTCAAACACTATCCTTATTTTATTTACTTCCGAAAGATTATCTTTGTAAAAATTATTTTTTTCCAGAAGCATGTACTGGTCTTTCACCCATTCAGTAATTTTATATGGTCCGCAACCAAAAGAATCATCAATTAGCAAATCACCTACATTGTCTTTTTCCAGCATATCCTCCGGTAAAATAAACGTAAATAATTTTTCGTAATTCTGTATTGGATCAGTAAAATAAACATAAAACTCTGTTTCGCTGATTATTTTTATTTCTTTTATATTTTTATATCCAGCTTCTTTAAGATTTAGATTTTTATCAGCAATTATTGCTTCCAGAGTGGCTTTGACATCTGCAGAATCTACACGCTTTCCGTCCTGCCAGAATATATTTTCTTTTAATGCAATAAATATGCTGTTGTCAGACCTGCTGACAGATGTCTGTGATTTAGCTTCATCTACAAGGTCAGGGATATAGGCTCCGTCTTTGTCAAGCCTCCACAAGCCTCTTGAAACTATGCTGTTTATATAATCCATGAATATATTTTTTTCCAGTAATGGATTCATGGTAGATGGCATATTATCGGTACCGATTATTAATTCCCCTTCCCCTTCTTCTTCTGAGTTAAGCTTTAAGTTTTGTATGTTTGATAAATAATTACCATCAGAAGAATCAATTTTAAGGTTTTCTATATTTTCATTAAAGGCAACAGCATACAACCTGGAAAAAAGTGGCAGAATAAATGAATCTTCAAAGATTTTGTTCTGTATTTCTTTGGAAATATCTTTTTTTTCTTCAGTATCTTTTGTTAAAATCAGTTTTTGCAGATTCTCATCAGTAGTAGCATTCGAATACCAGTAGAAATTATTACAATTCTGATTTTCAGCAGTTTCATTGACCGGTATTTTTGTAGAACTGAAGTAATTTATAAGTTCATCCGGGTCAGAAGTATACAAAGACCATAATGCCAGCTCATATTTTCCAAGCCTGATATAATCATTGTACCATTCACTTGAAGGGTGATTTATTATCCACAGCTTTATTCCTATTTCTTCAAGATTCTCTTTTATTATTTCTTCAATTTTCTGTCTCGCAGAAGAATTGTCATTTGACCCTATTGTAAGATATAAAGGATTATCAGGACCATATCCTGCGGTTTTAAGATATTCTATTGCCTTGTCTTTGTTGTATTCAAGTTTGTTCCATGCCTTAACGCTGAAAGAAGAATTTTCACTAAATAAACTATTCAATACATTATTTTTATCATCAAATAGTTCGTTTACTATCCTTTCCCTGTCTATGGCATAAAATATTGCCTGCCTGACATTAATATTATTTAAAACATTCTTATCTTTCTGTTTATTCTTAATATTAAAAAATAATTCCATATTATCCTCATATGAGTCTACAGCAGATTCATTTGTGCTTTCTTCTTTCTCTACACCAGTATTTTCTGTGTCAAACCTGGCAGGGGAATCTATACCGCTGCATCCAGCAGATGGAAAAATCATCAGGATTACAAAAAAAATCAGAGGTATTATAAATTTTAATTTTATTTTTTCTTTCAAAATATAGTTTAAAAAGTTCGATTGTAAGATTATAATCTATTAAGTTTCCGCTCTTGGTATTTTATACTAAATAGGCTTGCCGGCAAAGAAGCATGCAGCTAAGTGTTCTTTCCCATCTTTATTATAATTTTTAAGAACTGGTTCTTCCTTTGAACAGATATCCTGAGCATTGGGACACCTCGGATGAAATCTGCATCCAGAAGGTGGGTTAATAGGACTCGGAACATCTCCCGGTAAAATAATCCTTTGTCTTTTTCTTTCAAGCTCCGGATCAGGAATAGGTATTGCAGAAAGAAGGCCCATTGTATAAGGGTGCAGAGGATTTACATATAGTTCTTCAGAAGGAGCTACTTCAACTATCTTTCCAAGATACATAACTCCTATTCTGTTGCTGACATATTTTACTACAGAAAGATCGTGTGCAATAAAAAGATATGTAAGATTAAATTCATTTTGCAGATCAAGCATTAAATTCAAAATTTGTGCCTGTACAGATACATCAAGTGCAGATACAGGTTCGTCACATATTATTAATTCCGGCTGAAGGACAAGTGCTCTTGCTATTCCTACTCTTTGCCTCTGTCCTCCGCTGAATTCATGAGGATACCTGTTTATATGCTCCGGATTAAGTCCTACAGTTTTAAGATACTCTTTGATTCTTTTGAGTCTTGAATTTTTATTTCCTACCTTATGTATTTCCAAAGGTTCGTTTACTATATCGCCTATTGTCATTCTGGGCGAAAGAGAAGCATAAGGATCCTGGAAGATTATCTGAATTTCTTTTCTGTATTTTAACATCTGGGAATTCTTGAGCCTGACAAGATCACTGCCCTTGTAATTAATTATTCCGCTTGTAGGTTTAATTAGCCTCAATATTAGTCTTGCGGTTGTAGATTTACCGCATCCACTCTCACCGACAAGTCCGAATGTCTCTCCTTTTTTTATAAAAAAACTTATGTCATCGACTGCTTTTACCGAACTGGAAGATTTGGAATAAAAAAAACCTGATCGTAAATTAAAATATTTTTTCAGATTCCTTACTTCTAGTAATAATGTATCTTTTTCTGGCATTATTTTTTAAATCCTGCTATATAAAAAAATTATATTAATATTAACTCCATATTTTTACTTATAACCTTGACAGAGATCCTGAATAAAATTCTTTTGACCTGAAGCATGAAACAAAATGTCCATGCTCTATTTCAATATTTGGCGGATATGACAGCCTGCATGAATCCAGAGCAAATCTGCACCTGGGTGCAAATGTACAGCCTTCAGGAAGATCTATCAGGCTTGGCGGAGTACCTTTTATGGGTTTTAACCTTTCCTTTTTTTCTTCATTCAGCTTTGATACAGATCCTATAAGACCCATCGTATAAGGATGGTAAGGCTTATAAAAAATATCATTTACATTTGCAAACTCAACCGGCTTGCCTGCATACATTACCAGAACTCTTTCTGCATATTTGGCTATAACTCCAAGATCATGGGTTATAAGTATTACTGATGAATCAGTTTTGTTCTTTAATTCTTCAACAAGCTCAAGGATCTGAGCCTGTATTGTAACATCAAGCGCAGTTGTAGGCTCATCGGCAATAAGGATGCTTGGTGAATTGGCTATAGCCATTGCTATCATTGCCCTCTGTCTCATTCCTCCGCTAAACTCATGAGGATAACTTTTCATCCTTTTGCGTATATCCGGCATTCCCACCATATCCAGAAGCTCAAGAGCCTTGTCGTAGGCTTGTTTTTTCGTTATTTTCTGATGGGCAAGAATAGCTTCCATCAGCTGATTGCCTATTGTAAAGACAGGATTAAGTGATGTCATTGGGTCCTGAAATATCATAGATATTCTGTTCCCTCTGTATTTTTGCAGTTGTTTTTGTTTAAGCTTTAAAAGATCCTGCCCGTCAAAATCAATATACCCGCTGACTATCTTTCCTGGCGGAATGGCAATAAGTCCAAGAATCGTAAGTGCTGTAATACTTTTGCCTGAACCTGTTTCGCCGACAATCCCAAGAGTTTCACCCTTTTTTAAATCAAAGCTGACTCCGTCAACAGCTTTTACAACTCCTGCATCTGTATAAAAATAAGTTCTTAAATCTTTTATATCAAGTAATGTGTTATTATTATCTGCCATGAATTACCTCTTTAATTTCGGATCGAGAGCATCCCTTAAGCCATCACCAAGGAGCACAAAACCAAGTACTGTTATTAATATTGCAAGCCCGGGGAAAAACATAAGCCACGGAGCGCTATTTATATAATTTAAAGATTCTGAAAGCATTTTTCCCCATGAAGGAGTCGGAGGCTGTACCCCCAGCCCTAAAAAACTTAAAGCAGCCTCAACTATAATTGCAGTTCCGACATTCATGGTAGAGTATACAATCAGCGGTGCGAACGAATTAGGAAGAATATGTTTCATTATAATCCTTGAATTACTCGCTCCAAGTGCCCGCGCTGCTTCAATATACTCTTTCTCTTTGATGGACAATATTGAACTTCTGAATAATCTGGCTACGGAAGCCCAGCCGAGTAAACCTATTGCAATAAATATATTCAGGACACCCGGACCGAGTATTGTCATTATCGCTATTGCTCCCAGTATATAGGGAAAAGCAAAGAATATGTCTGCAATTCTCATGATTATGGCATCAGGTATTCCACTGAAAAAGCCAGAAATAGCACCCAGAAACAGCCCTATAGCAAGAGAAATCGCAACAGCTATCACACCGACAAGCATCGAAATCTGCGTGCCATAAAGTACTCTGCTGAAAATATCCCTTCCCAGTATATCGGTTCCAAACCAGTGCGAAGCACTCGGACCTTGCTGCGATGCTGTTTTTTCTCTGTAAGTAGGGTCATAAGGAGCAATATAGGGAGCAAGCAAGGCTATTAGAGCCATAATGATTACAATTGCCAGCCCTATCATGGCAAGTTTGTTTCTTACCAGTCTTCTCCAGGCATCTTTATATAAAGAAGATTTGCTGTATTTTTTATCAAACTTATTTTCTTCAGTTATTGATTCCTCGATAATATTACCAAGATCTGAATCATCAATCGGTTGTTTGTTTTTCTCTTCTTTTATAGGAAACATATAGTCATTTATTTTAAGTTTATATTTTTATACCGGTATTATTCATCTAATAATTAGCTTCTCCCCCACCGAACCTTATTCTCGGGTCAAGGGTTGCATAAAGAATATCGACGATTAAATTAATAACAACAAATATCAGCACCAGGATTATAGTCCCTCCTATTACAACCGGGGCATCTCTTTGAAGTATTGCAAGATAAATTGTCCTTCCGACTCCCGGCCATGCAAAAATTGTTTCTGTCAAAATTGCACCGCCCATTAAAGTTCCCAGATCAATACCTATATAGGTTATTACGGGTATAAGTGCGTTTTTTAAAGAATGCTTGAAAATAACCCTGTTATTGGAAAGGCCTTTCGCATAAGCAGTTCTTATGTAATCATTTGATAACACATCAAGCATGCTCGAACGGGTCATTCTGGCAACAAAGGCTGTTGATACAGAAGCAAGTGTTATTGCCGGAAGTATATAATATTTTATGCTGCCATCCCCCATCCCGGACATTGGGAGCCATCCAAGCTTTAAGCCAAGCCCTATCTGTAAAAGCATTCCAAGCCAGTATACAGGTATACAGACAAGAATGGTGGTAGAAATCGTGACCAGGATATCAAGAAAAGAATATTTCTTGACTGCTGATATAATCCCCGCAATTATTCCTATTATTGTCTCAATAATTATTGCAGCAAAAGCCAGCTTTATTGAATTAGGATAATGCTCAGCAAGTATTTCATTTACTGAACGCCGGTATCTGTAAGAAATTCCCAGATCTCCTTTTGCCAGTGAAGTAACATATCTCCAATACTGAACATATATCGGTTTGTCTATCCCCATTTTTTCTCTCAGATTGGCAAGAGCCTGTGGTGTTGCGCCTTTTTGCAGGATTAATCTGGCGGGATCTTCCGGTATTACATACATTAAGATAAAAAGAATAAGAGTTATACCGATAATTACCGGAATTATCTGTAATATCCTTTTTATAATATAATATAGCATGCGTTTTTATCTTAAATGAGTATTTAATTTTTAGAAATACGTTATATTAAAACTTTTTTAGCAATTTTACAACCATTCAGGCAAAAATAGCAAACTTTTTGTAAATAATAATAGCCTGCAATTAAGCAGGCTATTATTATATTGTTAATCCATTATTTTAAACAGTTTTATTGCTCAAGCCAAACAGGTGCAAGATCATAATTTTCCATATTATCTAGTACAAATCCTTTTACATAATTTTGTATTATCCTACGTGTACCGTAGAAATATACAGGAGCAAAAGCTGCTTCTTTAAGAATCATTTTTTCAACTTCACGATATTTGGCTATTCTTTCATCTTCATCAACAGTACTTCTTGCTGCAACAAGTAATTCATCCACAACAGGATTATTATAATCTGAGTAGTTATCTGCTGATTTCGAGTAGAATAATGGGTAAAGGAAATTATCCATTGTAGGATAATCAGCCTGCCAGCCAAGCCTGTAGAATATTATTTCTCCACTTTTTGCTTTTTCAAGCATTGTTCCCCATTCATATCCTTCGATTTCCATGGTAACTCCTATTTCAGCAAGATCTGCCTGGATAGCTTCTGCAATTTGTTCATGACCGGCACCGGTATTAAATCCAAGATAAAGGGTTTCAAGACCTTCTCCGTTTGGATATCCTGCTTCTTCAAGTTTCTGCTTAGCCATTTCAGGATCATAAGTATAATCCATGGCATTTTCCTGGAATCCGGGGATTCCCGGCGGAACAAATCCTGTTGCAGGACTTGATATTCCTTCGCTGATAATATCGCAGATGTTTTGCCTGTCAATTGCATAGATTATAGCTTCCCTCAACGCAGGATTATCTTTGAAAGGCTCGGTCTGCAGATTCATTCCATAATAATATAGTGCAAGCATCGGATGAATTATTACACCATCTTTTAAAGCAGGATCTGCCTCAGTCGAAGCTCTCTGACCTACTGGTATTGCAGTATATTCCAGATTTCCTGCCTGGAATTCAAGAAATGCAGTTTCTTCTTCAGGAATTATTACATATTTTACACCATCAAGATAAGCTTTCTGGCCATAGTAATCATCATTTCTTACAAGCTCTATTGACTGGTCATGATTCCATGAAACAAATTTAAACGGGCCTGTACCATCCGGCATTTCACCAATCTTGTCACCGGCTGCCTCTATGCTTTCCTTATTTACAGGATAAAATACTACATGGCCCAAAGTGTTAACAAAGTCAGCATAAGGATATTGAAGAGTAACCTGAAGAGTATAATCGTCAAGAGCTTTAACTCCGGTCAGTTCCATTGAGCTGCCGTCCTGGCATGCATCATAACCTTCAATTGGTGATAAGTGATAAGCAAGATATGAAGCAGTATCTTTTAGTGCAACTCTTGTCCAGGAATAAACAAAATCCTGGGCAGTTAATTCTTTGCCACTGTGGAACTTGATACCTTTCTTTATGTAGAATGTATAAGTAAGCAGATCATCGCTAATCTCATATTTTTCACAAAGTTCAGGTACTGTTTCAAGTGTTTCAGGATCATAAGTAAATAGTCCGTCCCATACCTGTCTGATTACCTGGATTCCTTCGCTTTCATATGCATTAGGTGGATCAAGAGAAACAGGTTCGTTTAAGTGCAATCTCATTATCCCGCCTGCTACCGGCTCTCCGGATACTGTTTCTTTTGTTTCTTCTGCAGCTTCTGCAGCTTCTGTTGTTTCTGCTGCTGCTGTGGTTTCAGCTGCTGCTGTGGTTTCTGTCTGGGTTGAAACTTTGCAACCGGCAAACATAGAAACTGCCAAAGTAGCTACAACCACAATTGTAAGCAATGCAAATAATTTTTTATTTTTTTGCATTTAACCTCCTCCTTTTATTTAAACATTACCGGAAAATAAGCGTTTAGTGATATTATTAATCAATCCGGTAAAATCTTTTATAAATTAATCAGTAAAAATCTTAAGAAAATAATACAGACATCAACTCGGTTTGTGACTATTGAAAAATAAAATGAAAGCAAATAATTATTGAAAAATAAATAGTAATATAGATGTTATACCAAAAATTGCACAACTTATAATTGTTATTCTGTCAAGATTTTTTTCTACTATTCCCGAACCATCAAAAGTTTCAACCATTCCGGAAAAAAGTCCGGATATTCCTCCGCCTTTTCCGGAATGAAGCAATATCAATAAAATAACTGCCAGACATGCAATTATATGAATTATAAATACTACATTCAACCAAATAGAACCCATAAATACCTTCTTTTCCTTCTTTCTAGCGTCTTAAATGCTGTAATTTTTGAGCTTTAAGACAGATATTATATCAAAAAAAAATCAAATTCAAATACTTATTATTTTTTTATCAAAGAATTGCCGGTCATATCCGAAGGTTTTTCTATTCCTGCAAGCTCCAGAATGGTAGGAGCTATATCACCAAGTTTAAGATTTTCATAATCCTGCCTCAAACCTTTTATGCTATCATCACATAATATAAAAGGAACATAGGATGAAGTGTGGGCAGTAATTACATTTTTTGTAATCGAACATACCATCTCTTCTGCATTTCCGTGATCAGCCGTAATCAAGGCAATGCCACTGACATTAACAAGAGCATTTACTACAAGGCCTACACATGTATCAACAGTTTCTACTGCAGTTATAGCTGAATCCATAAAACCAGAATGTCCGACCATATCAGCATTTGCATAATTGAGGACTATCAGGTCATACATGTTTTCATATATTTTTTCAATGACTTTTTCCGTAACCTCATATGCGCTCATCTGCGGTTTCAGATCATATGTCTTGACTGGCACCGTAGGTATCATTATCCTATCCTCATTTTTAAAAGGAATTTCGATACCCCCGTTGAAAAAGAATGAAACATGAGGATATTTATCTGTTTCAGCAATTCTAAGTTGTTTTAAATTATTATCTGCTATTATCTCGCCAAGCGTGTTTTTCAATCTTTCCTGGGGAAATGCAGCCGGACAAGTAAAGCTGTCATCATAAATAGTCATTCCGGCAAAATATATACTATCAGGATTTATCTCCCCCCTGTCAAAGATATTGAAATCTTTAACTACAAAAGGGCTTGATAGCTGCCTTGTCCTGTCAGGCCTGAAATTAAAAAATATCACTGAATCCCCGTTTTTTATTCTCGCTCTCTCATTATCTGAAGTTTCTATGCAGCAGGGCTCAATAAATTCATCCGTAAGACCTCTTTTGTAGCATTCTTCGACTGCTGTAAAGGGATCTTGGAAAAATTCTCCTTTTCTGTAAGCCAGAAGATCAAAAGACTTTTTTGTCCTGTCCCATTTGTTATCCCTGTCAAGCGAATAATACCTGCCGCTTAATGATGCGATTTCGCCAGTTTTTAATTCATTTATCAGGTCCTGTATCTCTGCTATATATTTTTTTGCGCTTTTGGGGAAAACATCCCTGCCGTCAAGAAAAGGATGTATATAAAAATTTTTTACTTTGGATTTTACTGCCATTTTCATCAAAGCTTTAAGATGCTCTGTATGGCTGTGAACGCCACCGTCTGAAAGACATCCTATAAAATGCAGATCAGAATTATTATTTATTGTATTTTGAAATGCATTTTTAAAAACTTTATTATTATAAAAGCTACCGTCTTTTATGGCATTTGTAATTTTTGTATAATCCTGAACAACTATCCTGCCAGCTCCTATATTTGTATGCCCGACTTCTGAATTCCCCATCTGACCTTCAGGCAGACCGACTTTTTCGCCTGCAGCATTTAGTTTTGTATTCGGATAATACCTCATATAATAATCTATATTGGCAGTCAGGGCCTGATATATAGCATTACCTTTTTGTTTTTCAGATATTCCCCAGCCATCCATTATAATAAGGCAGATAGGTCTTTTTAACTTATTTTGTATCATTTTTCCATTCTTTTATTAATGATTTCCCTGTCATTTCATCTGGTTTTTTTATATTTAACATTTCCAGTATCGTTGGAGAAATGTCGCAAAGAGCTGTGTCATTATTATCACATGGTACCAGAGATTTAATCCTCTCATCACATATTATAAAAGGAACTCTTGAATTGGAATGAGCAGTCATAGCACATTGTCTTTCAAGATTAAACATCTCTTCTGCATTACCATGGTCAGCAGTCATAATGCATGTTCCTTTTACTGATTTTAATTTATCAGTTATTCTTCCAAGACACTCGTCAACTACTTCGATTGCTTTTAACGTCTGTTCAAAAAAACCAGTATGTCCTACCATATCCGGATTTGCAAAATTGACAATTATTACATGATATGATTTTTCATCTATTTTTCCTAACACTGTTTCTGTAATTTCATATGCACTCATCTCAGGTTTAAGATTATAAGTAGCTATTTTTGGAGAAGGAATTAATATTCTGTCTTCACCAGGATTAGGTTCCTCAACGCCTCCGTTTAAAAAGAATGTTACATGAGCATATTTTTCTGTTTCAGCTATTCTCAGCTGTTTAAGATTATTCCTGGAAATAACTTCCCCTAAAGTATTTGTTATATTTCTTGGAGGATAAGCAATAAAAACATTTCTTGCGGAACCAAACAAAGCATCGTATTCAGTCATGCATACAAAAATGATATCTTTGGGAACATCGGGTCCTCTGTCAAATTCATTAAAATCTTCATAGATAAAAGCTCTTGTTATTTCTCGTGCCCTGTCAGGCCTGAAATTAAAAAATATAATAGAATCTTTGGATTTTATCTTTGCATTTTCGTGATCAGAGACATGGACACTTGCAGGAATTACAAACTCATCGTCTACATTATTCTGATAAGATGAAGCCAGGAGCTCCTCAGCGCTGCCAAATAATTGTCCGCTTCTGTAAACCAGATTATCATAAGCTTTTTTTACCCTGTCCCATCTGTTATCTCTATCCATTGCATAATACCTTCCCGATATTGTTGCAAGCTCTCCCAGACCTTTATCCTTCATGTATGCAGTAATTTCTTCAATATAGCTTAATGCACATCTGGGTGGCACATCTCTTCCATCAAGAAATGCATGTAAATATAGTTTTCTGACATTATGCATGACTGCAAGATCAATTAAAGCTTTAAGATGTGAAATATGGCTATGAACTCCTCCATCTGAAAGCAAACCAAACAAGTGCAGGCTGGAATTATTTTTATTCACATTATTTATTGCCTCAAGAAAAGCTTCTTTTTCAAAAAACTTGCCAAGCTCTATAGACCTGGATATTTTTGTCAGTTCCTGATATACGATTCTGCCTGCCCCGATATTCAAATGTCCGACTTCTGAATTCCCCATCTGCCCTTCAGGCAGTCCGACTGACAATCCCGAAGCATTTAAAAGCGTGTGCGGATTTTCTTTTATCAGCCTGTCATAATTAGGTGTATCTGCGGCAAGTATTGCGTTTCCTTCTTTTTTATCTGAACATCCCCAGCCATCCAAAATTATCAGGCATAAAGGATACCTTGCATCATGATTATTTTCTTCCATTTTGAATCCTGACTAGTAATTAATTAATGCTAAAAAATCATCTGTTTTTATACTTGCCCCTCCGACAAGAGCTCCATCAATATCAGGCATTTTCATTATCTCGCTGATATTTGATGGCTTAACACTGCCGCCATATTGGATTACTGTATTTTCAGCTACATTTTTTTCATAAAGAGCCTCAATTTTTGACCTTATTGAATTACACATCTGCTGTGCGTCTTCAGGGGTTGCAGTTTTCCCAGTACCGATTGCCCATATGGGCTCGTAAGCGATAGTTATTTGTGCCATTTCATCTGGGCTGATTAAATCCAGGCCTGCCCGGACCTGGTTAAGAGTAAATTCGACAGCATTACCTTTTTCCCTTGTTTCAAGAGATTCACCTACACAGAATATTGGTTTTAATCCGTTTGAAAGAGCTGCTTTTATTTTTTTATTTATAAGTTCATCGTCTTCTTTGAATATTACTCTTCTTTCACTATGGCCTATTATTACATATTCAACGCCCAGAGTATTAAGCATATCCGCTGATATTTCTCCGGTAAATGCTCCGCTTTTCTCAAAATACATGTTCTGGGCACCTATTTTTATATTAAAATCTTTACTTTTAAATTTCTCATCTTCAATTGCCAGGGCAACACTTCTTATTGAAGTGAAAGGTGGACATACTGCAATTGTAATGCCATTTTTATTATTAAATCTTAAGCTTAAATCTTTAATAAAGCTTAGGGCTTCATTATGATTTAAATTCATCTTCCAGTTCCCTGCAATAAATGGTTTTCTCATTTTCTTTCCTTTTCTATAATGAAACAATCATTGAAATATAAAAAACCTGGCCAGAATAGCATCTTTAAAGATATTTAATATTCCAGCCAGGCATATAAAGTTAGTTATTTATCTAAAAGTGCTGCAACTCCTGGCAGTAATTTGCCTTCCAAAAGTTCCATCGAAGCTCCGCCACCACTTGATACATGAGAGATTTTATCAGTCAGACCAAATTTTTTCAAAGCTGAAAGAGTATCTCCGCCGCCAACAATGGTTTTTGCATTACTGTTTGCAATAGCATTTGCTACCCTTTTGGTGCCATTTTCAAATTCAGCATTCTCAAAGAAGCCTACCGGACCATTCCAGAAAATAGTTTTTGCGGAAGCGATTTCTTTTTCATAAAGCTTAAGTGTTTCCTCTCCCATATCAAAACCTTCATAGTCAGAAGGAATGGAATCTGCTTTTACAGTTTTTTTGTCAGTAAAACTTCCTTCAGAATCCATTCTGGCAACAACTACATCTACAGGGGTAATAAAACTGATATTATTTTTTTGAGCTTCCTGAATTGCTTCTCCTGCAAATTTTATCTGATCTTCATATTCAGCAGGGTCTTCAGCATGGATTGATTTTCCTATCTCATAACCTTTTGATTTCAGGAATGTGTAACTCATCCCACCGCCTACAATAATACTGTCAACAATATTAAGGAAATTTTTTATGACCATTATTTTGTCAGCGACCTTTGCGCCTCCAAGAACAGCAAGAAAAGGTTTCTGGGGATTATCGATTATGGATGTAAGTTCCTCAACCTCAGTTTTCAGCAGGTACCCTGCAACAGCAGGCAGGTACTGGGCGATTCCCGCAGTTGAAGAATGGGCTCTGTGAGCTGCGCCAAAAGCATCATTGACATAAATATCTGCGAGCCCGGCAAGCTCTTTTGCAAAATCAAGATTATTTTTTGTTTCACCCATATTAAATCTTACATTTTCAAGCATTACTATTTCACCATTTTTCATGGTTTTATCAATATAATCCCTGATTTCTGAATTAACTATTTCATCAAATTTCTTTACTGGTTTTTCTATAAGTTTCTCGAGCTCTTTTGCTGCAGGTGTTAGCCTGTATTTGTCAACTACTTCTCCTTTGGGCCTCCCCAGATGCGCCATTAAAATAATTTTGCAATTCTGAGAAATAAGATAATTCAATGTGGGAAGCGAGAGTTTTATTCTTATGTTATCTTTTACATTTAAATCCGAGTCAAGAGGAACATTGTAGTCGACTCTTACTATTACCTTTTTGTTCTTTAAGTCAATATCTTCTATTGTTTTTTTACTAAACATCTTTCCGCCTCATTTTCTGAATAACCGAGGATATTCTCCTCGGTTATTCTTCTAAATATTTTAATAAGATATTTCTGTTAATTATTTAACTATATATTTTATAAGTTCTGCTACTCTTGTTGAATATCCCCATTCATTGTCATACCAGGAAAGAACTTTATAAAGATTCCCCATCTTCATTGTGCTTAGTGAGTCAAATATTGAAGAATAAGGACTTCCTACAATATCAGAAGAAACAATAGGATCTTCACAATACTGAAGGATGCCTTTCATTTTCGGTGTCTGGGATGCAGCTTTAACTGCAGCGTTTATTTCCTCTATTGTTGTTTCTTTTTCAAATTCACAGACAAGATCGACTATGGAGCCTACAGGTGTGGGAACCCTTAAAGCCATGCCGTCAAGCTTGCCGGCAAGTTCAGGAACTACAAGACCCATAGCTTTTGCTGCACCGGTAGATGTAGGAATGATATTTAATGCAGCAGCTCTTGCCCTTCTAAGGTCTTTATGAGGGAAATCTATTATTTTCTGGTCATTTGTATAAGCATGTACTGTTGTCATAAAACCATTTTTAATTTTAAAATTATCCTGAAGGACTTTTGCAACAGGAGCCAGGCAATTTGTAGTACAGGAAGCGTTGGATATGATATTGTGTTTTGCCTTATCGTATGTTTCCTCATTTACACCAAGAACGATAGTAGCATCTGCTCCGTTACCTTTCATCGGAACAGTAACTATGACTTTCTTTGCACCAGCATCAATATGTTTCTGAACTTTTTCTTTATCCCTGAAAATACCAGTTGCTTCTACACAAATTTCCACTCCCATGCTTTTCCATGGAAGCTCGGCAGGGTCTTTTATCATTGTTACAGGTATTTTTTTGCCGTCTATGGAAATAAAATCGTCTCCTGCTTTTATTTCATTTTCAAGCGGACCATAAACTGAGTCATACTTTAAAAGAAAAGCAAGTGTTTTTGCATCTGCAAGGTCATTTATTGCAATCACGTCAATTTCTTTATCCTTATCATATTTCATGATTGCTCTTAATGTCATTCGGCCTATCCTGCCAAAACCGTTGATTCCTACTTTAATTGCCATTTTTTCCTCCTCTTATTTAAATGGTTGTTATTTTATTTGAATCGGTTTAACTGGAACATTGTAACAGATTAATAACAATTGTAAAATAAAAATAATATTTTTTTATTTTATGCAAAAGATCATAAAAGAATGAATTTTTTAAAAATAAATATTATTTAAAAAAAGTATTTTAATAAAATTCTCTCCAAATAAAAATAACTATTTATATTTTATTTTAACACATAGGATAAATCTCACTTTAATATATCCCTGTGCTGTAATTTTACCGAATATCTGCGTACTTTCAGATATTCGTAAATTCTTTCAGCAATTACTACAGACCTGTGCCTGCCACCAGTACATCCGATACCTATCCCGAGATAACTTTTTCCTTCTTCAATATAATTAGGGATTAAAAAATCCATCATTTTCTCAAAAATCATGAGGAATTCTTTTGTTTCCTCTCTGTTGAGTACATAATGGACTACTTCTTTGTCTTCACCTGTAAGATGTTTCAGATTTTCATCATAAAAAGGATTGGGCAGAAACCTTACATCCATTATTATATCCACGTTCTGAGGTATTCCGAATTTATATCCGAAAGATATTATGGAAATCTGAACCTGGCTTCTTTTTTCTGAAGAACTCATAAGATTATCTGTTATAGTCATCCTGAGCTCTTTTGGAGATAAAAGAGTCGTATCTATTATAAGATCAGACAATTCCCTGAGATTATGCAGTTTCTCGATTTCTTTTTCTATACCAAGATCCAGATTGCCATCCTGGACAAGAGGATGTTTTCTTCTCGTAAGGGAAAACCTTTTTATGAGAACACTTTTTGACGCTTCAAGGAAAATTATCTTATAATTAATACCAAGTTCTTTTATCTTTTCCAGATTATTGTATATTTCGTCAAAGAAATAGCCGCTTCTCAGATCTATCGCAAGAGCTATTTTATCTATTTTTTTATTATTTTCAGAAAAAAAATCTATGAGATTGGGTATGAGGCGTGCAGGAAGATTATCTATGCAATAATAGCCTGAGTCCTCAAAATATTTTAATGCCTCAGATTTTCCTGCCCCTGAAAGGCCGGTTATGATCATTAATTTCATGCTATATTTTTCTTTCATTATATTTTAACTTTTTATAATTAATAAAATTATATTAAATATTTATTTTCAGATAATCAGAGTAAGTATATTAAATAAATTTTAAAACAAAATTATCAAGTATCAAACCAGATTCACAGAGGATTTGATACTTGATGTAATAACTCTGGCAACAAGTCATTTAATCAAACCTGAAAAAAGCCATTTAATAAGTCCTGCCGGCAAGATGTCATTTAATGAGTCAGGTTTATCAACAAAATTAAATATAGAAATATTTTACATTATTATCTGTCTTTTATTGTTATAATACCAGATTATACGTCCCTATTTATGGAGAGCATCATAAATATTCCTGGCATCGATATAATTAATACCTTTTAACTCCAATAAAGCTTTTATATCCTGGTTCTTTAGCTCGTCTACAGAATTAAAGTTTTCATATAGTATGGTTTTCTTCTTTTCGCCTATTCCTTTTACAGAATCAAAAAAAGAAAAAATCATATTTTTATCCCTTAATTTTCTATGATGCTTTAAAGCAAATCTGTGTGCTTCATCTCTCAGCCTGAGAATAATCCTCATGCTTCCGGTGTCCTTATTTAATTTTATTCCTTCCGGATGGCAGTCATTAAATATTATCTCCTCTTTCTTTGCAATACTTGCCAGATCTATTGATTCCTTCAGACCGTTTTTTTCCAGTGCTGCCTGAGCTGCATTTAGCTGTCCCTTTCCGCCATCTACGATTATTAAATCAGGTTTCTGGTAAAAGCTTTCGTCAATACTTATTTTTGATTTTTTCAGATGGGACAGCCTTCGTTCAAGAACTTCCTGAAGCATGGCAAAATCGTCCTGGCCGGAAATTGTTTTTATTTTAAAATGTCTGTAATTATTTTTTAAAGGATATCCGTCATTAAAAACTACCATCGATCCCACTGCAAAACTTTCTTTAAGATTTGAAATATCATAACACTCTATCCTTCTAGGTATATTGCTCAATACAAGTTTTTTCTGAAGATCAATAAGGTCATTGTATAATTTATCGTAATTTGACTGCTTTTCGAACTTTTTCTTATCCGCAAAAAGCCTGCAGTTATTTAAAACCATATCCATTATTTTTTTCTTCTCACCAGATTTCGGGATACTGAGATTGATTTTTTTATTTTTTGTCCTTATAAAGAATTCAATTATTGATTTTTCACTGGCAGTCGGAAAAGGGATATATATCTTTGAAGGCATATTACTTATATTATCATAATATTTAATTATAAAATCAGCCAGTATCTCTTCACTGCTGAGATTATCAAAGCTGTCAAGCATAAAATTGGAAAAGCCGGCAAATTCACCATTTCTGTACATAAAAATATTTGCGGAAGCAAAGTAATCAGAAAGGCAGAATCCTATAAAATCCCATGAATGTTCTGAATTTATATATATTTTTTGTTCATTGTTTAAACTGTTTATAAAATCTATTTTATTTTTTGCTTCCAGGGCTTTTTCAAATTCCTGGGCGCCAGAGAATTCCATCATCTGTTTTTTTAATCCTTCAGCAATTGATTTATTCTTTCCAGAGAGAATTGCAATTATAAGTTTTACATTCTCCTTGTACTCATCTTTGCTTATTTTACCGATACAGGGTCCGCCGCAAAGTTTCATATGGTAGTTTAAGCATGGTGTATTCCCTGTTTTTCCTGGTTTTGTTTTTTTACAATCCCTTAGCTTAAATAACTTGCTTATATATTCAACAGTTTCTCTTAATTCTGCAACATTTGTATAAGGGCCGAAGTATCTTGCTCCTTTGATTTTTTTATTACGGGTGATAAAAAACTGCGGGAAATCATCCTCTTCTGTTATCGCAATAAAGGGATAAGATTTGTCATCCCTGAAAAATGAGTTGAATTTCGGCCTGTATTTCTTAATAAGATTTATTTCCAGAATGAACGCTTCTACTTCATTGTCTGTTACAATGTAGTCAATACTGTCTATCTTTTCAGAAAAATAATATGCTTTCGGGTTTGTTTCACTGAGCGATTTTCTGCTTTTGAAATAACTTCTTACCCTGCTGTTTAAGTTTTTGGCTTTGCCTACATATATTATTTTGGCTTCTTCATCTTTAAAAAGATAAACTCCTGATTTTCCGGGTATATGGTTTAGTATCTGTAATATGTCATCTTTTATTATTTTTATGTCTTCCATCTGATAAGTATTGCTTTAAATAATTACCTGTATACGAATCTTTTATCTTTGAAATTTTCTCCGGACTTCCTGTGGCAACTATGTTACCGCCCATATCTCCTCCTTCAGGACCCAGATCTATTATAAAATCAGCGGTTTTTATAACCTCAAGATTATGTTCGATTACTATGACGGTATTGCCGGCATCAACAAGCTTGTTCAGAATTTTAAGTAATTTGCTTATATCGTCAAAATGCAGACCGGTTGTAGGCTCATCAAGGAGATATAGTGTGCTTCCTGTGCTTTTCCTGGATAGTTCAGTTGAAAGTTTAACTCTCTGGGCTTCTCCACCAGATAAAGTGGTGGAAGATTGTCCAAGTTTTATATAGCCCAGGCCCACATCGTTTATTAATTTTAATTTGTTATAAATCCTGGGTATATTCTCAAAAAATTTAATTGCTTCTTCAACCGTCATGTCAAGTACGTCATATATAGTTTTATCTTTGTATCTAACCTCCAGAGTCTCTCTGTTGTATCTCTTTCCCTTGCATACATCACACATTACAAAAACATCAGGAAGAAAATGCATTTCTATCTTGATTTCTCCATCACCCTGACATGCTTCACATCTGCCTCCTCTTATATTAAAGCTGAATCTTCCCGGTTTGTATCCGCGCATTTTTGAATCTTCAGTCATTGAAAAGATTTCTCTTATATAAGTGAAAACGCCTGTATAAGTTGCCGGGTTTGACCTTGGCGTTCTGCCTATGGGAGACTGATCTATAACAATTACCTTGTCAAGATATTCAGTTCCTTCAATTTTATTATATCTTCCCTGTCTGTAATTGGTATTCATAAGTATGTTTGAAAGGACAGGATAAAGAGTCTCGTTTATCAATGTGCTCTTCCCTGAACCTGATACACCGGTTATAACAATAAATTTTCCAAGCGGAAAAGCAATATCGATGTTTTTAAGATTATGTTCTGAAGCTCCGTAAAGTCTGAGTTCTTTTAAATTTCCGTTTCTCCTTTCCAAAGGAAGTGGAATGGATTTTTCTCCTGACAGATATCTGCCTGTCAGGGATTTCCTGCATTCAAGCAGCTGCTCAAGTGTACCGCTGAATACTATTTCTCCTCCATGGACACCAGCTTTTGGACCTATATCTACTATATAATCTGCGCTTCTTATTGTTTCTTCATCATGCTCGATTACTATTATCGTATTTCCAAGTTCTTTTAATCTTTCAAGTGCTTTTATCAGCTTGCCGTTGTCTCTCTGATGAAGCCCTATACTCGGCTCATCAAGAATATAAAGGACTCCGACAAGCCCTGAGCCTATCTGGGTTGCCAGCCTTATTCTCTGGGACTCTCCGCCCGATAAAGTCCCTGAAGGTCTGTCTATTGTAAGATAACTCAGCCCGACATCATTTAAGAATTTTAATCTTTCAATTATTTCCTTTATAAGCCTGGAGCTTATTATCTGCTCCTGTTCATTTAACTTTAAATTTTTTAACCAATCTATTGCTTTCACAACAGTCATGCTGCAAAAATCTGCAATGGATTTGCCTGAAATAAGGACAGAAAGACTTTCAGGTTTAAGCCTTTTGCCATTACATGCAGGACAGGGTCTTGCCCTCATTATTTCTTCTATTTTTTCCCTGGCATTTTCAGATTCAGTTTCCATATATCGTCTCTTTAGATTGTTTATCAGGCCTTCAAACCTTAGAAAATAATTGTTAACAACACCGCTGCTGTTTCTGTATTTTATTTTTATTCTTTCTCCGCCGGTACCATTTAAAATAATACCTTTTGCTTTTTCGCTTAAATCATTAAAGGGCTCATCAAGAGAGAATCCATAATTCTCAGCCAATCCCCTGAATAACTGAGAATAATAATTGGAATATCCCATATTGATAAAAGGTATTGCACCTCCATTTATGCTTTTTTCAGGGTATTCAACTATAAGATATGGATCTATTTCTTTTCTGAATCCAAGACCCCCGCAGTCAGGACATGCACCATAAGGATTATTAAATGAAAACATTCTTGGCGTAAGTTCCTCAAAACTTATCTGGCAGTCAATGCAGGAGAAATTTTCGGAATAAATATTTATCTCTCCTGTTTCCGTATTTTCAATATAAACTATACCCTCACTTTCCTTTAAAGCAGTTTCAATATCTTCGGTAAGCCTTTGCCTTATATCCGGCTTCATTTTAAGACGGTCTATTACTATTTCAATATTATGCTTTATATTTTTCTCCAGTTTTGTCTGGCTCAGGTCGTCAAGTTCCGTGATTTTCCCATCTATTTTAACTCTTAAAAATCCGGACTTTTTTATATTTTCAAAAGTCCTGTTATATTCCCCTTTTCTTCCCCTGATTATAGGTGAAAGCACCATAAACCTTGTATTCTGAGGCATTTCAAGTACCTGATTTACAATCTGATCAATAGTCTGTTTTGATATGGGTTTACCACAAACCGGGCAATGCGGATGTCCTATCCTTGCATAAAGGACTCTTAAATAATCATATATCTCAGTTATTGTGCCTACTGTTGACCTGGGATTTTTCGACACACCTTTCTGGCTGATAGACACAGCCGGAGAGAGACCTTCTATAAGATCAACATCCGGTTTTTCCATCTGGCCAAGAAACTGTCTTGCGTATGACGACAGAGATTCGACATATCTTCTTTGTCCTTCTGCATAGATGGTATCAAAGGCAAGTGAAGATTTTCCGGAACCGCTGACTCCGGTAAAAACAATGAACTTGTCCCTTGGTATATGAAGATTTACATTTTTTAAATTATGCTCTCGGGCACCTTTTATTACTATTTCTGATTTCATCAGTATTTAAATTTTCCTTTTTATCTGAATAAAATAATAATCTGATATCTAATAAAAATTGAAAAGATATTAAAGACCAGCCAGATAGTACAAGAATATCACAAATCTATATTGAGTATCTTTTTTATCCGTTTTATTTCATCCCTTATGGCTGCAGCTTTTTCAAATTCAAGTTCTCTTGCTGCCAGACCCATTTCCTCCTCAAGACTAGATATTATAGCAAAAACTTCTTTTAAATCCATCTGTACAAGCCTGTCTTCATTAAATCCGCTTTTACTTTCTTTTACAGAGTCTGCCATCTTCTTTAATTTTCTGGTTTTGGAGATTATGCCGCTGTTATAAAGGATATCAGTTATATTTTTTACAATAGTCTGGGGGACAATATTATTAGCTTTGTTATATTCCATCTGAAGGAGTCTTCTTCTGTTTGTCTCATCCAGCGCATTTTTCATGGAATTCGTAATACTGTCTGCATACATTATTACTTTACCGTTGACATTCCTGGCCGCCCTGCCTATTGTCTGGATCAGTGACATCTCTGAACGCAGAAATCCTTCCTTGTCAGCATCAAGAATGGCCACAAGGGAAACCTCAGGCAGATCAAGCCCCTCTCTTAAAAGATTTATGCCTACAAGAACATCGAATTCACCTTTTCTCAATCCTGTAAGGATCTCTATTCTCTCAATCGTATCTATTGTCGAATGAAGATATCTTACCCTTATCTTTCTTCCTGCCAGATATTCAGTAAGGTCTTCCGCCATTTTTTTTGTCAGCGTTGTAACAAGCACTCTCTCCTTTTTTCCGACTCTCTTTAAAATTTCAGTAATAAGGTCGTCTACCTGCTGATTTGTAGGTTTAATTATAACTTCAGGATCTACAAGCCCGGTCGGCCTTATTATCTGCTCAGCAATGCGAAGGCTGACTTTTTTTTCATAAGTTCCGGGTGTTGCTGAAGTGAAAATAACCCGTTTTACTTTTTTCTCAAACTCTTCCAGCCTTAGAGGTCTGTTGTCCAGCGCAGAAGGTAATCTGAAGCCATAGTCCACCAGTGTCTGCTTTCTGGAACGATCTCCTTCATACATGCCCCTTATCTGAGGTACAGCTATATGTGATTCATCGATTATTACAAGAAAATCATCCGGGAAAAAATCAATAAGGGTATTGGGAGTCTCCCCGGGCTTCTTTCCCAGAATATGCCTGGAATAATTTTCTATTCCGCTGCAGAATCCAAGTTCTTCAATCATTTCCATGTCATATTTTGTCCGTGATTCAAGCCTTTGTGCTTCAACCAGCTTTCCCTGTTTTTTAAAGAAATCCACTCTTTCCCCAAGCTCTTTGATTATTGTGCTGATTGCCCTTGGTATCCATTCAGAAGAAGCAAGAAAGTGTGTTGCCGGTGATATCACAATCATTTCCTTAAAGCCTGATAGTTCGCCTGATACAGGATGGAATTCAATTATTTTTTCTATTTCATCACCAAAAAATTGTATTCTCACGGCATAGTCCTGGTAAGCGGGAAATACCTCTATTATATCTCCTTTTACCCTTATATTGCCCTGACTGAATTCATAATCGCTTCTTTCATATTTGATAGATATCAGATCTTTTAATAGATTCTGCCTTCCATATTCTTCGCCTACTTTTAAAAACACCCTTTTGTTCTCATATTCCTCTGGAGAACCAAGGTTATATATGCAGGAAACGCTGGAAACCACTATGACGTCTTTACGTGTAAATAATGAATTTGTAGTTGAAAGCCTTAATTTTTCTATCTCTTCATTTATTGAAGAGTCTTTTTCAATATACATATCTCTGCTTGGAATATATGCTTCAGGCTGATAATAATCGTAATAACTTACAAAATATTCAACTGCATTTTCAGGAAAAAATTCTTTAAACTCATTACAAAGCTGTGCAGCAAGTGTTTTGTTGGGAGCAAGCACAAGTGTAGGAATCTGTATTTTTTGTATGACATTTGCCATTGTAAATGTCTTCCCTGAACCAGTGACACCAAGAAGAGTCTGGTATTGAAAGCTTTTATTCAAGCCGTCATACAGCAAATCAACCGCCTGCTGCTGATCTCCCTGAGGCTTGTAATTTGAACTTATTTTAAATTTTTTCTCTATTCTGTATTCTTCAAACATTAAACTTAAACATAAATAAAAAAATCAATTAATAAAGCTGTATATTCTTTAATATTCTTTCAAGTTTTTCGTATAAATCTTTCTTTGTCGAATTATTTTCAATTATAAAATCAACCCTGTCTTTAATAATCCTTATTTTTTGATTTCTTAAACGGTATTTTAAATCTGTTTCTGAAAGATTAATATTTTTATCTATAAGGCGTTTTCTTCTATTTCCCAAATCAGATTTTACAAGAACAATCTTATTGCAATATTTATATATATTGCTTTTAAAAAGAATGGCTGCATCAATAATAAGATAATCTGCTTTGTCAATGTTGTTTGATATATGTTCCTTTATCTTCTTCTCAATAAGCGGAATCATTATTTCATCAAGTTTTTTCATTTCGCTGCAATCTGAAAATACTCTGCTGCCCAATGCCTTAAAATCAACTATGCCATTGCAATCAGCAATATCTTTTCCAAAACAGAATCTTAACTTATTAATCACTTCTTTGTTTTCCACATATATATCTTTGGCAATACTATCTGCATCAAGAATTAAAGAATTCTGAAGTTTTAAATTAAGATAAGCAGAAACAGTTGATTTTCCAGAGCCTGTTTTACCTGTTATGCCTATTATTTCCATTTTTTTCTTATATCCTTAATTTATTGTTGATATTTCCCGACAAGCTGTTTTCTGACCATATGATTTTCATCCTTTTAAAACCCGGCTTGATATTCTTACCAAAAAAAATAATTATCCCCTAACTTCAATAAATTAAGGGATAATTACTATTATACTATTTAAATTAATATTTATAAGATTTTTACTTATATCTTTTATTCGAGATTGGCTTCATCTTTCATCTGTTTTAGAATTTCTTTTATTGCTTTTTCCCGCTCATGCTCAGGATTATCATCGGGATTTTCTGCTTTTTCATCTTCCGGAGCAGCCTCTTCTTTTATTTCTTCTTTTTCATCCTGCTGTTTTTGCTCTGTTTCAATATCAGATAAATCTTTTTTCTGTTGTTTGCTGTCACTTTCCTCAGAAGGTGTGTCAGGATTAGTCACCTGTCTTATCGAAAAAGCCATTCTTCTTTTCTCAAAATCTATATCAATTATTTTTACAATTATCTCATCACCGATTTTTGCCACATCGCTTGGTCTTTTAATTGGTTCTGTACTTAATTCAGATATGTGGACAAGCCCTTCCATATCTTCCTGTATCTGTACGAAAAGACCGAATTTGACAATTCTTGTTACCTTTCCCTGAACAATGTCGCCGATTTTATAAGATTTTATTTTATCGACCCATGGATCTTTCTGAGTCTGCTTAAGTCCGAGTGAAAGTCTTTGTTTTTCAAAGTCTATATCCAGTATTTCGACATTGACTTCCTGTCCTACTTTTACGACCTCTGAAGGATGTTTCACGTGATTCCAGGAAAGCTCAGAAATATGTATCAGTCCGTCTATACCGTCTACATCAACAAATGCGCCGAAATCTGCTATGCTTGTAATGATACCATCACGAACCTGGCCAATTTCGATGTTTTCAAGGATTTCTTTTCTTTGTTCTTTTCTTTCATCTTCAATAATTGCCTTTCTTGAAAGAACAACATTATTTCTATTCCTGTCAACTTCTATTATCTTACAGGTATACTTTTCACCTATATATGAAGAAAGGTCTTTTGTTTTTTTGATGTCGATAAGAGAAGCGGGCAAAAAGCCCCTGAGGCCTATATCAAGGATCAATCCGCCTTTTACGAATTCTATTACCTGGCCTTCTACTATCTCATCGTTCTGATAGATTTTCTCAATTTTATCAAAACTCTTTTCAATTTCAGCTCTTTTCTTTGAAAGAATGAGCCTTCCATCCTGATCTTCTTTCTGAAGTACCATGATTTCAACAAGATCATCCAGCTTCAGGAATTCATCAGGTTTGACGCTGTTTCTTATAGATAGTTCTGATGCAGGAATTACTCCTTCTGACTTAAAGCCAACATCTACTAGAACTTCATCCTTATCGATTTTAACTACTTTCCCTTTAAGGATGTCGCCTTCATCAAAATTAATAAGGGTAATATCATAATTCGGTATCATCTCCCCCTTTTCATTTTGAATCATGCAATTTTCATCTGTCAATTGATTGTAAATAATATTTTTTGTCATTGTGCCAAAAATCCCTCCAATTTTAAATTTGTGCAAAAAAATATAGCATGCTAAAAAATTTAAATCAATATATAATATTATTTTTAGAATTTATTTGTTATTGGGGCTTTTTGTATTTAATTCCTGAATTGCTATATATACCAGTTCTCAGCATATTTAATATCTGTTTTTAGAGGAACTTCAAGTTTTATACATTCTTCCATTGATATTCTTACCGATTTTTTTACAATTTCCAAATCTTTTTCTTTAAATTCCAGGACAAGTTCATCATGAACCTGCATAAGAATATTTGCATCTGTTGCCGATTCTTTTAAATTATTAAAAAGCCTTACTGTTGCAAGTTTCATTATATCTGCTGCAGTTCCCTGGATAGGAGTATTTATTGCAAGTCTTTCACCAAGATTTCTAATCCTCGGGTTCGAATTAAATAGTTCAGGTATTTTTCTTTTTCTTCCGAAAAGTGTTTGTGCATACCCTTTTTCATAAGCTTCTTTAATAAGACCATTTATATAACCCTTTATTTCAGGATATCTGGAAAAATACAATTCTATATAACTTTTTGCCTCCTCCTCGGAAATTGATAATCTGGATTTCAGGCCATATTCCGTCATGCCGTAAATTATTCCAAAATTTATTGCCTTGGCCTTTCTTCGCATTTCTTCAGTTACATCCGCTAATGCTACATTAAAAATCTCTGAGGCTGTATAACTATGTATATCTTCATCCCTTAAAAAAACTTCTATCAGTTTTTTATCATTTGAAAGATGGGCAAGCACCCTTAATTCAATTTGTGAATAATCTGCAGAAAGAAGCAGGTCATATCCTTTGCCTGGAATAAATGCTTTTCTTATTAGTCTGCCTATATCTGTTCTTACAGGTATATTCTGAAGATTAGGTTCACTTGAGCTGATTCTCCCTGTTGTTGTCCCGAGCTGATTGTATGTAGTATGTATCCTTCCGTCTTTTTTGCTTGTTATGTTCGGCAGAACATCAATATAGGTATTTTTTAATTTAACCTTTTCTCTATAGTCAAGAATTTTTTCAATAATTGGGTTATCTCCCAGAAGAGACATCAGTGTGGCTGCATCAGTAGACAAGCCTGTTTTTGTTTTTCTTCTGGGTCTAAGGTCAAGTTTCTTATATAAAATCATGGATAATTGCTGGGGAGAGTTTATATTGAATTCTTCACCACTTATTCCAAATATCTCCTTTGTGATTATTTCTATCTCTTTATTATATTCGATTATTAATTCCTTAAGATATTCCCTGTCGATTGCAACACCTGTGTATTCCATTTCCGCCAGTACTTTTATAAGAGGCTCTTCAATTTTTCTGTATAATTCAATCATTTCATGCTTTTCAAGCTCTTTAACCAGAGTCTTTTCGAGTACAGCATACAAGAACAGGGAAGCAAGTTGCTGCCTGAAATTACTATCATCTGATAAGAAACCAGGAAAAGCATTATCATTTTCAAAATTTTGCAAAGCTATATTTGATTTTTCATTTTCATTATCACCATATCCCATAAAAGACATCTGGTGATTCTCATGATCTTTGGCCTGACTCTCATTTTTATCTTTATAAGTAATTTCTGATTTTTCTGCCCTGGAATCTGAAATATTTCCTGAAGAAATTTTTCTTAAAGTATCCAGAATCCTTTCCGGATCTATATCCGAGTATTTTTCGAATATTTCTTCAATTTCCACATTTGTTTTATCTGAATTCAGAAGCAGGAAAGATATCTTTAAATCATCTATTCTGCCATTTATTGCAATACCTTTGCTTTTTAGCCATTTATATTTATTTTTTATATCAAATCCGACCTTTATTATATTTTTGTTCTCAAAAATTTCTTTAATGGCATTAAAGCAGGCAACATCCTTAAACCTGGAAGAATGTACTGCAAGAATTTCATTTCCCCCATTAAAAATTGCAAGCATATTATCATTTTCCTGATTTTCATCATTCTCTTTATTAAAAGGCGTCAGGGTGCTGAAAAATATCTTTTCGCTTATTTTGCTGATAAATCTATTTATATCCTTTACGTTACCCGGAATTATGCAATTTATTACTTCAGGATTATCTTTCCCAGCGTAATTGTCTTCTTTTGCTTCAGCGTCGTTTTTTTCTGCTGCCAAAAAAGAATCTTTGTATTCTTTCAGATTGTTCTTAAAAAAAGCAATTTTTTTAATT
The DNA here is from genome assembly GCA_002304935.1 of Candidatus Humimicrobium oleiphilum. Classification (GTDB taxonomy): domain Bacteria; phylum Actinomycetota; class Humimicrobiia; order Humimicrobiales; family Humimicrobiaceae; genus Humimicrobium; species Humimicrobium oleiphilum. The sequence continues at coordinate 55,239 of DBPS01000047.1, read as the reverse complement.
CTTTCTGAAAGAGTTTTAAATTCAAGCATAGAAAAAGACTTCTGCATTTCGGAAATGTCGGCATCTCTTATTTTCTGCTCCAGAATACTATCCATATCCAAATCTATATCAGTTACCAGTTCCGTAAGCTTTTTTGAAAATTCCGCTGCTGATTTATTTTTTAAAATCAGTCCGGCAAGTTTTTCATTTTTGATCTTATCAACATTTTTATAAATATTATCTATGCTCTTAAACTGTTCTATGAGCTGAATCGCGGTCTTTGGTCCGACACCGGGAATGCCGGGAATATTGTCAGAGTTATCGCCTGTAAGCGCAAGATAATCCTGTATTTCTTCCGGCCTGACATTAAATTTCTCATATACTGATTTGGAATCAAAAACTGCAATATCTGTCATCCCCTTTTTTAATGCTATTACTTTTATATTTCCACCTACCAGCTGCAGCATGTCTTTATCCGAAGAGATTATCATGATTTCTTCATAAGAGTTTCTGCATCTGGTTGCTATGGTTGCTATAATGTCATCGGCTTCAAAACCATCTTTTTCAACAGCCGGAATATTCATTGATTTAAGCACTTCTTTTATAAGAGGCATCTGGTTGATCAGCTCATCAGGCATTTTTTTTCTCTGAGCTTTGTATCCTTCAAAAAACTCATGTCTGAAAGTGGGCGCCTTACTGTCAAAAGCAGCAATCATATTATCTGGTTCAAAATCAGATGCAATCTTGAGCACCATGGATATAAACCCATATATAGCATTTGTCGTAATGCCTGAAGAAGTAGCTATTGTTGCAGGCAGTGCATAAAATGCTCTGTAGGCAATATTATTGCTGTCTATTAAAATAAGTTTATTTTTCATTTTTTTTCTCAAATTCTTAAAGCAGATATTATTATTGCCGTATTACAAATTCATTTCAACATAATTATACATTCTATGCACATCTTTTTATAAAGTACTGATTAATAAATGTAAAATCATTAGTAACCAGTCAATCCGGCATTATCCAGATTCACGTCTTTTGAATATGAGGGATAATCTTCTTTTCTTATAGAATAAATATGTTATATTATAAAATAAAAGAAAATGTTAAAGAAGTTTATTATAATATCAATAGTTTCTTTAATAGTCCTTGCCATCAGTATTATTATGCACGAAGTGGCTGTGTCTTTTTTTGGGAAAAAAGACATTTTGTTTTTCTTCATTGCAGTTTTTGTTTCACCCCTGTTATTTTTTACCGGGGTAATAGGAAGCATAGTAATATATTCCAAAGAGCGAAGGAAAAGACATTAGTTTAACTTTATAAATAAAAACATATGGAGGCGAAAATGAATGAAATCAATAATGAGGTTGTAAATGTACTGCCCAGACTTGGATCACCAGCTCCGCAGTTTGAAGCTGTAACAACCCACGGAACAATAAAACTTGAGGATTTCAAGGGAAGCTGGCTTATATTATTTTCTCACCCTGCAGATTTCACACCAGTCTGTACAACTGAATTTGTAGGATTTGCACAAATCCATCCGAAATTAAGGGAACTGAACTGTGAACTTATGGGCCTGAGCATCGATAGTGTTTTTTCCCATATAGCATGGGTAAGAAATATTGAAGAAAAATTCGGAGTAAAGGTAGAATTCCCGGTTATTGCAGATCTAAGCATGGAGGTTGCCAAAAAATACGGTATGATCATGCCGGGCGACAGCGCAACAGAAACTTCAAGAGCTGTTTTCATAATAGACGACAAGCAGATTTTAAGAGCTATGGTATATTATCCTTCCTCAACAGGCAGAAACATGGATGAGTTTCTGAGAGTCGTTCAGGCTTTGCAGACATCAGATAAAAATGGTGTTGCAACACCTGCGAACTGGAGACCTGGTGAAAAAGTAATAGTTCCTCCACCAAAGACACAGGAAATGGCTGATGAAAGAGTAAAAGATTCTTCCTTTGAATGCAAAGACTGGTATTTCTGTAAAAAAGATCTTTAAAAAGGCAGGTAAGATATGGCTTGTGTAAACGCAGACGGAACAATTACGTCAACAGCTAAAGAACTCTTGCAATTGGTAAAAGAGCCTTATTCAGCTGAGGAAATTGCAGAAAAACTTAAAAGACCTCTTTTCAAGGTTAGGGTAAGTCTCAGAGAATTAAATGAAGCAGGATTCATTAAAAAAACTGATGATGAAAAATATATTATTTCAGAAGCTGGAAAAGCAAAGATATAATTATACTGTTTTTAATTATATTGCCAATTTAAATAAATGACCCGTACTTATAGTTCGGGTCATTTATTTTATTCATTTACAGAGCCCGACCTGGTAAAAAAAACGATTAATTTTATAAAATCAATAATAATTGCAATTGCACATCCTGCCATTATTATTATAAGAATTATTGAAGTTATCATACTTGCTACACCTTTAAGCGTTATATTCGGTATAAGAGAAAAATCAAACGGAAAAAGTCTTAAAAGATAAGCAGTAACGGAAAGTGTAAGGGCTGATTTTATTATTGAAATTATCTTCATCAGGTAGAATCTTTCGAAAAAAACAAGTACCAGGTTTCCGATTATGGAAACCAGCATGCTTAAAGTAAAAAAAGGAAGCCAGAGACTAAATTCTTCTGTAAGAACCGGAACCATCCTTAACTGCTGGGCGCCATCCAGGGTTTCATTATAATAATATGCAATATACTGATTAAAGAATAATATAAATATCATCCAGGCTATTGCAAATATGATTGAAAAAATATAACCCGTTATCCTCCCTGCTCTTCCTGATGCAAAATAACTGTCAAATTTTCCATCAAAAGCTTTAAAATCTTCAGGCAGATTGGTTTTTGATTCTGTTTTGCTATCAACAGAGTCATTTTGTAGAATTTTGTTCTTTTCAGCTTCACTTTCTTCATTTAAGCCAGCAAATGTTTCTGAGCTGTTTCCGCTTTTGGCCTCACTGGATTCTTCAGTTTTTTTTTCTTCGTGGCTGCTTTTTTCTTCTGCCGCTTCCTTTTCATTATCTGATTTAAAATAGTCAGATACATTTTTCCCAAAATCCTGGGCAGCCTTACCGACTTCCCTGAATTTGTTTTGCACTTCTTCGTCCCTGAAACGCTGAGCAAATACTTTTGCTGATTCTGATGCACTTTCTGCAAATTCTTTTGATTTTGCTTTCAGGTCCGGATCATTGAAGATTTCGGCTATCGCGGCGCCAAATTCCTTAAACATCTTTCCAAAATTTTCAGCAGCTGACTTCTTTTCACTTCCCATAATCCTCCTTTCAGTGGTTATAGAAATAATCAGAAAAAAACAGATGACAACCAGTCAAATGTAAAAAATATTCTTTTTATAATATATTTTATATAAATTATTAATATTTTAAAACAAAATAAAAATGGCAGGTAAAACCTGCCATAGTATAAATATATTTTTTTTATTAAAAATCAGCTTAATAATAAAAATTATTAATAATAGCCTGATTATTTATTAAAATAATTTAATTATTTTTTTACCAGTTTTTCAGTTGATGGGTCCGGTCTTGGAATTACATGGACTGAAATAAGTTCTCCTACTCTTTTTGCAGCAGCTGCTCCTGCATCAACTGCAGCTTTTACAGCACCTACATCGCCTTCAACCATTACAGTCACGAAACCGCCGCCAATCTGTTCTATTCCCAGCATTTGCACATTTGCAGCCTTAACCATTGCGTCTCCAGCTTCTATGCATCCGACAAGACCTTTTGTTTCTATCAGACCCAGTGCTTTGCTCTCCATCAAAATACTCCTTTGAATAACTTAAAATTTTTGTTTATTTTATAACACTATTACTAATAATTAAATACTTTTTTAAATTAATTTAATTAAAAAAGTGTATTTATAAATGTACAGCGCCATCAGATTATTACAATCTAATGGCGCCAGAAAAAATATATTAGAATATCTGCTTTATGTCAACAAGTCTAAAGCTGAACCTTAATAGCAGATTCTTTTAACTAAAAAATATTTTTTTGCGTTCTTGATAATACGCCTTAATAATTGTATTATTTCTATCGTGCCGAAGTGGCGGAATTGGCAGACGCGCTGGACTCAAAATCCAGTGGGCCGAAAGGTTCGTGTCGGTTCGACCCCGACCTTCGGCACCAAGGGGACGTATAATTTGGCTCCCAATTAATGCAAATTTAATATAATCAGGATTTATATCATTTCTTTTACTTTTACAAAATAGTAGCCATCTGCTCTTAATCCGTTAATAATATCCGGCAAAGCATTTACTGTCTCATAGCCTCCTACATGCATCAGGATTATTGCCCCGTCGGATGCATTTTCCAGAACTCTTTTGATTACATAATCTTTGGTTATTGCTATCCCGTTAAGCTCCTTTGCCCAGTCATGGCTGTCAACAGTCCACATTATGGTATATGGATAACCTTCTTCACCCAGTATTTCCAGTATTCTCTCATTATATTCACCATATGGAGGACGGAATAAATCAGCATCAAATCCTGTGATATCCTTGATGATATTAGTTGTCTCTGAAACCTCATTTCTTACTTCATTTTCATCCATTTCATTCATATGTCCATGAGTCAGAGAATGGTTTTCCAGATCATGCCCCCTGTTTACAATATCGGTAGCAATCTCAGGATGATCTTTTGCCCAAAAACCTCTTGTAAAAAAGGTAGCTTTTATACCGAATTCATCCAGACAATTCAAAAGATGCTCAGCATTTTCATATTCCCATCCTGAATCAAAAGTTAGTGCTATCCGTTTACGCTCAGGATCAATTTTGCCGTTTGTTATTACTATCGATGGTTCGCCTGACCTTAATGTAGTAGTAGTATCTTTAATAATGACTTCGTCTGGTTCTTCCTCAGTCCTGATGGTAGTAGTTGTCTCTTCTGTTACTGGAATCTCTGAAGTACTAGATGACACCAACAAATTACATGAGAATAAATAAAAAGCCGTCAGTAGCAAAGTAAAAGAGAAAATAATTAATCTTAAAAACAATTTCTTTTTCATTATTTTTTTTAATTAAAGATATTTACTCCAAAACACTTAAAATGAACCAGGGTTTTATAAAAGTTCAGCTTTCATCTCAATCGGAGTTGCCGCAAGAGCCTGCGAAACAGGACATCCTGTTTTGGCTTCATTTGCATATTTAATAAACTCTTTTATTTCTATGCCTGGTACTTCACCTTTTACATCAAGAAATATTTTTGTGATTTTAAAACCTTCCCCTACTTTATCTATATGGACACTTGCTTCAGTTGAAATCTTTACAGGTTTGAATTTATTTTGCTCCAGTATAAATGATAATGCCATTGAATAGCATGCAGCATGGGCAGCACCAATCAGCTCTTCCGGATTTGTTCCTTTTTCTTCGCCAAAACGGGTCTGAAAAGAATAAGAGTTTTTAAAAATTCCACTTTCAACTTCTACATTCCCCCTGCCTTCGACAAGATTGCCTCTCCATTCTGCCTGCGCTTTTCTTACTGCCATTTTTATTTCTCCCCTCTTATAGCTATTAATATAAATCGTCTTCAATATAAATCTGTCTTGGAAATTATATCATTTTATTTTAATCCTTAAATTTTTTTGAAAATTTAAGGATTAAACCTTTTAAAATCATTCAGTGCCTTTCGCTGAATATCCTCAAGAACAGACATCTCTTAACAGGCAATCAGAAATAAATTAATTCTTTTCATAATAATATAAATAACCGGCTTTTATATAGTGATAAAACATTTCTTCTGTCTGTTTCAAAGTTTTAGAGATTAACTATATTGCCAGGATGTGGCTGTAATCATAAAGTTCTTTATCGATGGCTTTGGGCCTGGAGAAAACTTCCTTAAAATCTACAATGCATATATTATTATTTTGTATGGCAGTCATTGCATTAGTCCCCCCTGAAGCTAAAAAATCAATCGCTTCTTTAGCAAACTGTGCAGCAAGAACCCTGTCTACCGCACTTGGGGAGCCACCTCTCTGAATATGGCCAAGAACAGAAAACCTCACTTCATGATCTACCAGAAGCTTTATGGAAGAAGCAACCTCTTCTGCCTTGGCGGCACCTTCCGCTACAATCAGAAGTGTATGTCTTTTACCTTCCCTATGGTTTTTTATTTCATTCGATATCTTTACAAGGTCTACTTTTATCTCTGGAATCAGAATATAATCAGAACCGCAGGCAAGACCTGACCTTATTGCAAGCTCACCTGAATTCCTTCCCATGACTTCTATCACAAATATTCTTTCATGAGAAGAGGCAGTATCCCTTATTTTTGATATGAGACTGATTATCACATTTAAAGCTGTATCAAAACCCAGGCTTAGGTCAGTTCCATAAATATCATTATCAATGGTAGCCGGAATACCTACAACTTTTACTCCCAGCTCGCTTAAATCTCTTGCCCCTTTGAAAGAACCGTCTCCGCCAATAACAATCAGGGCATCGATTGAATTTTCCTGAAGGTTTTTTTTAGCTTTAAGCAGACCTTCCCTGGTTTTAAATAATTCTGATCTTGCTGTGTAGAGAAAAGTACCCCCTCTGTCAATTATTCCACCAACAGAATTATTTGAAAGAACCTTATAATTATTATTTATCAGGCCTTTAAATCCTTCATAATAGCCACAAACTTCAATCTTTTTGTATATTGCATATCTTACGGCAGCCCTTATTGCAGCGTTCATACCGCTTGCATCTCCGCCGCTTGTCAATATTCCTATTTTTCTAACATTATTCTGCAAAGTCCCTCCTTACCCAAAACATTTCTTGTATTATTTATGTCGGGATTTTAATTCATTCATTATTTCTTCATATTTTATTTTTTTCTCAAATATCAGCACGGTAAGATGGTATAGCAGATCAGCTATTTCATAAATCAATTGCTTCTTGTCCTGTACAGCTGAAGCAAGAATGATTTCAATGCTTTCTTCTCCAACTTTCTTCAATATTTCAGGTATTCCTTTTTTATGCAATTCATAAGTGTATGATTTTTCTGACTTTCCTTTTATTCTTTCAGAGACAATATCGTACAGATCTTCCAGAAACAAAATAGATTCTCCCGATTCTTCTTCCGGTATATCATATATTCCAAGATAATTTCCGTAGTTTAATTTATCGCTCAGAGAATTGAAATCATCTGCCTTGCCAGATTCTACTTCATTAAAGAAACAGCTTTTATTTCCTGTATGACAGGCAGCACCTTTCTGTTTTACCTGAAATACAAGTGAATCATTATCACAATCTGTAAATATTTTTATGATTTTCTGAAAATTGCCTGAACTTTCTCCTTTATTCCACAAGCATTTTCTTTCCCGGCTGTAAAACCATGTATATCCGGTCTGGAGGCTTTTAATAAATGATTCCCTGTTCATAAATGCAAGCATAAGTATTTCTTTGGTATCAGCATCCTGGATTATAGCCGGAATAAGATATCTGTCTTTAACACTTTTCTGGTTTTCTGATAAGTTGCTTTCATTAATTATGCTTTTAGGACCACCAGCTGCTTTTTTCATATTTTCTCCAAAAAATTAAAATTATAATCTGACTTCAATTCCTTCGCTTCTTAGATATTCTTTTGCCTGCTTTATTGTATATTGTCCATAATGGAAAATGGAAGCAACAAGTACCGCATCTGCTCCACCCATTAAAATTGCGTCTTTCAGATGCTCAAGATTTCCCGCTCCACCTGAAGCTATCACGGGAATATTAACACCCGACGTTACGGTTTTTGTAAGTTCAATATCATAGCCGTCTTTTTTTCCGTCTTTATCCATACTTGTCAGCAGTATTTCCCCGGCTCCAAGCCTTTCAACTTCCCTGGACCATTCAAGAACATCCAGACCTGTAGCATTGCGGCCGCCATGAGTATAGACTTCCCAGGAATTATCATCTTTTTTCTTTGCATCTATTGCAACCACTATGCACTGGCTTCCAAATATGCCAGCACCTTTCCTGATAAGATCCGGATTTTCTACTGCAGAAGTATTAATGGATATCTTGTCAGCCCCTTTTTTTAATATCTCTCTCATGTCTTCTATGTTATTTATACCGCCGCCAATAGTGTATGGAATAAAGACTTTTTCTGCAGTTTTGCTTGCAAGCTCAACCACTGTCTTCCTTTTTTCATGGGACGCAGTTATGTCAAGAAATACTATTTCATCCGCACCCTCTCTGTCATAATAAGCTGCAAGCTCTACCGGATCACCTGCATCCTGCAGATTAACAAAACTTACACCTTTGACAACCCTGCCTTTATTTACATCCAGACATGGAATTATTCTCTTAGTTATCATTTTCGTTTACCATCCTTATTGCTTCTCTTAAATCAATTTTATTCTCATAAAGAGCTTTGCCAATGACTGCACCCTTTACCCCCAGGCTTTCAAGTTCTTTCAGATAAGCAATATCTTCGATTTTACTGATACCGCCCGCTATATATACATTAAGCCCGGTGGACTTTACAAAATCCTTTATTATTTTTCTGTTTACGCCTTCAAGTGTTCCGTCTTTTGAAATATCAGTTATAATCACCTCTTTGATTCCCGCCTGGAAAATCTTTTTACCATAATCCACCACATTATAATCAGACTGGTCAAGCCATCCTTTTTTAAGGATTATTCCCTCTTTGTTGAAATCAAGACTTATTATAATCTTATTACCTGACAAAGCATTGGCTTTTTCAATGAATCCAAAATCTTCCAAAGCTTTTGTGGAAACAATCAGTCGGTCAATTCCTTTTTCAGCAAGAGCTTTTACATCTCTAAGAGTCCTTATTCCTCCTCCATATTCCAGTTTTATATCTACTTCTTTTTTAATAAGCACAGCAGTATCCATATTGACTGGTTTTCCTTCTTTTGCACCATCCAGGTCTATAAGATGAATCCATCTGGCACCCATATCCCTCCACCTGAAAGCTACTTCCAAAGGAGAATAAGAATAACTGCTTACTTTTTCATAATCACCCTGAAAAAGTCTTACACATTTTCCATCGATTATATCTATTGCAGGTATTATTTCCATAATCAGATATTAACAAATTCCAAAAAATTCTGCAGAACTTTCATCCCTGCCATACTGCTTTTCTCAGGATGGAACTGGACTGCAAATATATTATCTTTTTCCACACTTGCCGTTATTTTGATACCATAATCTGTGGTGCTGCTGATTATCTCGTTTTCCCTGCAGACCACATGATATGAATGAACGAAATAAAAATTAACAAAATTTCCCATATCTTTGAAAAGACGACTATGAGGTTTTTCAAGACTTATCTGATTCCATCCCATATGCGGTATTTTTACTCCTTCTGAAGGGATTTTCTGTATTTCCCCTTTAAATATTCCCAGACCTTCATAAAAACCCTGCTCGCTGCTATGTTCAAAAAGAAGCTGAAGCCCAAGGCATATCCCAAGAAAAGGTTTGGATTTTATCTCTTTTTTTAAAATATCAACAAGCCTGAATGCTTCAAGATTTTTCACGGCATCACCAAATGAACCGACTCCCGGCAAAATAATCGCTGAAGAGTTGCTGATTATTTTTGGATTATTTGTGACTTCTATATTAGCTCCGAGTCTGGCAAATGCGTTTGAAACACTTTTAATATTTCCGGCATTATAATCTATTACTGCTATATATTTCTTTACCATAATGTTTTTATGTTTTAAAGCATCCCCTTTGTGGAAGGAATATCATTATTTCCCGTTATCCTGGATGCAATACAGAGTGCCTTACCAAAAGCTTTAAAAATAGCTTCGATTATATGATGCGGATTAATACCTGAATCCTTTTTTATATGAAGATTGACAAAGGAATTGCTGACAAGTGCTTCAAAAAAATCCCTTACTATTATTGATTCAAACCCTTCCATAACTGCATAAGGCATATCTGCATCAAAATTTAAAAAAGCTCTTCCTCCCAAATCAAGAGAAACAGTTACGCGGGCTTCGTCCATTGGCAAAATAAAAAAAGCAAATCTTTCAATTCCTTTCTTGTCGCCAAGAGATTCATTTATTGCTTTGCCAAGGCATATCCCTATATCCTCGACAAGATGATGAGACCCTGTCTCGATATCCCCTTTTGCTTTGATTTTTATATCAAATTTTCCATGTTTGGCAAAACTGTATAGAATATGATCTAAAAAACCATTCTGCGTATCAATATCAGCTATACCGCTGCCGTCCAGTTTAAACTCAAGCTCAATCCCGGTTTCTTTTGTTTCCCTTATGATTTTTGCTTTTCTTTCCATGCCTATTTTATTACCTTTTTTATTTTATTAATTATGTCTTCTATGATTTCATTTTTTATTCTGTAGCTGACTTCATTTGCTATCAGCCTTGTTGTAGATTCTACAACATTTTCCATCTCGACGAGATCATTCTCTGCAAGAGTTTTACCTGAAGCAGTGATATCCAATATCTCGTCAGCAATTCCAAGAAGAGGCGCAAGTTCGACTGAACCATAAAGTTTTATTATTTCAACCTGCATTCCTTTTTTTTCAAAGTACTTTTTTGCAATGTTGGGATATTTGGTAGCAATTCTTACAGTTCCAAAATGCTCATATCTTCTTTTTACATCATCGATACAATTTTTCTGGGTCGCAAGTATCATCCTGCATCTTCCGTTACCAAGGTCAAGAAGTTCAAAAACACTGCATTCATTTTCAAGGAGAACGTCTTTGCCGACAAAACCTATATCACAGGCTCCATGCTCGACATATACGGGAACATCCATCGGTCTGGTAATGACATATTTAAAATTATTTATTTCAGAATAAAAAAATAACTTCCTGTCATTGTCATTAAAGCAGTCAGTATCATAACCGCACTTTTCCAGAATATGAATTGTTTCTTTAAACAGATATCCTTTCGGGACAGCAATGTTAAGCGTTTCTCTCATTAAGCAAAAAATCCTTTAAATTTTTTAGTTCTTTTATAAATATTTTTTCACTGGAAATATCGGTTATTTCAACTTCCTTAAAAGTTTCGTCAATAATAATAAAAAAATCAACTTTTTTATCTCTAAGAAAATTTATTTTACTGGCAGAATCATTATAATCAAGCTCGACAGCTATGCCTTCCTTACGTAAAATTTCAGCAAATTTAATTGTTTTTAAAAAATCCTTATTCTTTGATGAAAGAAATATCCTTAATAGTTTTTTATTTATAATGGCAGTTGATTCTTTAATAGATTTGTGCAGAAGATCTATATCTAGAGCAAAACCAGTTGCCGGTACATCCAGGCCGAATTTTTTTATAAGCTTGTCGTATCTTCCCCCGCTGCCAATGATTGAATTAATATTTGAAGAATATACTTCGTATATTATCCCTGTATAGTAATCAAAATCTCTTAAAATACCAAAATTTGCTATAAAATATTCTTTATTACCTGCTTCGCATAGTATGGAAAAAATTTTCTTGAATCTTGAAAATCCACTGATTAACTCTTCAGATTCAGTTTTGTTTATCATATTTTCCAGTAATGATAAATCATTTACAGGTTTGATTATTTTTAAAAAAAGTTCTTTTTTTAACGGATTTTGTTTTTCAAGATAATCTCCCAAAGCCACATAATTCTTGTTTATAAGATTATTTTTTATAATAGCTTTTCCCTGTTCTGCCAGATCAATCCAGTTACATAGAAGGCTGAGCATTTCTGTGCTTCCAAGCCCTATAAGGAAATTACCGGGTATCATTTTTTTTAACATTTTTACCAGGATCAAAAGCGTTTCAGTATCGCACATATAGGACGAGGAACCTATAAACTCCAGGCCAGCCTGATTGTATTCCCTTTTTTCACCTTTCTGGCCAGTGGACTTTCTGAATGAATTTGCAAAATAACAAAATCTTGCAGGAAGCTGGTTTTTTTTCATCCTCATTGCAGTAAATCGTGCAATAGGAATTGTCATATCTGTTCTCAGGGAAACCAGGCTTCCATCGGAATCGAAAAAATTAATTAGTTTGTTTTTCCAGTTTTTCCCTACTCCTTCAGAAATATTTTTAGTAAATTCAACAACAGGAGTTTTGATTTCTCCATAGCCCCATAATTCAAATTCTTTTTTTATTATGGCCTTTATTGAATTTCTTTCCTCAGATTCTGTAGGAAATATATCCCTGAAACCTGCCGGAAGTTTTTCATCAAGTTTGTTTTCTTTTTCAAACATAAAAAATGTTTAGTTTTATTTGATAAATATTTATAACTATTCTTTAAAAAATTATAATTGAAAAAATCATTATATCATTTGTTTTATTATTATTATTAAAATCGATAAAAAGTTTTTATTCAATTACAATTTTATTCGCAAATTTTTTCTCTATCTCTGTAATGAACGCATTACTTAATTCAACATTGAAATCTTCAGGAAGCGTGAATTTCTTTTCCAGTTCAGCATGCTTTTCAGAATTAATTTTCATAACATGCAGATTTATTTTTGTATTTCCCTTATGCATGCTTATAAGCTCATAAAGTTCATCAATAAAAGAATTTGTTAAAAAATCTTTATACATTTTAAGGATTATTTCTTTTCTGTCAGTCTTTATTTCCTGGTTTTTTTTATAAGTATTTTCTTCATTTGTACTTTCTTCGTCTTCTTCTGCATAACTTATAAACTCATTTTCTGCCATGTCCTGCCTCCCGGATTCATTTGTACTTACACTGCCACTTCCATTTTTCTGAAGATTCTCTATTTTCTGTACAATTATCTTTAAGGCATAATTCTTTTTTGATTCTTTCCGGACTTCATTTATCGATCTCGTACTGAATTCTTCTTCTTTTTCAATATCTTCAAAATCACTGTCTGCATCAATCATCGGTTCAGCTGCCTGCAACTCTTTTCCTTCTATCTCTTCCCTGAATTCTTTTTTATCAAGTTTTCCTGTTATCTTCAATATATTGTCTTCTGCAATAAAATCTTTATATTCTTCAGCAACTCTTGGAAAAACTACAAGTTCCAGGCTTCCGCTTTTATCTTCAAAAGTAATAAAATGCATTAACTGATTTTTCTTGGTGTAAATTGTTTTTATTTTTGTGATAATACCTCCTATGCCCTGAATGGAATTATCGTCTTTTTCCGTCAGGGAAGATATCTGTGGTAATTCAGCAAGAGCATTTTCATATTCTGACAGCGGATGGCTTGAGATATAAAGGCCCAGCATTTCCTTTTCAAAGTTAAGTATATCTCTTGCATCATATTCATCATTGCTTTCAAGTATATCGCCGAACTCTGCAATCCCTTCTGTTTCTTCTGATTCAGGTAATTCTCCAAAAAGCGAAAACTGTCCTGCCATTCTGTCTTTTTTTATTTTTTGTGCTTTCTCCACGATCTTTTCAAAATTATCCATAAGAAATTTACGGGTATGGCCTAATGAATCAAAAGCTCCGCCCTTTATAAGGCTCTCAAGTGTTTTTTTATTTAAAACATTATTGTCAATTCTAAGGCAAAAATCGTAAAAATCTTTGAACTGGCCCTTTAGTTTTCTTTCTTGCTGAATAGCTTCTATTACATTCAGGCCCACATTTTTGATAGCAGAAAGACCGAACCTTATCGAATTGCCAACGACTTTAAAGTCACTGAAGCTGTCATTTATATCAGGTGGCAGCACCTTTATTTCCATCCTCTTGCACTCATTTATATACTGGGATACCTTTTCCTGGCTCCCCATCCTTATGCTTAAAAGAGCTGCCATAAACTCGACAGGGAAATTTGCTTTCAGATAAGCTGTCTGATAGGAAATCATTGCATATGCAGCACTATGGGATTTATTAAATCCATATTGCGCAAAATGATTTATCAAATCAAACAATTTCTCTGCAATATCAGTGTCATTATTTAAATTTTTTGCTCCGTTAACAAATTTTATCCTTTGCTCTTCAAGAAGCTCTTTTTTCTTCTTGCTTATAGCTCCCCTGAGAATATCTGCCTCAGACATTTTAAAACCTGCAAATATTGAAGCTATCTGCATGACCTGTTCCTGATAAAGTATCATTCCGTAAGTGCTTTTTAAAATAGGTTCAAGGCTCTGATGAATGTATTTTATTTTTTTCTTACTGTTTTTGTTTTCAATATAATCATTGACCATTCCGCTTTGAAGAGGTCCCGGTCTGTATAATGCAAGCAATGCTATCAGATCTTCGAATTGTGTTGGCTTCATTTTTATTACAAGATCTCTCATGCCGGAACTTTCTAGCTGAAAAACTCCCAGGCATTCGCCTTTTCCGAGCATTTCAAAAGTTTTTTTGTCTTCAAGGTCTACATTATTTATGTCAACTTTGATTTTTTTTGCTTTTTCAATTAAAAACAGGGTCTTATCAATGAGAGACAGCGTTTTCAGTCCCAGAAAATCCATCTTTAAAAGACCGATAGACTGAATATGCTCCATTTCGTACTGGGTTACTATATCATCTCCTGATTCTTTCTGGATAGGCGTATAGTTATAAAGTTCTTCTGATGAAATAACAATACCTGCCGCATGAATTGAATCCTGCCTTATCATTCCTTCAAGCCATTTTGCAGTATCGATTACCTTTTTGATTTTTTCATTATTATCATATGTTTCTTTTAATTCCACCGACATCTCAAGAGCAGTATCAATTGTGATATCAAGCTGGCTTGGCACCATTTTTGCAATTTTATCAACGTCTGAATATGGAACCTCAAGTACTCTGCCAGCATCTCTGATTGCCTGTTTGGCAGCCATACGGCCAAAAGTTATAAGCTGTGCCACATTCCTTGGTCCGTATTTATTGGTAACATATTTGATTACTTCATTTCTTTTCTCATAACAAAAATCAATATCAATATCAGGCATGCTTTTTCTTGATTCATTTAAGAATCTTTCAAAAAGCAAGCCATATTTTAATGGCTCTATCTCAGTAATATTCAGAAGATAAGATATAATACTCCCTGCAGCACTGCCTCTTCCGGGACCGACCCTTATATTATTTTCTTTAGCAAATTTGACAAAATCCCAGACTATAAGAAAGTATTCCGAAAAACCCATTTTTCTTATGACATCCAGTTCCATTTTTAACCTTGATAATACTTCATCATTTATTAATGGGTATTTTTCCTTAAGATTATCAAAACAAAGTTTTTCCAGATAAGTGTCCGGGGTAAATCCTTCCGGAACATCAAAAGGAGGTATGAGATCCAGATTGAATTTTAACTCAAGATTACATCTTTGTGCTATTTCCGAAGTGTTTTCTATTGAACCCGGAAAATCCCTGAATGCAAGCGACATTCTGCCATAGTCTTTAAGATAATATTCGTTTGTTGAGAACTTAAGTCTTTTATCCTGATTGATTGTAGAGCCGGTCTGTATGCATAAAAGTACGTCATGATTGATGCTGTCTTCAGCATTAAGGTAATGAACATCATTGGTTGCTACGACAGGTGCGGAACATGAACCTGAAAGCTCATATATTGCTTTATTTACTACTTCCTGCTCCTTTAAGCCGGAATCCTGTATCTCAAGAAAAAAATTGTCTTTTCCAAAAATATCCTGGTAATCTTTCAGTATTCTGGGAGCCTTATCTTTTTTCCCGGAAGAAAATGCCTTTGATATTTCACCTTTCAGGCAACCGCTTAATGCAATAATGCCGTCGCTGTTTTCCCTTAGGAGCTCTTTATCTATTCTTGGTTTGTAATAAAAACCTTCCAGAAACCCTTTGCTTACTATTTTCATCAGATTCTTATAGCCTTTAATGTTTTCAGCAATCAGCGTAAGGTGATAGAAATTTTCCTCATTGCCATTTTTTTTGAATTGTTTTTCCAGCCTGCCGTTTGGTGCAATGTAGACTTCGCAGCCAAGTAAAGGTTTTATGCCACTCTTTACTGAATTATTATAAAAATCTATTATTCCATACATAACTCCGTGATCTGTCAGAGCAACAGCGGGCATTTCCAGTTCTGAAACCTTTTTTACAAGATCTCTGATACGGACAGCTCCGTCAAGTAAGGAATATTCGCTGTGAAGATGAAGATGTACGAAATTTTTTTGAGCCACTTAAAAAACCACCCTGTACATTTCCTCAAGGGAGGTAATTCCATCTGCGACTTTTTCTGCAGCTGACTCAAGAAGGGTTTTCATGCCATCCTGCCTGGCCTGATTTTCAATAGCATCGGTTCCGGATTTATCAAGTATCATCTTCCTTATTGTAGGAGTCACAAGCATTACTGAAAAAATACCTACTCTTCCGAGATAACCTGTATTATTACACTGGTTACATCCGGCCTTCCCATAAATCTTTTTGTCTTTTAAAAGAGAAAATACCTCATCTGATATTACAATATTTGACAAATCCATTTCTTTTTTACATGCAGGGCATAATCTTCTAAGAAGCCTCTGGGCAACCACACACCTTAAAGCTGAAGCAATCATATAAGGCTCTATTCCCATTTCAAATAACCTCGCCACACTTGATGGCGCATCATTTGTATGAAGAGTGGTCAGGACAAGATGCCCTGTAATTGATGCTTCAACGGCAATTTTGGCAGTTTCATAATCTCTTATCTCGCCTATCATTATAATATCCGGATCGCTTCGCATCATTGCCCTAAGCCCTGCAGCAAAATTCATACCTATTTTCTGATTGACCTGAACCTGCATTATTTGTGGAAATTTATATTCAACAGGATCTTCTACAGTGTAAATTTTCTTTTCAGGTGAAGATATCTGCGTAAGGCTGGCATAGAGGGTAGAGGTCTTACCGGAGCCTGTCGGACCGGTTATTATTATTGATCCATAAGGTTGTTTTATAACCTTTTCATATATATCCATTTCTCTCTGAGGCATTCCCAGATTCTGTAAATCGAATATGCTTTCTTCTCTGTTTAAAATCCTTATTGATATATTTTCGCCAAAAACAGATGGAAGGCTGGCAAATCTCAGATCAATGAATCTGTTATGATAATTAAATGAACTTCTTCCATCCTGAGGTAGTCTTGTCTCTGTTATATCCATGCCGGACATTATTTTATATCTTGAAATAAGAAGTCTCTGCACCGTCTTGGGGACTTCCCTGATTACCTGTAATATCCCGTCTATTCTAAATCTTATGATGCAGTATTTTTCCTGGGGTTCTACATGAATATCGCTTGCTCTCATGGTTATAGCCTTAAGGATTATCTGGTTAGCAAGTCTTATAAGAGGGTTTTTCTGCAGATCTATATCCTCATTCAGATCATCTTCTATCGAAAAATCCAGATCCTTTGTAATCTCCTCTACTTCCTTCAGGCTGTATTCATCAGACATATAAGTCCTTATGGCAACCTCTATGTCCTTGCTTGTCGATATATATGGTTCCACTTCATAACCTGTAAGCATTCTCAGCTCATCATTTAAATAAATATCAAGGGGATCAAGGGTCGCAACAGCAAGCATATCGTTTTCAAATTTGAATGGAAAAACTTTCATTTTTAAAGCGTAATCTTTTGAAATCAGGTTGGAGGCACTTACCTCTATCTCATTACTTATTTTTGATAGATTTATTTGTCTGTATCCCTTTTGAAGTGAAAGAAAATTTTTAAATTCATATTCGGAAACATAGTTTTCTTCAATAAGTATTTCTCCGATCTTCTTTCCGGTCTTCTTCTGCATCTCAAGTGCTTCCTGAAGCTGTGACTGGGTTATAAGATTATTCCTTACAAGAAGTTCGCCTATTTTAATTTTGCTATTATCTAATTCTTCTTCCGTCATATACCATAACCAGTACAAAGATTTTTATTATTTTTTATTATAATGAAAATAAATTTTTAATAAAATTATTAATGCGATATTATTATTTGCTGCTTCGCATGTTTATAAGACCGGCCAGATATCCCGCACCAAAACCATTGTCAATATTTACCACACTAAGCCCTGGGCTGCATGAATTTAACATTGTAAGAAGTGCTGAAATGCCTTTAAAGCCTGTTCCATATCCTATGCTTGTCGGTACACCGATAACAGGACATCTGGAAATAGAACTTACTATTCCCGGAAGAGCTCCTTCCATGCCTGCGACTGCGATTATTACCCTGGCTTCAAGGATTTCATTTTTAAAACTCAGTAGTCGGTGCAGCCCTGCCACGCCGACATCATATATTTTCTTTATATTGTTCTCCATCATATATGCGCTTAAGCAAGCTTCTTCTGCAATAGGGATGTCCGATGTGCCGGCACATATAACAACTATGCCCTCTTTCAATCTGCTGTCATGCTCTGCAGGTATAAGATAAATACATTGCGATAACTCATCATAGCTGATGCCGGGGAATTCTTTTTTCAGATCAATATAGCATTCTTTGTTTGTTTTAGTGATTAAAAGCTTGTCTGAATATTTAAGTATGCTCTTGGCAATCTCTACTGTCTGCTGCCTGGATTTGTTAGCGCCAAAAATTACTTCCGGAAAACCTCTCCTTAATTTGCGGTGGTGATCTATTTTGGCATAACCGATGTCCTCAAAGTACATCTCACTGATTTTTTTTGTGAGTTCTTTTTTGGTTATTTCCTTATTCTGGAAATTATCAAGTAGTTTGTCTAAAATTTTCCCTATTTCATTTTCCATAACAAAATATTATATCAAAAGGGAAATTATTAAAACCTAGGCAATAATAATTTCCCTTTTATTTTTTTAAAATTAAATTTTTATTTAATGGAATAATTTTCCATACAGGGTAACAACCAGAACGGCTGTTTCAATCGATACTACACTTATAAGTTTTATAAGTATGTTCATTGAAGGGCCGGCAGTGTCTTTTAAAGGATCTCCGACTGTATCACCCACAACAGATGCCGAATGCTCCGGAGTCCCGCTCCCGCCTTCTTCCTCTATTTTCTTCTTGGCATTATCAAGAGCTCCTCCTGAATTTGCCATAAATATAGCCAGTGCAAAACCGGAAAGAAGGGTACCCATGATAAGAGCAACCACCCCACCGGGACCAAGTAGAAGACCAACTACAACAGGTATTGCAAATATGAGAATTCCGGGGATTATTATGCCTCTCTGTGCAGCCCGGGTTACTATTGTTATGAAAGTCTTGGGATCACCCTTGGATTTTCCTGCCATCATATCTTTTATCTGCTTTCTGGCTTCTATTACGACCTTATTGGCAGCCTTGCCTACCGAACCTATAAGTAGCGATGTGAATAAAAATGGAATTATAACGCCTACAAACAGACCTGCAAGGATCTTCGGATCTTTCATGAAATCAATAATCACACTCAGGCCCATCTTTTCAGTAAGCAGGCCTATCTTTGAAAAATAAGCCTGGCCGAGTGCGATTGCAGTTATGGCAGCGCTGCCTATAAGTATGCCTTTTCCTATGGCAGCTGTTGTATTGCCTACCGCATCAAGCTTGTCTGTTGTTTTTCTTACTTCAGGATCAAGTTCGGCCATTTCTGCGATTCCTCCTGCATTGTCAGCAATCGGACCATAGACATCTATTGCTATGGCAAATGGAGAAACTGAAAGCATTGCAACTGCTGCTACTGAAACGCCATAAAGCCCCATCTGGACATTTGACGAACCTCCTGAAATATAAAAACTGAATACCATGGAAATTATTACTATAAATGCAGGAAGAACAGTACTTTCCATACCGTAAGCTAGCCCGTTTACAACAAGAGTCGCAGGACCGCTTTTTGCACTCTCCGCTATGTTCCTAGTGGGTCGGAATTTGGCGTCAGTATATAATAATGTGAAAAGACCTATCAGAAATCCTGCAAGAAGTCCGCCTATAGATGCATAAAATATATACATATATCCTGCACCCATTATGTACCAGGTTAAAAAGAATGAAAATAATATAACCAATAAAGAGGTTATAAACAGACCTGACAGTGTGGTGCTGGTAAGTTTGCTGACTGTCGCATTTTGCTTATATCTTGATACTGTTCCTTTTATTATGAATATTGCAACTATTGAAGCAAATACACCTGCTGTTGAAATAAGCATGGGAAGCAATATGCTTTTTAATAACATCGGTGAATCTTTAAATGCAAGAAATCCAAGAAATTCGGCAGAGATTATCGCACCGACCCATGATTCAAGAGAGTCTGCATTCATACCTCCTACATCACCGACGTTATCACCGACATTGTCAGCTATTGTTGCTGGATTCCTGTAATCATCTTCCCTTAAACCTGACTCCACTTTGCCCACATAATCAGCACCCATATCGGCCGCTTTTGTAAATATGCCTCCGCCGGTTCTCATAAAAAACGCTGCAAAACTTGCACCTATTGTAAAAGTAACAAGAATGTTTACGACATGGTCAAGATTTACTGCAAGATCGCTACCGCTTCTTCCATACCACCAGAACAATACATTGAACCATAATGCAGTATCAAATAGTGCAACTACTCCGAGGATAAGACCTGATGCTGAAGCTGCAGTAAAAGCTATATTCATTGCTTCACCAAGACCCTTCTCTTTTGCAGCCTGGGTAACTCTGGAGTTTGTCCTTGTTGAAATCCACATTGCTATATAACCGATCATTATACTGAAACCGCCTCCGGTAGCAAAAGCAAGCAAAGAAGGATATTCCAGGAATCCGAATTTAACCATTATAAAAAACAAAACTTCAATGACAATAAAAAATATTATCATTATTCTTGCCTGCTGATTAAGGTAAGCCCGGCTTCCTATGTAAATTGCATCTGATATTTCCTGCATTCTTTTATTTCCACGATTTTTCTTGTTTACAAGTTTTGTGAAAACAACTGCAAGAATTAAGGCAATAAAAGCACCGATAAAAGGCACAATTCTCAAGACTATCATACCTGACATTTTTCTCTCCTAATTCTTGTAACAAATGATATTAAAAAAAATAATAAAATATCAAATTATGATTATTAAAAATTTTATAGAAAAAGAAAAGCATTATCTATGCTTTTTCTATATGATTCAATCCATAAACTATACTATCTGCTAGAGCTTCCCAGCTTGCTTCGATTATGTTTTCTGATACACCTATGGTGCCCCAGCTTTTTTCTCCATCAGTGGATTCAATGAAAACTCTTACAATTGCACCGGTGCCTTTTTTCTCATCAAGGACTCTTACCTTAAAATCAGTAAGTATGATTTTTTCAAGGCCGGGATAAAATGTTGTAAGTGCTTTTCTTAATGCTTTGTCAAGAGCATTTACAGGTCCTACTCCCTCTGCTGTTTCAATTATCCTGTTTGAATTTACATGTATCTTTACTGTTGCTTCTGAGAGCACTTCTCCGTTTTCCTTTTTTTCGTTTAATATCCTGAAACTTTCCAGCTTGAAATATTTCTTTTTTGTTCTGGTAATATCCCTTACAAGAAGCTCAAAACTTGCATCAGCTGCTTCAAACTGATATCCCTCATGCTCAAGAGAAAGTATTCTTTCAAGAATCTCATTTACTGTTTTTGGCTCATTTTCCAGATCCATACCAAATTCTTTTGCCTTAAGGATTATCGATTTTTTACCCGAAAGCTCACTTATCAGTATCCTCCTGGAATTACCTATCATCTCCGGAGGTACATGTTCAAAAGCTGTCGAGTATTTGCTTACTCCGCTTACATGCATACCGGCTTTATGTGCAAATGAGCTGCTTCCGACAAAAGGCTGATGATTTGCGGGTATCTGATTCGCAATTTCTGCAATAAACCTTGACAGGCTTGTAAGATCTTTAAGTTTGCCATCCTGCAGGCATTTAAGTTTCATTTTGATTTCAAGATTAGGTATTATCTGGCAGAGGTCAGCATTTCCGGTCCTCTCTCCATAACCATTTATTGTTCCCTGTACCATGACTGCTCCCTTATTGACTGCAATTATTGAATTGGCTACTGCACAACCGCAATCATTATGAACATGAATGCCTATAGGTATCATTATCTCTTTCTTCACTATTTCGACTATTCTTGACATATCTGACGGTAAGGTACCTCCGTTTGTGTCACAAAGAACAATAAAATCAGCCCCACCGTCTTCTGCAGCTTTTAATGTTTTTATTGCATATTCAGGGTTTTCTTTAAAGCCATCAAAAAAATGCTCTCCGTCAAAGATTGTCTCCGGAGAATTCTTTTTCAGGTATGATACTGATTCAAAAATCATTTCAAGGTTGTTTTCGAGAGAAGTTTCGATTATTTTCTCCGCGTGAAAAGCAGAAGATTTCCCAAAAATACAGATGACATCAGCACCGCAATCAATCAGTGTATTTATATTATCATCATCCTGTACTAAAGTATCTTTATATTTGGTTCTTCCAAAAGCAACAATTTTTGAATTTGAGAACTTCTTTGTTTTTAAGATATCAAAAATTTCAATATCTTTTGGATTAGATGCAGGAAAACCGACTTCTATATAATCAATACCGACATCATTGAATTTCTCAATTATCCGGAGTTTGTCCTTGACTGAAAAAGAAATATTCTCGCCCTGAGAACCGTCTCTTAATGTTGTGTCAAAAATAAAAATTTTATTTGGCATTATATTCCCCTGAATCTATTTTTTAATTCCATCGAATCATTTCAAATCACTGGCAGCTTCCAGTATGAGGTTTCCCATCTCTTTTGTGTTTATCAGCTTTCCGTTTTCTGTATTGATATCGGGAGTCCTGTAACCTTTCTCAAGAACCTGATTTACGGCAGCTTCTATTCTGCCTGCTTCTCTTTTTAATCCTAAACTATATCTGAAAAGCATGGCAAGAGAAAGAATCTGGGCAATAGGATTGGCTTTCCCTGTTCCCTGGATATCAGGTGCACTTCCATGAATAGGTTCATACATTCCTGAATTGTTCTCACCGAGTGAAGCACTTGGAAGAAGTCCTATCGAACCTGATATCATGGCAGTCTCGTCACTTAAAATATCACCAAACAAATTCGAAGTAACTATTACGTCAAACTGCTTGGGATTCCTGATAAGCTGCATTGATGTATTGTCCACATACATATGATTTAATTCAATATCGCTATAATCTTTATGAATACGCATAACTGTTTCACGCCAGAGCCTTGAACTTTCAAGTATATTGGCTTTATCAACTGATGTTACTTTTTTTCTCCTCAGCCTTGCTGTTTCAAAAGCAAGTTTTACAATTCTCTCTATTTCATACAGGTGATAAAGCTCGGTATCATATGCAAATATATCTTCATTCGAAACTACTCTTTCTCTTTTGCCAAAATAAATGCCTCCCGTAAGTTCTCTCACTACAAGGATATCGACACCTTCGATGACTTCCCTTTTTAAAGTTGAAGAGTCAATCAAAGGCTTGTATATCCTGACAGGTCTCAAATTTGCAAAAAGCGACATCTCTTTTCTTACTTTCAGGAGAGCATCCTCTGGCCTGGGCTTTCCCGGTTCGGTTGTCTCCCACTTCGGCCCGCCCACTGCACCAAGAAGAACCGCATCTGAATTTTTACACATCTCAAGAGTCTCGTCTTTCAATGGTATGCCATACTTGTCAATCGCAATGCCTCCTATATCCCCGAATTCATACCTTATATCAAGATTCGATTCTTCAATAAAAAAATCAATTATCTTGAGTGCTTCATCGACTATTTCGGGTCCGATACCATCTCCTGGCAAAACCATTATCTTTTTCATCAGTTCTCCTTATCAAATTTATCTTTAACATAATTTACATATCCGCCTTTTGATATCAGCGTCTGAATGAATTCCGGGAATGGTTTTGTTAAATAAACCATGCCGGTCGAGATATTCTTTATCTCTCCTTTGTCAAGATCCGCTTCTATGGTATCTCCTTCACTGATATCATCTGCTGCCTGCTCATTTACTATTACGGGCAAACCGATATTGATTGCATTTCTAAAAAAGATCCTTGCATATGATTTGGCTATGATTAACTTTACACCGCTCGCTTTTATTGCAAGAGGCGCATGTTCTCTTGATGAGCCACAACCGAAATTATCAGCCGCTACCACTATTTTGCTTTCTTTTACTTTTTCTGCAAATTCCTTATCCAGATCTTCAAAACAATGTGCAGCCAGTTCTTTTTCGTTAATGGTGTTCAGATACCTTGCAGGTATTATTACATCTGTATCTACATTGCTGCCATATTTTATTGCTTTATCTTTTATTATCAAATTTCCTCCTTGAAGTTCCAAAATTACATATAAAATTATTCAGGAATACTTATTCTGCCTGTTATTGCTGAAGCGGCGGCAACTGCCGGACCGGCAAGATAAACTTCGCTTTCAGGATGGCCCATTCTGCCTACAAAATTCCTGTTGGTAGTTGATACTGCTTTTTCTCCTTCAGCCAAAATTCCCATATGCCCTCCAAGGCAGGGCCCACATGTAGGAGTGCTGACAACACATCCGGCTTTTATAAAATTTTCAATATATCCTGCCTTTAAAGCATCAAGGTATATTTTCTGAGTTGCAGGAATAATGATCGTCCTTACCTCAGAATTTACTTTTTTACCTGCAATAATATCGTTTGCGATTCTCAGGTCTTCAATTCTGCCATTGGTACAGGAACCTATCACAACCTGGTCGATTTTAATATTTCCAAGTTCTTTGACTTTCTTTACATTAGAAGGCAGGTGCGGAGCTGCCACAAGCAGGTCTATTTCTTCAGCTGCAATGTTTATTATTTCATCATATTCAGCATTTTCATCACTTGCATAAACTTCAAACATTTTTTTATCTTTCCCGGTTTTTTCAATGAAATCTATTGTTTTTTTATCAACATTAAAAAATCCGAATTTTGCACCAGCTTCAATAGCCATATTTGCTATTGTAAATCTTTCATCCATTGATATTAAATCAATAGTCGTTCCTGTAAATTCCATGGATTTGTATAATGCCCCGTCAACACCTATTTTCCCTATGATATAAAGTATGATATCCTTTCCCGTCACCCATTGTTTAAGGTTACCGTTTAAGTTAAACTTTATAGTTCCGGGGACCATAAACCATGTCCTGCCTGTTGCCATTGCCATGCCTATATCTGTACTTCCCATGCCTGTTGAAAGTGCTCCCAATGCACCATATGTACATGTATGTGAATCAGCACCGATTATCAGATTCCCGGGAAGAACAAGGCCTTTTTCAGGAATCAAGGCATGTTCTATTCCCATACATCCTATCTCAAAATAATTTTTAATATCATACTCTTTTGCAAATTCCCGTATTTTTTTTGCCTGCTGAGCTGATTTTATATCTTTATTAGGAGTAAAATGATCAGGGACAATCGCAATTTTATTAATATCAAATACGGATTTTGCGCCAGTTTTTTTAAATTCTTCGATTGCAAGTGGCATGGTTATGTCATTGCCAAGAACAAGATCGACATTTGCATTGACTATTTCTCCTGTTTCTACATATTCTTTTCCGCAATGTTTTGCAAGTATCTTCTGAGCTGCGGTCTGTGACTTCTTATTTTTATTCATTTAATTTTCTCCATTGCTAAAATAAAAATAAATCAAATATCAAATTATCTTTTTCATTTATGTAAATATACAGATAATTACCAATAAATATTTTGATATTATATTTTAATATACTATTTATTCAACTTCCTGTTTTTCTATGATCCTGTTCATTGCATCAACATAGGCTTTTATACTGGCTTCAATAATGTCAGTGCTTATTCCTCTGCCCATTACTTCTACTCCGTTGGCACTTGCAATGATTTTTACTGATCCTATGGCATCTTTTCCTTCAGTAACTGCCTCTATTACATATTCGACAAGTTTTGCTTTAAGTTTTGTAATCTGGTCTATTGCCTTAAAAGAAGCATCGACAGGTCCGTCACCATTGTACGAAGACTCGAACAGTTTTCCATTTATTTCTATACCTACTGTTGATGTAGATTTTATATTTGTACCGCTTAGAATATTATAATAATTAAGTTTGAAATATTCTGAAGTCTCTCTTATTTCATTTTGTACGATTGCTTTAAGGTCCTTGTCGCTGATTGCACCTTTTTTCTCTGCCAGCAATTTAAACCTTTCAAAAGATTTTTCTATCTCGGCTTCACTTAACATAAATCCCAGATCTTCCAGCCTTTTTGCAAATGCGTGTCTTCCTGAATGCTTGCCAAGTATAAGCTTTGATGCAGAAAGACCAATGTCCTCCGGTTTTAAAATCTCATATGTAGATCTGTCTTTTAGCATGCCATCCTGGTGGATTCCTGCCTCATGGGCAAATGCATTCTTGCCTATAATTGCTTTATTGGGGGCAATCAGATACCCGGTCAGTGAAGCAACAAGGCTTGAAGTCTTTGCTATTTCTTTTATATTTATATCTGTATAGACATCAAGATCCTTTTTTCTTGTATCTATTATCAGTGCAACTTCTTCTATTGCTGCGTTTCCAGCTCTTTCACCTATGCCATTTACAGAGCATTCGATCTGTCTTGCGCCATGATTTAAAGCCAGTATGGAGTTGGCAACTGCAAGACCCAGATCATTATGACAATGCACGCTGATAATTACATCTTCAATCCCTTTTACATTATTCATAAGGTAAGCAATCAGCTCAGAATATTCCAGGGGAAGGGCGTATCCTACTGTATCCGGAACATTTAATACAGTTGCTCCGTTCTTAATAGCAATCTCATACATTTTCGCCAGGTATTCCTTATCGCTTCTGGTTGCATCCATTGCGGAAAACTCTATCTGGTCCGTATATTTCTTGCATCTCTTTACTGATGCGGCAGCTATTTCAAGTACTTCTTCCCTGGATTTGTTTAACTGATATTTAAGATGAATATCAGATGAAGAGATAAAAGTATGTATTACAGGGTTTGCTGCATTTTTTAGAGCTTCTCCGGCAGCATCGATGTCTTTGAAATTTGCACGGGCAAGAGCTGCTATGGATCGGTCCTTTATTGCTTTTGAAACTGCTTTTACCCCTTCAAAATCACTTGGCGAAGAGATGGGGAAACCTGCTTCTATAATGTCAACATTAAGCTTTGCCAGCTGATGAGCTATCTCAAGTTTTTCCTTTACGTTCAGATGTATGCCGGGTGCCTGCTCTCCATCCCTAAGAGTCGTGTCAAAAATAAATATTTTAGATGCCATTTTTCACTTCTTTCAGTTTAAATTTTTAAAAAATTTTCTTATATTTTAATTATATTTTTTATAGGTTTATTATTCTTATATCTTTGAAACCTGATAAATGTTTAAATTTTGCAAGAATTTCATCTGTTACTTCACAATCGAGATTTAAGCCCATAAGGGCTTCTCCGCTCACAACCTTTCTTCCTACATGCATTGCTGCAATATTCACACCTAATTTTCCAAAAGCAGTTCCTATCCTGCCTATCTGTCCCGGGATATCCTTATATCTCAAGAAAGCCATATGCTTTGAGGGCACCATGTCTATTTCAAACTTATCAATAGCTATGAACCTTGGAACATTTTTCATTCCTGTGACAGTACCAGACAAAGTCACTGAATAGTCATCAACCCTGCCTCTGACCTTTATAAGATTTATAAAATCCTCGGTTGTTGTATCTTTTGTCTCTTTTATCTTTAATTTTTTTTCTTCACATATCATATGGGCATTGGCAATATTGACTCTTTCATTAGTTTTAATTTCAAGTATTTTTGAAAGAATTACTGTCGTTAGAAAACCTGTTTTCAGCTGCGCAACTTTGCCATTATAGATTATCTCTATTGCTTCCAGATCTCCTTCAAAAAATTGCGCAAAAATAGAACCCAGATTATTGCACAACTCATAAAAAGGATAAGACTGTTCTATTATCTCCTGGTTAAACAAAGGAAGATTTATTGCATTCCCTGGGATTTTTCCATTCAGGATTTCCTGGACCTGCCTGCTTATTTCAAACGCTGCTTTTTCCTGAGCATCCAGAGTGGAACCGCTTAAGTGGGGAGTAATTATGACTTCTTCCAGTTCAGACAGTTTTGAATCTTTAAGATAATCTGCTTCAGAAAGATCGATTGCAGCTGCAGCGATCTTTTTTTCTTTAATGGCATCATATAAATCATCATCAACTATAATACCTTTTTTTGAAAGACTTATAATCACAGATTCACTTTTCATACAATCAAATAATTTCTTATCAATCAAACCTGCGGTCTCTTTTGTTTTTGGAAGATGGATAGAAATAAAATCAGATATTCTGAACAGGTCTTCCAGATTGTCTTTTCTTTTTATACCAAGCTGCCAGAATTTATCATCCAGGACATAAGGATCAAAAGCATAAACTTCCATACCCATGGCAAATGCTTTTTTGGCGACCAGGTATCCTGTCTTTCCCAGACCTACTATTCCAAGAATTTTGCCTTCGATTTCTATTCCTTTTAGTTTTATTCTATCTATATTTTTTTTCACTGATGCTGCTCTGCAGGCAATATTTATTTTCTTGGCGCAGACCATCATAAGGGCAATTGCAAGTTCAGCAGCAGAAACAAGATTGCTTGAAACTGAATTAACTACATAAATACCTTTTCTGGAAGCAGATTTGATATCGATATTATCTATGCCAGCTCCTGCCTTTGCTATGACTTTCAGGTTTTCAGCATTTTTGATTACTTCTGCATCTACTTTTGTAGTATTTTTTACTATCAGCGCATCATATTTCTTTATCTCTTCAACCAGATCCCTGCCGGATAGTCCCTTTTTTACATCAACAGTAAAATCTTTTTTTAAAGATTCTGCTGCCTGTCTGCTTATTTCTTCAGTTATTAATATTTTTTCATTAAAAGACATCTCTTTTCCTTGTCTTTTTTTTAAAGTTATTAATATTTTTTTCCTCTGGAACAGGCAATCATACCTGTTCTGACAAACTCAAGGATCCCATAAGGTTTTAACAGTTCTTCAAAAGCACTTATCTTGGAAGAATTCCCGGTTAGTTCCAACATTATAGTCCCTTTTGTAACATCCACAACATTGGCACGGAAAATATTGCCGATTTCAAGTATTTCAGCCCTGCTTTTATTTTCTGTGTTTACTTTTATAAGTACCAGTTCTCTCTGGACAGAATGCTCTGGCAGCAATTTCTGTATCTTTATAACATTTATCAGCTTGTGTAGCTGTTTGGTTATCTGCTCAATACTGGATTCATCAGAATTAACAACTATGGTTATTCTGGAAACCTTTTCATCATCAGTAGTTCCTACAGCAAGACTTTCAATATTAAAGCCTCTCCTGCTGAAAAGTGCAGCTATTTTTGCAAGTACTCCTGATTTGTTTTCAACCATTACCGATATTATATGATTCATTTTTTCTCCTTTCCAAGCACCATCATTTCACTAATAGGAGCTCCCGGGGCAACCATAGGAAAAACATTTTCATCCGGATCAATATGAAAATCAATCAGTACAAGGTTTTTAATGTTTATAGCCTCTTTTATTGCTTTTTCGACATCTTCTTTTTTCTTTACCCTTATTCCGACTCCTCCATAGGCTTCAACAAGTTTGACAAAATCAACACAATCCCTGACCAGTGTCTCGGAATATCTTTTATTATAAAAAAGTTCCTGCCATTGTTTAACCATTCCAAGATTACCATTATTTAGAAGTATTATTTTTATCGGAAGTTTATTTACAACTGCTGTGGCAAATTCATGTGATACCATCTGGATACTTCCATCACCGGCAATGTCAAAAACCAGTTTGTCAGGACAGCCGAACTGCGCTCCTATAGATGACGGAAAACCGTAACCCATTGTTCCCAGGCCTCCTGAAGAAATAAAAGTCCTTGGTCTGCTGCATTTGAAAAACTGGGCTGCCCACATCTGATTCTGCCCTACTTCTGTACAGATAATAGCATTATCTTTAACAATTTCATGCAGCTTTTCTATAATATATCCTGGTTTCAAAGAATCAGTATCGGTAAAATAAGAAACAGGATAATCTTCTTTCCATTTACGAATAATATCGATCCATTCCTGTCTTGGGGCGTCACCCTTTTCATCGCGAATAATCCTATATTCTTTTATAAGATCAGATAGTACATTTTTTGCGTCCCCCACAATAGGGATTTTTACTTTTACATTTTTTCCAATTTCGGCAGGATCAATATCTATGTGGATTATTTCAGCATTTTTTGCAAATTCGCTTAATTTTCCAGTTACCCTGTCGTCAAATCTTACTCCTATCCCTATGATAAGGGTTGTCTCTGTAAGAGCAAGATTTGCAAATTTTGTTCCATGCATCCCTGCCATCATCAGCGACAACTCATCATTTTCAGGAAATGAACCTTTTCCAAGCAGAGAAGTAAGTACAGGAATTCTGGAAAGTCTTGCAAATTCTGTTAATTCTTTGTGAGCACCTGAGGAAACAACTCCTCCTCCTGAAAAAATAACAGGCCTGCTGCTATTATAGATCTTCAGTGCTGCTTCTTTTATCTGTTTTAAATGACCTTTGATAGTAGGCTTATATCCCGGTAAATTAATTTCAGCTTTGGTGTTTTCATCAATAAGGGCATTCTGAACATCGATCGGGATATCAATAAGAACCGGACCCGGCCTGCCGGTAGAAGCAATATAAAAAGCTTCTTTTACTGTTGCAGGAAGGTCTCTGACATTTTTAACAAGATAATTATGTTTGGTTATCGGAGAAGTAATACCTGTTATGTCTGCTTCCTGAAATGAATCAGTACCTATCTCACCAGTTGAAACCTGTCCGGTAATTGCAACAATAGGTATTGAATCCATGTATGCATTGGCTATTCCTGTTATCAGATTAGTCCCGCCAGGACCTGAAGTAGCCATACATACACCTGTTCTGCCAGTTGCTCTTGCATACCCGTCCGCAGCATGGGCAGCACATTGTTCATGCCTGACAAGAATGTGCTTTATTTTTTTTTCATCATATATGGCATCATAAATCGGTATGACTTTCCCGCCTGGGTAGCCAAAAATATATTCAACTCCTTCTTCTCTCAAACATTTTAAAAGCATTTTTGAACCGCTTATTTTACTCATAATATCAACCTCACTATAGTTTTTTTCAAATATTATTCAAGAACAGCCCCTCTTGATGCTGAAGTTACCATTCTTGAATATCTGCCGATATATCCTTCTTTTATTTTTGGTTCAGGAGCTTTCCATTTTCCAAGCCTTGATTTGATTTCATTATCATCCAGACAAACATTGATTTTATTATTAATTATATCAATTTCAATAATGTCACCATCCTGGATTATTGCAAATGGCCCTCCGGACATTGCTTCAGGGGATACATGGCCTATTGAAGCACCTCTTGTTGCACCCGAAAACCTTCCATCAGTAATCAATGCTACTTCTTTGTCAAGTCCTATTCCTGCAACTGCAGATGTCGGAGCAAGCATTTCGCGCATTCCGGGCCCGCCTTTTGGTCCTTCATACTTAATGACGACTACATCTTTTGGCTTTATCCTCTGCCCGATTATTGCCTGAACTGCTTCTTCTTCTGAATTAAAAACCCTCGCAGGTCCTTTATGCTGATACATTGAAGGATCTACAGCTGATTTTTTTACAATACAGCCTTCAGGGGCAATATTGCCGAACAATACCTTTAATCCGCCATCGTGAGAATAAGGATTATCAATTGTTTTAATTACAGACCTATCAAGTATTTCTGATTTTTTTATGCTGTCTGATATACTACTGCAGGTAACGCTAAGTGCATCTCCTTCGATCAATGAATTTTTATACAGCTCATTCATAACTGCCTGAATCCCTCCTGCCATATAAAGATCGTAAATATGATATGGGCCGGCAGGGCTCAGCCTGCACAGATTAGGAGTCCTGGCGCTTATCTCATTTATCATCTCCAGAGGAAAATCAACTTTTGCTTCATGTGCAATCGCTGCAAGATGCAGGACAGTATTTGTTGAACCTCCCAGTGCCACATCGACAGCTATTGCGTTTTTAATGGATTTTGTATTAACAATATCCCTGGGTTTTATATCCCTGCTTAAAATTTTCATTATCTGCATGCCAGCCTCTTTAGCCAGCCTTATTCTTTTTGAATAAACAGCAGGAACTGTTCCGTTTCCAGGAAGAGCCATGCCTATTGCCTCAGTAAGACAATTCATGGTATTTGCTGTAAACATCCCTGAGCAGCTTCCGCATGAAGGACAAGCTTCTTCTTCAATTGACTCAATATCCTGATTTGAATATTCACCTTTGCTGAATTTGCCTATTGCTTCATAACAGGTACTGTAATCAATGTCATTATCTTTATATCTTCCGGTAAGCATCGGACCGCCGCTTACAACTATCGAAGGGATATTTAATCTTAATGCTGCCATCAGCATCCCGGGGATTATTTTGTCACAATTTGGTACGAAAACAACTGCATCAAAAGGATGTGCCATACAAACAGATTCTATACTATCTGCAATCAGCTCCCTTGACGCAAGTGAGTATTTCATGCCGGGATGATTCATTGCAACACCGTCGCATACACCTATTGTACAGAATTCCATAGGGGTCCCGCCTGCAATCCTTACACCAGCTTTTACAGCATCTACTATTGAATTTAAATGCATGTGTCCCGGAATAAGCTCATTAAAAGAATTGGCTATTCCTATTATAGGTCTTTTGATTTCTTCCCCTGTAAGCCCGAGGGCTCTGAAAATCGAGCGATGAGGAAGCCTCGCAATTCCATCTTTCATTAAATCACTTCTCATTAATCCTCCTGATATATTTAAATTTAAAAAATTTTATTTTTATTCTACCTTTTTAGTATTTTATATGAAAATAAAAAAACAAAAAACCTCAAACAAAGCGATTATTTTTACGGATAAAAAAAGAAAAAACTAAAATATTCTCCAGGCAGGTCCAGTTATCCGTAATTTAGG
Source organism: Candidatus Humimicrobium oleiphilum (assembly GCA_002304935.1). GTDB lineage: Bacteria > Actinomycetota > Humimicrobiia > Humimicrobiales > Humimicrobiaceae > Humimicrobium > Humimicrobium oleiphilum. Next base: position 22,521 of record DBPS01000047.1, on the reverse strand, counting down.
ATAAAACACCCACGAGGAGGATAATAATGACGAGGAGATTAATTATATTTGAAATGAGAACTGATAATTCCTTGAAGCGGAATGTTTGTCTTGCATGCACTAAATTATTTTTATAAAAAGACATTTTATTCTCATTTCTGTAAAATATTTGATGAAAAATTTTAACACAGATAAATCATTAATACAATATTTTAATAATGTATTTTTTAAAAAAAGAAACAGGCATGAATCTGAAAAAATCCATGCCTGTTTCATGAAATATCTATTTAATTTTATAATATGATCATATTGATCAGATTATTTTATTTCAGTTTATTACCGCACTTTGCACAAAATACCTGTTCATCATCAACTTTGGCTCCACAGTTTGGACAGAAATTCAGTTTTTCTTCTTCATCACTTTTGGTCTTTTCAATATTTTCCGCATTACTTGTTACCTGCTGTGGCTGTGCCGGCTGCTGATAAGACGGTGCCTGCTGCTGAACAGGCGGGCGGCTTCCTCTTTTGGCAAGCATTATTATAAGAACGATTATAAGTACAATAAATATCAAGCCTCCTATTGCTCCACCTATAATGCCCCATAACACTTTTTTGCTTAAACCGGTTTCCTGCGCAGCAACAGGTACTGTTGTTTCAGAAACTGAAACTACCGCTGTGGTTTCTTCAGTTACTGACGCCATAGTTGTATCTGCCGCCAGGGGAACATCCTGCCCCATATTTGCCTGTGCCTTGGCTTTGTATTCCTGTGCGAGCAAATGTCCAGCGCTTAGATTAAGAACAGCATCAAACCTTTTGATTGCTTCGCTAAAATGTTTAAGCCTGAACATCGCCAGGCCTGTTCTCCACTCCTGGTCAACCAGTCCGAGTTTGTTTTCAGCATTAAGAAAAGATTTTATATCATTACTTGGCCTTATATAGTTATTCGTATTATCAGTCCCGGCAGATACAATCCCGATGACATTTCCATTCTTGTCAAGAACAGGGCCACCACTGTTGCCTGGCCTTACATCTCCCTGAATCTGTACCCATTCAGTTCCTCCGACCATCTGTTTTCCACTGACTGTCCCGTTGGTAACAGTAGGGCTTAAGGGATTATCCTGGCCAATATCAGAGGTCCATGGATAACCTATCATTGTAACAGCATCCTGGACTTCTATCATTGAAGAATCCCCGAGAAGTGCACTTGAAAGGCTCCTTCCTGTCTGAGGAGTAATCCTTAATATTCCGATATCCCTTTGCTCAAAAGGGCTCTTTGCTACAACTTCTGCCCTAAGATAAGAGCTTCTGCCTGGCCCCTGAGGCTCGGATGCTATTGCAGTATTGAACTGAACATATACTTCAAGGTCGTATGGAGGTCCTTCGCTTCCTTCCACTTTAATGTTTTCATAAGCCCAGTTCCAGTCCGCATCTGTCCAGCCATCAAGCTCTCCGAAATCTCCATAAGTGTCCATAAGATAAGAATAAATCAAATCATATTTAAATTCTGCCTCATTTATATCAATTACATGTCCTGCAGTTACTATATGACCGGTATCCGGATTTACAACAAAGCCGGTCCCTCCAAAAGCTTCATAATAGTAATCGCTCCACTGGTTGGTCCAGGGATCAAGGACATAACCATAAAATACTGATGTTATATAGCAGACTGCCGGCTGAACCATCAGCACTTTGTCAGCAGCAGTGGGTTCATAATTTGCAACATCACTTGGAAGATCGCTTGTGCTGTCTTCTTCCTGTGCATTTAAAAATGATGTAAAGCTTAAGGTCAGTATGAACACTAATGCAAATACAAGGACCTTTAAATATTTTTTTGGCATTTATCTCTCCTTAAGGATTACTTTTTTAATTTAAAAGTTAAAATTAATATTATTTTATATTTTTCTTAAGCAATAATAAATACAAAATTAATTATAATATATAAATATTCTTTTTTATATAAAAATTGCTATAAAAAATGCATTATTCTTTTATAACTTTTTCATAAAGCTTTATATATGCCGGAATCATTTTTTTGCTATCAAAATCAAGAGCCCTTTTTCTGGCATTTAAAGAAAATTTTTCAAATTTTGTTTTGTCTGTTAAAAGTTCTATTGCAGATACAGACATCTTTTCAACATCATCAGGACTATATAAAAATCCGCAAAGTCCATGTGCTACTACTTCATTAAGGCCTCCGACATTAGTGCCTATGACTGGGAGCCCGCAGCTCAGGGCTTCCAGTGCTGAAACTCCGAAACTTTCACTTTTTGAGGGTAGAAGATAAAGGTCGCAGCTGTTTAAGAACGGAATCACATTATCTTTTCTACCCAGAAAAACAATTTTTTCTTCTATGTCCAGATTCCTGGCTATTTCTTTTGCAACTGAAGTATCAGGACCTTCTCCGACAAGCAGTAATTTTGATTTAACTTCCCTGCTTATCCTGTTAAAAATCCCTATCACATTTTTGATATTCTTTACAGGCCTGAAATTTGAAATGTGTATTATGCCGGTTTCATCTTTTTTTACAATTCCCGTATTTTCTTTACTGCTGTAATCTTTTTTATACACTCTGGTATCAACAAAGTTGTATATTACATCAATTTTCTTATCAATTTTAAAGGTCTTTTCTGTCAGATTTTTCAAATAATCTGAAACACAGCTAATAGCGTCACTATTTTCAATACAGAATTTAGTCAGTTTGTAGAAAGAATGGTGATTGCCTACTACGGTAATATCCGTTCCGTGCAAAGTAGTTATAAATTTAAAGCCTGAATTTCTGCCAAGTATTTTCTTTGTAAGAAATGCTGATGCAGCATGCGGAATGGCATAATGGACATGCATTATGTCAAGATTGTTTTCCTCAAATATCTCTGCCATTTTTACGCTTAATGAAAGACTGTAAGGAGGATACTTAAATAAAGGATATTCTAGAACATCTACTCCATGAAAATAAATATTTTCCAGATAATCTGTAATCTTAAAAGGCTGTTCATAACTTATGAAATGAACTTCATTTCCGAGTTTGGCAAGTTCAATACCCAGTTCAGTTGCAACAACACCGCTTCCTCCATATGTGGGATAACATATAATTCCGATTTTCATTTCCTGATTATTAATATTTATTTAATTGTATTTTTTAAGAATCAAGTCTGCGCTTTTTTTTACTCTGATAATCTGATTTCCAGGCCATATCTGTCGTTAAAAATTCTTAATGTCACTAATAAACGATATAATCAAAAAAACTGACAGGATCATTTACTTTTATTTTTGAATTAATATAATATGGCTCTCCGTATTCCGCTCTTATTTTAAGTCCGAAATATTTGGCCCTTGTATATAAAATCTCTTTAAAGGCTTTTGTACTTATATGTGTTATTATGTGATTGTTTTCCCCTGAAAAGAATTGTGAATCATATGATTTTATTGCTTCCACTTTTTCTTCAAAATATTCTGAAATATCTACAATAAAAGAAGGGTCGAATTCATGATGAAGCATATAATTTAACACAATATCCGGCCTGTGAGCCTGTATGCCTGTTTCTAATTTTGAAAGGCCTGATAGAAAAACTGCTTCCCTTATAAGTTTTGATGAATTTTCATGATCAGGATGTCTGTCCTGATAATAAGGGAACAGAACGGTTCCAGGAGTATACTTTCTTAAAACAGAGATTACTTTTAATTTATTCTTCATATTACACTCTATATTTCCATCAGGCATGTCAAGGTTTTCTCTTAAATCAAGCATTAAAATCTCTGTAGCTTTCAAGGTTTCTTTTCTTCTTGTTTCAAGGTTTCCATTGCTGGAAAGTTCTCCTCTTGTAAGATCTACTATGCCCGTTCTGTAGCCTTTCTTTTTCATTGCTATTAAAAGACCGCCGCATCCCATCTCAGCATCATCCGGATGGGGTGCAAAAGCTATTATGTCTATAGTATCTTTATTCCTATTATCCCTATCCATTATTCTTTTCGCCTCTATTCACATTATTTCTATAAATTTATGATTGAAATCAAATGGATTTATATTTTCTTTTATGCCATTTATGATTTGAAACCCATACCTGTTTATATAATCAAAAATATTGACACTTCTTTCCTGAAGATTTTTTTCAGGCAGCAGATTATTATAAATTTTATTTATTGAATCAGCAACGTAAGTATTCTTTCTGCCATATCCTGATATTATTCTTTTCCCCAATATTTCTATTTCTTTCTTTAAATTATTTTCAATTCTGTTAAAAGAGTTTTCTCCATCAATATCATGTTTCTTCAGTATTTTCTTTTTATCACCAATTAACCCGCTTACTTCATTTTCAAGTCCGAGCAGAAATGAATTAATATCGAATCCGATCATATTTTTAAGCATTGTTCTGGCCTGTCTGTCAGGAAAAAGTTCCAGACTTTCATAATCCAGCTTTATTTTTTGCATAGATTCTTTTATTTTTTTCTCAATTAAGGTAGCTGAAAGCCTGGGGATTATGACAGGCATTTCTATCCCGAAAAAAGTATAGATATCTTTGATCTGGGCAAAATAACTTATTTCTCCCGGTCCGCAGACTGTTGCAATATTGGGAAGGACCCAGTCCTGCAGAACCGGCCTGGTAATTACATTTAATGCAGTGTCGCTTATATTTTTCAACAAGACATCTTTTAGCTCATTTAAAGAAAATTCATTCTTTTTGCTATCATATCCCTGAATGCAGTAATTACCTTTTTCATTTATTCTTATTTTTTCCCTTCCATTTTTCGTATTTAAAAAAAAGTCCAGATGATCTCTTAGCAGGTTTAGCTGATTATGATACCCTAGAGCTGCCAGTTCCCTGGAATTAAAGTCTATTGAACCATGTATCTCCGACTGTTTTGAAATATCAAATTCTATTATTTTCCGGGAAAATTTTTTCAAAACCGAGAGCTCGGGATCTATTATGACAAGACCATAATCTGAAAATAACTGGCACAAAATTGCTGAAAAAAACCTGGAAACTGAAAAACCGTCATTTTTCCCTGCATTCATCATGATATCAAGTATTCTGTTTAAAAATTTCTCTATTTCTTTTTTATATTCTGTAGCCTGCAGGCTATCAAGCAATTTTCTTACTAAATTTTCATATTCATCTACGGGAAGGATTACCTTTGAAAAACTTAATCTGCTTAGATATTCAGGTATATCGATTGATATTTTTTCAAGAGTACCTGAAGGTATGTTTATACTCTTTACTTCATCTATGTCGTTATCTTCAGATGCATTCCAGAATACAGGTGTGATTTTTACATTCAGCTTCTCGGAAAGTAAAGCGGAAAGAGATACCAGGCTTATAGCTTTATATATGGTATACAGAGGACCTGAAAAAATTCCGGGCTGCTGTCCTGCTACAAGAGTAAAGGAGTCTTCATTTTTTAGAATATTTATATTTTCAAGAGTTTTTTTTCCGCATCCAAGCAAGTGATTATACTCATATAGCTCATCACAGAGATTATCTATAATGTCTTTATCATAAGTTTTCTTTAAAAAATCAATTCTTGTTTTATATTGATCAAGCGATCTGTAATCGTATGAAAAAAAATTACTTAATTTATCAAATTCAAATACATAGTCCCTGTAAAGATTGCTATAATAAAAAATATTATTCTTTAATCCTATGACATTAAAATTCATTATATACTGCTCTGTTTAACTATTTTTAATATTATCAGTATAGCCTTATTTCATCCATAATTATCTCATGGTAAAGTCAATTATAAATTTTATACCAAGATAAACAAGAAATAACCCGCAGATTAAAAACAATATCCTGTATGCCTTCTGGTTGATTATTCTTTTCCCTCTGCTTAAAATAAATCCTATAAATAAATACCAGATAAAATCAGAACTGATATGCCCTGTATAAAAAATGAAAGTCCCCATATATCCGAACGAAGAACTTTTAATCAGAAAAGCTGCACCTACAGTCACCCACCAGATATACCAGTAAGGATTTACAAGATTTATTAAAAATCCCTGAGCAAGAATAAAAGCATTGTTTTTGCCATTACTGATTTTTTCTCTGGGACTTGCATCAAAGTCTATTTTAATTTTATTTTTTATACTTGAAGATATCATATCATAAGCAAGATATAGAAGACCTGCTCCGCCAAGAATACCTATTATTTTAATCACTATCTCATTTTTAAGATAGTTAATTAGTCCGAATAGAAAAATTACAAGTATTGCAAGTTCAGCAACTGCATGTCCCAGGACAATTAACAAAGATGCGCGGAAACCTTTTTGAGCTACTCTGGTTACAACAAGCGTAAACATCGGGCCAGGGACAAGTGCACCCGAAAAACCAACTATCATTGCGCTGAAAAAAATCTGAATTAATTCAAGTGGAATTCTCATATTCAATCTTCATAATATTTTTTATTCTTATTAAAAGTAATTATTATACACCTACTGTTTCATTTTATATTTATTGCATAATGCTGATGTAAAATACAATTAATTTTTTTAATTTTTTAATTTTTTATTTGAATTAATATTGACAATGATTTTTTTAATTGCTATATTAATGATTGTCTTAGAACAGGAGGCAACCTCTCAAAACAGAATAAATTTTAGGACGAAAGTAATAAAAGAGTAAGCTGATTTTGGAAAAGTCCCTGAGGAAAGTTCTAAGAGAAGCTCCGAGATGTTGAGTAACCTAAAGTGTGAACCATGGTAAAAGATAACTCGGAGTTTTTTTATTTGCCACACTTGTCTTCATATTTTTCTTTTATTCTTTTAATTGAAATATAATCTTAAAAGAGTAAAATTTAATAGATTAATTTTTAAAAAATTTTATTTTTAAACTAAATTTATAAGTAAGGACGAAACGCTATGGAAAATTTAAACCATCCCAATTATGCTTTCTTTCAGGGCAGAATAGTGCCAATGGAAGAAGCAAAAATCGATATAAGGACTAGTGCGCTTCAATACGGAACAGCAGTTTTTGAAGGGATAAGAAGTTATTGGAATGATATCGAAAAAGCAAACTATATTTTCAGGCTGGAAGACCACTATAGAAGGCTTTTTGAAAGTGCCAAAATAATGATGCTGAAAATTAATTATTCCATTAAAGACTTATGTGATTACACTATAGATCTTTTAAAAAAAGAAAATTACAGCGAAGATTCATACATAAGGCCTTTTGCCTATAATGGCGACCTTAATATTGGTCCGAAACTCAACAAGGATTCCCAGGATCTTTTTATTTATACAATCCCTCTTGGAGAATATCTTGATCTGTCAAGAGCTTTAAAAGTATGCGTATCTTCCTGGTCAAGAGTGCCGGACAACTGTATACCGCCCAGGGCAAAAATATCTGGCAGCTATGTTAATGCTGCTCTCCAGAAAACGGAAGCACTGATAAACGGTTACGACGAAGCTATCACCCTGTCATTTGGAACAAGTTTTATTTCTGAGGGAAGTGCAATGAATTTATTCATGGTAAAAAACGAGACACTTTTTACTCCCCCTGTAAGCAATGACATACTTGAGGGGATAACAAGAAATACGGTTATTGAACTTTCAAAAGAAGAACTGGATTTACCTGTAATTGAAAGACAGATTAGCAGAACTGAACTTTATACTGCTGATGAATTGTTTTTCTGTGGAACAGGTGCACAGATAGCCCCGATCGGAAATGTTGACGGAAGAATCATAAGCAGTAATGAGATCGGCAAAATAACAAAAAAAATTCAGGATATTTATTTTCTTGCAGTTAGGAACAATATCAAAAAATACTCAAAATGGTGCACCAAAGTAATTTAAAGTAAATTTATTAATTGTATATTGTATAATAGGTATATTTACTGAAGACATTTTTCATTAATTGCATATTGAAGAATAGGTGCATCTGCTGCATTCATTTACTGATTTGCTTTTAAAATCATATGAAACTATGCCGGAAACAGCCTGCCTGATCTTTTCTTTTTCGTAATCGCATGCTGGCAGATCCAGCAAGTTTTTATCAGTCTCGCCACTTCCAAGATATAAAATATGACCTGCAGCTCTCTCGGCAGGGATTTTGAAATAATCTGATGCAGCAAGAAGATAGAACTTGATCTGATTTTTATAGTACAAATCATTAATATTGTTATTTTTAGAGCCGGATTTATAATCATAAATATTTAATAAACCATTTTTCAGTATATCTGCCCTGTCTATCTGGCATCTTATAAAAAAATCATCTATTTTCCAGTAAAAAAGTTCTTCAAGAAAGATTTCGTATACTTGTTCGAAATCCAGAATATTGCTGTCAATAAAGCTTGTAAGACATTTTTTTAATTTTTCATTTTTTATCAGCTGAATCTCAAGATAGTATTTTTTGAACAGGATATTATATTCTGAATGATCTTTGCATCCGTTTTTATTGTCATTATATGCTTTGAATAAGTGCATGCTTATATCAGCAATAAGTTTATGTATTTTTGTTCCAAACCCAGTATTTCCTTTATCAGTATTTTCGGGGATATTAATTAAATATCTTAATTCATACATTTTCGGGCAAATGATATATGAAAGTATTTCTGTTAATGTAAAAAATCTTTTATTGCTACCTATTATTTTTTGTTTATAGGTACCTTTTTTAGAAACTGCTCTTATATCTTTCTCTTCTGTTCTACAGATATCTTCAAATAATTCATTTTCAAGTCTGGCTATGTTCTTTTTATTTCCAAAATCCGGCAGAAGGATTCTTTTGTTTTTTGCATCCTTATTCTGCGTATTGATTTTTTTTGATTTTTTACCCTCAGGCTGCAAATTTCCTATAATTTCTTCAAACTCGTTCAATGTATTTCTGCTTTCAATAAAACTATCTTTGTTTAAAATTTCGACATTATCCCTGATTTTGATGATTGCTGTATTTTGATTTTTATCATCGGACCCGCATGTATTATTGATACCTTCCTCAATAAACTTGAGAAGTTCGGCAGGTTTTTCATCATTATTTCCCTGATAATCCTCAAATAAGGGCTGGGACAGAACAAGAAGCTTTTCTGCTCTTGTGACAGCGACATAAAAGATTCTTCGTTCTTCTTCCCTGATTCTGTCTTTTAGTCTATCCTTAAACTTTGTCATGCTTGAATAAGATGCTTTTTCTGACCAGATCCTGCTATCTGTCCTGAGACAGGAAGGAAGTTCAAATTCAGCTTTTGAATTTAATTTGGGCTTGTAGTCTTTATCCCATAGCATTGGAAGAAAGACTATTTTGAATTCCAGGCCTTTGGCTGCATGTATGCTCATTATTTTTACGGCATTATCTCCTGAAATCTCAATACTGTCTGGATCCTCTACCTCAGTCTTTGCCAGCTGCTGAAGATAGATTACAAAACTTTCAAAATTTGCATCAGAATTATCCTGTTCAAAATCTGAAGCTATTCTGATAAGAGATTCAACATTTTTTATTTTTTTCCTTAAATTCTGCCCAAACCCGGATCTTATTTCATCATACAGCCCTGAAGAATGAAAAATAAAATTAATAATACCGCTGAGATCATACTGTTCAGACTTCTTTATATAGGTTCCGAGCTCTGAAAGAAAGGATTTTATCTTGTTACCCGTTTCCTTTGTTATGAATTTATTTTCATTTGCTGTTTTCAGGGACTTTATCAGATACCTTGAAGAAACAATTATTTCTTTTTTACAATCACCTGGATTTTCATTAGAGATACCGATATGATTTTTTAAAAAATAAATGTCTCTGTCAGGAATTTTATATCTGGATGATTTAAATAAATAAATAAGACTCTCTTCATCATATATATTATAAACAAGTTTAAGCCAGCTTAATAAAAAAAGGATCTCATTTTCATAAAAAAGATTTTTATTTCCTATAAACTCATATCTGATATTCTCTTTGTTTAAGATTTTTATTATTTCATTGAACTTTTTCTTTCTGCATAATATTGCCATATCTTTTAGCATTATGCCTTTTTCTCTTAATTTTTTAATCATTTCACAAATAATAAGAGCTTCTTCTTTCATGTCTATAGTTTTAAAGAAAAACACTTCTGATGTTTTTCCTGAAAACTCAGGTTTTATGGTTTTTATGTTTCTGCCTGCATTATTGCTGATTATATTATTTGCAAAATTGATTATTTTTTCACCTGATCTGAAATTTATGGTTAAGAGATAAGGTTTGGTGTCTGAAACAAGTTCTGATTCAAAATACTGCATGTCTATTATGTTTTCAACAGAGGCTCCCCTAAATCCATAAATCCCCTGATCATCATCCCCTACTATCATCATGCTGTTTCTTTTAGGGTTAAATATTTTTGCGAGAAGATATGCCTGTGAATTATTTGTATCCTGAAATTCGTCAACGAAAATAAACTTATATTTTTGCTGATATTTTTCCCGGACAGAAACAGAGCCATCAAACAATCTGTACGGCATAAAAATCTGATCAGCATAATCAATGCAGTTTTTTAATGATTTTAATTTTTCATATTCAATATATATGCTGAATATCTCACGCAGATAATTTATTTTATTTACTTCTTCTTTTTGAAGTCCCCTGCTTTTATATTCTGAAAGAATAGATTCATATTTATCCAGATAATTTCTTATAATGTCAGAATCGATGAGATTATTTTTAATATCCCATATATAGTCCAGTATTTTTTTTGTAAAGAGGGCAATGTTTTTGCCTGCTTTCAAGTATTTAAAATCAGAATTTTTAAAAATTTCAAAAACTATCTGCCATGATTTTGCTTCATTCAACAGATTAAAATTTTTTGATAGCCCGAACTGAAAGCTGTTTTCTCTTATAATCTGATTACCGAATGAATTAAATGTATAAATATCTATCATTTCAGAATCAATTGCGCAGGGTATCTCTTTTGAAATCCTGATCTTCATATTCAGGGCCGCATTTTTTGTAAAAGTAAGTGCCAGTATCTCGGATGGAAGGCATTTTTTTTCTTTCAATATGTTTATAATACTTGCAGTCAGAACGGTTGTTTTCCCGGACCCTGCACAGGCAATTACTTTTTTTATCTTTTCTTCGTCAAAAATCACTTTTTTCTGCTCAGACGAAGGTTTAAATAGGTTCTCCATAATATTTTTCACAGAATATTTTATATTCGCAGCTTTTACAGCTAAAATAATTTCTGGGATTTATATCGAATTTTTCTTCCTTTATGCTGCTTATGATATTTAAAATTTTTTCAGTTATTATTTCTTCGGTTTTTTCAGAAATGTTTACTGTAAAAAAATTATCTTGTTCATTTCCTATTACATAATATCTGGGGATTATGATTCTGTTTTCAATATCAGGGATAAGTTTAAATATATTATTGCTTTTTTTCATGGCAAGAAAATAAATTTTAAGCTGCAGCTCTTCTTCAAGATCTTTTTCAGAATATTTTTTCTGAGAAGATTTAAAGTCAATAAGCTCTGCAAAACCTTCGTCCCTTAGATTTATAAGGTCGATCTTGCCTTTAATCCTATTTTTGTCATCAATATCAAAAATAAATTCTTTTTCTGTAAATATCCTGTCATTCAGGCTAGAACAGGCATCATCTTTGATGAGATAAGAAAAATTATTATAAAAATTAATAAAATTTTTTTTCATTTCATTTTTTATTTCTTTAAAATAGAAATGATATTTAAAATTATCTTTATTATTTTCAAGCGTTTCATCAATTATTACTGATAATGAATCAAAATCTGATCCATTATCTTCATTAAAAAATCTGTTGATTATATTGTGATACAAAGAACCTATTATCAAACTCATATTTTCTTCTTCGGTCCTTAACTTCAGGAAGTATCTCATTTTATATTTAAAAGGACAGTCATCATAGGTATCTATTGCACTGAAAGAAAAATTATTAGAACTTTTATCTTCAGTAAAAGGGTTTAATTCATTCTCTTCTTCAGTGATAAGATTCCACCACTGAAACGGGCTATAGTAGTTTTTCAAATAATTTAATAAAAGCCTGTATCTTGCTTCGTTTTTATTTCTACCTGCATCAGTCTTATATCTGGAAACAATTGCTTTCTTTTTAACAAGCGATTTTTCGCATGCTTCCGGGGATTCCTCCGGCAAACATTTTATGTTTGAAGATCCGGGAATAATTTTATTCATTTCCTTTCTTTCCAAAAGTATATGCAGCAATTCATCAAAAAATGAAGAGTATAACTGCCCTGCACTGCAGGTTATATATAAGTAATTTTTACATCTGGAAATTCCGGAGTACAGGATTCTCCTTTCATTTTCCAGGTGCTGATGCTTTATTTCTTCATCATTAAAGAATCTCCCTTCAATAAGAAAGGCAAGATAATCATTTTCATAAATTTGCGGTTTTGATATTACGGTAGGAAAATACCCTTTGTTTAAAAAAGGTATGAAAACTACGTTAAATTCAAGATTCTTGCAGTCATAAAAACTGAGTATCCTTATACCGTCGTTATCATTATCTTCAATAAGCGCTTCTTCTGTTTCTTCAATAAACTGATTTGTGTTAAATCTTTCTATAAAATCCAGATAAAAAACAATGTCGTTTTCCCCGGACCTTTCGCTGCAGAAATTCCTGATGCTTGTCAAAAAATTCGTAAAAACACTGAATGAATTTTTATCATTTTGAGATAGTCCAAAGTAATGCCTTATCTTATCTGGCAAACCAAAATTGTCGTCATTTATAAGATTTATTACAAAAGCATAGGCATCTTTTTTTAAATTTTTCTTATGTGTGTTAATTGATTTGATAAGGCTTAAAATCCTTAAATAATTTTTTTCATCTGTTTTTTTTATAGTTTTTATATTTTTTAAAAAATATTCATATATATTCAAATATTTTTTCTGGCTGACAGATTTAAGATATTGATACTCGGTTTCTTTAAAAAAAACAGGATCAATATTTACAAACTCTGATAAAAACACACTTCTTGTGAGTGAGTTTATTTTATTATTTAGCTCCTCTTTTTCATTATCATTAACTGATTTGTTATTCTCTTTGTTTATTTTGTCAAGAAAACTGATCAAACGGCAGATATTTAACAAATAACCTGAATATCTGTTATTTGTAGCAGATCTGGAACTTTTTCTGAAAAATGGGATTGAATTCTGGTAAAAGTAGTTTTCCATCAGAGATGTTTCAAAATCAGTCCCTTTCATAATGACAGCCATTTCATTAAAAGGAATACCAAGTTTTTTATTCAGAATTAAAATTTTGTTTTTTATAAAATTTAACTCTTCGTATCTGTTCACGAAAGATTTTACTTTTATCTCCCCGGAACTGTTGCCGGTCCCGTCTTTTCTTGCAATATCTTTTTCATGATTTTGTTTATAATCTTTTTTTATTCTTAAGCTGTTTTTTGAAATAAAATTCTCCATCATTTTTAAAACAGGAAAAGAATTTCTGTAATTACTGCTGAGAAATATTTTTTGTTTCTGGGGGATATTATTAAAAACATTAAAAAATATATTTATATTGGAGCCCCTGAACTTGAAAACTGACTGGTCGTCATCACCAAAATAAATGACATTATCATCAGATATTTCTTTAAGCAGGCTATGCTGTGCAGAATTAAGTTCCTGAAGTTCGTCAACCAGGATAAATTCATATTTCTTCTTATAATTTTTTTTTAAAATATCATCTGAATTTAGTATTCTGAAAGTATCTATTAGCAATTTTCCGTAATTATATACTTTCCTTCTATCAAGAGCCTCATTAAAAGCAGAATAAATGGTATTGATTTCATATAGCATTTTATTGGAATAAGGATTGAATCTTTTAAAAAGGTCGGATGCATTTCTGAAATTTTCCTGGGCACGCAATATATAATCAAAGATTTCCTGTACTATATTTTCTCTTGTGTTTTTATTTGAAAACATTTTTTTTATTCCTGGTATTTTCTTTTCGTCAGTTTCAAGAATGATATCCGTTAAAAGACTCCATTGTTCAGGAGCGGTCAGTATTTTTATTTCATTAAGATCATTTTCAAATATATCTTCAATCAGGCTTTCACCCTGGCAGTTGCTTTCCCTATTATCTTTATAATCATTTATTCTGTTAAGTCCGATACCTGAAATATAATCTTTAAAAAAATCAAGACACAATGAATAAAAAGTTTTCACCTCTATTTCCGAAACCGTTTTTCCGGCTTTTACAGCTATTTCATCTCTCAGATATTTTGAACTTTTCCGATTGAAAGTAAGAACCAGAATTTTTTTGGGATTAATGCCAGCATACTCGGTAAGATAAACAACGAATTCTTTTAAAAACATGGTTTTTCCTGTACCGGGGCCTCCCAATATAATATAACTGCCCCTTTTCTGAAGCACGTTCTCAAAAATATTTATGCTATGGAGATATGAGATCATTTCTTTTAATAAATTGGAGCGGACTACGGGAATCGAACCCGCCCTTTGAGCTTGGGAAGCTCATGTACTACCACTGTACTAAGTCCGCAAAGATTAGTTAAATTTTTGGTTATCTTTAAAAAATGCAATAATCATGCTTCCGGATTTTTTATTTCAGGTTTCGTATTTTCCTTATCTTCTCCTGAATGTTTAATATCCTGATTGTTTTCAGCAACTACCAGATTTCTATGTGCCGTAACATTATTATTACCTTCTTTTTTATTTTCTTCGGGTTTAATCACTTTTTCAGATTCTTCAGGTTTATCGCTCTGAAAAGAATGTTCAGTTACACCTGGTTTTTCTTTTGTCTCATAATCGATATTGGTTAGATTTGTAATCGTAAGATTTGTCCTGACTACCCTCAAACCCAGTTTTGATCCGGCAAAACCTGATGCTGTTTTTATTATTTCCTGCATTTTCAGAGGAACATCACAATTTTCGCATAGCTTTGAAAAAATATTGATGATTATACCATTAGATTTAGGGAAAACTTTGACGTAAAGATCCCTGGTTCCTTTAATCTTTGAAAGGTTGTCTTTTAGCTGATTTGCAATAGAATCAAGAGTTATTAAAGCTGTTCCCTCTCTGACAGCAGCAACTATCGCAGTTCTCTTTCTTTTTCTGTAAAATTCAAGAACCAGCAGAAACAAGCAAAACACAATAACAAAGAGAAGTATAAGTGCTGCAATATACTGATTGCTGATAGTGACATTCGGATTAAAAATCATTAATGCAATATCAGACCAGCTGATCCATTTTACGAAGACATTTAGTATTCCGAAAGCTGAAACACCTATTAAAAAAATAAGAAGAATTACAACAATTATTTTATTGAATATGTTCATTTTATTCTTTTAAAAATTTTTTATATTAATTTTTTTAGGTTATTATAATTGAAATTAAAAGTCAATAAACCTAAAGGCTTTAAAAATTTTTTATAATTTTTTGGATTAAAATCATTTTTTCTGTTTAAATTACTAAAAAAATAATTATAATTTTTTTATTTATAAAAATAATAAGATATGGTTTTTAATATGAACAAAACTATTTTAATTTTAAATCCATCCGCTTCAAGAGGAACTGCAATATTTCAGAAAGAGAAAATTGAAACAGCTTTAAAAGAAAATAAAATAAAATCAGATGTTTACATAACAAATAGCGCAGAAGATGTTGAAAAAGCAACAGAAAATTTTATAAAGGAAGGGTATCTGAATTTTATTGGTGCAGGCGGAGATGGAACAATCCATTATATGATACAGAAACTGGCTAATACCGACTGCAATTTGGGAATCATTCCTATCGGATCTGGTAACGATATGATAAAAACATTTAATATCAAACCTGATATAAATGAAAGCATAAGAATTATCAAAAGTAATAATATAAAAAGAATAGACCTGGGACTTTTTAATAAAAAAGTATACTATATCGGTATCGCCGGCTCCGGTTTTGATTCAGAAGTGACTAGATTTGCAAATGAGACAAGACTCCCTATAAAGGGAGAAGCCAAATATAACTTTTCTGTATATAAAACATTGGTAACCTTTAAACCGAAAATTTTCAAAATCAAACATGACGGTGTACCAGAGAGTCTGAATACAATGATGATGGTTGTAGCTAATTTAAAATATTATGGCGGAGGAATGAAAATAGCTCCTGATGCAGATCCCTTTGATTCAAAATTCGATGTATGCGTAATAGGTGCCATGTCCCTTATAAAATTTATAAAAAGCTTTCCAAGTGTCTATGCGGGAACTCATCTGAGTATTCCAGATGTAAAATACTTCAAAGCAGAAAAAGTAGAAATAGACTGTGCAAAAAAATTCGATGTATATGGCGATGGCGAATATATGGGAGTGCTGCCCGCGGAATTTGAGACAAGCCCCAAAAGCCTTAATATCTTTTTACCTTAAACAATAAGGGTTTATTTCTGAAATCTGACCCAGGACCCGTTTTTTATTATAAATATTGTTGACTGCGGGGATTTTAAGTTTCCATTTGAATCGAATTCTATTTTTCCGGTTACACCTTCATATGAGATATCCCTCAGGGAACTCAGATAATCTTCAGGCAGGGCAGAATTAGCTTTTTTCATTGCCTCTATAAGAAGATAGAAAGCATCATAAGCATATGCAGCAAACTCACCAGGTTCCTCAATCTCGGTATCTTTAACCTCAGGAGCAAAATCTTTATATTTCCTCCAGAATTCTATTGCTCTTGGATTTTCAGAAAACATTGCAAGAGATGGAGGTTGTGGCACTACCGCCATCAATCCTTCAAGATATTGCTGATCGGTAAGCTGCAGTATGCCCTGGTCCATTGACAGTTTTTCTGTAAGAAATGCTGATGTAATACCGATTTCCTTGGAAGTCTGCATTATTTTGGCAAGATTACTATAATCTCCGCAGTAAAACACCATCTCCACATCATCGATCAATAGATTTTCTGCAAGTAGCTCAAAGTCCTCTGTTTCCGGACTTAAAGAATAATCCTTGATGCTTTTAATTTGTCCTGCGGCATTATCACTGCCAAGAATTTCTTTCAGGTATACATTAAAGTTTATAGAATATTCTTTTCCATCATCAATCAGAACAATTTTTTCGGGCTTGATCTCCGTTAAAATAAAACTACCCACGTTTTCTATTACCTGATCATTATTTATTATGATTCTGAAAAAATTACTTCCGGCTTTGTTCAGATCAGTACCTGGTGCAGAAGTTGTTATAAGGGGAATATTATATTCAAGATAGTTTGGAATAGCTGCTTTTGTGGTTGCGTTAAAAGCTGAACCGATAACACCTGCCACTCCCTCCTGTATCAATTCCTGGGAAACAAGAAAAGATTTCTCGGCATTTCCTTCATCGTCCCTGGAAAGGACGCTTATCTTGTAATCAAACCCGCCTATTCTTACTGGTGCAAGCTCTTTTGCTGCAAGATTCATGCTTATTATCTGGTCCTGGCCGTAATATCTGAAATCACCGGTCATCACATTCTGGCTTCCTATTTTTATAATTCTTTCTCTCTGGGTACAGGATGAAGCAGCGGCTGAAAATACTGTAAAAGTCACAAAAATAATAGATGCAAAAATAAAAAACGAGAATTTTTTATTCATTCCAATTACTCCGAAATATTAAGTAGCATTAATTGTATTTTAATAAAAACAAAAACACAGTCGATTATATCAGAAAAAAAGTTTTTTATAATTATTTTATCTGCATGACTATAAAAATAATTATCCATTATAATAATATTCTTAAAATATAAAAAAAATAAAACTCCTGGGACTTTTTTAAGTCTATATTTATATAGTATTTTTTATTAGAAGATAAAAGTATATTATAAAAATATAAAAATTCATTTTAATTATTTTGTTTATGCTGATATTTAAAATGTGGTTTTTTTTTATGATTAATAATAAACTAAAAATGTAGTTTAATTTATAATAAAAATAAGGAGGTATTAATGTCAGTTGCAATTGTCGCAGATAGTTCTTCAGATATACCAAAGGAATTAGCAGAAAAATACAATATAACAATCGTTCCACTTTATGTTTTGTTTGGAAATGATACCTATAAGGATGAGCCGCAGATAATAAGCCATAAGAAATTTTATAATATGATAAGGGAAAGCACTGTCATGCCTACTACTTCCCAGCCGACTCCTGGTGATTTTTTGGAAAAATATAAAGAACTGCTCAAACAACATGATAGTATTATAAACATACTGATTTCAAAAAAAATGTCAGGAACCATAGCATCTGCAGAGCTTGCAAAAAAAGAAATGCCAGATGCTGACATAACGATAGTTGATTCAGAAATGGTCCATATGCCCGCTGGCTTTCTGGCTATGAAGGCTGCTGAACTTGCTTTGGCAGGTAAGCCAAAAGATGAAATATTGAAAACCGTAGAAGAATACAAGAAAAAAATTACGGTTCTTTTTATACCCAGTACGCTTGAATATCTTAAAAGAGGCGGCAGAATAGGAAGATCTAAGGCTCTTCTTGCATCACTTCTTGAAATAAAACCGATACTGACTCTCAATCTTGGCGAAGTATCTCCCTTCAAGAATACAAGAAGATGGTCACAGGCAAAAATAGAGCTTTTTTCCACAATGGAAAGCATGGTCAAAAATCCTGAATCTTTACATGTCTTTGTAGGTGACTCTGACATGAAAGATGAAGGAGATGAAATGGCAGAAAAAATAAAAGGAAGATTTGGAATAAAAGAAATAATCCGTGGAGAAATAGGCTGTATTGTTGGTTCTCATCTCGGACCTGGAGCTATTGATGTAACTTTTTATGAAGACTGATAAAGAAACAGAATCAAGTAAAAAAAACTTAAGAAAAAAAATAATAAGTTTAAGAGATTCTATTCCCGAAAAACAAAGAATCAGTAAAAGCAATATTATTGCATCAAAGCTTTTTAAAAATGAAAATTATAAAGCTGCAAATAATGTTTTGCTTTTTTATCCTTTTGGCAGTGAAGTAGACACCCGCATCATCATTAATGATGCTTTGCTGAACAAAAAAAAGATCATATTGCCGAGAGTCACTGGGAAAAATATTATTGAAATCTATTTTGTATCTGATCCCAGGAAAGAGCTTGAGCCTGGTTTTTTCGGAATAATGGAACCGATCCTGCAAAAATGCAAGCCAGCATCCCTTAAGGATGTCGATCTGGCTATAATCCCGGGTGTCTGTTTTGACAGGGATTTAAATCGTCTGGGATACGGAGGGGGATTTTATGACAGGCTTTTATCAAAATTAAATAAAGAAGTATTAAAAATCTCTTTATGTTTTAACATACAGATCATTGAAAATGTTCCAGTATCCAATTATGATATGAAAGTTGATATGATAATAACAGAAAATGATATTTTAAAAGATTTAGATAATTAAATGACAGAGGAATTAAAAAGTTATACGGATAAATCAAAAATCGCTATACTTATCCCTTCTTTTAACGAAGAGAAATATATAAAATCTGTAATAGAAAAATGCTCTGTTTATAATCTCGACATTATAGTTGTAAATGACGGTTCAACCGATAATACTTTAAAAGTCCTTGAGCAGCTGGCACCAGAAAGCAATATGAGATTAATTGTTTTGAATCATGAAGTCAATAAAGGAAAAGGAGAGGCTTTAAAGACAGGATTTGATTTTGCATGTAAAAATAATTATTACGGGGTAATAACTATCGACGCAGACGGTCAGCACAGCATAGATGAAATAAAAGACTTTATTTCTGAAGTCAATAGTAATGATCCGGATATAATAGTCGGCAGCAGATTTAAAAATACCAAAGGTATGCCATTTATAAGACTTGCTGTTAATTTTCTGACTTCATGGATCATTTCCCTGATAGCTTTAAAGAAAATAGATGACGTACAATCAGGTTTCAGGTTTATCAAACACAATGTTATGAAAACTGTCAGACTTCAAACAAGTAATTTTGATACCGAACCCGAACTGCTTATAAAAGCAAGCTGGTACAAGTTTAAAATAACAAATATCCCGATTAAAACAATATATAACCTCAATGAATTTAAAAGCCATATAAATCCGGGTAAAGATAGTTTAAAATTTTTTAAGCTTGTTTTTAAATCAATTGCCTGGAGATTTAAGTTTAAGAAACCTGCAGAATAAAAAAATCTTTATTAATAAATTTTCTTATAATTTTATCTGATTTTCCTCATTAAGAACTTCGATCATTTTGTCGCAGAGATTTCCATCAAACTGCCTGTTCCTGTTTTTCTTGATTTCAAGAATAGCCTCAGCAGGTGTCAGGGCCTTTCTGTATGGCCTGTCCGTAGTCATGGCATCATAGGAATCTGCAATGCTTATTATTTTTGCAAAATAAGGTATCTGCTTGCCATCAATTCCAAACGGATAGCCCAGGCCGTCTTCCCTTTCATGGTGGTAAAGAACTGCATTTGCATTATCCTTTAAAAAAGTTATTTCCTTAACAATCTCATAACCAACTATCGGGTGTTTTTTTATTTCATTCCAATCTTCAGAAGTAAGTATATCGGTTTTATTTAATACAGATAAATCAACCTGTATTTTTCCTATATCGTGAAGATTGGCAAGGTTCTTGAGCATTTCAATATCATATTCATTCAATCTTGCCTTACGTGCTATTTTTTCAGAATATTCTGCTACCCTGACAGAATGACCGGCAGTATAGATATCTTTTGCCTCGACTANNTATTTAATAAAGCTTTTCTTTCATTAGTTCTCAGCATATACGTGTATTGCGCTATTATTAAAGGCATCATTGTGAGCATAAGAGTAAACGGACCATAAAGCTTGTAAAGAAAAGAAATTGCCACAGACATTACGACAAGAAATATATGAAATGGCAAAAGCCAGGCAAAATTAAATATCCATACGTTTATTATTTTTATTTTTTTGCTTAAAGATATTACAGATGCTGTCAGAAAAGTATTTAATATAAAAAATATCAGCGCAGCCATAAAAATAAGCCCTATATTTTTGGCAATAAACACATTATCTGCATTTCTGTCAAAAAATATTTCAAAAACCCAGCTTGAGATACAAATTGAAATCAGGTACTGGCCGCAGTTAAAAAAGTGTTTGTAATAAGGTTCTTTTTTTAAAATATCCCTTATGCTTATCGATGAAATAAAAGTAACTATTATTGCTGTAGCAGGACCAAAGATGATGAGAGCAGCAAGAGAAATCCCGAAATTTACTGATACAAAGCCAGTCTTTGGGAGCGGAACTGAAAAGTTATCTGCAAGAAATATCAGAATCCCGAACAGAACCGCTCCCAGTATGGAAATATTGTCGAATCGGTATATTAAATAAGATGCTAGCGATAAGCCAAAAAAGAATACAGTGAAAATATAAGTATTTAAAATGCTATTATTTTTATTACTCACTTATATCCTTTTTTTAAATTAAAAAAAATTATAGCAAATATACATACAAATATACAAAAAATAATTAATTATTTTTTATTACCATCTTACTGTTGAACCGAATCCAACCATTTTTAAAACCATTTTGAAGAATTTAGCCATTATATTTCCCTCCTTTCTTTTGAAAATATCAGCAAAATCAACTCTTTTGATACCAGTTTTTAAAGTCATCTATCAGACCCAGTATCCTCTCGTTAAAAACAAGAAAAATTATTAGCAAAACGAGAATGACTATCATTACGATAACCAGCTTTTCCCACCATTTCAGTCTTCTGTCCTCATCATATTTTTGCATCATTGAAATTCTTTCCTAAATCAGATTCTTAAATTAAATTTTTTGTCCTTGCTTCAATGAAATCTTTTAAATTTTCGGATGTTATCCTCCACGAACTCCTGCCTTCCCTTACCTTAAAACCTTTGAGCTTGCCATTTTTTAAAAGACTCCACACATTGTCTACAGATAATTGCAATATTTTTGCTACCTGTTCAGCTGAATAAAGTATCAACTCTGATTCCTTGGGGAGAGCAATCGTATTTCTTTCTGCCTGGTTATTGCTGCCAACAAAGAAATCCAGGAATGTTTCAAGATCGTTTTCTTTAATCCTTACAGCTTTATCTATTCTTATTGCCTTCAATTTTTTTTGCATAATCAGGCTTATTATTTCTGATTCGCTGATTCCCACCAGGCTTGAAAGATCTTTTATTGTATATAGTTTTTCTTCGCCGCTCATATCATTAAACAATCACTGAAATTTTTTCTAAACTACTGGCAATACCACCATCGGGCATATTAATAAATTCCGAGGATATCGGTGGTATAAGAATATCCAATCTTTTCTTTGTCTGGGAGGACATGGAATTTTTCAGCGCATCCAGGTTGGCAGTCTTTTCTTCAGAATCAAATATTATAAAATCCCGTATATGCTCTTCGAGATAATATATTACATGGTCTTTTTTTTTCAGAAGTATTATTCCAAGGTTATCTGACCTTGATAAACTGATATTATCTGTAATTTCTTTATTATTTGTTATTAAAACTAGTATTTTCAATTCCTTTTGGTTATTTTGTTTTAATATTTTATTTAAGCCTATTTTATCTTTAAAACAGATTATCAGCTATTTTAAGGCATTATTTACAGATATTTTAATATTGTATAATATATTTGTAATGCATTTTTGTCAAATAATCTTATTATATATTATTATTATATAATAT
>DBPS01000030.1 GCA_002304935.1 Candidatus Humimicrobium oleiphilum | reverse complement strand
AAAAGAGCTTATAATTAAAGCTTTTTTAATTATTTTGAATGAATTCTTTAACAAATTATTTACATTCTGTGTTTGAAGAGAGTGTTTTTTAGCTATATTAATAAATATCTTGTTGCGACAGCGATTTATTCATTATCCCTATATATAAACTACTTTAATTCCAAGCTCTTCAATTTCTTTTTTTGACTCTTTGTCAAGCGAAGCATCCGTAACCCAGTAGCCGATTTCATCGAGCGAGGTTACAAATGCAAAACTTTCGTGGTTGAATTTGCTACTGTCTGCAACTATTATGGTTTCCCGGGAACGTTCGATCATTGTATTATTTATAACAGCTTCTTCGGCATGATAGGTGGTAAGTCCGATATCTTTACAGATTCCGTCAACTGATAAAATGGCTTTATCTGCCTTGTATCTTCCAAGCTGCTCCTGGGCATCTTTACCGAATGTAAAAGAATACTGTGCGTTGATGTCTCCACCCAGGAGTATCACGCGAAAAGTGGGATGGGCTCCAAGTTCAATTGCCACAGATATTGAATTTGTCACAATATTTAAGTTTTTATGGCGTTTAAGTTCCACGGCTGTGTAGTATGTAGTAGTGCCAGAATTAATAAGGAGGGTTTCGCCATCTCTGACAAGGTCAGCAGTTGCTGATGCAATTGCTTTTTTTAAGTCCATGTGCTCCTGCTTTCGATGCTGAAAATCAAGATTATAAAAATTCTTGACTGTCTGTATAGCTCCTCCCTGGATTCTTTCAAGAAATCCGTCCTGTTCGAGGATATCAAGATCGCTACGGATTGTAACGACTGTCGTGTCAAGAAGTCTGCTTAATTCAGATACTCTTACCTGACCGTCTCTCCTTAATATTTCCAGTATCTTTTTTCTTCTTTCATCAATTTTTAATCCGCTTCCTGATGACATCATTCTCCTTTATTTATTAAAAAGTAGTCTATCATGCTCAAAAAAAGCATTCAATAAAAATTAAACAGGTATTTACTTATTCAGCCTTTCTCCAACCGCGCCACCGGGATGAATCAGTGCAAATTGTTCATTGCAGTATCCTGTTTCTTCAATAAGAGCTACCTGGAGCGCATCAAATATTGCACAAAGTGCTATAAAGCTTGAGGTGCCCTGACTGTCATATTTATCGCTCTCACATTTTATTTTCATTGGCATTACTATATCTGATTCAGTTGCCAGAACTGATTTGAGATTTTCAGTAACTGAAATAATTTTAACACCTTTTTCTTTACAGATTTTTATAATCGGAATCAGTTCTGCAGTTTTGCCGCCACGGGAAGCAAGAACCATAACGTCTTCCTTCCGCACAAAACCCATTGCTCCATGCAATGCCTCAGAAGGAGAGATAAATCTTGCTGGACGCTCTATACAGCATAATGAGTGCGCAAAATGCTGGCAGGCTATTCCGGAATGCCCGCATCCGCTTGTAGCTATTCTTTCAGATTTTGCAAGCAGCCCGACAGCTTTTCCAAATCCAGCTTCAGATATATTTTCAGATGTTATCTTTATAGCTTCTGCCTCAATCTCAAAGGATTCTACTGCTCTTTTCCATGATTCAGATTTCATTTGTTTCTGCCTTCCTTTAAAAATTCAAAATATTTATTTAATTACATTACCGGATAATAAAGACTTTACAGCTTCACTGCGATCTGCTTTTCCAAAAATTGCACTTCCTGCTACAAGAATGTCTGCACCTGCAAGAGCTATATCCGTCGCATTTTCTTCGCTTACCCCGCCGTCCACACTTATAAGATAATTAAAGTTTGAAGTTTTCTTTATTACTGCCATTTCTTTAATTCTTTCCAGGACCTTCGGAATAAATTCCTGGCCTCCAAATCCTGGCTGAATTCCCATAATAAGCAATATATCAATTATTTTGAGATATCTATTTAAATTTTCAAGCGGTGTATCAGGCGAAACTGCAAGTCCGAAACCTTTTTTATTGCCTTTACAAATATTATATAAGTTATATATATCATCACTGGTTTCAATATGTATGGTTATAATATCTGCTCCTGCTTTTATGAATGCTTCGACAAAATCAGATGGGTTTGCAATCATAAGATGGGTATCAAAAATCATCTTGCTTTTACTACGGATACCCTCAAGAATATTCGGGCCAAAAGATAAATTGGGTACAAAATGGCCGTCCATTACATCAATATGCAGATATTTAAGACCGGCTTTTTCTACTTCTTTTATTTCTTCAGAATATTTTCCTGAATCAGCTGCCAGAAGTGAAGGTGAAACAATCATTTTTAAAATTCCTTTGTAATTTTTACAAAATAATATTAACTACTTTACAAATAAAAAGCAATAGATAAACAAAGAGAAAATATAGTTGACATTTTAGATATATAAAACTAAATTATATTTGAGATTCAACAATATTAAAGAATAAATATTTTTCAGGAGCAATATATGTATAAAGGATTAAAACCCAGACCGCCTTTCTTTGAAATCGGGCCAAAAGCTTATTTGTACGGAGACCAGATAATAGAACTAGCAATGGCAGCTGACAGAGCATCAGAAAAATATGATGTTGATATAATATTCACCACACCTTATACAGAAATACGCAGGGTTGCCGAAGCAACAAAAAATCTTTTTGTATTTGCTCCCCATATGGATCCTATTCCAATAGGACGGGGGCTTGCTGATATACTGCCTGAATCAGTAAAAGCTGCCGGTGCCGTAGGAGTGATGCTTAATCACTGTGAAAAACCGCTGACTCTTTCAGTTCTGAGCAGGACAATTAAAAAAGCAGATGAACTGGATTTAATTACAATAGTATGTGCTGATACGATTGCAGAAGCCAAAGCCATAGCCTGCTTTTCACCAGACATAATAGTTGCTGAACCGAGTGAACTGATCGCAACAGGAAAAACAAGTGATATGAGCTATATAAAAGCCTCTACCGAAACCATAAAATCATCAAATCCGGAAATCCTTGTGCTGCAAAGCGCAGGAATAAAAAATGGTGAAGATGTTTACAACATAATTTTTTCAGGAGCAGAAGCCACAGGTACTTCAAGCGGAGTTGCAACTGCATCTGACCGTATAGCTATGGTGGATGAGATGATTGGTGCAGTAAGAAGAGCATGGGACGACAGGAATAAAAAATAATATAAAAATTTAAAGACTTAAAAAGATAAATAATAATCTTATAAAGGAGTAATTATGAAAATGATCCATGAAAAAATTGAAGTACAGTCTGAAGGATTACATCCGACTTTTCACAATGTAACCGATCAGGTCAAAGAAATTGTCAAAAAAGCAAAGATCAAAACAGGGATATGTACCATATATTCTCATCATACCACCTGTTCGGTAATGATTCAGGAATGTTCTCATGATAAAACTTATTTCGGACTTGAATATCTGCAGCAGGATCTTTGTAACCTGATGGAAAAATTAATACCTACCTGTCGTGTTGAAAATCAGTATATGCATCCGGGACCAAAGCATATTGAGTTCGGTGACAGTGTCGGTGAACCTGGAGGCTGGACGAGCTTAAATACTGACGGACACCTTCGTTCGTGTATTTTTGGCCGTTCTGAAACTGTTGTCATTGAAAATGGCAAACTTGATCTGGGTGAATTCGGTTATACATATTTTATAGACTGGGATCAGGTAAGAGCAAGAAAACGTACAGTGCAGATTGTAGTAATGGGTGAATAAATCTGATTTTTCTGAAAATATTTTTATTACTTGGAGAACATTATGACAAAAAAACTAGTTATTGATCCAGCAGAAAGAAGGCATCCTGATAAAATTACTTTTGAAGATATACCTGTAAATAAATATCAGAAAACCGTTAAGGAAGAAAAAGATAATTTTTCAAAAAGCGATTTCTTAAGGATTTACAGAGATATGTTTATTATCCGGGAATTTGAAACCATGCTCAATGAAATTAAAACAAAGGGGCAATATACAGATATAAAATATGATTACCCCGGACCTGCTCACCTGGCTATCGGTCAGGAAGCTTCATATGTCGGCCAGGCATATGAGCTTGGAATAGATGATTATATTTTCGGTTCACACAGAAGCCATGGAGAGATACTTGCAAAAGGTTTGTCTGTCATCCATAAATCAGATGATGATAGTCTTTTGAAAACTATGAAAGATTTTTTTGAAGGTAGTATATATAAAGTAATTGAGAGCAATACCGGTTCCCGGACAATAAAAGAGCTTGCAAAAGAATTTTTAATTTATGGGGTTCTTTCAGAAATATTCGGCAGGGTAACAGGATTTAATAAAGGCCTTGGTGGTTCCATGCACGCTTTCTTTATTCCTTTTGGCTCTTTTCCCAATAATGCGATTGTGGGAGGCAGCGCCGATATTTCCACAGGTGCCGCATTGTTCAAACTTGTAAACAACAAGGAAGGACTTGTAGTTTGCAATATAGGTGACGGTGCAATTGGCTGCGGACCTGTATATGAAAGCATGAACTTTGCTGCCATGGATCAGTTTAAAACTTTATGGGATGAAAGGCATTCCGGAGGTCTGCCGATAATCTATAATATTTTTAATAATGGATATGGCATGGGTGGCCAGACAACTGGAGAAACAATGGCATTCGGCCTGGCGTCCAGGCTTGGAGCAGGTGTTTCACCTTCTCAGATGTATGCTGAAACTGTTGACGGGTATAATCCGCTGGCAGTAATAGATGCTTTCAGAAGAAAGAAAAAATTAATACAGGATAGGAAAGGTCCCGTACTATTAGAAGTAATAACTTATAGATTAAGCGGTCATAGCCCTTCTGATGCTGATTCCTACAGGAATAGGGAAGAAAAGGCATTATGGCAGAGACAGGACTCGATTAAAACTTTTAAAATGCAGCTGATTGAATCAAAAATAGCTTCAGAAGATGAAATAAAAAAGATTGAATCTGAATCCAAAGAAGATATTGCGCACATAACCCGGCTGGCTGCAGATGAAAAAAAATCTCCAAGAATTAATCTTGAAAAGAATCCTGAATTCATTTCAGAGTATATGTTTTCAGATAAGATTATTAAAAATATGGACCCTGAAAGAAAACCGGAAGTCCTTATTCCCAAAGAAGAAAACCCAAGAATAATTCAGATAAAAAGCAAGGAAAGATATGCGTTTGATTCTTCAGGAAATTTATATCCAAAGACCAAAGCCTACCAGCTTCGTGATGCTATCTTTGAAGCCATGATTGACAAATTTTATGAAGATCCTACTCTTATTGCATATGGCGAAGATAACCGTGACTGGGCAGGTGCTTTTGCAGTATACCGGGGCCTGACCGAGTCCCTGCCTTATCACAGATTCTTTAATGCTCCCATCTCAGAAGGAGCTATTGTCGGAACAGGAGTAGGATATGCAATGTGCGGAGGAAGAGCTGTTGTCGAACTTATGTATGCAGATTTCCTGGGAAGAGCAGGAGATGAAGTTTTTAATCAGATGAGCAAGTGGCATTCAATGAGCGCAGGAATACTGAAGGTTCCACTGGTATTGCGTATGTCTGTTGGTTCAAAATATGGTGCCCAGCATTCCCAGGACTGGTCTTCATTATGTACACATATACCGGGATTGAAAGTCGTGTTTCCAGTTACACCTTACGATGCAAAAGGCCTGATGAATTCTGCATTAAGCGGGACTGATCCGGTCATTTTTATCGAAAGCCAGAGAATATATGATATGGGAGAAATGTTCCATAAAGAAGGTGTGCCAGAAAATTATTATGAAATTGAAATTGGTGAACCAGATATAAAACACACAGGAAATGATCTAACCATTTTATCTGTAGGAGCTACACTCTACAGGGTGCTACCAGCTGTTGAAATACTTGAAAAACAGTATGGGATTTCGGTTGAAGTAATTGATGCAAGAAGTCTTGTTCCGTTTAATTATGAAAAGGTAATAGATTCTGTTAAAAAAACAGGAAGAATTATAATTACAGGAGATTCCTGCGAGAGAGGTTCTCATTTAAAAGA
>DBPS01000018.1:3406-23750 GCA_002304935.1 Candidatus Humimicrobium oleiphilum | reverse complement strand
ATAGTCTTGCATAATTTCTCCAAATCTTAATTAGTTTATGTTTGGTTATAAAATCAACTTAACAGCTTCTACAATGCTTTCTTTATGAGGAATGCAGGCTTGCTCAAGTTTTGAGTTATATGGGATTGCAGCGTTAAGACCACATACTCTTTTAACCGGAGCATCAAGATAGTCAAAAGCACTGTCATTAATAATTGCAATTATGTCTGATGCCACGCTACCTCTCTCTGCTGCTTCTGAAACAACAACTACTTTATTGGTTTTCTTAATAGAGTTTACAAGTGTTTCAACATCAAGAGGAACAAGTGTCCTAGGATCTACTACTTCACAATCAATCCCTTCTTTTGCAAGTTCTTCAGCTGCTTCAAGTGCTTTTAAAACCATATTTGAATAAGCAAAAATAGTAACATCCTTACCTTCTCTTTTTATGTCGGCTACTCCTAAAGGAATAGTATATTCCTCTTCGGGCACTGGTCCTTTTGTAAGATAAATCATCTTATGTTCAATAAAAACAACTGGATTATTATCCCTAATGGAAGTCTTCAAAAGTCCTTTAACATCATATGGGGTTGAAGGCATTACTACTTTTAGACCGGGAACATGATAAAACCATGCTTCAAGACTTTGTGAATGCTGAGCAGCAATTCCTCTTCCTGCACCACCTTGTGTTCTTAAGACCATTGGTACATTAAGTGCATCACCTGTCATATATTTTATTTTAGCAGCCTGGTTAACAATCTGATCCATTGCAAGTCCACAAAAATCAATGAACATTATCTCTGCTATGGGTCTATAACCCGTAAGAGCAGCACCTATTGCACCACCTAATATTGCCTGTTCAGATATAGGTGTATTTATTACTCTTTCAGGACCATATTTCTCAAGAAGGCCGCTATAGGCTCTGAAAGCTCCACCATAAACACCAATGTCTTCACCTATTAAAAAAACTTTTGGATCCCTGTCCATCTCTTCGATGCACGCTTCCTTAATGGCGTCTCTGTAATCTATCTCTCTCATTTGAAAATCCTTTCAAAGTATAAAATTACTATTTATCAATAATGGGTTTTAATAAAAAGTTTAGCTTGTAACTTCAGTTAGAAACTTCTTCAAATCCGGTTCTTGGCTTTTTTCTGCAAAATCAACTGCATGGTCTATCATTTTTTCAATTTCTTTTTCTATTGTGTCAATTTCATCTTGTTTTATTATCTTTGCTTTCAAAAGAGCTTCTTTTGTATTAATTACGCAATCTCTTTCTTTTCTTTCTTTTTCAACCTCTGCTTTATCTCTATATGATGCAGGATCATTTGGGTGGTGCCCGAAAAATCTGTAAGTCTGTGCTTCAATCAAAGATGGACCATTTCCTTTTCTTGCATGTTCAACTGCTTTTACAGCTGTTTCATAAACTTCAAATACTTTGCTTCCATCAACCTTATATCCCAAAATACCATAAGAATTGGCTCTTCCAGCTATATTATTTCCTGCAACTGATTCTCTTGAACTCATAGATATGGCATACATATTATTTTCGCACACATAAATTACTGGTAATTTAAAGATTGCCGATATATTTACTGATTCATGGAATACACCATTATTTGCAGCTCCATCTCCAAAGAAACAAACTACTACTTTTGATTTTCCTTCCATCTTACAACTAAGGCCTGCTCCTACAGAGATTGGCACGCCACCACCTACGATGCCATTTGCCCCAAGCATTCCCAGTTCTGTATCCGCGATATGCATAGAGCCTCCCCTACCTTTGCAATAGCCAGTAACTTTACCAAAAAGTTCTGCCATCATCTTTCCCAGATCCGCTCCTTTGGCAATAGAGTGCCCATGTCCACGATGGGTAGATATTATGTAGTCATCTTTATTCAAAGCTGAACATATACCGACAGCTACCGCTTCTTCTCCGATATAAGGATGCAAATATCCCCAGATTTTGGACTGCTGATATAATTGAACCGTTTTTTCCTCAAACATTCTAATTTCAATTATTTTTTTTAACATTTCTATCTGTTTTTCTTTTGAAATATTTTCCATCATTTTCCTTTCAGATAATTTAATTAATATCAACTTTTAAAATATTATGCAAAATATTGCAACAATGCAACTAATTTTTTATCCTATTTTGGCTAATATTGATTTAAAAATTAGATAAAAATAAATTAATTATGAATTTTTAATAATTTGCTTGCAGCTTTATTTTCAGTTATAAGAATATTTATATACTTGCCGCGAATAGCACTTAATATAGCATGTGCCTTCTCTTCTCCGCCAGCAACACCCATTCTGTAGGGTATTTTTAATATTTCGTCATTTGTAATTGTCACCATTCTATTGTCAAGATCTTCATCAACTATCTTCCCATTTAAATCAATAAAATGAGACAAGATATCAGCAACTGCTGATTTTTGAACTGTGCTTTCAGCTATATGTTCAACTTCAACAAGTGAAGAGCTTAATTTAGGATATAAAGAACCTATGCCAGCAATAATAATATTTATTTTTTTAAAATATTTAAAAGTTTCATTGATAGATACTTCGTTTAAAAGCATGTCTCTTAATGTTTTTGATTCTACAATTGCAGGAGCGTAAAACAGATGAGGTTCTGTTCTAAATTTATCAGCAAATCTTCTCACAATATCAAAGCCATTTATATTAAGTGCAAGCTGATGGATCCCTCCTGTTACCTGTACGACTTCAACTTTCTTATTGATTTTGTTAGGTAAATGATTTACAACTTCATTTATACTAGACCCCCAACCAATACCTATAATCTCATTATCTTTTATAATTTCTAAAAGATAGGCTGCCGCAGCTTGTCCTATCTTTGTCTTAATTTCTTCTTCTGAGAGACCGAGATTTTCAACAACAACTGCTCTTTTTAATTTAAAAGTTTTTTCAAGCTTCTCTTCTAAATCAGATATCTCAGAGATAGAGTCAATTACTTTTATTTGGATTATTCCAGATTCAATAGCTCTCTTTAAAATCCTGTTAACCTGGTATTTAGATACCTTTATCTTTAATGAAATCTCCTCCTGGGTAAGACCATCTTTGTAATACAAAGTGGCTACCTTTACCATTAATTTAAAATCATAAGCCATTTTTATTAACCTTTAATCAAGCAATTATAGGAAAAATACTCTTAAACATTTATGTTATTAATATATTAATATAAATATTATATCAGTAAAATCCTCAATTTTTTTATTTTAAAATCTTGTTATCCAAAGATAACAATTTCAAATAGCTAATGATTTTTACAGTTTTTCAAGCTCGGATATTTTTTCAACTTTTCTGGAAGATCTTCCTGCAACAAATTCAAGGTCAAGCCATATCTTTAAAAGTTCCTGTGCTGTATTTTTCCCTGTTACAAGAGCCCCGAATGCTGCCATATTGCAATTGTTTGAAAGTATGGATCTCTGTGTTGAATAAATATCGTGGCATACTGCTGCTCTGATGCCATCAAACTTGTTTGCACATATTGCCATCCCAATACCGGTACCGCAGACAAGTATTCCTCTGTCAAAATTTCCATTCTGCACTTCCAGGGTAACTGTTTTGGCAATATCAGGATAATCTACAGGATCTGTTGAAAAAACACCGAAATCTTTAAACTCAACGCCCTTTTCCTTTAAAACCTCTATGAGAGCATTTTTCATATCTATGACTTCTGCCTGGTGATCGCAACCTATTGCAACTTTCATTTTTCCTCCAATATTAACTTAATCTATT
The DNA here is from genome assembly GCA_002304935.1 of Candidatus Humimicrobium oleiphilum. Lineage (GTDB taxonomy): Bacteria > Actinomycetota > Humimicrobiia > Humimicrobiales > Humimicrobiaceae > Humimicrobium > Humimicrobium oleiphilum. The sequence goes on along the minus strand of DBPS01000018.1, from coordinate 20,012 downwards.
ATAATTTACCTGAATCAGAATTTATTATGATTCTCTTGCAAAATCCGCTACCTGTAAAGCTATTTTTTCAGGTGTCAGATTATAATAATCAATACATTCTTCATAACTGCCGACTACTGCGAATTTGTCAGGTGTCCCTAAAAATTTCATTTTAACAGGATTGTTTTTAACAATAACTTCCGCAACCGCAGCGCCAAGACCATTGATTACGGAATGTTCTTCAACTGTTACTATTTTCCTGGTTTTATTTGCAGAATCAATAATAATTTCTTCATCAACAGGTTTTATAGTGCTCATATTGATAACTCTTGTCTTTATTCCCTTCTTTTCAAGAATAGAAGAAGCAATAAGGGCATTTAAAACCATTGTGCCGGTGGCAATTATGGTAATATCGCCTTCATCTTTTAAAATATTTGCTTTGCCTGGAATAAGTTTATGTCCATTATCAAATAATTTTCTTGCTTTTATCCTTGAAACTCTTATGTAGACAGGCCCTTTTATTTCAGCTGCAATCTTTACAGACTGTCTGTATTCAGTGCCATCTGCAGGACTGAGAATTGTCAGGTTAGGAAGACTTCTGAGCACTCCCATATCTTCCAGAATTACGTGGGTTGGTCCGAGAGCACTTACCGAAAATCCACTGTTGTTGCCTATGATGTTTACATTTAAATTGGTTTTGCATACATCATCTCTGACCTGCTCAAAACATCTGTAAGACACAAAAGGAACATATCCGGCTATAAAAGGTATTTTTCCGCATGTAGCCATTCCTGCAGCTTCACCCATGCCATTCTGTTCTGCAATCCCGAATTCAAAATGTCTTTCAGGAAAATTTTTGTTAAATGGACCACCGGAAGCTCCAAGTGAAGAATCAACCGAGACAAATACAATGTCTTTATTGGACTTTCCAAGTTCAACCAGTTCATCGGCTAGTATTTTCCTTGGGTCTTCCATAATGGCTTCATCACTAATATCTTTAAAAATCAGATTTTTATAATTACTTCTCAATTTTTACCAACTCCTCTCTGCAGCTGTTCTCAACATTGACGATAGCATCATCTACTTCATTTTCCTTGAAATGCCAGTGATGAAATTCGAATTTTTTTTCTGCAAAAGACAATCCTTTGCATTTTATAGTGTCAGCTATTATTGCCGATGGCTTGCCTTTTACAAACGGAACACTTGCAAGGGCATCATAAATCTGATTATAATCATGCCCGTCTATTGTGCGTACTTCCCAGCCAAAAGCTTTGTACTTCTCTTCAAGTATGCTTGTATCCATGATTTTTACTGTTTCACCATTTACCTGTAGGCCGTTTCTGTCGACTATTGCAATCAGATTGTCAAGTTTGTGATGTCCGGCTGACATTATAGCCTCCCAGACACTGCCTTCTGCGCTTTCTCCGTCTCCCAGCATTACAAAAACCCTGAAAGGAGGATTTTCCATTCTTGCTATATGTGCCATTCCCTGCCCTACTGCAAGACCATGGCCCAGGGAGCCTGTAGGGAATTCTATGCCCGGAAGGACTTTCTCATCCGGATGCATGGGAACTCTTGTATTGAATGAGTTATATGTCCAGAGAACTTCCTCTTCAAAATAACCCTGATCGGCAAGAGTAGTGTAAAGCGCCATACATTTGTGGCCTGCAGATAAGATAAACCTGTCCCTTTTCTCCCATTTGGGCTCTTTCGGGTTATGGCTTAATACCTTGTTGTAAAGAACAGTCATAATATCAAGACTTGAAAAAGCTCCTCCTATGTGTGCTTCACCAAGACGCATCATTTTAAGAATGTTCTTTCTGCATTTGTAAGATCTTTCTGTAAGCTGCTTGATTTCAGCTTTATCCAGAGCAACTGTCATAATCATCCTTACCTTTGTTAAAAATTAATAAAATCCTATATAAATATTTTGTTAAATATAAATATATACTTTTTCAGAGCACCAGGTTTTTATTTTATCCAAATATCAGATTTAATAAAAGATTTTTATAAAGTCTTTATAAGAAATACCAGCCTCGCCTATCATCCTTGGATTTTTAACACCTTTTTTGCCATCATTATGATAATCCGAACCTCCGGTAAAAAAACTGATTCTTCCGCCAAACCTGCTTTCAACTTCTTTTTTTATCTCAGAAGGACTCATGCTTCCTTTATATGAAGTCTTGTTATATGTGTAAGTAGATTCAATTCCGTCCAGGCCCGCATCTATCAGCTTGCTAATATATCCGTATCTGGATAATTTCCCAAATTCTTCTGAAACAACATATTCGTCAATCAGATAAGGATGAGCAAGGACCGCAATTCCGCCTGCTTCTTTTATTATCCTTATGGCATCAACAGGATTTATTTTTTGCCTCTTGATGTTAAAGACCGGATTGTCTCTCACCATGATCTTCGCATCCTGCCAGGTGGGCGCAAATCCTTTTTTTGCCATTGTTTCAAAAATCAGCTTCTTTTCAACTTCTTCAGGCTTTCTTGTACATATCTGGTTATTTTCATCTCTATAATGAAGAATTTCCAGATCAAAATCTATTTCATATCCGTTATCGCTTAAAATTTTGCATAGTTTTCCGTATGCATCGGACTTTGATTTTTTTGCCCTTGAGGATTCATTGATTATATCCCTGTTTTCCCAGTCACATTCATAGCCGATTATATGGACATCATCTACATTTGTGTCACAGGAAAATTCATAGCCAAGAACAAGGTCGATATTATTTTGTTTTGCAAATATTAAAGAAGGTACCTGCTTTCCGTTTTCATTCTCGATTAAAAGAGGAGGAGTTATATCATGATCTGTTATGGCAACTGCTTTCATCTTTAATTCTTTTGCCTTTAAAATAAATTCCAGAGGTGAATCATTTCCATCAGATCTGTTTGTATGGCAATGAAGATCACATTCATAATCAGGAATATATGTATCTTCTTTTGAAGAATCCTGCATAATAAAACTTTCTTTATTTTCTAAAGTAGTAACCATTCAAACCTCCCGGTTTCTTTAATTTCAAGCTGTTTTAATCAATATCTGTTGCTGCTGTTAAATTTGTCCATATATCCTTCAACCAGTTTTTTGGTATTATCATATACAAGCTTGATTACATTTATGGGCTCATAGTTATTATTGTCATTACACAGATAATCTTTATAACTATTAAGATATACATGTTTTATTTCTGTTGAAATATTCATTTTGGAAGGGTTAAAAGATATTATTCTTTTAAGATCTTCTTCGGGAAGATCCGAACAACCGTGAATGACTATCGGAAAATCAGCTATTTTCATTATTTTCCCAAGTCTTTCAAAATCAAGCGATACTTTGCCTTTATATAGACCATGCTGAGTACCTATTGCAACTGCAAGACTGTCTACGCCTGAAAGTTCTTTAAATTCCCGGATTTTCTCCGGATCTGTTAATCTGACATTGCTGTCACTGACACTTATATGCTCTTCCACACCACCTATGTGACCTAATTCTCCTTCAACACTTACATTATGCTCATGGGCAATATCAGCTATCTCCCTGGTAATTTTTATATTTTCTTCAAATGGTTTTGATGAGCCGTCGACCATTACAGCGCTCCATCCGTTATAAATACAATTTTTGATTATTTCCGGATCAGTCCCGTGATCCAGTATCATAGCTATTTCTACATCTGTTTCCTGGGAAAGAAGTTTTGCAGAAGACGCCAGAATCTTATATCCCAGCTGTTTTACTGTTTTCTGGGAGGTCTGTATGATAACCGGCGATTTTTTTTCTTTTGCAGCATCTATTACTGCAGACATGGTAACTATGTCCACAATATTAAATGCTCCCACCACATAATTATTGCGCATTGTGTCCTGCAGCATTTTTACTGTATTTACATAAGTCATAAATTCCTTCTTTCATTCTGAAATAATCAAAAAGCTTCCATATGGGAAAGTTCACGGATTATTATATGTAACTTATTGCGTTAATGCAATAATATTCATTATATTATTATTTTTAAATTTTTTAATAATTTAAAAATTTTCATAATAGTGTTAATATTTTATTTTGCTTGATATCAGGTATGTTTGCTTTAATTGATTACAATAATCTTTATTTGGTTCTTTAGAGGTCAGTAAAAAATATGTCAAAAAAACTTAGAAAAAAGCATCAAAAAAGTAATGCGCCGAAGATTATCCTGGCAGTTGCTGCAATAATGCTTGTCTTTTTTGTATTCAGCGCTGTAGTCGTTTCATCGCTGATAATGATAGGGACAAAAATAGTTGCAGATTTTTACAATGCACTTCCGGATATCAAAGATTTCTCACCTGTTGAAAATGCGCTTACTTCCAAAATCTATGCATCTGACGGAACTCTTATAGGGACTCTTCATGGTGAACAGAACAGAGAGATTGTACCTTTAAGTGAGATGCCGCAGGATCTGATTAATGCAGTACTGGCTATTGAAGATGAAAGATATTATGAACACAAAGGCGTTGACCTGGAATCGTTTGCAAGAGCCCTTCTGATAAATATTAAAACAGGAGAATTTTCACAGGGTTTCAGCACAATAACAATGCAATATATCAGAAATACCTATATTCTGGAAGAAAAAACCGATATTACCCTGGAGCGAAAAATAAAAGAGGTCGCTCTTGCCATGCAGCTTGAAGAAATCTATACAAAAGATGAAATACTTGAGATGTATCTGAATACAGTATTTTTCGGTGAAAGTGCATATGGTGTCAAGACTGCAGCAAAAACTTTTTTCAATAAAGAGCTTGATGAATTGAACATCCAGGAATGTGCTCTTCTTGCCGGAATTTTAAAGGGACAGACATATTATTCTCCTTACACAAACAAAAAAGGAGCTCTTGAAAGAAGAAACCTTGTCCTTGGAAAAATGAATGAATTAAACATGATTACAGACAAAGAATATGAAGTGGCTTTAAAACAGCCTGTAATACTCGAAAGATCTGATGAAAAAAGCAGTGATTTTGCTCCTTATTTTACTGAATATGTAAAGCAGGAACTAATAAAAAAATATGGTGTAAATAAAGTCTTCAAAGGTGGTTTTGAAATTTATACTACTCTAGACCCGAAAATGCAGAGATATGCAGAAGATGCAATAAATGAAATACTTCCGGATCCTGAAGATCCTACAGGAGCTATGGTAGCGCTTGACCCCACCAACGGATTTATTAAAGCTTTGGTAGGTGGAAGAGATTTCGATACAATGAAATTTAATCTTGCAACCCAGAGCAAGAGACAGCCAGGATCGACATTTAAGGTTTTTGCCTTAATTGCCGCGCTTGAACAGGGCATAAGCCCGTACATGACATTTAATCCAAACGGACCCATAACATTTGAAATACCCAACAGCAAACCATGGGAAATTTCAAATTATATGGGAGAATCTTATCCCGATATGGCAGAAATGAATTTAATAGATAGTACAGTAAAATCGGTCAATGTCGTTTATGCCCAGCTGATTATGAGAGTCGGAGGTGAAGCCGTTTCAAGGATTGCAAATATAATGGGTATTGAAACTCCGCTAGAAGGTTATCCGGCTATCGGACTTGGCGGTCTTACTACCGGCGTATCCCCTCTGGAAGTATGTACGGCGTTCAGCACTATCGCAAATTATGGAAAGAAAAACAATCCGGTTGCTATTTTAAAAGTCATTGATAATGATGGCAATGTTCTTGAAGAATACAGCGAACCTGAGAATTTACAGGTAATATCATCAATTAATGCTTTCAGGGCAATAGAAATAATGAAGCAGGTTGTTCAGAGAGGTACAGGAACAAAGGCAAGGCTTGAAGACCGTGAGGTTGCCGGGAAAACAGGAACAACACAGGAAGCAGAAAATGCATGGTTTACAGGTTTTACAACTAATCTTGCTGCCTGTTTCTGGATGGGTTACCCGGAAGAGAACAAAAAGATGTCAAGTGTTCATGATATGAGGGTACAGGGCGGTGCTCATCCCGCAATGATGTTTAAACTATTTATGGAAAAAGCAACAGCAGACCTGCCTGTAGAATCTTTCACCAAACCTGCAGAAGACAAATTCAATCTTCAGGTAACAGTACTCCCCGAAACAGGACAGGTAATGATCCCCAATCGTTTCACACCGTCTGAGCAGATAACAATATCCCAGTACTCATATGGAGCCGAACCCAGAGAGCAGGTGCCGATTACAGAAGAAGATATGCCAATCCTGCCTTTCATATGTCTTATTCCGATTGAAGAAGCTAACAGAATATTAAGAGAAACGGGTTTTACAAATATTGAATTTATAAATGAAGTATATTCAGGAGTACCTTCGGGGTATACACACAGACAGGATCCTCTGTGGGATCTGAGGGTTGAAAGAACCCGTTTAATCAAAGTATGGGTAAATCCTTAATATTATGAATGAAATCAGAGTGCGTTTTGCACCAAGCCCTACAGGATATCTCCATATAGGAAGCGCAAGGACCGCTTATTTTAACTGGCTTTTCGCCAGAAAAGAAAAAGGCATATTTATTCTCAGGATTGAAGACACAGATGTTTCAAGGCATCAGGAAGAAATGATTGCCACGATTCTTGATTCCCTTAAATGGCTTTCATTCAGGTGGGATGAAGGACCGGATATCGGCGGAGATTACGGACCATACAGACAGTCAGAAAGAAATGAATATTATCATAAATATGCCGATATTCTGCTGAATAATAAAAAAGCATACAGGTGCTTCTGCACTACTGAAGAACTTGAACAGCGCAGAAAGGATTATACAAAAAAAGGTGAATTCTTCAGCTATGACAGAAAGTGCCTTGAACTTGATGATGAACAGATAAAAGATAAGCTGAATAAAAACATGCCTTTTTCAATAAGAATGCTGTCGCCTGAAAATAAAGCAATCAGCTTTACGGATACCGTATACGGAAGAATTGAAGTTAACAGCAATAATATCGATGATTTTATAATTATAAGATCAAACAAACTGCCGACTTATAATTTTTCTGTTGTCATAGACGATTATCTGATGAAGATAACCCATGTTATAAGAGGAGAAGACCACCTTTCGAATACACCCAAACAGCTTCTTATATATGATGCACTGAATATTAAACCACCCTCTTTTACACACCTGCCCATGATACTGGCAAAAAGCGGTGAAAAACTCAGCAAGAGGCATGGCGCTATATCGGTTGAAGCTTACAGGGATGAAGGTTTTCTGCCGGAGGCATTAAAAAATTATCTTTCACTTCTGGGATGGGCTTTTGATGAGAAGACAACCATTTTTAGCGAAAAAGATATAATAAAAAAATTCAGTCTTGATACGATAAACAAGAAAGCAGCGAAATTTGATTATGACAAGCTTCTTAATATCAATGGCATCTATATAAAGAATCATGAAGTTTCAGATCTGGCAGGAATAGTAAGGGACAGGCTTAAAAAAAGAATCCCTGAAATGAATGAATCAGATTTAAAAAGTAATGGCCTTAAAAAAACGGATTTGAAAGATTCTGCGATAATCGGGAAAATTTTTAAAGAAATTGAAGACAAGATTATTTATATGATCCCTCTTGTAAACAAAAGAGCCAGAACTTTAAATGAAATTGAAAAAATGATACTTCCTTTTTTCTTCGAGATAATTTATCCGGACGAAATAAAAAATTTCTTTAAAAACAAAAATGTTGATGCAGCTGAATTACTTAAACAGTCAGAATCAGTTTTATCAAAAATAGCAGATAATGATTTTTGCCTTTCTCAAATAGAAAAAGGACTGAGAGCTCTTGCAGTAACAAATAACATCTCTTTTGGCGGACTTGCAGAGGTTTTAAGGCTGGCATTATGGGGAAGTACAGTAGGTCTTCCTCTTTTTGAGACAATAGAAATACTTGGAAGAAAAAAATCACTTCACAGATTATCAGAATATCTGGAACTTATTTTATGACTTGTAATCTTAAAATTATTTAAAATCACTATGCCGGCATAGCAGCCTGTAAGCTAGTCATGGTTCTTGATTCTTCATCATTATTAAACTTATTAAACCGAATCAATCTACATCCTGAAAACCATTTCTGCAGGAGTAAGATCTCTTCCGTTTTCAACTACTTTCTTTACAAAATAAGCAACGACTATTTCTTCATTTGTAGGAGTTATATATATTTTTACTTTGGAATCAGGCGCTGAGATCAAAGCCTGTTTTCCATTGAAGTCTTCGTTTCTGGCAGGATCCAGTTTGATTCCCATATATTCCATATCTCCAAGTATTCTTTCCCTTGTATCTTTTCCCTTCTCAGCAATTCCTCCGCCAAATGCAATTGCATCAATACCTCCAAGTACTGTTGCAAATGCTCCGATATATTTTCTTACACCGTCCAGAAAAGCAGAGATTGTCAGGCCACATCTTTCATTACCTGCAAGACTTGCAGCATAAATATCCCTGTAATCATCTGTTCCGATTCCTGCAAGACCTTTTAATCCACCATTGCTTGAAATCTCTTTCTGTGCTTCTTCCACACCAAGCCCAAGGGCTTTCATCGCAAATAAAAGACCAATGCCATCACAGTCTCCCACCCTGGTCCCCTGCAGCAGACCGGAATCAGTGGAAAATTTCATGCTTACATCAACCGATTTTCCATTTTTATGCGCACATACAGAGCTGGATCCTCCCAGATGGATTGTAATAAGTTTTAGCTGATCAGTATTTTCCAGTTTATATATAAGAGCCGACATATATCTGTGAGAAGAGCCGTGATAGCCGTTTTGCTTTATTCCAAGTTCTTTATACCATTTCCAGGGAAATCCCATTACTCTTCTGTATTCCGGTATTGAATAATGAAAAGATGGCTCAAAAACTCCGACAAGCGGAATATCTTCACCAAGTACTTTTTTAAATTCCCCTATTGCCTCTAGATAAGGCATGTTGTGGACAGGAGCTACAAAAGAAAACCTCTTCATCTCATCAAGTATTTTCGGGGTAAGAAGATTTGCGCCGTTTGTTTCCCCGAGAATAGTCTTAAAGCCCATAGCTTCAATATCTTTGTATTTCTTTATGACACCGTTTTTTATATACCAGTCAAGAATTAACTGTATTCCATCCTTAAACCCATAGACATCAATGACCTCTTTTACTGTTTCCTGACTACCTGTTTTATGAGTAAAATTTGATTCTCCCTCTGTCTTTATTTTGTCAAGATTTGCTTCTCCCAGCGCAACTATCTCATTATTTTCATTGATATCCAGTATCTTGCTTTTAAGTGATGTGCTTCCAACATTTCCAATCGCTATTATCATAAAAATTCCTCTCTTCCGGTAAATTATTAATTAAAGATTTTGGCAATTTCATAAAGTTCAAGGTCCATTTCCTTATACTGGCTTAAAACTTTTTCCATAGGCTCTGCACTAATATTATTTCCCTCAAAACAAACCATATAATCAAATTTATTTTCATTGATAAGTTCAATAGATTTTATCCCCATCCTGGTAGCAAGTATCCTGTCAAATGCGGTAGGTTTTCCTCCTCTCTGAAGGTGACCCAGCACTGTTACCCTTGTTTCATAACCTGTTCTTCTCTCAATTTCCTTTGCAATTGTATTGCCGATTCCCCCGATAACCCCATGGCTTCCAAGCTCAATCAATGGTTTGACTTCCAGTTTCATTTTCCTGGTATCAGGTTTTGCGCCTTCCGCAACTACAATAATACTATAATCTCTGCCTCTTTCCCGTCTTCCCTCTATTACATTTACGATATAATCGTAATCAAACTGAACTTCAGGAATAAGTATCAGATCAGCTCCTCCTGCTATGCCTGAATACAGTGCTATCCAGCCTGCTTCCCTTCCCATTACTTCAAGAATCATAATTCTGTGATGTGATGAAGCTGTCGTATGGAGCTTGTCTATTGCATCTGTAGCAATTTCAACTGCCGTATCAAACCCGATGGAATAATCATTATAATTAATATCATTATCGATTGTCTGCGGTATCCCTACTCCTTTTAATCCATATTGTCCCAGCCTGTGCATGACGACATTGGTATCATCTTCGCCAATGCATATTATGGCGTCAATGCTGAATTTATTTATATTTTCTTTAACCATCTCGACACCATTTTCAATTTTAAAGGGATTTACCCTTGCAGAGCCGAGAATAGTCCCTCCCCTGTCAAGTATGCCGGAAACAAGTTCGCGGTCCATTTCAAATACATTTCCTGTAATCAGTCCGTCCCAGCCATTTTTTATTCCACTGATTTTATATCCATGCATTACTGCTTTTATATATGCTGCCCTTATAATAGCATTGGTAGCAGGCGTATCTCCTCCACCAGTTAGTATCCCTATATTCTTAATATCATTCATGGACGACCTCCCTAAGTGTCTGAATATTTAAAAATATATAATTTAATTTTAAACCAAAATAACAATAATTAGCAGATTTAAGAAAGTTTTTTAATTATTATTTCATTCACAAGGGCAGGATTGGCTTTGCCCTTTGTTTTCTGCATGACCTGGCCGACAATAAACCCTATCGCTTTTACTTTGCCTGCCCTGTACTGGCTGACTGCATCAGGGTTATTTTTAATTGCCTCTTCGACAATGGATTCCAGCTCCCCTTCATCGCTTATCTGCTCAAGACCTTTTTCTTTAATTATTTCATCAGGGTCAGACCCTTTAAAATACATCTCTTCAAAAACAGATTTGGCTATTTTTGAGCTTATTTTTCCATCATCGATAAGTTTTACAAGACCTGCAAGATGTTCCGGCCTGATTTTACTGTCATTTATGGAAATCTGGTCTTTATTTAAAAAAGCACTGAAATCGCCCATCAGCCAGTTGCATATCCCCTTTGGATTTGCATCATAGGCTTTAAGAGCTTTTTCAAAATAGTCCGATATCCCGAAATCGCCAGAAAGCAATGAACTGTCATAATCTGATAGTCCGAACTTGTCTCTGTACCTTTTCTCTTTCTGGTTTGGAAGTTCCGGAATAGAATCCCTGATCTTTTCAATCCAGGATTCATCAATATCTATGGGAACAAGATCAGGATCCGGGAAATACCTGTAGTCATGAGCTTCTTCCTTGGATCTTAAAGCTTTGGTCGATTGGGTTTTGTCATCATAGTGCCTAGTCTGCTGAATAACTTTTTTACCTGAATTGATTACGGAAATATGCCTGGACACTTCAAATTCAAGAGCTTTCTGAATAAATTTAAATGAATTAAGATTCTTTATCTCAGCTCTTGTGCCAAGTTTTTCTGAATCTTTAAGCTTCACGGATATGTTGGCATCACACCTGAGGCTTCCTTCTTCCATGCTGCAATCGCTGACATCAAGGTATAAAAGTATATTTCTTAAAGTAATCATGTATTGTTTTGCTTCCAAAGGACTTTTTATTTCAGGTTCGGTAACTATTTCAATAAGCGGCGTACCCGCTCTGTTAAAATCTCCTATGCTGTAATCTGCTTCGCTTATTCTGCCCGTTGTTCCGCTGTGCACTAGCTTTCCGGCATCTTCTTCCATATGGACTCTTGTTATTCCGACTCGCCTTGTATAATCCCCCATATTAACATCAACATAACCCCCTATGCCTATGGGAAGATTGAACTGGGATATCTGATAGTTCTTGGTCATGTCCGGATAAAAATAATTTTTTCTGTGAAATATTGTATGCTTGTTTATTCTGCAATTAAGTGCAAGCGCTATTTTCATTGCATATTCAACTGCTTTTTTATTGACTACAGGCAGCGAACCCGGATGTCCCAGACATACCGGACATGTGTTGCTGTTCGGCTTTTCGCCAAAAGATAGCCTGCAGCCGCAGAACATCTTTGTCCTGGTAGAAAGCTCGACATGTGTTTCAAGGCCTATTATTGTCTCAAAACATTCTTCTTCGGCATTGCCGATTCTTTCTGAATTATTTGAATTCTCTAGATTTTTGGTGTTATCTTCCAATTTATTTCACTTTCTAAAACATGTGCCGCTTTAAAAACATTATCTTCCCTTAAAGTGTCAGCCATTATCTGAAAACCGATAGGAAGTTTGTCTGACGATAATCCGCAGGGAATAGAAATTGCCGGTATACCTGCAAGATTGACAGGTATGGTGCATATATCAGATAAGTACATCAGTAAAAGATCGTCCATTCTTTCACCAAGCCTGAAGGCTGTAGTCGGTGAAGTCGGACCAACAAGTATGTCGAACTTTGAGAATGCTTTTTTAAAGTCATTTATTATAAGAGTCCTTATTTTCTGGGCTTTCTCATAATAAGCATCATAATATCCTGAAGAAAGACAGTATGTGCCTATCATTATCCTTCTTCTGACCTCCGGTCCGAAACCAGCTGCACGTGTTTTTCTGTACATCTCCCTTAATCCCTGTGCATCTTTGTCCCTGTAACCATACCTGACACCGTCAAATCTTGAAAGATTAGAGCTTGCTTCAGAAGGCGCTATTATGTAATAAACACTTAAAGCATACTCAAGACTCGGAAGTGTGGTTTCCTCAATATCTGCTCCGTTTTTCTCGAGTATTTTTATTGTATTAAGTATTGAAGCTTTAACTTCACTATCTACTTCCTTTACCATAAGTTCTTTGGGGACACCGACTTTCATTCCTTTTATGCCCTGTCCCGATTTATATTCGTGATCTTTCTTGTCTTTCATATCCAGTGAAGTTGAATCAAGTTCATCATGACCGGAAATTGCATTATAAAGATTAATGCAGTCAGTGACATCCCTGCCAAAAGGCCCTATCTGGTCAAGGGATGATGCAAAAGCTACAACTCCATATCTTGAAACCCTTCCATATGTAGGTTTGAACCCGACCACTCCGCACAGGGCTGCCGGCATTCTTATCGAGCCTCCGGTATCTGAACCCAGAGAGCACACAGCTTCAAACGAAGCAACACTTGCGGCAGGACCTCCGCTTGAACCTCCGGGAACTCTTTCCAGGTCCCAGGGATTTTTCACAGGGCCAAATGCTGAATTTTCATTAGATGAACCCATCGCAAATTCATCCATATTTGCCTTACCGAGAAGAAGATAGTTCTGTGCATTTAGTTTTTTGATTACAGTTGCATCATAAATTGAAGTATAATCGGCAAGAATTTTTGAAGCACATGTCATTCTTATATCCTTAACGCAGATGTTGTCCTTGATAGATATAGGGATACCTGTAAAATCCCTGACTACTCCGCCTTTGGAAATATATCTGTCAATTTTTTTTGCATTTTCAATTATTTCACCAGGTTTAAAAGTTATAAAAGCATTAATGTTTCTGTCAGTCTCTTCAATTCTCTCAATATGAGCTCTTGCGATATCTTCTGCTTTTATTTCCTTTTTTTTAATAAGCTCATGAAGTTCATGAGCCTTCATGGAGATCAGTTCCAAAAAAACCTCTTTCTTATCAGTCTATTTTAGGTATCTTAAAACCGTCAGCACTGCTTTCAGGAGCATTTTTTAAAGCTTCTTCAGGCTCAACAGACTGACGGGGTTCATCCTCTCTTAACACATTTGAGATATCAAGAACATGAGATGTTGGGCTGACATTACCGGTATCCACTTCGCTTATCTTCGCAACATGCTCAATGATTTTATCCAGCTGTAAAGTCATCTCATCGATTTCGTCACTGCCATAGTCCATTTCTGCAAGATTTGAAATATGTATTACATCTTCCCTGTTAATAATTTTTCCCATGACAATCCTTGTAAAGTATTATCTGATAATCAAAAATCTTAACAATTTTAACAGATTTTATAATATCTTTATATTAAAAAATCAAATTATACTGCAATTTCCTTAAACTGGCTGAAAAGAACAAGTATCATCAGAAGATTATATATTGAATGTAAAAAAATAACAGGAATCAAAGATTTTGTTTTATGAAATATATATGCAAGCACCCACCCTATCGCCATTAGAGGAATAAAATTATAGAGTTCGAGATGAGCTGCCGCAAACAGAAAGGAAGAAATGAATAGCCCCGCAAAGACTCCCCAGCTTTGCCTGAATGCCTGAAAAATAAAACCCCTGAAAAAAAGTTCCTCACAAACCGGCGCAATAAGGGAGACAACAATAAGAAGTATGACAGATGATACATTACCGTTTTCCACAAGCTCTGCTATTTTATTCTCAGGAGGGGCGATTTTAAAAACGCTTGTCATGACAAAAACATAAATGAAATTGATAGCCAGGATAAGTAGCAATGCAAGGAAGGAATACCATATTGTTTTTATAATGCTGTAATAGGTAAGACCAAGATCCTTAAACCTGCTTCTTCTCCAGTAAACTGCAAAAAACCAGACTGTTCCGACCATTAAAAGTACCTGAATGCCGTATAAAATGGAAAAACTTGTATTCGTGATGCTGGTTATGCTTATCTGATTTCCCTGGTTTAGAACCGATACTATCTTTGCTGATAGAAAATAAATACCGGTCAGGACAGCTATCAAAAATATTATCGAAAAAAATACGTCCCTGATGTTCCATCTTATCTTAGGGATATATCCTTCATCGTTCTTTTTTTCTTCAATACCCAGCCTTTTTAAGTCTCTCCTGTTAAGTGCCGCCATTATCTATCCAGTCATGCCTGCCTGTTTATCATATTTCTGAAATCATCTTCGCTTATCTGCCTGATATCCAGCCTGATGGCTTCATCAAGCTTGCTGCCAGGCTCACTTCCTACAAGAACATAATCAGTACTGCCACTGACACTTGAAGTCACTTTTCCTCCGGATTTTTCAATGATTTCTTTTGCCTGCTGCCGTGAAAAGGAATCCAGTTTGCCGGTAAGAACAAAAGTTTTTCCATTAAAGTATTCATTGATTTCCAAAGTCTTTTGTCCAGATTGGAAATTGACACCGGCATTTCTAAGTTTTTCTATTATTTGCCTGTTCTGGGACTGTCTGAAAAAAGTCACTACGCTTTGAGCAATCCTGGGGCCTATTTCAAATATACTGCTTAATTCTTCAAAATCTGCACCCATAAGTTCATCAAGAGTATTATAATTATTTGAAAGTACATCTGCTATGTGTGAACCTACAAATCTTATTCCCATGGCAAATAAAAGCCTGGAAAGAGGTTTGGATTTACTTTTATTTATAGAATTTAAAAGATTATTTGTTGATTTTTCCTTGAAATTTTCCAGACCGTAAATATCTTCATATTTTAAATAATATACATCTGCAGCGTCTCTGATCAGCCCTTTCTGCAAAAGTTTGTCAACGATTGCAGGCCCCAGCCCCTCTATATCCATTCCTGTTTTGGAAGCAAAATGGACTATAGCTTCATACTGGACAGCCGGACAGGCAAGTGAAGTGCACCTTCTTACAGCCTCTCCTTCAGGCCTGATCGTGTCTGAACCGCATACAGGGCATTTCACAGGCATTATAAATTCTTTTTCACTGCCGTTTCTTTTCTCTTTTAAAGGTTTTATTATCTCGGGTATGACATCACCTGCTTTATGTACCAGGACATAGTCGCCTATTCTGACATCTTTCTTTTTAATTTCATCTTCATTATGAAGTGTTGCATTTGAGACTGTAGAACCTGCAATAACTACAGGCTCCAGAACAGCAACAGGCGTAAGTGCACCTGTCCGTCCTACGCTTACTTTGATTTCTTTTACCTTTGTTATTTTCTGCTCAGGAGGAAATTTGAAAGCAATCGCCCACCTCGGGTTTCTGGAGGTACTTCCCAGCTGTTTCTGGAATTTGAACAGATTTACCTTTATCACTATTCCGTCAGTCTCATAAGGCAAATCTTTTCTTTTATCCTGCCAGTACTCGCAAAATTCTTTTATCTGCTCGAATCCGGTTACTTTTTTAATGTTTTCATTTATTTTTAAACCGATACTTTTCAAATACTGGAGAACTTCAAAATGCTCTCCAATGTCAAGATAATCATTTGAAGCCATGGCATATATAAAAATATTCAGATTTCGTTTTGCAGTTATTTTCGGGTTTATCTGTCGCAGAGAGCCGGCTGCTGCGTTTCTGGGATTTGCAAAAGTAAATATTCCCTGTTCTTCTCTTTCTTCATTAATCCGTACAAATTCTTCTTTTGAAAGATAAGCTTCTCCCCTGACTTCAAGAACCGGAGGAAGTCCATATTTATTATCCTCAAATAATTTCAAAGGAATCGCTTTTATTGTCTTAATGTTTGAAGTTATATCCTCGCCGGATACACCATCTCCCCTGGTTGCCCCTCTTATAAGATATCCGTTTTCATAAAGCAGGGAAACTGCCAGTCCGTCTATCTTTAATTCACATACAAATTCGACTTCTTCCTCTTTTAATCCAAGATCCTTATATACTCTGGCAAGAAAATCTCTAAGTTCTTCGTAATCAAACGCATCCTGAAGACTCATCATTTTTTCGGAATGCACTACTGCAGGAAATCCTCCTTCAAGAGGGGCGCCTATTCTCTGGGTCGGAGAATCAGGCGTAATAACTTCAGGATATTTTTTTTCCAGATCAAAAAGGTTTTTAAGCAGTCTGTCGTACTTATCATCTGTTATTAAGGGATTATCTTTTATGTAATAATAGTAGTTATGCCTGTTTAGTTCTCCCCGCAGTTTCTCTGAATATTTTAAAGCTTCTTCACTGGACAAGCCTGAAAAATCCGGATTTAGAAGTTCTTCAAGATT
>DBPS01000018.1:0-3318 GCA_002304935.1 Candidatus Humimicrobium oleiphilum | reverse complement strand
AATTGCTCCTGGTTATTCATATTATAGTAATCAAGCACAGCTTCCCATAATTTTATATCACTTTCAATAAATGCAGTATTGCTCTTGTAAAAATTCTGCAGGATTTCAGGTATAACAAGTCCGTTAAAATCACTTAAATATTTTTTTGCTATTTCTACTCTTTTTTCTGTAAGGGTAATAACACCATTAAGATCTGCTGATTTTAAAGCATTATCGGAAGAAATCATTTTTATTGAATTATGGTATTCTGCCCATACCGGTACAAAACTATTATGAAAATCAATTAGGTCAGAAGTTTCTTTATTCTTTTCTGCCAGTTCTTTTTTTATGTTTTCAAGTCTTTCGCTGAGTCTGGCTGTTGTCTCTTCCTGCTGCTGCAAAATCCTCTTTATTTCATATTTTTCAAATTCTACTATGAAGACATTAAACAGAACGGCAAAAAGAAAGATCAATGAAATTAAAATAATTGTAGTCCTGGATATTAAAGAAAAACCGCCGATTAATTTGTCATCTCCGTTTTTATCTGTTTCTGCCGGTCCTCCAGGTGGTGGTGGTGATATTAATTCTGAAGCATCAGGCTGAATATCTTCGTTATCATATTTTTTTTCAATATCTTCATCAGGTCTGACTTTTTTATAAATTTTGCTGAATACCAGTTTTGCTTTTTTTGGATCTGCCTGTTCTTTTACATGTGCAACAGCCGAATTTAATTTTCCGTCCTGCTGTGTTTCAATATAAAAGTGCATATCTTTATCATCTTCATTATAAACACCATACACAAAATATTCTTTTGAAACATCTTCCAGCGTAATATTTGCCTTAAGGTGTCCAAGAGGCGTTCCTTCATCAATACGCTTTAACACAAAATGCCAGATTACCTGATTATACATATTACTATATTCTGAAATCTCTTCAGGTTTATCTGGCTTATTATTTTGTTCTTCTTTTTTTATATGCTGCTGACCAGAGTCATTCAAATTAAATCCTTCCCCTGATTTTAAAAGTAATTCCAATTAATAAAATATAATAAATTCTTTATCTGATATTAAAATCAAAAGGATATATATTTATCAATTCAGAAATTATTACCATTCTTTCCCTTGACGAATATTCAGGATAACAGGTTGTAAGTAAAAGTTCTTTTTTATCAGTGCCGTTAAGTATCTCGACATAAGTCGGAGCGACTACTTCTATATCCGTAACTTTATATGCAAAAGCCAGATTATTTAAAGTTTCAAGATAAATCAAATCTCCGGCAGCAAGTTCATCTATCCTGTTGAAAGGAGCTCCGTAGGTAGTTCTATGCCCGGAAATCGTGCATCTGCCTGGCTCCCCTGGAAGAGAAGTTTCAGGTATATGGCCGGGCCCTTTTTTAAGGGTGGGAATATCGGCACCTTCATTTGTGATCCATTCTACCTCGATTTTCGGAATTGTAATCTTGAGCGGAAACATATCTTCTGCCGTATTACTGCCCGTTTCATTTTCTTCACCAGCTGCTGATTCTGCAGTAAGGCTTTCTTTTTCCTCGCCTGAACCAGCCTCTGATGTCGATGTATCACCGGTATCTGTGCCTTCATTTTTGACTGTTGTTGTTTCTTCAGAAACAGTTACGGTAGTCGAAGATATCATTTTGTCTTCAGAATCAGATTGTTTCTCTTGTTCTGCAGTATTTTGCTTTTCAGATTCCCACTGGGATATCTGGTCTCCTTTCTGGAAAAATGAAGGGATATTTGTAACAAAAGGATATAGTATCAGCCCGAGTCCGCCTGCGAACATAAGGCAGATTATCACTATCATTACAATAAGTGACTTGTTCTTCTTCCTGGGTTTTTTATTCTGGCTGACAGTATTTTTCATCTGAACCTAAACCATCATTTTATTTTAAAAGATAGTATATCTCAAAACATAAAGCATATATAGAAAATACAATAAATTTAAATAATATGTTTTATGAAATCCGGCTCTATTTTACATATACCAGTGATTCTGCAGCTGAAACCCATTCTTCTACCGAAGAAAATGCCGGAATATTCTTTTTTTCAAGAAGGTTTTTCATGCATGCTGTATGGTCCGCACCAATTGAACAGAATATTATAGGTTTTTTATCAGCATACTTTGCAATTATATCCAGCATTTTCTCTGTCATTGTGCTCACATGAAAAACTATATAAAGCATTATAATATCTACCTCTTTATCAGATACAGCTGCTGAAATCGCTGCTTCATAATCTTCTTCCGTGGCAGTCCCGGTCAGGTCTACAGGATTTGCAAGACTTATATGGGCGCCAAAGATCTTTTTAAGCTTTTCAATAGTATTATCTGATAATGTGGCCAGATCAAGTATGCCTTTTGAATCAATCCTGTCTATTGCCTGGATTGAAACTCCGGCCCCATTGGTTATCATAAGTGTTTTGTTTGATTTTACGCGCCTGTATCTGTCAAGCGCCCTTGAAGCAGCAAGAAAAGATTCAAAGCTGTCAACCTGAAAAGCACCTGCCTGCTTAAGGATACCATAAATCTTATTATGTGTTCCGGCCAGAAAACCTGTATGGGATACTGCTGCTTTCGAGGCGCTTTCTGTTCTGCCCGCCTTATAGACAACTACGGGGATTTCACCTGTTACAGACTTTAAGGCATCAAAAATTTTCCTGCCTTTTAAAAGACCCTCAATATAGGCTGATATCACTTTTGTATTTTTGTCTGAAGAAAAATACTTTAAAAGATCTGCCTCATCTACATCTATCCGGTTGCCATAACTTGCAAATTTGGAAAGATACGGCAGTATGTCTATCGCACAAAGGCCGACTGTTCCTGACTGGCTCATCATGCAGATCCCGCCTGGTTTTGGTCTTCTCATATTATTATATGAGAAAAACATGGAATCTACTCTTGTATTTGCATCAAAAACACCAATACAGTTGCAGCCTATTATCCTGATTCCATATTTTTTTGCAGTATTTTTTATATCTTCCTCAAGCTGGACATTTCCTGATTCTTTTCCCCCGGCTGAAATAATTATGACATTTCTGATATTTTTCTGACTGCACTGTTCCAGAATGCCGGCTGCGAAATTAAGAGATACCAGCACAATTACAAGTTCTACTTCTTCTTTTATTGAGGCAACATCAGGATATGACTTAAGGCCAAGTATTTCTTTATACTTCGGATTTATAGGATATACCTTTCCTTTATAGCCATTTGTCTTAAGATTATTTACTATATTATAGCCAAGTCTGGTGCTGACCGGACTGGCCCCTACTACAGCTATCGATGAAGCATTAAAGAATCTCTCAATGTTTTGGATATCGGGATTTTCAG
>DBPS01000002.1:34005-48487 GCA_002304935.1 Candidatus Humimicrobium oleiphilum | reverse complement strand
TTATTTGAAAACAGGAGGGTTTAAGATGAATATTTTAATTACAGGCGCATTCGGAAATATTGGTCACAGTACGATTGAGAATCTGGTTTCCAGAAATGAAACAGATCTGAAGATAACCTGCTTTGACGTAAAAAATAAAATTAATGAAAAAAAATCCTTAAAGTTTGCAGATAAAGTCGAGATTTTATGGGGAGATATAAGGAATTATGATGATGTCCGAAATGCTGTAAAAGATGAAGATGCCATTATTCATCTGGCATTTTTATTTCCACCGCTTTCAGAAGAAAAACCTGATTTTGCATATGAAGTTAATGTTACCGGTACGAAGAACATACTGAATGCTTTAAGGGAACAAAATCCAAAAGCCAGGATTATTTTTGCTTCATCTGTTTCAGTTTACGGGCCGTCTTCTGCCGATCGTCCGCTACTTAGTGCTTCAGATCCTGTGATGGCAACCGATAATTATACTTCACATAAAATTGAGTGTGAAAAACTTGTAAAAGATTCCGGAATGGAATGGGTTATAACAAGATTTGCTGTTGTTCCGCCAGTTGATATCAGCGGAAAGTTTGACTCCCTTCTTTTTGAAATACCTCTTGATACAAGAATAGAATTTGTTCATACAAGAGATGTGGGCCTGGCACTTGCAAATTCACTGAAATGCGAAAAATGTGTCGGTAAAATACTGCTAATTGGCGGCGGCATAAAATGCCGTCTTTACAATAAAGAATTTGTATCAAGATTTCTTGAAGCTTTTGGAATCGGGATGCTGAAGGAAGAAGCATTTTCCCAAAAACCATATTATTCTGACTGGATGGATACCACGGAAAGCCAGCAGCTTCTTAATTACCAGACACTTACCTTTGATGACTATCTTGCTGAAATCAAAAAGAAAATCGGCTTAAAAAAATATTTTATCAAGCTTCTCAGTCCGGTTATAAGAAGAACATTGCTTTCAAAGTCACCGTATTATAAGAAGTAACACCGTCTTGCCTTTCTTCTGACAATACTAAATATCCAGATAATTTTTTATATCATGCCTGTATTAATAAAAGTAGATTTTCAGCAACTTTTTTGGTTTTATGGTAATTTAAATTAATAATAATTAGCTAGTAGCTTTTGGAATAATAATTAAATTGTAAATAGCGGAGGTGTAATTTATGAATTACGATACTATCATTTTGGAAAAAAAGAATAGCATTGGGATTATCACTTTTAACCGTCCGGATAAATTAAATACATTCAGCTCTTCTCTGGCACAGGAACTTAACGATGCTTTAATAGAACTGGAAAGTGATAATGAAACATCAGTAATAATTATAAAAGGCAAAGGCAAAGCTTTTTGTGCCGGCATAGATATTAAAGAACTGCAAGGCAAAAAGGCGCTGGAATATATAAAGTTATTAGAGCTAATGGAAAAAATGAGCCTTACAATAGCGAATATGGGCAAACCAGTCATTGCTTCTGTACAGGATTTGGCAATAGCCAATGGAATCGGCCTCGTTGCTTCAGCAGATCTTGCAATAGCTGCTGAAGGAGCACGCTTTGGCGCAACGGCAGTAAAACTTGGCTTGTTCTGCATGGGCCCTGCAGTGCCGCTTTCCAGAAATCTGGGCAGGAAAAAAGCACTTGAGTTGATACTGACAGGCGAAATAATAGATGCCGCAGAAGCATACAGGATAGGGCTTGTAAATAAAGTTGTACCCATAGAAAAATTAGAAGAAGAGACATTGAAGCTTGCAGAAAAAATCGCCTCCAAAAGCCCACTGGCTGTCCAGATGGGCAAGAAGTCTTTTTATAAAATGGCAGACCTTGACTATGAGAAAGCTTTTGAGTTGGCCAATAATCATTTTTCAATATTATGCACTACTGAAGATGCTAATGAAGGCATAGAATCATTTCTTAATAAAAGAAAACCGGAGTGGAAGAATAAATAGGCCAGACACTTTTTATTTTTTTATAAAAAAGTAAAAGCAGGAATATATTGCTAAAATAGAAACCGTAACGAAAGCAATAAAGCTAACCACTAGTTAAATATTTATAAATCATTTTATAAGCCGCATCCTTTATGCTGAACATTTACTGTGTTATAATGTAATACAATTTAATAAAGATCGGAGTTATTAAAATGAGAGAAACTGTTACTATTAGCATGACAAATGAAATGAAGAAAAAACTTGATGAAATTGCCTCCAGGGAGAATTTAAATAGAAGTGAAATTATAAAGACTGCTTTAAAGCAATATTTTTCTGTAATTGAATTCAGGAGAATCAGGAATTTAATGATTCCAAAAGCTGAAAAAGCAGGAATATTTTCTGAAGAGGATGTTTATAAAAAAATATCATGAAAATATTCCTGGACACTAATGTAATAGTTTCTTCTTTTATTACACATGGTTTTACTGCGGAGCTTATGGAATATTGCCTTATTAATCATAAGATTTACACCTCAGACTTTATAATAGAAGAAGTCGAAAAAAATCTTAAAAATAGTTTTGGGTATAATGATGCAGAAGTTAATGAAGTAATTAATTTTATGAAATCAAATTTTATAAATGTTGAAAAGTATGAAAAACTGAATAAAGAAGTTTCAAGGGACAAAGATGATGATAATGTGCTGGCTGCAGCCCTATCTGAAAAAGTAGATTGTATAGTTACTGGTGATAAAGATTTATTAACAATTGAAAATTATAAGAGAATTAAAATCTTGTCTCCAAGAAATTTTTGGCGCTTTGAAAAATTTTCTGTAAAAGATAATTAAAATGTTTAAAATGATGTAATTACTTATTATATCTGACAGTTATCAGCCTATTAGTGCTTCAGATATTGTGGCCGCCACTGATGTAATTACAAATCACAAAAGATTGAGCGTAAAAGAACCAGTTCATTATGTCATTTAAATGATATAATTATTTTTCATGATATTGCTACTTTAAATATAAAAAATGCAGTAATTCTGCTGAATATGAAAACGGGGTGTTGATATGGCTGAAGAAAAAATAGACTTTCTTGATAACAGCAAAAATGATTCTGAGCTTCAAAAAATCATAGATAAAAACGGATGGAGCCTTTCTTTATCTGAAGTAAAAGAAGCACAGAAAAGGGCAAATAAAGTTTTAAATATTACGGAATTGGGGATTTTAGACTCACTGTGGTCTGAGCACTGCTCCTACAAGCATACAAAAAAAACTCTCAGGATGCTTATAAAGGATAATAGCTATGTCTTAAAAACAAAAGGCAGTGAAGCCGGTGCAGTTATGATACCGGGCACAGATTATGTTGCAGTCTTTAAAGTCGAGTCACATAATCATCCTACCCAGGAAAACCCTTATGATGGTGCTGCAACAGGCATAGGCGGGGTACTCAGGGACATATTTGCAATGGGTGCCAGAATTGTAGGATGCGGTGTATCTTTAAGGACGGGTCCCCTTAGTGATAAGCATTCAGGATTTATACTTGAAGAAGGGACAAAAGGCGCAGCCAATTATTGTAATGTCATGGGAGTCCCCCTGATAGATCTGGACACTTATTTTAATGAATATTTCAGGGAAAATTGTCTTGCTAACGTTTCAGCCATAGGAGTCGTGAAAACAGAGGACCTTATGCCAAATACAGCATCAAAGGATTCAGTCGGATATAACCTTATATACTTTGGCAAAGAGACAAAAGGAGCAGCTGCCGGAGGAGCTTCAAGTGCTTCAAAGACCCGGGAAGAAGGCAAGCAGTTATATGAAGCAGAGTTCGGTTCCAAGCCCGAACTTGAAAGAGATACGCTAATTGTCCTGGAACAGGCCAGGGAGAATTTAAGAAAAGAAGGATTATTTAAGAAAATATCGATGAAGGATATGGGGGCAGCAGGGCTTACCTGTTCCACATCTGAGCAGGTTCCTGAAGGATACGGAGTTATTATTTATACAGACAAAGTGCCTTCGCCAGAGGGTGTCAGCGCCTATGAGCTGGCAGTCGGTGAAGACCAGGAAAGAAATATGATAATTGCGCCCAAAGGAAAAGCTACAGACATAATACTTGAGACTTTTGGCAGCAATGCAGATTTTGTAAAAAGCGGAGGGAAGATAACTGTTGTCGGTGAGGTGATAAGCGAAGATAGGTTTATCATGAAAGACAGCGTAAGCGGGGAAGTTTACTGTGATATACCTAACAGCCTTATAACCAACTCACCCCGGTATGAACCTGATACAAAAGCCATGGCCATAGAAGAAGAAAATGATTTCAGTGTTAATGAACCTGAAGATCTTGAAGAAACAATCCTGGACATATTAAACTCTGATAATGTTTACCATAAAAAAGATTCTTACAATGCTTACAATGATAAAGACTATATGATAGTGAAAGCCGGAGAATCAGATACAGCTGTAATTGCACCACTCATGCATGAAGGAGTAGATGACAGGCAGAAAAAAATCGGAATAGCACTTGTTTTTGGAGGAAAATCAATTCATGGCAGAAACGGCACTTCTTTTGAGCAGGCTTATCTGGCAACTTTGCAGGCAAGGCTGAAACTGGCATTGGCAGGACTTTGTCCGATAGCGGTAACAGATGGCTGCAATTATGCAAATCCTGACAAACCTGAAGATTTTTATAGTTTTGTTGAAGGGATAAAAGGCTTGAATAAAGCTTGTAAAATTTCTATCTTTGGGAAAAATGAGCCTTTGGCGGTCGTATCAGGAAATGTATCCTTGAATAACACTTTTATGGCAGAAGGCAAAGAAGTAAAGGCAATAGATCCATCAATGATACCGGGTGTTTTTGGATATATTGAAGATTACAATAAAACAGTTACAAATGCTTTTAAGGGCAGTAATAGAGCTATTTATCTGATAGGTAAAATAAAGCACGAATTTAAAGGTTCTGAATATGCAATTATGAATGGCCAGCTTGGCAAGAATCTTCCTAATCTTTCTGAAGATGAAGCAGTGGGTTTTGAACATGCGTCAATTGAGGCGGCTGAAGGCGGCCTGATAGAGTCTTCAAAACTTATAGGAAACGGAGGCCTTGCCGCTGCAATAACAGACATGATATTTAAAAGCAAAAATAATATTGGGGCTGAGATAGACGCAGCAGCTTTTAATAATGTAAAAAGATTAGATTATGTTTTATTTAGCGAATCTTTAGCAGCAGTTGCAGTGGTCAAAGAAGGCAAAGAGGAAAGCTTTGAAGAGTTTTATAAAAAATACAATATAANNCAGTAGTTAATATTTCTAATGAAGTATTAACAAAAGCTTATAGAAGGGGATAGAAATAGCAAATGGGGTTTTTTAGTAATTTATTCGGGAAAAGCACAAAAGATATTGAGCGAATCTGCGATGTCGACATTAACAGATATATCGGTACATGGTATGAGATTGCAAGATTCCCTCATCCGTTTGAAAAAGATCTTGAGTATGTAACTGCAACCTATAATCTTCTTAACGATGAGCATCGAAGTAATAAACTCGGGGGTAAAAAGAGGAGTAAAAAAGAATATAAAAGGCATTGCATATATTCCAGATAAAACCTGCACCGGAAAATTACTTGTAAGTTTCTTCTGGGTAATAAAAAGCCAGTATAATATCATTCTGCTCGATAAAAAAGATTATAACTATGTTGTAATAACCGGCAGCACAAATAATTATTTATGGATAATGAGCAGAACACCGAAAATCAGCGACGAGTTATATAGCAGTCTGGTAGATTTTGCAGCATCAAAAGGATTTGACGTTTCAAAAATAATTAAAGTTGTCCAATAAATAAAATTTTTGTACAATCATTTAGAATTAAGGATTTCAAGTTATTTGAATATATTAAAATATAAAATAGAGAAGGTAGTAAGATGAAAAAAATATTGATTATCTTGTCGGTTGCAGCAATTATTCTGGTGACTTTATTAAGTATAGGCTGCAACAAGTCCCAGTTAAGCGGAACTTATGAAGGTACCCTTCCATGTGCAGATTGTCCGGGTCTTCAAACCCTTATAACTATTAATTCAGATGGTACTTTTCATATGGAAGAAACCTATCTTGAGAGCGATGTTGAAACAATGATTACAGATGGGAACTGGGTTCTTGACAAGGATGTAATTACATTTACCGTCGATGATTATAATTTTGAATATAAAGTTATTTCAGATAAAGAAATAAGATGGGCACCTGACGGAGAAGAAATTACAGGAACAGATCTTAACTGGTCTCTTCTGAAAAAATAACCTGCTTTTTAAAAGATAAAATAAGGCAAAATAAAGTTAAGTATTCTGGATTGGAATCCGGGATGCAAACTCTTCCACTATTTTCTGCCATCCATCTTCCAGAGGTCCCCTGATACCAGTCACAAATACCTTACCTTCAGCCATCTTTACGAGCCCTCTTTCATTTAGCGTTTTGTTTATTAGAGGTATGACTTGCTGGCACATGCCTGCATTTTCTTCAGTGGGAATACGTATGGAACTGCTATCCGGGCTGGGATTTAATTCTGTGACAATAACAGCATATTTTGAACCCTGTACCAGATTTGCCTTCTTTAAAAAATTCTGCATATTTCTTGCAGGTTTTCCGAAGCGGCCTGGTGAGCCAAACAGATATAAATCGGCGTTAGGAATCTCTTTTGGTTTTACGTTTTTAATGTTGTGAATATTGACCGTAATACCTTTTTCATTCATCTGCTTTTTAAACTCTTCTGCAATCATGGCACCATTACCATAAACAGAGCCATGAAAATATTCGATTTTCATATTTCAACCTCCTGTTTTATAGTATTTACACTTTAAATTTTTTATAAGCATCTGCCTGAAGCTTTTCAGCTGTGTTTTCAGCCAGATTTTCATTATTGCCTGTAAAAGAATAAAAGATTGCTGCGGTTTTCATTTAAGCCTTCTTTATAATGGTATAGAAATGCTTTTAAATATATATTATAAACCTTTGATAAAGCATCAGTAAAAAATAATTAATAATTGCAGGAAGAGTAGCAGTATAATGTAATATATAAGAATATTTTTTTAATTTTAAAAAAATAAATGAAAACCTCTTTAAATAGTGTTTTCAGAAATAGTCTTAGAAGACTGCTGGTCAGGGAGAAGGAATTTGTGCTTGAAAACAAAATTCCTTCACACGAAGAACTAAGAAGAAAATTTGAGGATATTGAGGAATTCGGTCTCTATCTGCATATACCTTTTTGTGAACAGATATGTTCTTATTGCCCTTATAACAAAGAAATATATAATCTCGATATAGCCAGATCATATACTGCTGCAATTAAAAAGGAAATTGACTTCTATGCTTCTCTTATCGGCGATAAACCGATTACTTCTTTTTATATCGGCGGAGGAACTCCTACAACAATGTTGCATAACGGGCTCAGGGAAATACTGGACCATATATTTAATGTATTTAATATGAAGTGCAAGACACATATGGAAAGCCATCCCAATCATCTTTCGCCGGATAACCTTAAAGCAATTGCTGACATGGACATCAGATATCTGAGCATGGGAGTAGAAGCATTGCAGGACAAACATATAAAATTTCTCGGCAGGCCTTACACATTGGAAAAAGTAAAAAAAGCTGTAGAAAATGCAGTTAATATGGATTTTGAATGTGTGAATGTGGATATTATATTTGCATTACCATTCCAGACCTATAGCGATATAGAGCAGACAGGACATACTCTGGTCTCTATGGGAGTCGACCAGATAGCAGCATACCCTCTTTTCAGGTTTCCCTATACAAAAATGGGAGGAAATTCAGATGATGGCAATTATAATATTTCTACGATATTCAGAAGAAGAAAGATGCTGGGCATCCTTGAAAATATTTTCTATAGTGCCGGATATGAAAGAACTTCTGTCTGGGCGTTCACAAGAAAAGAAATCCCCAAATACTGCTCTGTAACGGTGCCCCTCTATGTAGGACTTGGGGCCAGTGGAGGTACGTACCTGAAAGACATTTTTTATCTGAACACTTTCAATGTCTCTGAATATATAAAAGCTATTAACAGCGGAAAGTCACCAATTGCTTTGTCTCTAAATCTTTCGGAAAACATGCAGATGGCATGGTGGTTTTACTGGAGGATATATGAAACCATTTTTAAGAGAAGCGATTTTAAAAAAAGATTTCAAAAAAATTTTGATGAAGTTTACGGGAAATATATAAAATTATTTTCATTTTTTGGATTGATAAAAGAAGATGACAGAGACCGGATAATTCTTTCAGACAGGGGAGCTTACTGGCTGCATTCTGTTGAAGATCTGTTTTCAATAAATTATATAAGTAAATTATGGGGGACCGCAAAAAAGGAACCCTGGCCACAAAAAATATTTTTGTAATGTTTTAAAAAATGAAAACTATAATTTTTGGCATTAAATATATAATCGGCAATAAAATCCTGCACAGGCATACTCCGCTTATTGCAGGCCTGGTCTTAACCAACAAATGTAATCTGAGATGCCGGCATTGCCAGGTTACTGAGCGCCAGACAGATGATATGAGTTTTACAGAAATAACTTCCATACTTAATGATTTTTACAAAGAAGGAGGCCGGACCCTATATCTTGAGGGTGGAGAGCCGCTTCTATGGCATGATGGTCAGTGCGGCATTGAAGACATTGTAAAATATGCCCATAAAAAGGGATTTATGGCAGTTATTATTTACACAAACGGAACTATAAAAATAGAAACATCTGCCGACACCGTTTTTATTAGTGTTGACGGATTAAGAAAAACCCATGACCTTATACGCGGCAAATCATTTGACAGGATAATGGAAAATATCAGTAATTCAAAGAATCCTTCTCTTTTTATAAATTTTACGATTAACAATTATAATAAAAATGAGATTGAAGAATTTTGCAGGTATATGGGTATGGTAGATAATATAAAGGGAATATTCTTTTATTTTCATACACCATATTACGGATATGATGATTTATATATAGAAGCTTCTGAAAGAAATGAAATTTTGTTCAGATTATTAAACCATAAAGAAAAATATAAAATATTAAATTCTGTTTCAGGGATAAATTCAGCAATAAGAAACGATTGGAAGAGGCCTTTGGATATCTGCCGCATTTATGAAAATAAAAATATATATGAGTGCTGCAGATTTTCAGGAAATGCCCGGCTTTGCGAAGATTGTGGTTATTTAAGTTATGCTGAAATAGATCAGGCATTAAAATTAAAACCATCGGCTGTTTTTAACGCTTTTAAATATTTTTAGCCTGAATCCCGGCTTGTTATATTTTAATAGCAATTGATTCTGTTGTTTTGTTTCTGGTATTATAGTTTTTTAGATCTTAAGACTGAAACGACAAATTATTAATTAATTATTACTTTTTTGAGGGGGAAATATAATGCTGAAAAGAAAAAATAATTACATAATAATATCCCGGATAATTACATTGACAATATTTTTACTCGTTAGTGTTTTAATTCCTCTTGCAGGCTGTAAAGCTCTGGCTGTAACAGAAACGGGCAATACTGCTGCTGAGCAGACCAAACCGAAGGAAAATACTGAAGAAATCGAAGAAGAAAACATGACAGAAACTACTGAAGCAGATACAGAAAACTCTGAGCAGGCAGCTGAAATAACTGAGCAGGAAAAAATAATTGCAGGATTCAATAAGCTTTTCGAAGAAAATGCCATGCCTGATGAGCTTATAAAATATATAGATGACAATCTTTCAAATACTATGCCTTCCACAATGACAGTGCTGCTTGACAAGCTTGAACACATCCAAAAAGCCTATATAGAGATAGCAACACAATATCTGTTTGAAGGAGACGGCCAGCAAAAATTAATAGATGCTTTTGAAAATGAAGATGAATTCACAAAAGATAATATCGATAAAATTACGGATGAAAATTTAAAATCAGACATTTTAAAAATTCTAGACGGAGGCTACAGATTTATAAATCTTGAAGGATCCTATTATCCCATTATAGATTTTGAATATCTGAAAAAATATTCTGGTTATATAGACAAAGAATACAGCGACTATATTAGCATAAGGGCAGAAGAATCAAACGAAGTATATGCCAGGGATGCAGGCCTTATGATATCCTGGGATGAACTTGCGGCAAGGATGATAAATGCTGAAAAATATATCTCAGCATACAAAAATGAAACACACCGCAGAATAGAGACAGGCAATTTAATGCTTTTGTATTTTGCATCATATCTCTACGGACAGAATAACACTCCCACGAGGGATTGGACAACAAATACTGTTTTCGAAGAAGTAATACAGAGCTATAACAAAACCATATCTGATAATATTGAATCAGAAGCAGCAAAAATAATTAAAAATTATCTTGAAGAGCTTAAAAACACCAATTATACATTTACAGATGAAATTTATGATATAATTGCCGGATATATTAACGAACTTATAAAAATTTATGAGCTTGATTCCCCCTATATGATTTCAGAACAGATGAAATACCTTAATTTTCCTTCAGCAAACTCAGTAAACGGATATATTCAGCTCACAGATGGCAAATATACTGAAGAAATAAATAAGCAGGATGGTTTTAAAACCGAATTATCCATAACACTATCTGATTTTATAGCTACAGGTGATCTGGATGCCAACGGGATTAATGATGGTGCAGCAGTACTGATTGAAAAAATAGGAGAAACCGATACTTTTTATTATCTCCATGCCATTTATAACGGAGGATTTTATATTTATAGTATTGCCAATGCTTTTTTAGGTGACATTATGGTTAAAGTAGGGGATATAAAAATAGAAGACGGAAAAATCTACGTCGATATGAGCGCTTATAAAGAGAGTGATCCCAAATGCTGTCCTGTTGAAAAAGTTACAAAGATTTTTGTCCTCAAAGATTCTTATCTGGAAGAGGTAGAGCAGGCAGGTTCTTAGAAATTATAGTTATCTGCGATTTCGAAAAATTTGCAGAGCATGTGAAAAAGCAATTTCCTTAACCCTAAGGCCGTCACACAAACATGACTGAGCGCTCTCAGCTTTAATACCGGCAGGCTTTGATTTCTTTGCTTTAGATATAAAGCTGCCGGAAATCAAAAAAAATAAAAAAATCATTGATATTAGGTAATATATTACTTATTATACTCATTATAAAGGTAACATATTACCTATAGGAGGTTAAAAAATGGACGAGCTTGGGCAGAAGGCATATATTTTTGGAACAATATTTACTTTATCCAACAAATTGCAGGTAATTGGCGACGAATTTGATGAGAACATAACAACGAAACAATGGCTTTTTATTGTAAGTGTCACAACATTTGAGAAACCGCCCATGATAAGCGAATTAGCAAACTTTATCGGATATTCCCGTCAAAACGCAAAACGTATAGCAGTCGCTTTGCAAAAGAGCGGTTATGTAAAAATATCGAAAGATGAAAACGATACAAGGATTCTCAGAATCGAGCTTACTCCGAAATGCATCGGTTATTTTAAGAAAAGGGGCGGACGGGAAATAGAATTTCTAGAAAAAATCTTTGCCGGATTTGATGCTGGATTAACCCGGAATCTTTACAAAGGATTAAGCAGATTAGACCTGAACATTAAAGAGATTATGAAATTAAGGGGAAGTACTGTTCAGGAGGGTGACTTAATATGAAAAAGATATGTACGACTATTACCTTTAAAAACATTTTATTTATCTTGCTGCCTGTTTTGATTTTTATAATATCCGGTTGTTCTGGTAATGCGGCTTTTTCCGGGAGTAAAACGATAAATGACAGTCAGTTTTTACTTGATTTCGAAGCTATGAATACTACAGTCAGCGGAAAAATGAATCTTTCAAAAGGAGAATCAGTTGAAACTGTTATAGATATTAATAAAGGGGAAGTTGACATTACTGTGAAAAATGAAAAGAACAGAGTGGCGTATATCGGCGATAATATTGGCTGCAGCAATTTCACAATAAAAATTGAAGAAAGCGGCACTTATAGCTTTTTTGTCACAGGAGTAAAAGCACAGGGAAGCATTTATTTTATCAAAACACTTTCTGGAACTGAAAAGGAGCATTAAAACCATGGATATTGCAAAATCAAAAAACCACATAATACAGTATGTCATATACACCTATGGATTGTTTATATTATTGCTTTTAGCGTTAGGTGCTATTGCGACAATATTATTGCATGGGACTCCTTTTGTCATGAAATGGTTAACTGCAATAACGGCATGGACTCCGACCTATGTGTTTTTACTGATGTTTAAAAAACTTTATCCAGGCAAAACAGTAAAAAGTTTTTATAAAAATGCTTTTAAAGAAAAAGTAAATGTTCGTCTGCTGGCAACAATATTCATAATTCAGATAATTATTTTTGCATCCAGCGTCTTTATTGTTTCAGCCAGGAATAATGTCAGTTTTATAAGCATGCTTGATTTTTCATTTTATACTCTTATGTCTGCTCTCTTTTTTACCCTGATACAGGGAGCAACGGGAGAAGAGTCTGGCTGGAGAGGGTATTTGCTGCCAGCGATAAATAAAAAATACGGTATAGCCAGGAGTTCTTTAATAGTCAGTATCATCTGGTCATTTTGGCATACTCCGATATGGTTTCTGGAAACAGGATATAGCGGAGCAGTTCTTTTTAGATACATAATCGTATTTGTTATCTGCATAACATCTCTGGGTTTTGTCATGGGGGTTTGCTACCAGAGATGTAAAAATCTGTTTGTTCCCATATTTATACACTTCACATTTAATTTCCTTGGAGAAATGTTTAAGGGTTCAAGAATGGATCTGGTTACCTGGTATGCTGTATTCTACTTTGTTACGGCTACGGGATTTTTCTTATGGAATAAGAATAGTTATGTTTTCTTAAAAACCAGGCAGATGGATGATAAAAACATAAACCTGCAATATAAAAAAATTAATATAAATATTATTTAAAAAGGTTACGGGAGAAGAGTTATGGGAAGAAAGCGAGGAATCAGAAAAATGATTATAGCGATTATAGTGATAGTCTGCTTTTTGGGAAGTATTTTGATATTTTTTTCAATTCCATATTCAAAAACAAAAGCAGAATTTATTTCTGCCAGAAATATATTATTAAAAGATACGGCAAATGGTTCAGGGATATTCAAAGAGGAAGATATTGCAGATCTTCCATCTCCGGTTCAGGAATATTTTCATCATTGCGGCTATATAAATACACCTAAAATGAATAGTATGAAAGCAGTATATAAAAATGTTAAATTCATATTCGGTAAAGGAAAGCCAGCCACTATTATTGATTATATACAATATAATGTTGCAAATGAACCTGCCAGAATTGCTTATATTGACAGCTCCATGCGAGGGATTCCTTTTGAAGGCCTGGATTCATTCATTTCCGGGAGTGGCTCAATGAAAGGAGTTTTGGCAAAACTTTTTACCTTATTTAATCAGACAGGAGAAACTATGGATAAAGCAAGTCTTGTCACTTTTTTATCCGAGTGTCTTATTATCCCGAATGTAGCTTTACAGGACTATATAGCCTGGGAAAATGTGGATGATTTGCATGCCAGAGCCACAATTACGTATTACGGAAAAAACGCAAGCGGCATTTTCTCTTTTAAAGAAAATGGTGAGCTATTATCCTTCAGCACTGATGACAGGGAAGCCGTATCAACTGACGGAAAGAGTGAAAAGATAAGATGGTCAGTTGTTTTCAGTGATTATAGGGAAAAAGATGGCATAAGACAGCCATCAGGTTTCCAGGCAGTCTGGCATTATGATGATGGTGACCTGGTGTATTTTGACGGAAAGGATGTAATGGTCGAATATAATCCAAAACTATTTTAAATTTGATTGCTTCCTTTTGGATTAACAAAGAAACATCTTTACTTTGCATTGTTGGAAATTATTAGTTTAAAAATTTTTAATTAGAAAAAAAGGATATAAAAAATAATGGAAAATTTAAAAAAAATTGTTCTGCCTGACAAAATAATCATTGTTCTGACAGCAATATCATTCATTGCGACAATTTTTATATACCCATATCTTCCGGCGACAGTACCATACCACTGGAACAGTAACGGAAGTGTCGAAACAGCAGGGAAATGGATAGTCTTTATAACTGCTTTGCTGCCGGTAGCTATTTATTATCTGGGGAAAACCCGCATGAAGAAGAATCAGACAGAAGTCTCAATATTTGTGGTTTCTTTGGTTTTCATAATAATCCACTGGGCCATTATTTTTATTGTAAAGTAATAAAATATTATGGCAGAAGAAATTAAAGCATTTATTTGCTGTATCAATAATTGCAAATCGTCTGATAATAGACTACAATTAGTCTATTATGTTTAATCCTGAATATACTATCACCAATAAATTACTTGCCAATATAAAACAAATCAGTTTTATTGTATTTGAACTTAACAATAAAAAATTATCAAAAATAATGCTATATGAACTTGAAAGAGATGCCAGGGAAATTTCAGCTTATGCATCAACAAGCATAGAAGGGAATCCTCTGTCTCTTACAGATGTAAAAAGAATTCTTAAAAACCAGCCTCA
>DBPS01000002.1:4711-33850 GCA_002304935.1 Candidatus Humimicrobium oleiphilum | reverse complement strand
CTAAGGATGTAAAAAGACTCATGAATGATTTGATGGATTTTGCTACCAAAAATAAAAATATAATCGATCCTTTAATTATAGCCGGTATTTTTCATAAGCAGTTTGTAATCATACATCCATTTATGGATGGTAACGGCAGAACAGCCAGGCTTGCCACAAAAGTTCTCCTGGCTGGTTTGGGCATCGATACTTTTAATCTTTTCAGCTTTGAGAATTATTATAATAAAAATGTTACCAGTTATTTTGGTAATATAGGCGTATCTGGAAATTATTATGATATTGCTGATTCAGTTGATTTTACTGCCTGGCTGGAATATTTTACGGATGGTATAATTGACGAACTTTTAAGAGTTAAAAAATTTCTTTTTAAAGCATATGCCAGTCCTGAGAGAGAACTGGCAGACTACCACAAAAAGATATTGAAATTTATTGATGAAAAAGGCTATATTACCGATCGAGATTACTCGAAAATTACCGACCGGGCAAAAGCAACAAGGGCTCTGGATTTTAAAAAGCTTATGGATATGGGATTTATTCAAAGAAAAGGAAAGGGAAGAGCAACCTATTATCAAAAATTTTAAAAACTTTCAGAAATAAAATATACTTCAAAGGAGTTTTATTATGATCGCTGCAATCGGATTTGTAATAGCTGCCCTCGTAATCATTATTGCTTTGCTGCTGGTAAATAATCTTATTATCAAAAAAAGTTCGTCTGAGAGCTTAAGAAATATCTTCAGGATAATAATTTCAATAATAGCTTCTTTGATAGCCGGCGGCGCAGGTTTCTTTCTTACATTTGCGCTTGGCGAAGGATTAATGGAAGTTCTAAGAGAGAGTATAACTATGCCTGTAACTTTTGCAGTCGTAGCTGTTTTTAACTTTATTGTCTGCCTGTTTATAGGGATGTTTTATTCAAGAAGCATCTGGTTTGCCTGGTTTTTAGTTAATCCGATCGTATGGCTTGTTTTGATAACTAATCCTGCAGGTCCGGGTGGTTTTACTGATTTGTGGCTGGGCTGGACCTTGCTTGTTGTTGCTGCATTCCTGGGCTCTCTGGCTGGTTTTTTAATCAGCAGAAAGAAAGCAGGAAAATCTTTATAAAGAAGAAACAAAAAGAAAATTTTGTGGCAAAAAAATAAACCCTGAGTTATCTTTTGCCTTAGCCTTGCGACCTTAGGTTACTAAACATCTCAGGGTCTTTCTTTAAACTTCATCAAGCAAATAAATGTTTGTTTTTATTCTTACTTTCTTTCGTCTGTAAGTTTAAGTTTCCTGTAAATCTGCTCTCTGTTTAAAGTATTAAGTAATATAGCAGAGGATATAATTATTGTCAATATATCTGTATAAAAAATATTTATTTTTCACGAAATAACTGATAAAAAAATTAAAGGTAAATTCAATACCTAAAGTGAAGAGTAATTAATACTCCTACCAGGATCCGGAATACCAAAAATTCTTTTAGTGATGTAATAAAAAGTAATAATTTAATTTACTATTATTACTCTTAAAAAATAATAATTAAGTGTTTATTGACACATAATTTCTAATCTGATAGGTTAATACAGAATTTTTACAATCTTGTTACAATTGTTATTATTTCGTCCGTAAGTTTTTGAGAAAAAGGATAAGTGTGCCTTAATTAATATGAATATATTTATTAATATTTTTGAAAACTGTTTTAACCGTTTTAAGTTTATATGTTCGATAAAAGAAAATCTAAAAAATTACAAAAGTTTATCAAAAGATTTGCATGGAGGTGTTTCGTAAGTGACAGAAAATATTTCGAATTGTTGCACGGATAGAACTGTCCTCGATAAGATTGCTGCTGTTGCCAGAAACTGGAAAGGCCGTAAAGATATGTTAATAGAAGTTCTTCTTCAGGCTCAGAAGCTGGCTGATAATGCAATCACGGAAGATGTGGCGGAAGTTATTGCTAAGGAGATGAGCATTCCCCTTTCAACTGTTTGTAATGCTGTTTCTTTTTATGCAATGTTTTCAACAGAAAAAAGAGGAAAATATATTATTCGCATGTGCAAGAGTGCTCCTTGTCATGTTAAGGGAGCAGAAGATGTTATAAAGGCATTTGAAAAGGTTCTTGGTATTTCCTGCGGAGAGACTACTTCAGATGGATTATTTACATTGGAGACTTGTGAATGCATAGGCGTATGTGACCGGGCTCCGGCAGTAATGATAAATGATGAGGTTTATGGTCCCATCACTCCTGAAGAAGTTATTAATATAATTACCAATTACAGGCAGAGGAGGGAAGAAGCATAATGGAAGAAACCAGAATTCTTTTAAAGAATATAGGAAAAATTAACCCTGTCAGCTCTGCTGATTATGTTGCTGCAGGCGGTTATAAAGGACTAAAGAAAGCTATATCCAATCCAGAGGCAATTGTAGATATCATGAAAGATTCCGGATTGCGTGGTCGTGGCGGTGCCGGATTTCCGGTTGGCTTAAAGTGGTCTTTTACAAAAGGTACTCCATCAGACCAGAAATACATCATCTGCAATGCTGACGAAGGTGAACCTGGAACAAATAAAGATCGTATTCTGATGAGCGGTGATCCGCACAGCCTGTTTGAAGGTATGGCAATTGCCGGTGTCGCAGTCGGAGCAACTAAAGGTTTTATTTATTTGAGAGCTGAATATCCATATTTATTACCTATTTTAAACGATGCCATAAAAGATGCTGAAGCTGCCGGATTTATCGGAAAAAATATTCTTGGCAGCAATCTTGATTTTGAAATCGAAATTCGTTCAGGTGCAGGTGCGTATATATGTGGCGATGAAACGGCTTTAATGGAATCTATTGAAGGTAAGCGTGGCGAGCCAAGATACAAACCACCATTTCCTGGCGTAAGCGGGCTTTGGGGAAAACCTACAATTATCAATAATGTTGAAACTCTTTGCAATGTTCCGCAAATTATTGACAAAGGTGCTGAGTGGTTTCGTAGCATAGGGACGGAATCCTGTCCCGGTACGAAGCTGTTCACGCTTTCAGGCAATATTAATAATCCGGGAGTATATGAATTCCCTATGGGGGTGAATATGCGCACTTTATTTAAAGAAGTAGGTGGCGGATGTCCGGGTGGCAAGAAATTATTTGCTGTACAGACAGGCGGTGCTTCTGGCGCAATTATCAATGCAGAAATGCTTGATATGCCAATGGATATTGAATGTTGTGCTAAAGCGGGTGCGGTTCTTGGTGCAGGCGATCTTATGTTTATTGATGAGAGTATCAATATTATCGATGTAGTAGAGAATCTTATTGAATTCTTTGTTGAAGAATCCTGTGGCAAGTGTACGCCCTGCCGTGAAGGAAATACCCGGCTTCTTGAGTTTGTGCATAAGTTTAAAGACGGGACGGCAAGAGAAGATGATCTGGAAAGACTCATAGAAATAGGCTCATTTATGCAAGTCAGCTCTTTATGTGGTCTTGGACAGGCTTCTCCAGTTCCTGTATTATCTGCCATCAAGAATTTCCCGGATAAATTTATTGTAAAATCTGATGAAAGGGGACAGAACTAATGCCGAAAGTTTATATAGACGGAACATCTATTGAAGTTGAAAATGGAACGACTATTCTTGAAGCTTGCGAAAAAATCGGTGTGGAAATCCCTACTCTTTGCTATCTTAAACATCTTAATCCTGCAGGTTCCTGCAGGCTCTGCCTTGTTGAGGTAAAGGGTTCCAGGCTGTTGCAGACCGCTTGTACGACACCTTGTGCTGAAGGTATGGAAGTTACCACAATGAACCAGAATATCTATAATGCCCGTAAGCTTGTTTTGGAATTGCTTCTTGCAAACCATGACGATGGCTGTTTCTCTTGCCCGAATAACGGCAAGTGTGATTTTGCCAGATATTGTATGGATTATGATATTGAAAAATCTCCGTTTCCCAGGAACAAGGAGTTTCCTCCTGTAGACGAATCAGGTGAGTTTTTTACTTACGATGCATCCAAATGTATTCTTTGCAGAAGATGTGTCCGCACCTGTGCAGAACTGCAATGCAACAACACTTATACATTAAAAGGCCGTGGCCATGAAACAATGGTAGGCCTTCCGTTTAATCAGTTATTTAAAACAAGTAACTGTGTTTCATGCGGCAACTGTGTATCAGTTTGCCCGACCGGGGCGCTTTCTACAAAGTCGGGTAAAAAATACAGGGACTGGGAAATCAAGAAGACACAGACTACATGCCCGTATTGTGGCGTTGGCTGCCAGATTGAGCTTCACACCAAAGGAAATAAAGTTGTCGGCGTTGAGCCGCTGGATGGTCCTGCCAATAATAACCTTCTTTGCGTAAAAGGAAAGTTTGCTTACGAGTTCATTAATCATAAGGACAGATTAACAAAACCTATGATGCGAAAGGGCGGCAAAGGGTCTCCTTTGGAAGAAGTTTCCTGGGATGAGGCAATGAGCCATATTGCTGAAAAAATGCTTGCCATCAAAGCTGAAAGCGGCCCGGATTCACTGGCCGGTTTTGCTTCTGCCCGTGTAACCAATGAAGCAAACTATATATTTATGAAGATGATGCGTGCAGCTGTAGGAACAAATAATGTCGATCACTGCGCCCGTCTCTGTCATGCTTCTACTGTCGCAGGTCTTGCTACGACACTTGGGTCCGGAGCTATGACCAATTCTATTTCCGAAGTTGTAGATTCAGATGTTATTCTGGTTTCAGGGTCAAACACAACTGAAACACATCCAGTTATTGGTGCAAAAATGAGACAGGCTCTTCTTCGTGGAGCAAAACTTATAGTTGCCGAACCCAGGGAAATAGATCTTGCAAAGCAGGCTGAGATTTTTCTTCAGATAAGGCCAGGTACCAATGTGGCATTTTTTAATGGCATGATGAATGTAGTTATCGAAGAAGACCTTCTGGATAAAGAATATGTTGAGAACAGGACTGAAGGCTTTGAAGAACTAAAAACTTTAATCTCTGAATACACTCCTGAAAAGGTTGCAGAGATTTGCAATATTAATGCTGAAGATTTGCGTAAAGCTGCCCGATTATATGCCAAAGCTGAAAAAGCCTCTATATTTTATTCAATGGGAGTTACTCAGCATTCTACTGGAACGGCAGGTGTTATGTGTACTTCAAACCTTGCTCTTCTTTGTGGAAAAATTGGTAAGTACGGCTGTGGTGTAAATCCTCTGAGAGGCCAGAACAATGTCCAGGGAGCATGTGATGTAGGTTGCCTGCCAGGTGATTATACTGCTTATCAGAAAGTAGTTAACCCTGATGCAAGAGCTAAATTTGAAAAGGCCTGGGGCGTATCTCTTCCGGATAAGCCGGGACTGACTATAACAGAAACCATAGGTGCTATTGAAAGCGGAGATATCAGATGTCTTTATGTAATGGGTGAGAATCCGATGCTAAGCGATCCTGATATTAACCATGTAGAGCATGCACTTAAAAAATGTGAATTCCTTGTTGTCCAGGACATCTTTTTGACTGAAACAGCAGAACTTGCTGATGTAGTTCTGCCTGCCGGGTCTTATGCAGAGACAGATGGTACATTTACAAATACTGAGAGACGTGTCCAGCTTGTGTGTAAAGCAATCGAACCTGTAGGTGACAGCCGTGAAGACTGGGATATAATCAATGAGCTTATGGACAGATTGGGTTACAAGAATAACTTCAGTTCCTCCTCAGATATACTTGATGAACTTGCAGGTACTTCTCCTTCATACGGAGGATATAGCTTCGAGAGACTGAAAAAAGAGCAGCCGCAATGGCCATGTCCTAACAAAGACCATCCCGGAACCCCGGTTCTTCATATCGGAAAATTTTCCAGAGGTGAAAGGGCAATTTTCAAACCTTCACCATATATTCCTGCTGCAGAACTTCCGGATGAGGAATATCCTTTTGTTTTAACAACAGGTCGTGTTCTTTACCAGTACCATACTCGTACAATGACAGGCAAAAGTGAAGGACTGACCAATATAATGGGTACTTCTTTTATAGAAATCAATCCGACTGATGCAGGCAAGCTTGGTATTGCCAATAGTGATAAGGTAAAGGTTGCATCCCGTCGTGGTGAAGTTACTGTGGAAGCTCATGTTACCGACAAGGTTGCTGAAGGAATTTTATTTATGCCATTCCATTATAAGGATGGTCCGGCAAATAAACTGACAAATAATGTAATAGATCCTATTGCCAAAATACCTGAATATAAAGTTTGTGCTGCCAGATTGGAAAAATTCTGATAATGCGGAGTATTTATGGGGATAACCAGTCTTGAAAATATTACAAGAATAGAAATTGACGATAAAGTTAACAGATTTGAGATTAACGATACCGTCATTACTGAATACGAATTAAAGCTTAGTGTCGAAGGAAAAGAATACGATACTATTCTTTGTTCCCCAAAAAATCTTGATAATCTTGTAATCGGACGTCTTTCTTCAGATGGGATTATTGGTTCAGCTGCCGATATCAGATCGATTGATATTGATGAAAATCAGGGTACTGCCAGTGTTATGCTGAGTTTGGTAAAAGAGCATGGCAGCAGGCAAAAAAACGGCAGTGGTTTATATGTAAGAGCTGCGGATATCCTTGAAGTCATGAAAAGTCTGGATGATATGTCTGTAACCTTCAAAAAAACAGGAGGAGTTCATGGCTGTGCTTTATGTAATAATAAAGAAATAATTACTTTTGATTTTGATCTGGGAAGACATAATGCAATTGACAAAGTAATCGGTTATGCCATTTCAAACAAAATAAGCCTGGCAGAAAAGATTATTATTGTTAGTTGCAGAATTTCATCAGGGATAATATCAAAGATTGTACAAAATAAAATTCCGGTTATTTCTTCCCGCAGTGCTCCTACCCAGCTTGCAATTAAAATTGCCAGAGAAAATGACATAACACTGATAGGGTTTGCAAGGGGTAATAGGATGAATATATATTCAATGCCTGAAAGGGTATTATAAATATGATTAATCAAACAGAAACAGAAAGAGGACAAAAAGTATGGAAAAGGAATTTCTAACACCAAAAGAATGTGGCCTGGCCACAGTAAACGTGGGGGTAGTGAAATCACAGTTAAGTGTCTGGAAGATGATTTTACTCGGAATCCTGGCAGGAATATTTATTGCTTTTGGGGGATTTGCATCACAGATGATTTCTCACAGCATTGACTCAGCGGGTGTTGCCAAATTTGCGGGCGCAGCAGTATTTCCTGTAGGACTTATGCTTGTTGTAATGGCTGGCGCAGAGCTTTTTACAGGCAATAATCTGATGACAATAGCACTTTTTGAAAGAAAAATAAGATTTAGCAAACTCTTGAAAAACTGGTTTTTTGTTTATGTCAGCAATCTTGTAGGATCTGTTCTTCTTGCATTGACAATTTATGGTACAGGTCTTTTAAATACATCCGGTGGAAAATTGGGGGCAGTTGCAATTAACGCGGCTTTACAAAAAGTACAGATAGGATTCGGACCAGCTTTCCTCCGAGGGATACTTTGTAATATCCTGGTTGTTCTGGCTGTCTGGCTGGCTTATTCGGCAAATGACATTATAGGAAAAATTGGAGCTATATGGTTTCCAATTATGTTATTTGTTCTGTCGGGATTTGAGCACAGCATAGCAAATATGTACTACATACCTCTTGGAATATTTGCAAAAGGTCAGTATGGAGCAAAAGCAGCTGAAGTATTTAATATCTCGAGCGACAAGCTTGCATCACTAAACTGGGGGACTATGTGGACAGGAAACCTTATAGCTGTAACCCTTGGGAACATTGTAGGCGGCTCTCTTATTATAGCTGGCATATATTGGTTAACTTATGTTAAGGAACCTAAAATAAAACAATAGTGATTACTGGCACAGATAAAATGAAAACGCTTTTTAATACTGCCATTATAAATGCCGGCGGTAATAGTACCAGAGCTGGAATTGACAAAGCATTTGCAAGGGTAAATGATAAAAAGTTGATTGATATTGTTATCAATAATCTCAGGGGATGCTTTGAGGAAATTATTCTGGTAACTAACAAGCCGGATAAATACTGTGACTATAACGATATAAAAATTGTCAGTGATGTTATTCGCGGCATAGGTCCTATCGCTGGACTATATACTGGTTTGATGGCAGCTAACAGCAGCTATTGTTTTCTTATTGCATGTGACATGCCTTTGATTAATTATGATTTCATAAGATACATGAAACAGGAAATCATAAAATACAGATATGATGCTGTTGTAACCCAGAGGCAGAAAGGCATTGAACCTTTTCATGGATTTTATTCAGTAGGACTAAAGAAAGTCATAGCTGAAAATATCAGCAATGGCATTTATAGTTTTTATCGAATGCTTAAAGAACGGGAAGTTCTTTATATAAATGAAGAAGTAGCATCAAGGTTTGATAGAAGCTTAAATTTTTTTGCTAATATCAATACCAAAGAAGATTTTGCCAGAATAAGCGAGATGCTTTAATTATAATTTCTATCTTTTGTTAGAAATAAAAAGGGGATAAAAAGCGCTCCTGGATGAAAGAAATACAGAACATGGTATTTTACATATTCCCAGACAAAGAGCGCTTTTCCCCAAGTATTAAATAATTTATTCAAGCGCAACAGGTAAACTTTTAACCTTCTGCATCACAGTTATTTATCAAAGATTGTTTTTGACCAAGAAATTAAATCTGCTTCTTATAATCAGATTTTCCGCCAGTTTTTTCAAGCAATTCAATTCCACCGATTACCATTTTTTTGGA
The DNA here is from genome assembly GCA_002304935.1 of Candidatus Humimicrobium oleiphilum. Taxonomy (GTDB): domain Bacteria; phylum Actinomycetota; class Humimicrobiia; order Humimicrobiales; family Humimicrobiaceae; genus Humimicrobium; species Humimicrobium oleiphilum. The sequence goes on along the minus strand of DBPS01000002.1, from coordinate 25,124 downwards.
TAAGGCCTTACACATATCATATATATTTAACAGCGCTATTGAAACTGCCGTAAGAGCTTCCATTTCAACTCCTGTCTTGTCATAGCCTGTGACAGCTGAACTGGCAATTATCTTGTTTTCCTCATCAATTATCTTAAATTCCAAATCTACTGAAGTAATTTTAATCTGATGGCACAGCAATATTAAATCGGAAGTCTTTTTTGCTGCAGAAATTGCCCCTAGTTTTGCCACTGCAAATACATCGCCTTTTTTTATTTCGTTTTCCTTTATTTTTTTTATTATCTCTTTATCAGCAATTATAAAGCCATGAGCTTTTGCATTCCTTAAAGTCTCTTTTTTCTCAGAAACATCTACTATGCGTGCTTTTCCTTCAGTATCTATGTGGGTCAGTTCTACTGGCTCTGTCTTTTTTTTATCGCAGCCTTTCACTGTTTTATCTCCTCTCCGCATTCAGTATCGCGGTTTGTAAGTATGTCAACACCATGTACTACTGCTTTAAAAATAGCTTCAATGCTTTCTTTGACAGCTTTTATGCTGCCAGGGAAATTTATTATGAGCGTTCTCTTTCTAATCCCGCTTATTCCCCTTGACAGGATAGAGCGGGGTGTTTTTTTCTGTCCTTCTGACCTGATAAATTCAGAAATTCCAGGTACTTCACGCTCTATTACGGCCTTGGTAGCTTCCGGGGTTATATCTCTTACAGAGAAACCTGTGCCGCCGGTTGTGATAATCAGGTCAGTGTTTTTATTATCACAGATATTTTTTATATTATTAAAAATAAGTTCATATTCATCAGGTATTACTATATAGTTTGTAACTTCCCAATTATTTTCTTTAAAAAAATCTACCAGATAAGATCCGCTTCTGTCTTCTCTTAAGCCTTTTGAGCATTTGTCCGAAACAGTAATAACCGATACAGTATATGCTTTTTTCATAAAGTTCCCTCCTGTCTATAAGCAAGAATAAACACTGACTGCAATTATTTTAATTTCCTGATAAAAATATAGTATCGTTTGGCCTGATAGGGCCTCCCTGTATCACCCTGCAAAAAATACCTTTCTGGGGCATTATGCAAAATCCCAGTTTTTCAAAAATAGAGCAGGGGTGTATGCACTCTTTGCCTATCTGAGTTACTTCAAGTATCACGATATCTTTTAAATCCTCACCAGGGATAATAGTGTTAATATCTTTTTTTGCTTCAGCAATATAAATCCTGGAACCGACTTTTAAATCTGTAAGATTCAGTCCTCTTGTTATGATATTTTCTCCAAAATCCCCTGGCTTGATAGTCGGTATAGACTTTCTTACAATATCAATATCCTCATCAGCCATAAGGCTTATCTGCCTGTGGCCAAATCCCTTATGTGCATCATTTTCAATGCCGTTCTTAACGATTAGTGCAAAATTAACTGGTGATTTTGTCACATGTTTTTCCTCGCTGATATTGATTGACAGAATTTTTCCAGTAATTATCTGATTCAATTTTAACCACCCACTCTGTTCATATATTCCGGTAACAATATCTTTTTGCCACTTTTGTTTGAAAATTTGTTACAGGGTTTTTTATTTACATATTTTTCTATGACTTGAGAAATTTCCAGGTCTGAAGAGCCGCTTCTTAGCAGCTTTTTTAAATTAAGGCTGTTTTTGGAGTAAAGGCAAAGTTTTAACCTTCCATCGCTTGTAAGCCTTATCCTGTTGCAATTATTGCAGTAACTTGCACCGTTAGAGATTATCCCGATAAGGCCGTCACTATTGTCGATTCTGTAATAGCTGGCTGGTCCGAGCTCATTTAGGTTTTTAACTTTACTGACAGTTCCGAATTCGTTTAAAATGTTGATGATATTTTCTTTGAAATTATCATTTGTAAAAGCATCATTTGTATCTCCTGAAGCCGATAAACCATTGTCATGGCTGTAGCTTGGTCTTCCACATTCTATATATCTGTCAGGTAGCTTATTAGTTGACATTGCTTCAATGAACCTGATCCTGATATGCTTTATGATGGCCAGGTCTACCATGCTTCTGATATCTTCTTTATCATTAAAACCGCTTATGACTGAATTTATCCTTATGTCCTTTAAGCCATAGCTGGTAGCTTTGTCAATATAATCCAAAATCATCTGAGGCGTATATATTTTATTGCGGGTAAGCAGTGAATATTTACTGGCACCCAGGGTATCCAGAGATATGTTAATTTTTTTAAGTCCGCAATCAGCAAATTTCTTATAATGCTTATCCAGAAGCGTACCATTTGTTGTAATTGCGTAATCAATCTCCGGGTTGGCAGCGATAAGGCTTTCAACAAGATTATCTATGTCTTCCCTTACAAGAGGCTCTCCGCCTGTGAGCCTTACTTTTCTGATTTTAAGTTTTGTAAATATGTCCACAATTCTTAGTATTTCTGAAAAAGAAAGTATCTCTTCTCTTTCAAGAAGCTTTATGCCTTTTTTTGGCATGCAGTAAACGCATCTTAAGTTACAGCGGTCTGTAACCGAAAGTCTCAGGTATTTTATTTCTCTTCCGTGACTGTCTACGAGAGAATTATTCATTTAGTTTCCATTTTTTATATAATTATTTACTATTTTTTATTTTAAAACAAATGAACCGATGTAGCTTTTATTGCAGCATATATCTGGCTTCCTTTTTTTAAATTAAATTTTTTTGCTGAGGTTTCAGTAATATACGCAACCAGAGCAAACCCGCAGTCTATCTCTACTTTTTTAAACATACCCATATCCTTTATTTCAGTAGTTATGCCCTTAAAGATGTTTAAGGTAGATAATTTCTCAGGCTCACTTACATCACTTAAAAGCATGACATCTTCAGGTCTTATGCTTATTGTAATTTTTTCATTTAAGTCTCTTTTTCCAACTGCAAAAATCTTAATGTCATTTATTTTTATTTCCAAAACACCATTGACAGAGTTAACAACAATCCCTGACACCAAAGTCTCCACACCGACAAATTTTGCTACCTTTTCATTTATCGGTTTTCGAAATACCTCTTCCCTGGGACCCGTCTGTTCAATTTTTCCACTGTCAATTACGCCTATATTGTCAGAAATTGCCATTGCCTCATTGCGGTCATGAGTGATATACAGAGTAGTAGTGCCTTTTTCTTTTAAAATTTTGAAGAAAGTTTCACTAAACTCATCTTTTGTTGCCTGGTCTATATTAGCAAGAGGTTCGTCAAGTAACAAGATCCTGGGATTAAGAAGTAGCGCTCTTGCCAGACTTACTTTCTGTTTTTCGCCACCTGACAAAGTCTTTGGCGATCTGCCAAGAAGTTCCTTTAACCTGAGTTTTTTAATCAGAAAATCAAGATTATTTTTATATTTTTCAACGTTTCCGCTTCTTAATTTCAGCCCCATTACAAGATTATTATAAACAGAAGTATTAAACAGTAAAGGTTCCTGAAATACTACGCCCATTTTTTTTCTGACTGCAGGCTTATCGATCTTTCTTGCAAGTATGTCTTCGTTTTCAAAAAATATTTTTCCGCTGTCAGCCGGCATGAGAAGATTTATTAAATATATAAGGGTGCTCTTTCCTGAGCCGTTTGGGCCTATAAGGGTAAATATTTCATTCTCATTTATACTTAAGCTTTTAATGTCTAATAAAAAATCAGATGAAAACCTTTTTTTTAAGTCTTTTATTTCCAGTATTTTACCTGCCATTTTTCCTTATCCTGCTGTTGTATTATTGTAAGTATGAAATTAACCAGAAAAGTTAAAAATAATAGAATCAGTACCATGGCAATTGCAAGTTCAATCTCTCCCATCCTTACCATCTGCACAGTTGAAGTAGTCAGTACTCTTGTGCTTCCCTTGATATTTCCCCCGACCATCATTACTGCCCCGACTTCTGATATTACTCCTCCAAAACCTGCTATGATAGCTGAAAGGGCGGGAAGCTTTGCCTCTTTGAAAAGAAGCCAGGACATGCTCAGCCTTCCTGCTCCAAGCGACACTGCCATTAGCTTTAATTTTGGGTTAACCTGTGCGACTGCTGCCATCGTTATTCCTGCAATCAATGGCGTGGCAATGAGTATCTGCGCAATAACCATTGCAGTAGGGGTATACATTATGGCCATGAAGCCCAGAGGTCCTGATCTCCATAAAAGAAGGGCGACCATCAGTCCTGCTGCTACAGGGGGAAGTCCCATTCCGGTATTTATAAATGAAACCAGTATCTTTTTGCCATGGAATTGATTCAGTCCGGTAAAAAACCCCACCGGTATTCCCAAGAGCATGGAAATTATAGTTGCAATACCCGAGACTTTGATAGTGAGAAAAACTATTTCCCATACTTCTTTATCTCCGGTAAATATGAGAATAAAAGCTTGTTTTATACCATTAAATATCAATTCCATGACATATATCCTTTACTATTATTTTATGACATCAGGGTAGAATAAAGGCTGGCCATATTTATCAACTCCGAAATCTTTGATAAGCGCCTGACCTTTTTCACCTGTTACATATTCGATAAAGGCAAGAGCGCCCTCATTATTGACATCCGGGAATTTTTCCGGATTAACTGCTATTACGCCATAAGGATTAAATAATGAACTGTCACCCTCAACCAGGATTTCCAGGGTAAAATCATCTGCCATGGCAAGCCATGTTCCTCTATCTGCTATAGTATACGCTTGTTTGTCCTGAGTTATTGTAAGTGTTTCCCCCATACCCTGGCCTGTTTCAGTATACCAGTCGCCTTCAGGAGTTATCCCAGCTTTTTCCCAGATGGACATTTCTTTATTATGAGTTCCCGATTTATCAGCTCTTGAAATAAAAAGACTGCCGCTCTCAGCAATTGCCTTTAGGGCATCTACTGCACTTTTGCCTTTAATCTGGGCCGGATCTTCTGCAGGACCGACAATGATAAAATCATTATGCATTACATCTTTTCTGACTGAACCATATCCTTCTTCCATAAACTGATCCTCTGCTTTTCTTGAATGCACCATAAGAACATCGGCATCACCTTTCTGGCCCATTTCAATTGCTTCACCAGTTCCCACAGCAATTAACTTTACTTTATAGCCGCTTATTTTTTCAAATTCAGGCAGCATGACGTCAAAAAGCCCGCTGTCAGCAGTACTTGTCGTTGATGCAAGTATGAGTTCTTTCTTCGCCGGACCGGAACATGAAGCCATAAAAAGAATATTGGCTGATAAAACAAAAACCAAAATAAGGCATAAAGCCATCAATCTTTTTTTCATTGTAATTCTCTTTCTGTAAATTTGAATCATTAAAAAAAATTATTTTAATTAATACATATACTAGCGCATTAATTAAAAAAGCTAACAAAGAAGATAGTATTCTTTATTAGCTTTATAAAAACTAACAACCATTACTTTTCCTCCTTTCCAGATGGGAGGCCAGCCCGTTTCCAGACTAACCCTGCCGCTTAAAACTCGTGACATTTTTAAAAATGTTTTAGAAATTTTAAGTCGGAAGAAATCTATTTATTTATTTTTTAATTAATAAATGTCTTCATTTATTAAAATTACTTTTACTGTCTCTCCTTCCTTCAAATCTCCTTTTTCCGTATCTATTATTATTAACCCGTCTGCTTTGGACATGGATGTCAGTATTCCTGAACCCTGGCTTCCTGTCTTTGACGCATTAAAATTACCGTTTTTATCTTTTGATAACACAACTCTTACAAATTCTGTTCTGTCTGATTTATTCTTTATTTCCTGGGTTATTTTTGCATTAATATTTTTCCTGAATATATCCTTAAAACCAATTATCTTTCTTATCAAAGGCCTTATATATATCTCAAAGCAAACCATTGCCGATACGGGATTGCCGGGTAGTCCGAAAATCAATTTATCTTCAAGGATATAAAATGCGAGCGGCTTGCCTGGTTTTTGCTTTACGGACCAGAATATTTCATTTGCCTGCATATCTTTTAATATGTCTTTTATATAATCATAATCACCGACAGATACTCCGCCGCTTATTAAAACAATATCGCACTCAGATACTGCTTTTTTAATTGACAGGCATAATTTGTCTTTATCATCTTCAATGATCCCATATCTGATATAACTGCTTCCTGTTTCAGCGATCTGTGCACATAATGAATAACTATTGCTGTCTCTTACTTTTCCAAAAGTGATTTCCTTATCAATATCGACGAGTTCGCTTCCTGTAGAGATTACCCCTATTTTAGGACTTTTATTTACAAATACCTGTTTTATGCCAAGAGAGGCAAGAACCCCGACCGCTGCAGGAGTAATTTTGTCGCCTTTGGAAAAAACTCTGGAACCTTTTTTAATGTCTTCGCCTCTTAATCTGATATTATCGAGTTTTTTATGCTCCTGACTGAAAAAAGCCATGTCATCTTTTATGCTGACATCTTCTTTTTTTACAACACAGTCACAGCCCTCGGGAATTGGAGCTCCTGTCATTATTTTTATACAGTAACCATCTTTTAATATATTTTTGCCCACATTTCCTGCTGCTATGTCAAAATCCTCTATCCTGAGCATAACAGGGTTATTTTTATCTGCTCCTTTTAAATCTTTTGTATTGACTGCAAAACCATCCATTGCAGAATTATCATTCACTGGGATATCATCGGAAGAGAATATATCTTCTGCAAGAATGCAGTTCAGGCTTTCAAGTATTCCGGTCTTTTCTCTTATCTGGCTGAAGGGTCTATTTAAAACTTTATCGCGCGCTTCTTTGTAAGTAATCATTTATTTTTATTCATAAAATTTTTTTATATTATGTAAATATTAATTTCCCATGTTATTTTACATATTAAAATTCAGATTTCAAGAGTTAATGGAAATATATGCTTGTAACAACTAAATTAATATATGATTTTATGTTTTGCCGACTTTGTCTGCAAAATCATCATACTTATCAATCAATAAATTATTTAACAAGCCTGGCATAATTCAGATTGCAATATGCTAAAAAATTTGATTATTATATATATTTTTGTAAAATCAATTACAATAAAAGAGGGGAAGCACTTATATAAATAAATCTTTTTTTATTAGAATTCCTGAAATAAGGATCTGTGATTTGACGTTATTTAAAAATTCCCTCAGATATTCTGATAATCCGGTAAATAAAAATTTTATTCAGGCAGATGATTAAAAAAATATTTTTTTCTGAAATAGAATCTACAAATGATTATGCAGTTAAGAACATTGAACACATAGAAGATAAAACTGTAATAATTGCGGATTTGCAGACTAAAGGCAGAGGTAGAAACGGACGAAGCTGGCATTCGGAAAAGAATAATCTTTTTGCCTCACTTGTTCTAAAGCCCAAATGTAGTTTTTGTGATATGCAGAGGTTAAACACAATTGTACACTATACTGCAGTTATATTATCCAGAGTCTTTAAGAAAAAGTATGGACTTAGCACTCAGATAAAGTGGCCTAATGATATACTTGTCTTGGGAAAAAAGATCGCCGGCATACTGACGGAAAATGTCATAAAAGGAGAAAGCTTCCAGGGAATAATAATCGGAACAGGCGTAAATTTAAATATGGATGAAGATTCACTGAAAAAAATAAGTCAGACTGCCATATCACTGAATATGCTGACTGGAAGGGAAACAGACAGGGATGAGTTTCTGGATTTTTTTCTGGAAGAGTTTTTTCTTCAATACGATGATTTTTTAAAGAAGGGATTTCTGTTAATTAAAGAAAATTATAAGATGCTGAGTATGGTACTCGGTAAAAAAGTAAGAGCTGTTCTGCCGGATAAAGAATATTGCGGAATTGCAAAAGATATAGATGATAAAGGCCAGCTCATACTTGACTGTTATAATAAAGAAGAGGCAATAAACATAGGAGATATAATATGCTAACAGAAGGATTTATTATAATGGTCATCGGAATGGCAGTTGTTTTTGTATTTCTCGGCATTCTGGTAGCAATAATGTATGCCTCCAGATACTTTATTAAATATATGCCTATAGAAAACCAGAGTTCTTCTATGGAGATAGCAAAAAGTCAGGAAGCCTCTCCTGAAGAAGTGGCAGTGGCGGTGGCAGCTATTAAAAAATTCAAGCTGAAATAAATTCGCACTAAAATAAATCAACGGGAGTTTGAAAGTGGCAAAAAAATTAATCAAAGTAGTGGACCTTTCTTTCAGGGACGGGTTTCAATCCGTATTTGGTGCCAGGGTTCTAAGAAAAGACTATCTTCCGGCAATTGAAGCAGCAAAGGAAGCAGGAATTACCAGTTTTGAGGCTGGCGGAGGAGCGATGTTCCAGTCCCTGTTTTTCTATTGTAATGAAAATGCCTTTGAGACCATGGATGCCTTCAGAAAAGCAGCCGGTCCTAATGCAAGCCTGCAGACTCTTGCAAGGGGAGTCAATGTAGTGGGGCTTGACTCACAACCAAGGGATATGATAAAACTTCATGCCCAGCTTTTCAAAAAGCATGGTATGACAAAAATCAGGAATTTCGATGCTTTAAATGATGTAAACAATCTTATCTATAGCGGAAAATGCATTGTCGATGCCGGACTGGAGCATGAGATAGCTGTTACAATGATGGCTCTTCCGCCCGGGAGCAGGGGAGCCCATGACCCGGAATTTTATGCAAATGTCTTAAGGAGTATTCTGGATGCAGAAATACCGTTCCATTCTGTCTGTTTTAAAGATGCTTCGGGAACTTCGACACCTTCAACAGTTTACAAGACAATAAAAGTGGCGCGGAAAATGCTTCCGGCAGGAACTCATATAAGATTTCATACTCATGAAACAGCAGGCTGCAGCGTCATATGCCACAAAGCTGCCCTTGATGCGGGAGCAGATGGGATAGATCTCACTATGGCTCCGGTTTCAGGGGGGACTTCACATGCAGACATAGTTACAATGTGGCATGCTCTTAAAGGAACTGAATATAACCTTGGCATTAATATTGATAAAATATTAAAAGCAGAGATGGTTTTCAAGGAATGCATGAAAGATTATTTCTTTCCTCCTGAGGCACAGAAAGTAGAACCGCTTATTCCATTTTTCCCCATGCCTGGCGGGGCTCTTACAGCAAATACACAGATGATGAGGGATAATAATATTATGGAGAAGTTCACTGATATTATTTCAGCAATGGGTGAAGTAGTAAGAAAAGGCGGTTTCGGCACAAGCGTTACCCCTGTTTCCCAGTTTTACTTTCAGCAGGCATTTAATAATGTAATGTTTGGAAACTGGAAGAAAATAGCTGAAGGTTACGGAAAGATGGTCCTTGGTTATTTCGGAAAAACTCCTGTTGCTCCTGATCATGACATCATTGAAGTTGCTTCAAAACAGCTGGGTTTGTGCAAAACAACTGAAAGCCCTCTTGATATTGATGAAAGAGATCCTGAAAAGGGTATTGGAGCTTCCAGAAAAATGCTTATTGAAAATGGACTAGACATAACAGATGAAAATATTTTTATTGCTGGGACATGCAAGGAAAAAGGTATAGCTTTCCTTAAAGGTGAAGGCAAAGTAATGGTTCGCAAAAAAGAAGATGAACCTGTTGAATCTGAGATTGATGACTATACAGTTAATATTAACAACAAAAAATATGCTGTTACGTTTGAAGGGGATAATGCGATTGTCAATGGCAAAAAATATAATTTTTCCATCAAAAAAGGCGTTGAGAAGCCTCAGCATGTTCCGGATACTCAAAAACTGGATACAGCTGATACTGTTATAATAAAAGCCCCTATACCTGGCTCAGTTTTTAATATACTTGTAAAAGTCGGCGATGTTATTTCTGAAGGAGATGTAGTAATGATACTTGAATCCATGAAAATGGAGACTGAAATAAAATCAGCAATAGACGGAACTATTTCTTCTATTCCTGTGATTCTTGGCCAGAAAGTGGATGCCGGACAGGAATTAATTCATATCAGATAAAAAGGAAAACCAGTTGAATATACTCGATTCTTTAAATACAATATGGAAATCTACAGGGCTTGCCAATTTCTCAGTCGGACAGGTAGTGATGATAATTGTAGGGCTTTTGCTGATCTGGCTTGGCATTAGAAAAGGTTTTGAACCTCTTCTTCTTATACCAATCGGTTTTGGTGGTATTCTTGCAAATGTACCTGTAGCAGAAATTGCTACTACCGGTTTTCTGGGAATGATTTATGATTTCGGGATACAGACTTCCATTTTTCCTCTTTTAATTTTCCTTGGAATAGGAGCGATGACTGATTTCGGTCCTCTTATTGCAAATCCCAAGACTGCCCTGCTCGGGGCAGCAGCACAGTTTGGCATATTCTCAACATTTTTCGGGGCACTGCTTCTTTCAAGATATCTTGGTTTTGATTTTAGCTTAAATGATGCAGCTTCCATTGGTATAATAGGCGGAGCAGACGGCCCTACTGCTATTTTTCTGGCATCAAAATTATCGCCTCAGCTACTCGGTGCTATTGCTGTTGCCGCTTACTCTTATATGGCTCTTGTTCCCATAATACAGCCTCCGATAATGAAAGCCCTTACGAACAAGACTGAGAGAAAAATAGAGATGAAGCAGCTCAGATATGTTTCAAAAAGGGAAAAGATTATCTTTCCGATAATGATGTTCATTCTATGCATAATACTTCTGCCGGCAGCAACTCCTCTTATAGGAATGCTTATGTTCGGGAATCTTTTAAAAGAGTCAGGCATGGCAGACAGGCTTTCAAAAACTGCCCAGAACGAACTTATGAATATTGTCACAATACTGCTTGGTCTTTCAGTAGGTTCAAAGCTTCAGGCTGACAAGTTTTTAAAGCTTGAAACGCTAGGGATTATATTGCTAGGTTTGTTCGCTTTTGCAATAGGGACTGCTTCAGGTATTCTTCTTGCAAAACTATTGAACAAATTGTCAAAAGACAAGATTAATCCGCTGATTGGTGCTGCCGGAGTTTCGGCTGTACCCATGGCTGCAAGAACTGTGAATAAATTCGGTCTCCAGGAAAGTCCGAATAATTTTCTTCTTATGCATGCAATGGGGCCTAATGTCGCCGGAGTCATTGGTTCTGCAGTTGCAGCAGGCGTTCTGCTGGCACTACTGGCATAATATTTATTTTCTGATCCTGAAAATAATAAAAAGTATCACATTTATAACCATGGTAAGAATGATGCTGATGAGTATAGAAGTCGATACGGGAAAATAGAAACTGAAGTTTTCCTTTTTAATGCTTATATCTCCCGGAAGTCTGCCCGCAAAAGGTATTTTTGAAATTAAAAAAATTATAGCTCCGAGTACTGCAATGCCGATTCCAATAAAAATTATTATTTTCCCAAGATTTGAAAAATTCGAATTCATCTCAAATTTATTTTTTAACCGACTGTCAAAATATTATTTATACGATCAATTATACTTTATTACTTGTGATTTTAAAAAAGCTGCCTATATCTGTGTTGCATCAGGTCCAAGATATTTATCATCGCTGAAAGCAAGAATAGGGATAAATACTGCAGATAGAAAAATAAGGCCTAATGCAAAAGCAACACTTTTTCCAAAAACCCTTGCGAAATCAAGCATCAATATTATTGTAATAACCATATTGGCAATCGGTACAAAAATCATAAGAAGTATAAACCACCATGGCCTTCCCAGGATTTCAAGTTCGACAATAGTGCTGTAAACAGGTATTATTGCAGCCCAGCCCGGTTTTCCGGCCTTAACAAAAATCTTCCACATGCTTACTATGTATAGAGTTACTAATGCCATGGCAAACAGCCAGATAAAAAAAATAAGAACTATGATCCCTGCATTTAATGCATAATCGGTGTTCATAACCCCTCCTTAGAATTATATAAATTATTAATTCAGGTTTTTGTATGAATATGAATTATAAAAAACTAAATATTTATTGGCAAATTTAGTTGATAAACTGTTTCTAAAGAACCAATCTATGCATATTAGTGGGAAGATTTATAAACAGCATTTATTTATAAAAATATTATTTTTATAGTATTTTTATTAATCAATATGGAAAGCTTTTTTACAATAATTATCAATGTCTTGTTTTTCTTTATAACCTATATTTTTATCGTCCAGGCTGTATCTTTTTTCTGCTTTGCTTTTTAATAAGAAATCCGGATTGCGCACTTCTGCTCCAAGATTTCTGCATATGTGCCCGATGTCCTTTTCATCACAGGTGACAACTGTTAAAAGAGATTTTTCTCTGCTGCTCCGGACCATAGAAAGAATACGGTTGTCAGCTTTTTCTTTTGCACCTGAATAAACCACTCTAATTGTCCCTGTATTGCTATATTGCTGTATTAAACCATCCTGACCATCGAATACAATAGTAATTTTTCCTGTATAATTTTCTTTAAACTTCCAATTCTGAACAAGGCTAATCAATGCTTCTCTTGCTACCTCATGATCCTTATCAAGCTTTCTCTTGAGAAAAGGTATTCTGTGTATTGTGTTATGTCCGTCAATTATTAATTGTCTCATCTGATTTTATACAGGCTCAAAAGTTAATAATTAAATTAAAAATATTTTTATATAATATCATAAATTAATATTTAAAGTTATATTTTAGTTTAGTTTTTTATTTCCATAATAAATTATTTAATTTTTATATTACTATCTTGATTGATAATTAATAAATTGCTATTTTTGTTAATAATATATTCTATATTGCTAATAGAACACTTAAAGAATTCTTTTATTTATTATATATTGCAATTGTTGCTATAATAAAACCTGATGCCGCAGGCAAAAACAGAATGATACCATTATGTTCTTCTTAGGATGTCTGCCAGGCAAATGTTTTAACAACCCAGCTTTATAAAGATTTATGATACAAAAAGAGAAATCGGAAACCAGGGAAAGAATAATAAAAGCGGTCCTTAAAATAATCGGACAGAAAGGTACTGTAAAATTTACAGTTAGAGAGATTTCAAAAGTTGCAAACGTAAATCTTTCAGCAGTTAATTATTATTTCAGATCAACAAATAACCTTTTAAACGAAGTAGAAGTATATTTTGCCGAAAAAGTACAGGAAATAAGTAGCATATTAAAAAGGGAAGATTCATATACAAAAATTACTCTTATAGAATGGTCTAAAGCCACGATGGAACTACTTTCAAAAAATACCGGAATAATATGGATTATTGCAAACAAGATATTAAATAAAGGAAGCTCCGGTATTTTTATAGAAAAGCTTATTGATGAAAACAGTGTGTTTCTAAAAAAAATAATTTCAAAGCTGACAAATAATAAAAATGAACAATATCTTGCAGGAAAAGTAACCCAGTTAATATCAGATATAAGTTTTCCGATAATCATCACAAAAGGCCTGGGAAAAGATCTGGGGCAGAATTTTAATGACTTTACTGTAATAGACAGATATGCTACTTCAATAGTGGACAGTATTTTAAAGTAAACAACATATCAGTTTCTATCTTCTAAATATCAGATATCCATATAAATATCAGATATCCTTTTAAATACCCAGNNCCAGCTATCCCTATAAATTTTTATAATAAATATTTAAATATTTTATCTTCTTAAAAAATAATCCCAAGAATATTGACACACTGTTTTTGCCCTGATATCATACAAATGTTTTAAACATATAATTTAAATTATTGTATTATACATAGGTTTAGGAAAAAGATTTTCAGAACATGGAAAAACTAGGCAGATTTATAGTAAGAAAAAGAATATTTATCATAATAATATTTTTGATTTTACTTGTTCCTTCAATACTGGGGATGGTTAAAACAAAAATAAACTATGATCTGCTTTCGTATCTTCCTGACAGCCTGGATTCCAAAAAGGGCCAGGTAATTCTAAATGAGAACTTCGGACTTGCTGAAACCGTCTATCTTGCAGTTAATGGCATGGAGATGTGGAAAGTACAGGAAATTAAAGAAAAAATACTTGAGATAAAAGGAGTAAGCGCTGTTGACTGGCTTGATGACTATGCAGACATAACAGTCCCTCCGGATTTTATATCAGATGATATAAAAGAAAATTTTATTTCAGGGAATTCAACTATTCTGCAGGTGCATCTGAATGGAAATACAAATGGAAATAACAATCTTGAGGCAATCGATGAAATTAAAAAGCTTATTGAGGGCAAAGATTATTATCTTGGCGGACAGCCGGCAATGCTTCATGAATTTCAGGCCATAGTCAATAAAGAAATGATAATATATATGGTCATTGCACTGGCTGCGATTATACTTGTTCTTTCAATGGCAACCACTTCCATAATAGAGCCCCTGCTACTGCTGTTTTCAATAGGTGTTGCCATTATGCTTAACATGGGTACAAATTATTTTATCGGGGAAATATCCTATATCACAAATTCTGTGGCAGCCATAATGCAGCTTGCAGTATCGATGGATTATTCAATATTTCTTATACATAGATACCATGAAGAAAAAGAACTTAATCCTTCCAGGGAAAGTGCAATGATAAGCTCTGTTAAAAAGGCAATAACATCCATCAGCGGAAGTTCGCTAACGACAATTGCAGGATTTTCAGCACTTTTAATCATGAAAATCGGAATAGGCAGAGACCTTGGTTTTGTTCTTGCAAAAGGAGTTGTTTTCAGCCTGCTTACAACAGTATTCCTGCTGCCTTCACTTGTTATTGTATTTGACAAAGCAATAGAAAAAACCAGGCACAGGATTTTTCTGCCAGGGTTTGACCTGATATCCAGATGGATTTTAAGGTACAAATGGATTTTTCTAATATTGCTTGTAATCGTTATCGTGCCATCATATATGGCACAATCAAATCTTAAATATTACTATTCTTCCGAAAAGCAGCTTCCTGAAAATGCTAAATCAGTAACTGACAACAATAGGATAAAAGAAAAATTCAACACCGGAAATATCGCTTATCTTATTGTAGAAGACGGCGACAGGGTAAAAGAGAGTAAACTTATCAGGGAAATTAAAGAAATTGACGGAATTATCAAAATATCCGGACTTTCTGATGCTGTAGACAAATCAATACCTGACTCTTTTATTCCCGAAGATGTAGCAGACAAATTCCAGAGCGGGAAATATTCGAATATAATAATACAGCTGGGAACCGATATCGATGACCCCGCCACAGGAGAACTTATTGAAAAAATAAAAAACTCAGCATCCGGGTACTATGATAATTATTACCTTACCGGTGAAACTGTTTTAAATAATGATATCAGGATTATTTCCACCAGGGACTTCAGAAATGTCTCTTTTATATCCATTGGGCTTGTTGCACTGATAATCGGGATAAGTTTCAAATCTTTCTCGATTCCTGCATTACTCATTCTTGTAATTCAGTCCGGCATATGGTTTAACATGGCAATCCCTTATTTTTCAGGAACATCCCTTTCTTTCATGACGCCGATATTCATTGGTGCAATACAGCTTGGTGCGACAATAGATTATGCAATTTTGTTTACTTCAAGATATAAAGAAAACAGGCAGATATTTTCAAGAAATGATGAAGCTGCCATGCAGGCTATAAAGGACAGCGGAAAATCAATATTCTCAAGTGCTTTTATTTTGTTTGCTGCAACTCTTGTCATAGCTCTTTTTTCGAGCATAAAAACAACTAAGGAATTCACGCTTATTATCGGAAGAGGAGCAATTGTAAGTATGGTAATCAGTCTTATCGGACTTCCGGTCATGTTCCTTATTTTTGACAGATTCATAGGCTGGACATCGCTTGGATGGAAGAGAGGTGCCGGAAGCGCAAAAAATAAAATTCATAGGAGTAAAAATGAATAAGAATAAGATAATTAAAAAGAATATACTTAAAATCATTACTATCATTTCAATACCGCTGGTTTTTTTGTTTACTGCAGGTTTTACAAAACTGCCCGAAACAAAAAACGAGACAGTTTATGTCAGCTTAAATACTGACGGAAGTGTCAGGAAAATAAATACAGTAAACTGGTTAAACGCCCCGGGATTAAATGACCATAAAGAGGATACAGAGCTATCAGATAATGAAATAAAATTTATTGATTATGGAGAATATGCTGAAGTAAAAAACATGCTTAATGGAGCTGAACCTGAAATTGAAGGCAATAAAATAATCTGGAATGCAGATTCTTTCGAATCAGGAAATCTTTTCTACCAGGGGGCAACCTCAAAAGAAATACCGGTAAACATAGATATAAAATATTATCTGGACGGCAAGGAAATGTCCGGCGAAGATATTGCCGGAAAATCAGGCAGCCTTAAAATAAAAATCAATGTAAAAAACAAATTAAAGAAAGAAAATAGTGTTTTTTATAAAGATTATCAGGGAAACAGCAGGCAATCAGAAGAAGACTGTTATACACCTTTAATGGTACAGCTGAGTATAAAAGCAGATGTCACAAGATTTAAAAATATACAGGCAGATGGAGCGACAAAAGTGCTGACTGGCAAAATAATTAATATTTCATTTGCGGATTTTCCGTTTCCGGAATCAGATTTTACTGTCGAGATGTCGGGGGAAGATATCCAGCTCGAACCCATAAGTATTATTGCAATTCCCAGTGAGATACCAATCACTGCTGATCTTGAAGAAAGCAAAGAAAGCCTTCTTGAATTTGATAAAGGTCTTATAGAAATGTCAGATGGCTCGGAGGGGATAATAGAGGGATCTGAAAAACTTAATGATGGCCTGAACAAATTAAAAAACGGGAGCGGTGAGCTGGTCAGCGCCATATCGGAAATAAATCACGGTTTGTATGTTTTAAGCGAAAGCAATGATGATATAAGCAGTGGTTTTCAGGAGATAGGCAGCGGATTAAATGAATTTACCCAAAAGAGCGGGGAAATTATAAATGCGGTTCAGCAGCTGTCTTCAAATCTGGGGAGCATTAAGAGCGGGATGGAACAATCAGCCGGAGGGGCATCAGGCCTTGCACAGGGAATCGATTCTGTTTCAGCTGCAACAGGACAGCTAAAGGATGTTCACACAAATCTTCTGGGCATAGCCCAGAGCCTTGCAGCATCTGACCCGGCAAATCAGACATATCAGCAGCTGCTTGCACTTGCAGGCGGGGAAATGGATGCTATTAATTCGATACAAAGCGGTATGCAGGGAATAAGCAGCGGAATGAAAGATTTATCAGGAGGAATGGGTTCTCTTGCAGCAGGTGTAAGCGAATATGGCGGAGGGATGGAACAGTTTTCATCCAATATCATATTAATGATCCAGGGTTTTGATTTACTTGCCAGCGGACAAAGCCAGCTATATTCTGCATGGGAACAGTATGGCGGTGCTGTAAGTGAGCTTTTTGAAGGAACAAATCAGCTATATAGCGAGGTAAACTCATTGCCTGAGGATATTGCAATGATCGCCGATGGTAATTTAAAAATTAAAGACGGAATACAGGAACTTAAAGATGAAGGCATTGATGAAATAAGAAGAGAGGTAATTGAAAATATTGACAATATTAATGAAGGAATTGCCATTGAAGATGAACTTAAAAAATTGTCAGATGATTATGATTCTTTTATGGATGCAGACAATACAAGCTCACAGGTTCAGTTTGTCATGCAGACTGATGAAATAAAAAAAGAAGAAGCTCAGACTAACGATTCTCAGGAAGAGGTAAAGCAAGAGACTTTCTGGCAGAGATTTTTAAATCTTTTCAGAAAATAAATTTTTGAAACACAGCATCAAGCTTGTTTTTAAGATTTATATATTGATAAGCAACCAGGAAGATTCAATAGCCTATCAATTCTGATTTAATAGCTAATAAGTTCTGGTAAACTATATGAATAAGATAAAAAAGTCATGATAAAATTATTTAAATCATCCGATATAATTAAAAGATATATCTGGAAGATATTTAAAACTTTTAAAGGGCAAAATGAAAATTTACATACGATTACTTTTGGTTTTATTTTCCTCTTTTCTTCTAATTGTTGCTTTCACTGACAATTTTGCTTTTTTTGCATGGTTTGCTCTTGTCCCTTATTTTATTGCTTTGTTTAAATCAAATTATCGTTCATCGATATTTCTCAGCGCCTTTACGGGATTATTATTTTTTGCAGGGATAACTTACTGGTTTACCGAATACAGCTATGTTTACTGGTTTCCAATACTCGGCCTTCTTTCAGTTTTTTTTATTTTTTATGGTTTTATATTTAAGTTAATATATTTAAAAATAAAATGGGCATGTCTCAGGATTCTGCTTGTTTCCTCATTGTGGATAGCAATAGAATTTTTAAGGCACAGGACATTTCTTGCATTCCCATGGGGAGTGCTTGGATACTCGCAGCATTCATTTCTTCCGGTAATGCATCTAAGCAGACTTACAGGAGTTCTGGGTGTATCGCTTCTTATAGTACTTTTTAACCTTTGCTGTGCCGAGATAATTATATATTTTATTGATTTGAGATCTTATCCTGTCTTTACAAATTCAAATTCAGATTTAGATTCAGATTCTGGTTCTGCAGATTCATCTGCTATCTTTAATTTTAAAGCTCGTTTTATAAATAAATTACCACATAAATTTGTACATGAAGTGCAGAATAAGTCTGTCGGATCGGTTTATGTTAAAAAAAGCTTCTTTAAACAGCTGGTTTTTCTTTTTTCATTAATGGTAATTGTAATCATCATTTTGAATGCTTTGATGGGAACTATTTATATTAGAAAAAGGGAAGGACATTATGCGGGTAAAAAGCTTGTAATTGCACTGGTACAGCCAAATGTATCATTTGATGACAAGTTTGCAACAGATACGGATGTGTTAATACCGGACAAAACAGGGTCAAATGGAAGATATTTTAAAGAAAACACAGAACTTGTCGTTTTTCCTGAAAGTGTAATATGGGGCCATATCGAACTTGAAAGAAACAACTCATTTTACGAATGGGTCAGAAATACGGCAGCAGAAGAAAACCTTTATTTTATAATGGGCCAGATAGTATGGGATGAAGACGAGAATTATTACAATACCGTTCATCTTTATAATCCAAATCTTGAAATACTTGGAAGGTATGACAAGATACATCCTCTGCCGTGCGCAGAATATATGCCTTATCCTGATGTTCTTGGTTTTTTAAGTTTTATGAATATGGCAAAATTAAATATTACTCCTGCAAAAGAATTTATATTATTAAATTATCCTGGCAAAGGAAGCATAGGGGCAAACATATGTTTTGAATCGACTTTGCAGCTTATATCGAGAGCATACAGGAAAATGGGTGCAGATATCCTGTTTACCTTTACAGACACAGCAGGATTTAAAGATAGTGTTGCTGCATGGCATCATGTAATATTTTCCAAAACCAGGGCAATAGAAAATAACTGTTTTATGGTGCATTCTGGAAACAACGGGATATCGGCTATAATAGATCCATATGGCAGAATCCTGGAGAGAACAGAAATAGGAAAGAAAGAAATCCTGTATGGAAGTGTTTATCTTAATAATGAAAAATCATTTTACACTGTTTATGGAGAATTGCTTCTTTACATATATTTCGGCGTTTCTTTTGTGATTCTTGTGATTTACATACTAAAAGTTAAAAATAAAAAGAAACAGGATGAAGAATAACATAAAAAGGCTCTTATACATAGATAATTTAAGAATAGCACTGGTAGTTATGGTAGTCCTTTCTCATGTTGCAATTACTTACGGTCCTATCGGATTCTGGTATTATTATGAACGCTCAAATCTGACATCCGCTTATTTTCTTGCTTTTTATGTTTCTTTTATACAGGCTTTTCTGATGGGATTGTTTTTTATGATTTCTGCCTTTTTTATTCCTGCATCACTGAGGGCAAAAGGACCAAAATTGTTTCTGGCAGACAGGCTTAAAAGACTGGGGATTCCTCTTGTTTTCTATATCTTTTTGATCTCTCCCTTAATACGCTATCTGGATTATTTAATAATAAAAAACAATATTGCAAATTTTTTTGTTTTTTATTACATGGAAATCCTGAAGAAAGGTGTCATTGACGCGGGCCCTTTATGGTTCTTGCAGGTTTTGTTATTTTTCAGTATCCTTTACGCAATATTTGATATAACAACTGCCGGCATCAGACAAGAGAAAAGAAAGTTAATGCTTGAATTTCCTTCAGATAAGAATATTTTTATAGCAATAATCATGCTTGGTTTAACAAATTTTTTTTTAAGGCTGGTACTTCCGGTAAGCAGCAGCATTGTCCATCTGAATTTCGGGCTTGCACCTCAGTATATTTTTCTTTTTATACTGGGTATTTTTTCATCAGATAATAAATGGTTTGAAGCTGTAACTGCTACAAAGGCAAAGCTCTGGTTTGGCATAAGCATGGCTGCAATACTATTATGGCCTTTATTTATTATAATAAACGGGAATACTTTGCCGGATATAGAGATCTTTCTGGGAGGGCCAAGATGGCAGTCGTTTCTATATGCATTCTGGGAGGCAGCTTTGAGCATAAGCATGCCTGTCTGGGTCATTTATTTATTCAGGAACAAGTTTGATTTCCAGAACAGATT
>DBPS01000002.1:0-4691 GCA_002304935.1 Candidatus Humimicrobium oleiphilum | reverse complement strand
TTGTCAAATTTTTAATAGTCGGACTGGCAGGAACAGCTGTCTGTTTTCTGCTTGGTTTCCTAATTACGAGGATACGTTTTTTAAGAAATATTTTATAATCATGAAAAATTTGACAGAAAATTTAATTAGTAAGAATTATCTTTTAACACTATTATCTTAATTGAAAATATACAGAGCATGTTTTAATATGCCCATATTAATAATTCAAAATACTGATAGGGGGAGGTTTTTAATGATATATTCTGATAAGCAAATGGAAGAAAAAGCGGTTTTGGGTATAGCCGGCCTTATGTGTGCTGCAGCAAGAACTGCGCCTAAAGCAAAAGGAATCGATAATATAGCAACTCTAGTTCTCTCTGGAAATGAAAAAGATGAACTTGCAAAAAAAATGGAGGAAATAAGTATCCGTGAAACAGAAGGGACGGCATCATTTCCCCGTGATGCACAAAATATTTATTCTGCACAGGTAGTCATTCTTATTGGTGTTAAAACATCTTTTCTCGGACTAAAATTCTGTGATTACTGCGGTTTTGACAGCTGTGAGAAATGCAGTAATGCAGGGGCAAGATGTGCCTTTAATTTTATAGATCTGGGCATTGCTGCAGGCTCTGCAGTATCAGTTGCTGCTGATAACAGAGCAGATACCCGTATTATGTATTCTGTCGGCAAAGCTGCCATGGAGATGCAATATACTGATGAACCTGTTATATGGCTGGGGATTCCTGTAAATCTGTCAGGAAAAAGTATTTTCTTTGACCGAAAGTGAAAAGTAATACTGATTTAATTTATTAAAAAGGTTGCGGGCTATTTTGCGCACATGGCAGATTTAACAAGATGTGCATCAGGATTTCAAGACTAATCCTTGCCGGTCCAGCAGTAAAGACAAAGTTTTTCTTTTGGAAGTCCTATGGCTTTTACCATATCATTAATTGTCTGGTATTTTAGCGAAGTCACGCCAAGTTCTTTCATGATGGTATCAATCATTTTCTGATAAAGGGGTGATTTCTCATCAATAAAATCTTCAATGTCAAAATTATTTTCACCTATTATTTTTTTAATTACTTTTCTGGCTGCCAGTTCTTTTTTTGTCCTGGTAGATAAAAGATAAGGGCAGGGATACATCAGCGGCGGACATGCTATACGGACATGTATTTCTTTTGCCCCGTTGCGCCAGAGTTTTTCAATTGCCTGATTTTTCAGCTGCGTCCCTCTTACTATAGAGTCATCACATACAACTATTCTTTCACCTTCAATAACGCTTTTAATCGGTATAAGTTTTAATTTTGCCACTTTGTTTCTTATTTCCTGCGATGGCGGGGTATAGCTTCGACCGTAGCCGTCTGTATATTTGACCAGCGGTCTTCTGTAGGGGATTCCGGAAGCCATTGAATAACCGAGGGCATGAGCAGTTCCTGAATCCGGGACTCCGCATACCAGATCTGCTTTTATCTGATCGTTTCTGGCAAGATTGGCTCCGCAGTTTTCCCTGACTTTTTCAACATTAATACCTTCATATGAAGAAGCAGGATAACCGGTATAAATCCAGAGAAAAGAGCAAATCTTCCCGTTTCTAAATGTCTTATCATTTTTAAGAATATCATGGTCTTCTTTCACACCTTCGCTTGTTATAAGGACAATTTCACCAGGACGTAATTCCAGAACAGGTTTAAAACCAAGATTCGGAAAAGCGCTGGTTTCAGATGTTATGGCAAATGATTCATCGTTCTGGCCGACAACCAGTGTAGTTTTGCCAGAGATGTCTCTTGCTGCATAAATCCCTTCCCTGGCAAGTACCAGCAGTGAAACTGAACCTGATATTTTGTTAAAAACGTATTCTATTCCGCTTACTATATTGCTTTTCCTGGCAATTAACTTTCCTATAACCTCAGTTGAGTTAATCATTCCGCTGCTCATTTCTGAAAAGCTTCCGCCCTGGCTCATTATCTCTCTGGCCAGTTCATTTTTATTTTTAAGAAGGCCTGATGTAACAAGTGAAAACTTGCCGAATGAACATGAAATGATGATCGGCTGGGAATCAAAATCACTGATTACTCCGATTCCTTTTCTGCCCTTTAATTTGGGAAGCTCTTCTATAAACTTGGATTTAAACTGTGATGTCGAAATGTCATGAATGCAACGGGTGAACTGGTGGTTTAAAACGGCCAGCCCGGCTTTTTTCGTACCGAGGTGGGAATGATAATCAGTCCCATAAAAAAGGGATTGACGGCAGTCTTTAGATGAAACAATACCAAATAGTCCACTCATGGTAAATGATTTTAACATCTTTTAAAAATTTTAATAGAGGGGGGGGACGTATAATTTGGCCCCTAATGAAGGGGACGTATAATTTGGTACCGGTTTGAATATTAAAAAACTGGATCTCCTCTGATTTCAGCCAAAATTTTAAGAGCAGGCTATTTATTTGCTTCTATTGTAAAAATTTTAGCAGGCTTTTTTTAAATAAATAAATCAGAAAAATATAATATTGGTTTGCTAAAAAAATAAAATTATTATCCAATGCAGGTAAATCAATAAATTTTCATTTTTTAATGTATAATCTTCTTAAAACCAAAAATCAAAAAGGGGAAATTATGGCAAAAATTTTTGAAGATGCTTATCTTGCAAGCCTGGGCGTTGCATTCCTTACTTATGAAAAAGCTGAAAAACTTACTCAGAACCTGGTTAAAAAAGGTGAACTGGCAAAAGCAAGGCAAAAAGAATTCATTCAGGAATTGATGGATAAAGCCAGAACAAATACCGAAGAACTTGAAAATACTATTAAAGATAAATTCGGATATCTGGTAGAGAAAGGCAAGCCGTTAAAAGAAAAGCAGGAAGAAATCATCGAAGATATTACAGAGAAAACCAAAAAAACCAGCAGGGCAACTGAGGAGAAAATAAGAGATTTAATTAAAAATGTTACTACAAAAGCAAAAGAAACAGCGGAAAAGCAGCAGAGAATACTTGTTAATCTTAAAAAGAAAATCGTTAAAAGCGATGAAGAAAAAATCATAGAAATCCTAAAGAAATCTGACATACCCACAAGGGATGAAATAGAAGAAATAAAAAAAAGACTTGATGAGCTTGTCCAGAAGGGGGACGTATAATCTGGCCCCTGAAGGATTTAGCAAGAAATTTAAATTAAAAAATAATAGTTATTTCTAAAAATAAAATCTTTTTAAAAAATAAGTTTAACCGCAATTCGGAAAAAATGAGGGGCTGAGCGGTAAAACAGGAATTAAAATATTAATTAAAGGAGGTTACTAATGTTAGCATACCCGGTAGTAATTGCTATTTTGGTTGCTATATTTATTATAATAATTCTTCGCGTGTCCATAAAAATACTAAGGGAATACGAGAGAGGTGTTCTGTTCAGGTTCGGAAGATTAAAGGGAGCAAAAGGACCAGGTATTTTTATGATTATTCCTTTTGTTGACAGAATGATTAAGGTTGACCTGAGAACGGTCACTTTAGATGTTCCGCCCCAGGATGTAATTACAAAAGATAATGTCCCCGTAAAAGTTAATGCTGTCGCATATTTCAGGGTAATGGATCCGGAAAAAGCTATAGTTGAAATAGAAAATTACAAGCTTGGCACTTCACAAATTGCCCAGACAACGCTTAGAAGCATCCTCGGACAGGCAGAACTTGATGACTTATTGTCGAGAAGAGAGAAAATAAATAAAGAACTTCAGCTGATTATTGATGAGCAGACAGATCCATGGGGAGTAAAAGTTTCAATTGTAGAAATCAAAGATGTTGAGCTTCCACAGACAATCCAGAGAGCATTTGCAAAACAGGCAGAGGCAGAGAGGGAAAGAAGGGCAAAGATAATTAATTCTGAAGGTGAATTCCAGGCGTCCGAAAAACTTGCACAGGCAGCCAAAGTACTTGCTGAATTTCCGGCATCGATCCAGCTCAGATTCCTCCAGACTTTAAGAGAAATAGCAACTGAACAGAATTCAACAATAGTCTTTCCTGTACCGATAGATCTTGTCCAGGCTTTTATGAAAAAATGGAATGAGAATAAAGAAAAGTAGGATAACAAACAATCTTAAACATATCAGCAAGCCGCATAATAATTGCAGATTATCTTTAAAACCTATTCCTTTGTGGCAAATCTCTGTATCTGCTTTTTTAGAGGAGACATAAGTTTTATTACGGATTCTCCATATTTCGAATAATATATTTTAAACAGGAGCGCTCTTTTTAACGATTTACCTCTGTAAACCCTCCATGGAAATCTCCTGTAGCACCGGAGTATCTGTTTTCTTGTAAACTGCGGCATCTTAAGGTAAGTATCTGTTCTGGAAACAAATTCCTCTTCNNTCTTTTTCTTTTTCAATAAAGTGATTTTCTATGCAGACATCATAAAGCGGTGTCCCCGGATATGGTTCAAAAATGTAATTTACAATACTATTCGGCTGTATTTTGCGATTAAGACTTACTGTCTCCATATGATTTGAAACAGTTTCAAACGGAAATCCCACAATATTGAACGTCTTTGTCTTTAAGCCGACTTTTTTGGCAAGAAGAAAAGCTTCCTCTATCTTCTTATTGCTCATAGGCCTGTTTAATATTTCTTTTCTG
This sequence comes from Candidatus Humimicrobium oleiphilum, assembly GCA_002304935.1. Classification (GTDB taxonomy): domain Bacteria; phylum Actinomycetota; class Humimicrobiia; order Humimicrobiales; family Humimicrobiaceae; genus Humimicrobium; species Humimicrobium oleiphilum. Next base: position 101 of record DBPS01000002.1, on the reverse strand, counting down.
AATTTTTCATCTCCCTCCTCAAGTCCCATCGCAATTCTGTAGCAGCCGGCATCTTTTAGCATTTCAAGCATGGATTTGTCCAGATTTTCTACCCTGGTGTT
>DBPS01000057.1 GCA_002304935.1 Candidatus Humimicrobium oleiphilum | reverse complement strand
CCTGACGGGAAAAACATTTACATAATCCTGCAGGAAAACGGAATAGGGTATTCGTCAGCAGGAGAAAATATTGCTAACTCATCTCCGGCAAGCAGTGCTTCTGCAGAAGCACATTTTAATATCTGGATCAGCAGTTCTACTCACAGGGACAATATCCTTAATGGTAATTTTTCACAAATAGGGATAGGCTTTGATTCCAGGAGCGATTTGTTTATTTCCACATTGATTTTTATCGGTTAAATTACAGGAAATTAAAAAATATACGATTTCTTGTTTAGGAAATATACTTTAAAAACAATTTTTGTTGAATATGACTTTAAAGGAGCAACAGATTCTGGAGGAGAAAACGCCTTAGTTTTGGCTTTATTTGAAAGATCTATAAATTATTAAAATATTTGGTCAAAAAGCAGAGATTTGGATAAGATAAGAAATCTTACTTCAGAAGAAGTTTAATGGAAAATAAGTCAATAATAATAATCGGAGCAGGTATTGCCGGTTTGTCTGCAGGTTGTTACGCACAGATGAACGGATATAATTCAAGTATTTATGAGATGCATAGTATTCCCGGCGGATTATGTACATCCTGGAAACGCAAAGGGTATACTTTTGATGGCTGCATAGACTGGCTTACCGGCTCAGCCCCTGACGGTATGTTTTTTCCGATTTGGCAGGAACTTGGTGTTATAGATAATAACTCGTTTCTGTATACAACTGAATTCTGTCATTATGTCAGCAAAGACAACAAAGAAATTATAATATATACAGATATAGACAGACTGAGAGCAGAATTACTTCTGTATTCTCCTGAAGACTCCGAACCGATTGAAGAACTGTTCAGCCTTATACTTCGATTTAAAGATTTCAGGCCGGATGTAAAAACAGCTATTGAGATAATGGGCTTAGCTGGTTCCATGAAGATGCTAGCCGGCCTTCTCAAGAATGTCAAAGCATATAAGGACTTTTTTAAGTATGGAAAAACCAGTCTCTCTGAGTTTGCAGAAAGATTTAAGAGCCTGTTTTTAAGAGACATGTTAACTTCAATATGGGGAGGCGACATACCATTATCTCTTTTTGCAGCAACCATGGCATGGTATTCAAACAATACCGCCGGATTTCCAGAAGGGGGCTCGATAAAGATTGCAGAAGATATTGAGAAAAAATATATGGAACTTAAAGGAAGAACATATTACGGGCATAAAGTTGAAAAAATCATAGTAGATAATAATAAGGCTGTAGGAATAAAGCTTGCAGATGGAACTGAGAAATATTCTGATATAGTCCTTTCAGCTTCTGATGGACATTCAACAATTTTTAATATGCTTGATGGCAGATATATTTCCGATATTGCAAAGAAATGGTACTTAAATGCATCAACTTTTCCTCCCTATGTTCAGATTTCACTGGGTATAGCCAGAGATCTAAGCGATAAGGCAAGGACATACTTTTTTAAGACAGATAAGCCGCTCACAGCAGGAAATCAGAAAATATCCGGGCTGATTGTTCATAACTATTCTTTTGACAAGACACTCGCCCCGGAAGAAAAGACTTCTCTTTGCGTTCGTTTCTTTACAGATTATGACTATTGGCTGGATTTATATAAGGACAAGACAAAATATAAGGAGGTAAAAGAAAATCTTGCCAATTCCATAATAAAGGAGCTTGACAATCACTTTGCGGGTATCAGTTCCCTGGTTGAAGTCATAGATGTAGCGACCCCGGCCACATACATGCGCTATACTGGGAACTGGAGAGGTGCAACAATGAGTTGGCTTCCTACTTCTGAAAACTTTGGGAAAAATATCAAGAAGACATTGCCAGGCCTTGATAATTTTTACATGGCAGGCCACTGGCTGGTTCCGGGCGGAGGACTGCCAAATGCTGTAAAAACTGCCCGTGATGTAATTCAGATAATATGCAGGAAGGATAGAAAAAGATTTAAAACCAGCTCTTAGTATCGGGCTTTTTAATTTTTGAGCATCAGGCTTCTTATGCTTACAATAATTACATAAATTATAATAAAACCTACAAGTATCCATTCAAGTAAATAGATTTGGCTTAAAAAAGCTGAAGATATGTCAATTACGGCTGTAATAAAAGCAANNATTATTCCTGTGAAAACTATTGCTGTACCGAAAAATATATACATTATTTTTGACCAGACAGAGTGTATGGCCAAAATATTTATCGGAAAAATTCCGGTCATTAAAAATGAAAAACCCGCAATGATTCCCAGTATTTTTACTATCCATGTGTAAACTGTAATTTTTTTTCTGCTATCTTTTATGAATTTATTGATAAACAGGAAAAAAAACATAATCAGTATCCCAGCTATTATGCCTGCAAGCCTGTAGTAAACTGATCCTGCTGGATTTAAACCCTGATGTGCCAGATCGCTTAGCCAGTTCTGTAATGGACTAAAGATATTCGGATACAGATACCATGATATCGCTGTCAGCAAAAGATAAATAAAAAGTGAAGAGAATCCAAATACAGGACTTATAAAATAATATTTATTATTCATAGAACTCATATATATTATAATAAACTATATTTGAGATAAAAAATATTATTTATGATTTTATTTATTAAATATTATTTGACAGATTTGTTTAAACAACAGCATTGGTCAGTATCAATGAAACCATATATTAAGTGAAAGAGCCGACTCTTTATTGGAGCCAGATTATACGTCCCCAGTAGTTCAATATTTCATTGGATTTTTTTCATTCACCCTTTTAACAGCCAATAGAAATAAGAGTCCTATAAGCAGAAAAGCAATAATTGAGCCTATAGCCCATAACAAACCATGTTGCTCTGCTGTTACTACCTCAACACCACGGTTTAAATACCATTTATTAGCCCGATATGCAATTGTTCCAAAAACAAGCGGGCCTACAAAAGTCGATGTGCGGCCTGCAACCGAAAGGAATCCGTAAAATTCCGTAGTCTTTGAGGGTGGAGCAATCTGACTGACCATTGTCCGGCTGACTGCCTGGACACCTGATAGAGAAAAACCGGCAATAAATCCTATTATATAAAACCAGATATTATTTTTAATAAAGAATAGGCCAGCCACAGCTGCAATTAGAATTATTAAAGATATAATTACAGCATCCTTGCTGCTTTTTTTGTCTGATATTCGTCCGAACAGAAGTGCACCTGCTGTACCGGCAATTTGAATTACAATAACAAAAATAATAAGTTCTGTCTGCTTCATGCCAAACAAAGTAGCTCCGATAATGGCAGCGTAATCCATAAGCATCATGATGCCATCGTTATATATCAGAAATGAAACCATGTACTTTATGAATTCCTTATACTTTTTTATATCACGGAATGTTTGCACAAGTTTTCTGGCAGCAAGCCTGATTAGTTTTTCACCTTCGGGTATTTTTTCCGGTTCATGTATTTCCTTCACCCATAAAAAGGTGGGGATAGATGATATCAGATAAAATGCTGCTGTAATCAGGAAGGTAAAAGGAATAAAGTTGTTTCCTATTAACTGCATGGGTAGAAGTACGATCAGAAGAGCCAGGATACCGCCAGCCATACCTATAGCCCAGCCTTTACCTGAGACAGAACCAATGTTTTTCGGAGTTGATACATCTGTCAGAAGTGCATCATAAAAAACCTGTGCAGCACGATATCCGATTTCTGCCAGTATAAAAAACAGCATTCCCATAAACACATTACCTTTGCCGACAAAGAAGAGCAGAGCAGTAAAGATAATTGCAATTGCGGTAAAAAATATGAGGAGTTTTTTCTTGGACCTTGTAAAATCAGCAATTGTTCCAAGGATGGGTGAAATAATTGCAACTATGACGGCAGCAATGCCGACCGAAATGCCCCAAAGTCGTGTACCTTCAGCTCCTCCCACTATGACGTTTTTGAAGTATGCGGAGTAAACTGCAAGCAAAACCACTGAAGCGTAAGCCGAATTTCCAAAATCATAAAAATACCAGGACAGGCGGGATTTTCTTAAAGATTTATCAGGAATATCTGACATATGATACTCGTTTCATTAATTCTATAATTAATAATTGTTAGAATATTTTAATCTCTAGTTTTGTATGTAGCAAGATAAAACTGAAACGCGTAAATATTTATAAGAAATTCCTGAAATTTTAATAAAAATATTCAATGTATTTAGTTACCTGCAGATTTTCCTCTGCCATTTAATAATTCAATCAGTATAGACACGGCAAAAAAAGGCAAAATCAGTGAAACCAGGGCATACTAGGAAGTTTACGGTACATATCCAGGCAGTGATGATGAAATCTATGCCTGGTATAAGGAGGCAACAGCATCAGAATGGACTGTATGGGATAAAACTCCTCCGGTTATAACATACCAGGATGGGTCCAGCCATATCAGTTATGGCATAACTGATAATGAGTATTGGGCAATACTTCAGTTTGATTCGAGTGGCAAGGTTGAGCTGTATGTTCAGGAAGGCAGTTTCGACAGCTAATAACATATTGCAAGGTTTTTTATTTATGGACCAGTAATCATTTGTTTCAATATATTTTAATATTTTTAAGAATGAGATATCGGAGATATACGAGGTCTCATAATTTATGTTGCTTTTGAGAAATTAATAAAATTACCTGATGTGAAAGTATCAGCGAGTCTTTTGCAAGCCCTGTTTTAATACTATTTTTTTCAAGTAAAGCTTCGTTTGGATATACTTTTCTGCCAGGCTTTAATGAGGTAATTTATATGGTATAAATAGTGAGATTTTTATATAAATGACAGATTTGCGCAGTATTAAGCAGTGAAAAGCTGATAACTCCCAAGTTTTTTTGGAGGGGGCCAGATTATACGTCCCCAAGCCCCTCAAGTTCAAGAATTCCTGTCAGTTAAATATATTCTTATATTATATTTATAATTATATAAAATAAGTTTTATAATTATATTATATTTAAAAAATTAGTCTTAAAATATCAAGTAAACAATATCAAAACTATAATAGGAGGGTAATGTATGAAAAAAAGGTTGTTAATAATAACCATAGCTGTAATTACTATTATTTTGTCAATAACAATACTACCCTCAGGCATCTATTCTGATGGACTGACATACTCTATAGGAGATATTGGTCCTGGTGGCGGTATAGTGTTTTATGATAAAGGAAATGATGATGGCGGCTGGCGTTATCTTGAAGCTGCAACAAGCGACACAGGCGGCACAGGATATTGGAGCAATATAATAGACATAGCAGTAGGACCAGCTGCTCAGGGAACAGCAATAGGTACTGGAAAAACTAATACTGAAGCTATTATTGCCCAAACGGGCCACACAGCAAGTGCAGCAAAGATGTGTAAGGATTACCATGGTGGTGATTTGACAGACTGGTTTCTGCCATCAAGAGATGAGCAAGCTGAAATGTGGTCTCAGCGAAGCATAATAGGAAATTTCAGGAATGATTATTACTGGTCTTCATCTGAGCGCGATTTCCAATATGTGACAGCCAGGCAATTTGGTGCAGGGTTTACATCGGGATTATTCAAGGCATATCCTGGAGTAACTTACTGGGTAAGGGCTATCAG
>DBPS01000045.1:254-15241 GCA_002304935.1 Candidatus Humimicrobium oleiphilum | reverse complement strand
ATCATGGAGTATGCATCTTCTTTTGTAACAGGCAGGGTCCTGAAGGCAATGTCTTTTACTGCTTCAGTAAAGATTCCGCCCATTCCTGCCATAAGGCATGGCCCGAAAACCCTGTCATTGGTATACCCTATTATAAACTCAAAGCCTTCCGGCAGCATTTCCTGGACTGATATCCCGTCAATTTTAGCTTCCGGAAAATTCTTTTTTACTGCGTTCATTATCTCATCATAGGCAGCCAGTAGCTGTTCTTCATTCTTGATATCAAGTTTTACGGCTCCTATATCAGACTTGTGCAGAATGTCAGGAGATTCGATTTTTAAGGCAACCGGGTATCTGATAGAGGCAGCTATTTTTGCTGCTTCTTCTTTTCTGGGCGCTATCTGTGATTTTACAATACTTAATCCATATCCGGTTTCCAGTTCCGCAAATCTGACCATTTTTACTCCTGTTTGAAAATAATAATTTATAAAAATTTATTAAAATTTTATTAAGTTTTTAGTTCTTTCCATGAAGTTATTAAATAATATTATAAGTCAATTTTAATTACAAGAATTGCCCCTGTCTGTCTCTTTTACCAGAAATATATGGTTTTTTTATATCAGAACAATATTTAATTTAAAGGTTTATCAAGTATAAAAAGAAATCGGACACCTCTTGCAAAGATGCCCGATTTGACTTATAAACATCATTTATAATTAATTAACGCGCACTTTCAGCTATACTTTCTGTTACGCTTTCTGATGCTTGCCGGTCCTTCTTAAAACAGGTACCAGTATCATTGTCATCATACCTGTTATTATGAACATAAGACCAAATATAACCAGGTTTTCCTTCAGGCCTGTAAATGGCAGATCCTGTATTCCTAGCACATCTATCTGTCCTGTTTCCTGTATGCCAAGCACTGTGATTACTGTAGTAATAATATCCGGGACAGTTGTTGTAGTGTCGCTGGGTATTGTTGTGGTGGTATCACCTGGCACAGTTGTTGTGGTATCGCCGGGAGTGGTGGTGGTAGTCTCATCCGGTACCGTGGTTGTAGTTTCGTCTGGTACAGTTGTAGTTGTCTCATCTGGAACTGTGGTCGTGGTCTCNNTACAGTTGTAGTGGTTTCGTCAGGAACTGTTGTGGTAGTTTCGTCAGGTACCGTAGTTGTTGTTTCATCTGGTATTGTTGTCGTGGTCTCATCCGGTTTTGTGGTCGTGGTCTCATCAGTAATTTTATAACCGAAAACAATATGGCTTATTCCGAAGTTTTTGTTATTGTTCGGATTTATCAATGTGTAGTTTGTTCCACTGGTAGCGCCGGAAGAATAATAGTATACATTAGTATTTGTTCCACCCTTCATGGCAACCACATAAACAGTCACTGATGGATCACAGACCTGCCATTTTATACCATAATCACCTATTTTTTCAGTTATAGTAATCACAGGATTGCCTGCAGGATAATTTCCTGTTCCTGGATTATAATCAATCTTAAAACCGCTGAGGCCGGAAGGCAGATTATCAACATTATAATTACCTTCAAAGAATGTGCCTCCAGAGCTACTGCCTCCTGGGGCATCATCAGCAAAAATTAATCCAGGCAGAATTAACAGAATCCCTAAAATTATAAATATTGTTGAAAAAATATACGGTACTTTTCTTCTGTTATTTTTCAATTTATCCTCCCTTAAATAAAAATTTTATTGCTTAAAAAACAAAAAAACCGACTAAAAAAACTACTTTATTAGTTTTAGTCGGTTACGCTACTCGCTCCACTTTTCTCTCAGCGTCCAAACTTGAGAAAAGCATCAATGCGCCTAAATCTTATTTAATTTTCAAATCTTAAAGAGAAATATACAGATTTTATGAGTATTTGTCAATAACTTTATTATAATTATTTATAAAATTTATAATATTAATTATTATACACATATATGCATTAATGTAAATATACTAATATATAATAATGTAAAAATATAAAAATATATATAATATTATATATATGTATTATTACTATTATAAGACTAGTATATAAATATTACATATTTTGATAAATTCAGCTATAAAAACATTATTTTCCGCAAAAAAAAGTGGAGGGAAATCTTTCATTCCCTCCACAATATTTAATTTTTATTTTTCAGATTACAGTCCTTTTTTAAAGCTTACGATCCTTTGGGGCTGTAATAAGTACCAATCTGATTTATAAAGCTATGATTTGTCTGCTATACTTTTCCTTCTTTTCATTATCAGGTAAGCCATAATTGATGCACCTGCAAGAATTAATAATGAACCCATTACAAACAACCCGGTGTTCTGGCCGGTATACGGAAGATCCTGTATTCCAAGAACCTCTATTTGACCTTCTTCCTGTATTCCCAGAACAGTCAAAACAGTTGTAGTTGTTGTGGTAGTGGTTGTTCCTCCTCCGGTTGTTGTAGTCGTATCCTGTGTATTTACTACATTGACTGTCTCAGCACCATCAACAACTATGGGATCTGTGCCCAGATTGTTTGTATATGTATAAGTATTTCCTGTTGCAGGGTAAGTCTCGGTTAATGTGTATGAACCGAATGGCAGACTTCCCCATGTATAGCTTGATGGATATGTTGCATCAGCATCGTTATTGTCAACTGTTACCACTGGGTCTACCTGACCGGTTGGACCTGTAAGTGTGAATATAGCTACATCAGAACCAACAAGTCCTGACTTGTTAACTGTAATTGAACCTGTCTGCGGAGTTACAGTAGTGTATCCAAAAACGATATGACTAATTCCATAATTCGTATTATTATTTGGATTTATTAATGTGCAGTTTGTTCCGCTTGTTGCACCGGAAGAATAATAGTATACATTAGCATTTGTTCCACCCTTCATTCCAACTACATAAACAGTAACTGAAGGATCATAAACCTGCCATTTTATACCATAATCACCTATCTTTTCAGTAATAGTAATAACAGGATTATCTGCAGGATAATCGCCTAAACTTGGGTTATAGTCAATTTTAAAACCGCTAAGACCTGAAGTAAGATTTCCTACATCAAAATTACCTTCAAATAAAGAACCGCCAGCACATGCACCACCAGTAGGTACTATATCGGTTGCTCCGCCTCCCCCTGAGCCGCCACCATTATGAACAAATTCAGCCTCAATAGTATGATCGTCTGTCACATTTTCAAATTCATATGTTGTTATAGCACCCTGTGATGTTCCGTCAACTTTTACATCTGATATAGAATAACTAGGGTTGGCACTTATGTTAAATGTCTGATTATTGCCACTATTAACACTGACACTTCCTGACGGAGATATTGTTCCACCAGTCCCTGCAGAAGCTGTAATTGTATAGCTGGTTCCTCCGGAAGTATCAGCCGCAACTGTGAAATTTACAGTATATGTTTCAGGTTTGTTACCATCTTTATTTGTTGATACTACTGTAGCTGTACCTGGCAAACTAGTTGCCTGCGTGTAATTAATTAGATTATCAGTTTTTTTTGCCACTGCGCTAACTGTTGGCGGAGTTGTGGTACCAAAAGGAAGTTCTATATTATACACATATGTATTTTCATTAAATCCTGAAATAGAAACTCCGTCTACTAATAAATCTGACAATTTTTCGTTTGGTCCACCAAATAATGGACCCGGCATTATCATCAGCATTCCACAAACAATAAAAATTGTGGATAATGCATATAATACCTTTTTAAGCGTCTTTTTCATTTCAACCTCCTAAAATGAAATTGTAATATTAAAAACAAAAAACCGACTTAAACCAATCACGGTTTTAGTCGGTTACGCCACTCGCTCCACTTTCCTCTCAGCGTCCAAACTTGAGAAAAGCATCTTCGCGCCTAAAATCTTTACTTATATGTAATTTGCAAACAACAAATACGTAAAATATTTGTTGAAAGTAATTATATAATTAAAAATATTTAAATTGCAAATATTTTTTATAAATTTATTATATTACTTTAACAAATTCTCGTACAGATTTTAAATCAAAATCAGAGATAATAAATTCTGCAGATTCTTAAATTGTATTTTTTCGAATATCCAAAATCAGAAGAATAATTAGAAAAAGAATAAATCTTTAAAATACCCGTCAAAAAAAGTGGAGTAAGTATTCGTGAATTGGACGCCTGCATTGACTTACTCCAAAAATTATATTACATAACTTTTATTTTTATTTCAATAATCTTTTATCATTTAATTAAAAATATTTCTAATATAATTTTTATGTCTTTTGCTTGTTCCTGTTACTCCCTGAGCCAGTTATCATAAATCTCCTGGAAAGTCCCGTCAGCATTTATATCTTTAAGTATTTCATTGATTCTTTCAGTCAGCCCTGTCCCTTTTTTTATAACTATAGAGTAGCTTGCTTTTGATTTTATTTTCTCTATATATTTGTAGGAGACAGGATCATCTTTTAAAATTCTTATTCCGATAGGTGCAGAGATAAGTATACCATCCACTTCCTGGGATTTTAAAGCATTTATAAGTGCAACGGCATCATCATATTTGCTAATACTGTAGTTTAGCAGAAAATCAGGTTCAAGGTTTTCAATTTCAGATTTTATCATTCCTATTTTTTTTGAAGTAAAATCTTTGCCTATTGTCAGCTTGCTTGTTGTAAGCGTAATCAATGTATATTCAAGAGTATAATAAGGATCAGAAAAATCAGTTGTCTTTGATTTTTCCTGATTTGGAATTATTGCCGATATTATTATATCAATTTCAGGTTCATTTATTTTTTCGTAAATCTCACTATAGGATATCTGGGTTATTTTTAATTCTTTTTCAAGTCTTAATGCTATCTCTGCCGCAAGATCTACGTCTAATCCTACTATTTCTTCACCCTGCAGATATGCGAATGGGGGAAGGGTCGCATCGATGCCGACATTTAAAAATTTACTGAAAACGGTTGTGCTTGTCTGTGATGAAGATGCTTCGCCTGCATTATTTATTTTCTCTGTTTTTTTACAACCATAGCCTGTAAAGATAGTTAATAAAAAAAATACCACCATCACAGGTAGAAAAATTTTTATAAATAACTTTTTTTTATTTCTAAAATTATCCCGATTCAAAACTGCCTTTCTTTATTATTATTTTAATCTGCCTTTAGATTATTTCCTCTGATTTCGGAAACTGGACACTCTGCGCAAAATGGTCAGAAAATGAAGGGAAAACAGTAAGTTCGAGGTATTTGATTTTTCTTCCGATATCTTCTGCTATTTTTCTTTGTTTCTCTGAAATCAGTACCATTTTTGCTCCTATGCTGGCGGCATTCCCTACCTGGCTTATTTTCTTTAATGGAACATTTGGAAACATCCCGATATTAATTACATTTTTTGGATCTATATAAGAACCGAATGCTCCTGCTATTATTATTTTATCAAGATCATTGAAAGTTATATCAGCATGTTCAAGAAGTATCTCTATGCCCGTACGCATTGCTCCCTTTGCAAGCTGGATTTCAACTATATCCTTCTGGTTAATAGATATCAGATCCTCCGGCGGACAGAGTCCTTCGTTATTATTATGATAATCGGCTAAAAGAATATACTGAACATTTCCAAGGCTGTCAACACAGACGCACCTGCTTTCTTTGTCAAATCTGCCATGGCTGTTAATTATTCCTGTTTTTAAAAGCTCTGCGACCGCATCCAGGATCCCCGAACCGCATATTCCTACCGGCTCCTTATCTTCAATAGTCTGGATTATGGGTTTGCAATCATTACCATTTATAATCACCCTTTCTATAGCCCCTGGAGCAGCTCTCATGCCATATCTTATGTGTGCTCCTTCAAAAGCAGGGCCGGATGCTGTTGAAACGCTGTAAAGCTTTCCTTTGGAAACCAGAGCTATTTCTGTATTTGTCCCGATATCAATACCTATGCAATTTCCTTCCATCTCATTCAGGCCGGTCGCCAGAACCATTGCAATAAGATCTGAACCTATAAAGCCTGCGACTACAGGAATCAGATAAATATAGCCTCCGGTTGAAATCTTTATATCAAGTTCCCGTGCCTTTACTTCCAGGGAATCACTCGTTAAGGCTGGAAAAGGTGAAAGTCCCAGCTGTTTTACGGGAAGTCCCATAAAAAGATGATGCATAGCTGTATTTCCAACCAGTGTTACTTCTAAAATATCGCTGCTTTCCAGGCCGTTATTTCTGCAAAGTTCATCTATAAGGGAATTAATGGAATCAGTTACTGCTTTTTTTATTTTAATAAGATTTTCAGCACTTTCAGAAGCAAAATTAATCCTGCTCATTACATCTTCGCCATAACTTATCTGGGGATTCATCACGCCTCTTTTATCAACTGTATTCCCCGTTATCAAATCAACAAGAAGAGCGGCGATCTTCGTGGTTCCCAGGTCAATAGCTATTCCATAATTCTTATCAGTAGTATCACCTGGCTCAATATTTACTATCTCGTTTTTTCTTACGATTGCAGTAATCTCCCATTTGTTTTTCCGGATTATTTCCGGCATTTTCTTCAGGACTTCAAAATCGATGCTATCAGCTTTTACAGAATATAACGATAGCAGGCTGTCCCTTATTCTGTTAAAGTCAGCTTTTACATCTTCAAGGGTTGCTTTTTCAAGTTTTAAAAAATATTTTTTTACTATCTGCTGCGTTTCTATTCTTATTTCCTGGCCGCTTATCTGAAGCTTCTGCTCTTCGCTTAAAGAAGAAGCTGGTATGTATATAGAGGTATTTTCTTTAAATTCATGCTGACAGGCAAGTCTTACTCCGTGCGCGATCTCATCCTTTGCCAGAACCCTGTTCTCGGAATCCGTAGGAGCAGGCATAGTGCCTTCCGTTATTATTATTCTGCACTTTCCACATGTTCCCTTACCTGAGCAGACTGACTTTATTCCAATACCTGCACTTCTTATCGCATCCAGCATATTTGCAGGCTTGTCAAGATTAAACCTTTTACCTATTGGCTCAACCTCTATTATCATTTTCTTATTTTGCATTTTTAGCTATCTCTTCTTTAATGAACTTTTCAAAATCAGGGCCTGTCTTATAAAGATTTGCTGTTTCCGCTTCTTTATTTGATGGTTTTATTTTTCCAATCCATCCATCCTGATAACATGATTCATTTATAAGCTCGGGTGAATCATCCAGCTCAGTATTTACTTCAATTATCTCTCCTGAAAAAGGAGCAAAAACTCTTCCTACCCACTTGCCTGATTCAAGGCTTGAAACAGATTTGCTTTGCTCTGTTTTAAAGCCGACAGAAGGAAGTTCGATATAAACTACTTCACCAGCCATTTTCTGAAAGTAATCAGTTGCTCCGAAAAGCACATTTCCGTCATCAAGTATTTTTGCCCAGAAATGGTTTTTTTCATAATAAAGTTCATCCGGAAAATCATAGCCTTCAATATTCATTAAGGTTTCCTCCTTTAAATCAGATTTTTAATTTTACTGTCTGATTCCATTATTAATATTAAAATAAAATTAGAATTTTTTAATTTTTCCCCGGATCCTGCAACAGTCACAATCAGGTATTATAAAACAGGGGTTTCTTTTATGCTTGCAAGCACCAGTTCAGGAAGATCCATTACTTTTATTTTTGAATTCATTTCTTTTTTCTTCTTCTTTAAAGCCGTGTCTATGGTCCTGTTGCACTGCTGGCATGAAGTAATTACAACATCTGCTTTACTTCCGATTATCTCATCCGCCCTGGCAAGAGCGATTTTTGAGGCAAGTCCCTGATTCAGCGATTCAAGATTGCCTCCTCCCCCGCAACAGCTTGCGAGCTTTCTGTTTGATGCAAGTTCAACAAATTCCAGGCCAGGTATATTCTGGATCACTTTTCTAGGTTCATCATAAATTCCTGAATTACGGCCAAGGTCACACGGATCATGATAAGTAATCCTGCCTTCAAGCGATTTCAGTTCAAGTTTTCCTGATTTAATCAGCCTGAGAAGATACTGAGAGATATGCAAAATCTCAAAATCGATTTCTTTTCCAAAAATTGCAGTATAATTATGAGCCCATGTATGGTAGCATGACGGGCATGAGGTAACAAGTATTTTAGCTTTTTTTGACTTTACTGCATTTATGTTATGGATTGCAAAATCAGAAGCAATCCCTTTTATCCCTGAGTTTTCCAGAGGAAATCCGCAGCACCATTCATCTTCCCCCAACAGTGCAAAATCTACTCCGGCTGCTTCAAAGTCCTGAACTATGGCTCTGGGTATGGAAAAAGACCTTGGTGAAAAAGATGATACACAACCAACGAAGTAAACAACTTCTGCCTGAGGCTTTAAAAATTTTTCAGGGTTATCCTCAGTTATCTGTTTTATCCAGTCAAGTCTGCCGGCATTACTGTCAAAAGTCACATTATATGCTTTTTTAATTCTGTCTTTCAGCATATCGAGAACTTCAGGATATTTTTTTATTTCTACAAGCTCTTCTTTGGCAGTTCTGGCAATATCTTCTATTTTCACCCCGCTCGGACATTCTCCCTGGCAGATATTGCAGGATGTACAGGTAAATATTTTTTCGGATACTTTTTCGGAATATTGTATTTTCCCTGAACTGACCGCTTCAAGCAGCTGCATTTTCCCTCTTGGTGAAAAACTTTCATTTAATGTCTGCTTGTAAATCGGGCAATATGCCAGACAGGTCCCGCACCTGCTGCAGGCAAAAAGATTGTCAGCTTTTAAGGATATGTTATTTTTTAATTCTTTATTCTTATCTTCATTCATGACTTCTGTTTTATTCTCCAACTTAAAATCCTTTACAATATTATTAATTATTTAAGTAAAGACCTTTTTATGTTTTCCAAATCAGCCTGTCACATCATAAATACATTGCATTTTTCCGGGATTCAAAATATTTTTCGGGTCAAAGGCTTTCTTTATGCCTGCCATCAGATCATATATGTCTTTGCTTATCTCAAGTTTCAGATACCTTGCTTTTGTTATCCCTATTCCATGTTCACCTGACAACGTTCCTCCAAGCCTTATTGTCTCTTCAAATATTTCTTCTATCACTTTTTCTGTTTTTGCTGCTTCTTCGGGAATCCGCAGATCTGTCAGGATTGTAGGGTGAAGATTGCCATCTCCCGCATGCCCGAAAGTGCCAATATCCATATTATATTTTGCTGCGATCTTATTTACTGATTCTACAAGCTCAACGATCCTGCTTCTTGGAACTGTGGCATCCTCAAGTATTGTTGAAGGCTTTATTCTTGACAAAGAAGAAAGTGCAGCTCTTCTTGCAGACCATAGCTCATCCCTTTCCCTGGCAGATGTTGCCATTCTTACTGAAATCGCATTATTTTTTTTGCACACATTCATTACTATATCTTTTTCAATTTCAACTGCACCTTTCTGCCCGTCTACTTCTATCAGAAGCATTGCGCCCACACTTCTGTCAAGGCCTATCTTAAGAAAATCTTCAATTGCGTTTATTGTCACATTATCGACTATTTCAAGTGTTGCAGTTATTACTCCCTGAGCCACAATATCCCTTACAGTTGTTGCTGCATCAGTCATATTCTCAAAAAATGCAAGAATGCTTGCCCTGTCAGGCGGAATAGGAAGAAGGCCCAGCATCGCTTTGGTGACTATGCCAAGGGTTCCTTCGGAACCGCTCATTAAATCTACAATATTATAGCCTGTAACCGCTTTGACAGTGTTGGTGCCCATGGTTACTATTTTTCCGGTTGGAAGAACGACTTCAAGCGAGTTTACATAATCTTTGGTAACACCATATTTCAGCCCTTTAAGCCCGCCTGCATTTTCAGCAATATTGCCTCCTATGGTTGAACTTTTAAGACTGCCAGGATCCGGAGGATAAAACAGATTCAGATTTTCTACTGCTTTGCTTACATTCTCAGTAACAACTCCGGCCTCGACTTCTATAAGCAGATCGACAGGATTAATATTTAATATTCTGTTCATTTCAACCATTACAAGCATTATGCCGCCATTAACTGCCAGGCATCCCCCGCTTAAACCTGTTGCTGCACCCCTGGGAGTAACAGGAACCTCGTATTCATTTGCAAGAGCCATAATCCTGCTGATCTGTTCTGTGTTTTTTGCTTTTACTACAACATCCGGCATATATTCAAGTCGGGTGGAATCATAGCTGTATGCCAGAAGATCTTCATAATCGGTAATTATATTTTCCTGGCCGACTATTTCTTCAAGTAAAGGAATGTAGTTATTTGCCATTTTTATTCCCTGTTTTTATTTATTTTTAAAAACTTATTGAAAACCTGCCACCTGAAAGGCAGCAGGAATTAAAATCTGAATAAAAAATTAAAAAAATTATTTCACCGGAATAGTATAAGGTCCTTCAGGGATGATTGTAACTTTTGCATCGCTTCCAAATTTTTCAAAACCTGTTCTCAATGCTTCTTCAACAGATGGTATCAGTTTTAAAGTACCCTCAGGTATTTTATGTGTACATACAGAAAGACACGGACTATAAAGATAAATCTCAGCTTTTCTCCTTGCCTTTATAAGTTCTTCAAGCTCCCACTGATCTATTTCAAAAAAATCAGGGTTTTTGATTTTTTCAATAAAAGCATCGAGATCCTTTTCGTTTACTACAAGATCTACAAATTCTTTGCTGCCGATTTCTTCATTGCACTCGGAAGCAATTATTATCATTCCGCCTTTTTTTACGGCAGGCATTGCGGCAACCATTCCTTTTACTGCCTGGTACAGTGTGGCATCAAGCGGCAGGCCGCCTCCTGAGGTAATAACTATATCTGCTTCTCCTTTTATTTTATAGCTACTATGTTCCCTGCAGAATTCAGCTCCTTTATAAAATGCTGCCTCCAGATCTCCGCTGAATATGCCTGTTATTTCTTTATTTTTATTTATCGTTACATTTACGATAAAATCAACTCCGGCCATTTTTGCTATCTCCATTGATTCCATATGGAATGGATTATTTTCAAGAACTGCATTGGATGCAAAAGGAGATTCAAGTATTTCCGGACCATGAAAATACCTGAACATGTCCATATAACTTATACCCGGACAGACTGCTTTACGGCCGCCGGAAAACCCCGCCATGAAATGAGGCTCAATAAGCCCTGTAAGGATTTTAAAATCTGCTTCAAGATATGCTTTGTCAATTATTACCGGGGTGCCTTTCCGGGTATTGCCTATCAGCTCGCATGTCTGTCTTTCTCTGGCATAATGATTAATAATTTTATAATTATCTTTTATTT
The DNA here is from genome assembly GCA_002304935.1 of Candidatus Humimicrobium oleiphilum. GTDB lineage: Bacteria > Actinomycetota > Humimicrobiia > Humimicrobiales > Humimicrobiaceae > Humimicrobium > Humimicrobium oleiphilum. The sequence continues at coordinate 4,047 of DBPS01000045.1, read as the reverse complement.
CTTTACCAACAAGATTTTCAAGTTCGTTTCCCAGATTAGGCCTGTGGAGACCTGTTGCAACAAGAATTGTTATTTGTTCCTTTTTTATTGAATAACTTTCCAATTCTGAAAGAAGCGCTTCAAGGATTATCCTGGTAGGCACAGCTCTTGTTGAATCAGAAATAACTATACATATTTTTCTGGCTGTTGAAATTTTTTCACTGAGGGGATTTGTTCCGATAGGATTTCTAAAACTTTTTTTTAATTCATCTACCGGGGATTTTACTGTATCTGTCTGCCTGCTCTCTGCAATATCAAAAACATTGCTGTCTTTTACTTCTATATCAAGACCATCATAACCGTAATTTAATTTAAACTTCATTTGCCATCCTTAAAATTATATCGAATATTTATATTTATATTTCCAAATATGGCTTTTCTTACAATATTGCTCTGTAAAGATCAGGATGAGGAGATGCTATTATCTGATAGTCGACAAGAAAGTCTTTTCCCCTGGCATATTGTATTCCGGTCATAACTGATTCTTTAACTGAAGAGATATCACCATTTATGACACAGAAATTTTTTCCGCCAAGAGCTCTTGCCACACGTATTTCTACCAGATCCACATCTGAAGCTTTTACTGCAGAATCAGCTGCAATAAAGATGGAGGGTGATGTCAGCGTTTCTATTACTCCTATTGCATTTAATTCACTGATATCTGAAGTCTGGGTAAGAGCTGCAAGAAGCTGCGGATAAACATTCATGATCGTACAGCCATCTATAATAAAATCTTCGTTTTTGCTCATAATAGTTTTATATGAATTCTCCACATCTGCAGCACCACCGGTAAATATTATATAATACTTACCCGGGCATATTGTTTTTGCATCGACTATACTTACATTTGAAGCTTTAACTATTACGTCAACTGAAGATATCCCGACAGCAATACTCCTGAATTCTACTACACCGACTGAGCTTTCCATATTATTACCTTTAATTAAAATAAAAAACTATTTATTTTCCTGTCTTTTTATCAGCTGTTGCTTTTGGCTGTTGTTCCGCTTTGGCAGAAGCCCCTGCTGGTTTTTGTTTTTTTGATTTTGGAAAAGTGCCACGCCCTGATCTGACACATCTGCCTGAAAGTATTTTTTCAAGCTCAGGATGAGGTCTCGGAATAACATGGGTAGCCAGTACTTCGGATACTCTTTTTGCAGCAACTGCACCTGCATCCACTGCAGATTTGACAGCTGCGACTTCTCCCTGGCAGACCACAGTTACAATTCCGCTTCCGACATATGCTTTTGATATCAGGATTACATCTGCAGCTTTAACCATAGCATCTGAAGCTTCAATACCACCGACAAGGCCTTTTGTTTCAATTAAACCTATTGCTTCACCATTCATATTCTATTTCTCCTTCCAAAAACTGGAATAAATTTAATTATTAATTATTTAACAAAGTTCATGGAACCGTATATTGACAGCCTTCTCTGCCTTGTAAAAGATCTCGGAGTAGTGCATCCTTCCCCTGTTGCACCTGCTATTGTCCATGATGTACCGCCATTATGGAGATCACCGCCGGTTCTCTGGGATGACCCGTTTACCTGTACTGTAGTCGTATTGATTTCCTGGGCAAAATAAGTGATCCTTTCAATATTATTTGAATGGATCATTGCAGTATGTTTGAAATTATGTTCGACCCTGCATGCCATTCTTACTGCTTCTTCAAATGAATCTACTACAAGCAAAGGCAGTACAGGCATCAGCTGTTCATGCTGAACAAGAGGATGCATCTCATCATTTGCAACGAATACAGCCAGTCTTAAGTCATCTCTGACATTTATTCCTGCCTGTTTCAATATTACTGCACAGTCCTTACCCATTAATTTTTTATCTATTTCACCATTTTTTACTACAAGATTTGTTACTCTTTGTGCTTCCTCATTATTAAGTACATAACAGTTACCCTTTGCCAGTTCGCCAAGAAGCTTGTCGGCAACAGCTCTCATACAGATAAGGATTTTTTCCTCATTACAGAGTATATTGTTATCAAAAGAAGCCCCGTATATTATTTCCCTTGCTGCTCTGGCTATATCAGCAGTATCATCAACAACAGCAGGTGGGTTGCCCGGTCCTGCACCAAGCACTTTTTTCCCGCTCCTCATAGCTATATCAACTATTGCCGGACCGCCGGTAGCACAGATAAGACTCACGTCTTTATGGGACATGGCAATCTTTGCATTATCTATATTAGGTGTTTTTGTTGAAGTAATAAGGTTTCTGGGACCTCCGGCTGCAACAATAGCATCATGGACTACTACAAGTGAATCCAGAGTGACTTTTATTGCTGATGGATGTGGAAGATAAACAACAGAGTTTCCAGCTGAAATCATTATAATAGTATTATTTATAACCATAGGTGCCGGATTGGTCATGGGTGTAATTGCAGCTATGACACCGTATGGCGCCATGTCAACTGTCAGGGAGCCATTATCATTGCAGCATCTGCTGTAGCTTTTAATTTCAAGATCTTCAGGGCCAAGAGATCTTTCAGCAGCAACTATGTTTTTTATTATTTTATCTTCGACTCTGCCCATTCCGGTTTCTGCTACTGCAGCTTTAGCCCATTTTTCTGCATTTGCAAGTGAGACTTTCCTAATCTGCTCTACAACCCCGTATCTTATGTCTTTTCCGCCATCCACCCATTGTTTCTGTGCGATTTTTGCAGCTGCTATAGCTTCCTCTATTGTATCAAACAAAGGACCGCCGGCTGGCTGAGCCGGACTGGCTGAACCGGCAGATTTGGGAGTAACAACATTATTCACAACATTCCTTACAATCTGCTCTATTAATTTTTCATCTATATTCACTTATACCTCCCGATAGGTCTAAAAATAAAAAGTATTTATTCAAATATTCTTATGCCGCGCACAACAGCTTCGTCTCTTGCAAGCGGAGTAAGAATGACATCAGGACCTAGTTTTATCCCTGATGTGGCATAATTTTCAATATCATCAACCGTAATAACAGTTTTAGTGGTTTTCGCAAGAGTCGAAGAGCTGTCAGAGAAAGCTGTGGTATTATCAATATTGCCGATGCTTATGCCCCTCCCAAAAGAATTACTTATATTTGCAATCATATTCGGATCAGTAATTTCCCCGGAAATACTATTATCCGGAATCTGGGGCGGTATTTTGCCTGCATCTGCTATTGTTGAGGGTCCTATAGGCGTAATGCATGCAGCATTGACTATTTCAACTAATGAACCGTTTACAACATCAGCAGCATTGCCGTCATCGGTATCAATATGCATCTCCGACTTGAAATCTTTGCTTACCCTGACCTGGACATTATTAAATGTTAATCCTTTAGGTCCGGGTACCCTTACATCTACTTCATCATTATCTTTTATGCCGTAGTAGTGCGCATCTTCAGCACTAAGATGTATATGTCTGTTTGCCCTTATAACACCTTCATGCAGATAAACGGCACCCATGGGACCAATAAGTACTACAGGTGATGTGCCTTCAAGTTTTCCAGATGGCCTTACAGGTGCATCAATACCAAGTATTATGCAGTCTGTTTTTGCTAGTTCAACCTGTGATTTATCTCTCAGTGGCCCGAGTATTCTTACATTCTGTATTGCATTGAGTTTCGGCCCTACCAGGGTTACTGTTTCTTTGTAAGCATAATTGTTAGGCTGATAAAGCTCTTTAAGAATAGTAGGTTCATAACCTTTGCCATAAAGTATATCGAGATGTTCCCTGCAAAGATGAACATGCTTGACAGAAATACTGCATACGAGCTT
>DBPS01000045.1:0-134 GCA_002304935.1 Candidatus Humimicrobium oleiphilum | reverse complement strand
ATTAATATTCAGGTTTATAATATTTATCCACCAGTAGTTATTCCTGTGGAAGTATAAGCCCTAATTCCTGGTGAGGTCTTGGAATAACATGAACGGAAATAAGTTCTCCGACTCTTTTTGCGGCTGCAGCGCCT
>DBPS01000005.1:7961-15139 GCA_002304935.1 Candidatus Humimicrobium oleiphilum | reverse complement strand
TGTATTTATGTTAATAAAAAAATCAAACTGCAACTGCCCCTTTAATCTTCTTGATTATCTCGCTTGCTATATTCTCAGGAACAGGTTCGTATTTTTTAAACTGCATTGTAAAAGTTGCTCTTCCCTGTGTCTTTGAACGTAAATCTGTCGCATAACCAAACATATTTGCAAGAGGAACTTCACATTTTATATTAGTCATTTTGTTTCTTGTGTTGATTTCAGAAATCTTTCCTCTTTTTGAGTTAATATCCCCGATAACTTCTCCCATCGATTCTTCCGGAGTAACAACCTCTACTTCCATCATGGGTTCCATTAATATGGGTGAAGATTTTATCATCGCTTCCCTGAAAGCTTTGGATGCAGCTATTCTGAATGCAAGCTCAGAGGAATCTACATCATGATAAGAACCATCAAGAAGGATAGCTTTTACATCAATAACTGGATATCCGGCAAGTTCACCTGACTGCATTGCATCCTGAACTCCCATTTCTACAGGCTTGATAAATTCTTTGGGTATTGCTCCGCTTTTAATTTTATCTTCAAAAACAAATCCCTTACCATATTCATTAGGTTCAAAAAGCATTATTACATGTCCATACTGTCCCTTGCCACCACTTTGTCTTACATATTTTCCTTCTATCTGCACTGGTTTGGTTATAGCTTCCCTGTAAGAAACCTGTGGTTTTCCGACATTGGCATCCACTCCAAATTCCCTGAGTAATCGGTCGACTATTATCTCAAGATGTAATTCTCCCATACCTCTTATGATTGTCTGTCCGGTTTCGCTGTCAACACCTACCCTGAAAGTAGGATCTTCGTCAGCAAGTTTATTTAAAGCTTTGGTAAGTTTATCAAGATCAATCTTTGTCTTGGGTTCAATGGCAATTGAAAGAACCGGCTCAGGAAAAGATATTGACTCATATTTTATCGGTTTTTTAACGTCACATATTGTATCTCCGGTAGTTACCTTTTTTAATCCTATGATAGCGACAATATCGCCGCAGTACGCTTCTGTTATCTCTTCCCTGTGATTTGCATGCATTAAAAGCAGCCTGCCTATTCTTTCATTATTGCCGCTTGTTGTATTTAAGACCTGGCTCCCTGAAGAAAGTATACCGGAATATATCCTGCAATATGCAAGTTTTCCGATAAATGGATCTGTCATTATTTTAAATACAAAGCCGGAGAAAGCTTCTTCATCTTTTATTTCCCTTACTTCTTCCTTATCGGTATACGGATTTATACCAACCGGCGGGATGCTTTCCATTGGCGATGGTAAATAATCCACCACTGCATCAAGCAAAGGCTGGACACCTTTATTTTTAAAAGATGAACCGCACAAAACAGGGATTACTTTAACTTTAATTGTAAGTTCCCTTAACGCTTTTAAAAGTTCAGCAGGAGTTATTTCAATATTTTCAACATATTTATGTAATATTTCATCATCAAAATTAGCAATATTCTCTATAAGTTCTGCCCTGTATTTTTTAGCAGGCTGTAAAAGATCTGAAGGAATATCGGTATATTCAAACTTCAGACCCATTTCGTCATAGTATATGTAAGCCTTCATATTTATCAGGTCTATCATACCTTTAAAAACATCTTCGCTTCCAATAGGAATCTGTACAGGTACAGGATTAGCATTAAGTCTTGTCCTGATCATTTCAACCACATAGTTGAAATCTGCACCATTTCTGTCCATTTTATTTACGAAGGCTATCCTTGGTATTTTATATTTGTCAGCCTGTCTCCAGACAGTTTCGCTCTGAGGCTCAACTCCGCCTACAGCACAGAAAAGCCCTATCATACCGTCAAGCACCCTTAAAGAACGTTCTACTTCAACAGTAAAATCGACATGTCCCGGAGTATCGATTATATTTATTCTGTGCTTCTTCCAGAAACATGTTGTAGCGGCAGAAGTTATCGTAATACCTCTTTCCTGTTCCTGGACCATCCAGTCCATAACAGCAGTACCTTCATGGACTTCGCCGATTTTATAGCTTTTACCTGTGTAATAAAGGATGCGTTCAGTAGTGGTAGTTTTACCGGCATCTATATGAGCCGTTATACCAATATTTCTTGTTTGTTTTAACTGTACTTGTCTGGCCATTTTTTCTTTTTAACAAATTACCATCTGTAATGTGCAAAAGCCTTGTTGGCTTCAGCCATTTTATGCAAATCTTCTTTCTTTTTAATACTGCTTCCGGTATTGCTTGCCCCGTCAAGTATTTCACCGGCAAGTCTTTCCTGCATTGTTTTCTCTTTTCTCTTACGGGCGAAACCTATAAGCCATCTTATGGCAAGTGTGTTTGCTCTTTCATGAGAAACTTCGACAGGAACCTGATAAGTTGCTCCGCCGACTCTTCTTGGTTTTATCTCAAGTGCCGGTCTTACATTATCCATGCATTTTTCAAGCACATCCATTGGATCTTCTTTTGTCCTTTTGCCAAGAACCTCAAGACTGCCATATACAATATTTTCCGATGTACTTTTCTTTCCGCACCATAGTACCTTATTTATCAACTCAGTTATGAGCTTGCTTTTAAAAATAGGATCTTCTTCAAAACCCTTTCCGGGAGCTCTTTTCTTTCTAGACATTCATAACTCCTTATAAAACTCTTATATAATTTATATATTTTCAATTAATTATTATTGTTTAAATAAAAAGCTAAAAGTAAATTTTTAGCTTTGTTTTGGTTTCTTGGCACCATATCTTGAACGGCCTTTTTTCCTGCCATCCACACCAGAAGTATCAAGTGTTCCTCTGACAATTTTATATCTTACACCCGGAAGATCTTTTACTCTCCCACCCCTGATAATAACAATGGAGTGTTCCTGTAGATTATGTCCTATCCCGGGGATATATGCAGTCACTTCAATTCCTGACGTAAGCCTTACTCTTGCAACTTTTCTTAATGCAGAGTTAGGTTTTTTAGGAGTTGTTGTATATACTCTTACACATACTCCTCTTCTTAAAGGATTCCCCTGCAAAGCAGGTGTTTTTTTCTTCTTAGCAATTTTTGCTCTTGGCTTTCTGACCAACTGATTAATAGTAGGCATATATTCTACCTTCTGACCTCTTTTTTTATAATCAATGTAACAATAAAATTAACAAATTTTTAGTTTAAATAAATACAGTAATTAATAGTAAAATTTATTTGTAAAATCTTAGAAACAGGCACCCATCTTCAGAGCGCAAGCAAAAAGATTAGCATTTTAAGATTAAAATGTCAACAAATTAATCTTAAAACCAAATTACTATTTTACACATATTATATGTTAAGCTCGATATTGCCTTCTTCTGATGAATCGGTTTGAACATCTATCTCTTCAGCTTCTTCAACAACATATCCCGGATACTCAAGTTCTATTGTTCTGTATCTTGTCATGCCGGTTCCTGCAGGAATATTTTTTCCGATTATTACGTTTTCTTTAAGACCGATTAGAAAATCTGTCTTGTTTTCTATAGCTGCATCAGTAAGAACTCTTGTAGTCTCCTGGAATGAAGCTGCTGAAAGGAAGCTGTCAGTTGCAAGCGATGCTTTTGTAATACCCATAAGATTCTGTTTTGCAACTGCAGGTCTTTTGCCTTCTTCAGCAAGTCTTTTATTTTCCTTTTCAAATACAAGACGGTCAACAAGCTGTCCGGGAAGAAAATAGCTGTCCCCGGATTCAAGTATGGTAACTTTCTTAAGCATCTGCCTTACAATTATTTCTATATGCTTGTCATTTATTTCAACACCCTGTGACTTGTATACGCTCTGTATTTCTTTTACAAGATATTGTGCGCATGCTTTTATGCCATTCAGCTTTAATATGTCATGAGGGTTTTTCGGGCCTTCAGTTATCTGCTCGCCTGCCTGCACAAAATCTCCGTCACCAAACCTAACTTTTGATCTTGCAGAAACTTCATAGACTCTTTCTTCATTACCGCCCGGACTGATTATCGTAAGGCTGAGCATCCTTGAATCAAGTTCCTCGACTTTGATATTTCCCGATATCTCAGCCATTATTGAATGTTCTTTTGGTTTTCTTGCTTCAAACAATTCCACTACTCTCGGAAGACCGGAAGTAATATCAATTCCTTCAAATGTCTTCTCGTGTTTGTGGACATATCTCTTTTTCTTTGCAGTAGATATAAGTTTTGCAAATACCTGATCCCTTTCTAAATTTATATTCCTGTTAAGCTGTAGAACCTCACCTCTCGGGATGATAACATCAATAAGCTGCGAGGATTTTTTATCACCTTCTGAACTATCTTCCATCTTTACTTTAAAAGTAATCTTGTGAGGTATGTGTTCAATATTTACTTCAATGATGTCATCTTTCTCTTCACTGATAAAATCTTCTTTTTTAAGTTTAAGAAGTTCAAGTATTTCTTTATCCAGGATAAGTTTTCCTTTTACCGGAGATTTGATAGATCTCTGGATAACAGTAGAAGCAACTCCTCCAGTATGGAAAGTACGCATGGTAAGCTGTGTGCCTGGTTCACCTATTGATTGTGCAGCAATTGTCCCTACAGCTTCTCCGATATCGACCATGTTATTGGTAGACAGGTTTCTCCCATAACATTTCTGGCAGACTCCCTGCTCAGCCTCACAGGTAAGAACAGATCTTACGTTGACAGTATTAATATTTGCCTGTACAAGTCTGTCTATGTCTTCTCTTGTAATCTCCTCATCTTTATCAAGTATGATTTCCCCGGTAACAGGATCTGCTATCTCTATCTGGCATAACCTTCCAATAAGGTTGGGATTTTCCTCTCCTTCAAGAGTAAGTACAAATAAGTCTATTCCTTCATCAGTGCCGCAGTCATTTATCCTGACCATACCGTCCTGTGCTACATCGACAAGTCTTCTTGTAAGATACCCTGAATCAGCAGTTCTTAATGCGGTATCTGCAAGACCCTGTCTTGCACCGTGAGTTGAAAGGAAATATTCAAGAACTGTAAGTCCTTCACGGAAATTGGACTTTATCGGCCTGTCTATGATATCCCCTCTTGCATTTGCAACAAGGCCTCTCATACCTGCAAGCTGTCTTAACTGCTTTATATTACCACGGGCACCTGATGTGGCCATCATATATATAGGGTTGAACTTGTCAAAATTCTTTTCCATGGCATTTGCAACATCTTCGTTTGTCTGTGACCATATCTGGATTACCCTGTCATGTCTTTCATCATCAGTAATCATTCCCTGCTGATAATACTGTTCGACTTTATCTATCTTTTCTTCGGCAGTCTTTAAAATCTCTTTTTTCTTTGGAGGGACAATAATATCATTTATTCCTATGGTAAGACCTGATATTGTCGAGTATCTGAATCCCAGCTCCTTAACTGTATCAAGTATCTCTACTATTACATGGTTGGGATATTTTGATATGCAGTCTGAAAGAATTGATATAAGTTCTTTTTTGGATACTTCTTTGTTTATAAATTTATAACCTTTGGGAAGAGCTTCGTTAAATATTATTCTTCCGACAGTTGTTTTAATTACCTTCTCATCAATCCTTACTTTTATAGGAGTATGCAGGCTGATAAATCCATAATCATAATCTCTTAGTGCATCTTCCGAATTGGGATAATGTTTTTCTTTGCCGGTAGATTTTATTCTTTCAGAAGTCAGATAATAGATTCCCAGCACCATATCCTGCGAAGGAGTAGATACAGGTTCTCCGCTTGCTGGTGACAGGATATTATTTGAAGCAAGCATAAGTATTATTGCTTCTGCCTTTGCTTCATTTGAAAGCGGAACGTGTACAGCCATCTGGTCTCCGTCAAAGTCTGCATTAAACGGAGGACATACCAGAGGGTGTATCTGGATTGCTTTTCCTTCAACAAGAATCGGCATAAATGCCTGTATTCCAAGCCTGTGAAGAGTGGGTGCCCTGTTTAAAAGAACAGGGTGATTTTTGATTACAGCTTCCAGTATATCCCATACTTTTTCATCGCCACGCTCTACCATGATTTTTGCAGATTTTATATTGCTTGCAAGACCTTCGTCTACAAGTCTCTTCATCACAAAAGGCTTGAAAAGCTCAAGGGCGATCTGCTTTGGAAGGCCGCACTGGTCAAGCCTTAGTTTTGGATTTACAACGATTACTGAACGTCCGGAATAGTCGACTCTTTTACCAAGCAGATTCTGTCTGAAACGACCCTGCTTTCCTTTCAGCATATCACTGAGCGATTTAAGAGGCCTGTTCCCGGCTCCAAGCACAGCTCTTCCTCTTCTTCCATTATCAAAGAGAGCGTCTACTGCTTCCTGGAGCATTCTTTTTTCATTATTTATTATTATTTCCGGAGCATCCAGTTCAAGCAGTTTTTTAAGTCTGTTATTCCTGTTTATTACTCTTCTGTAAAGATCATTTAAATCAGATGTTGCAAACCTGCCGCCGTCAAGCTGAACCATCGGACGAAGATCCGGTGGAATAACAGGAAGAACATCAAGTATCATATATTCAGGCTTGTTATTGGTATTTACAAAAGAAGAAAGTATCTTTAATGTTTTTATTGCTTTGCTTCTTTTCTGGCCTTTTGAAGTTTCAATAATGTTTTTCAGCTCTTCTACTTCTTTTTCACAGTCAATGTTTTTCAGTAACTCTTTGACTGCTTCTGCGCCCATTCCGCCTTTAAAATAATCGTTGTATATCTCTTTAAGCTTTTTAAAAAGGTTTTCGTCAGCAATAAGCATCTTTTCTTCAAGATTAAAGAACAGTGCCTGTGCTTTCTTAATTAGTTCTATCTGTTCCTGATATATTTCTTCTTCTTCCTCAAGCAGTTTACCGTTTTCTTTGATTATTTTTGCAATTTTGGCTTCTACATCTTTTTCAGTTTCAAGCTCGCTATCATCAAATGCTTCCAGTTCAACCAGTGGCTCTCCTGATTTATATCTTGTCAGGAAATCATCATTTGTTTCCTTTATTTCATTTATTCTTTCCTGGTGGAACTTTTCCATTTCTTCAATATAGGCTTCATGGGTTGCTTTTATTTTTTCTTTTTCAGCTTCGATTTTTTCCTTGTCAATTGAAATTATTATGTATGAATCAAAATACAGTACCTTTTCAAGATCTTTTGGAGTAAGACCAAGTATATATCCGAGTCTTGAAGGTACACCTTTAAAAAACCAGATATGGGATACAGGAGAAGCAAGTTCAATATGCCCCATTCTTTCTCTTCTGAC
>DBPS01000005.1:7643-7906 GCA_002304935.1 Candidatus Humimicrobium oleiphilum | reverse complement strand
TTCCGGCTTTAAAGTCCTGTAGTTGATGGTCTCGGGTTTTTTAACCTCGCCGTTTGACCAGGATCTGATTTTTTCAGGTGATGCAAGACCTATTCTCAAAGCATCAAAATTGTTTACATCTATACTTATAGACATTTATAAATTCCCCCTATTCGAGTGAACTAAATATTTCAAAATTAAAAATTAACATAATTAATATAGTATTATTCATCTTCCTTATTCTGTTCGGGCCCTGGATTATCGTCTACCTTAGCTTCTTTGCC
>DBPS01000005.1:5583-7537 GCA_002304935.1 Candidatus Humimicrobium oleiphilum | reverse complement strand
ATTGTGCTGACCATGTTTGAAATCAGATTCTGCAGAATAATTCAGACTTTCATCATGCTGCAGGTCTATTCCCAGTTCTTTTACAGTTTTCATAATCTCATCTTCATGGCCTATTATCTCTACTTCTTTACCTTCTTCAGAAAGAACCTCCACATCAAGAGAAAGGCTCTGCATTTCTTTTACAAGTACTTTAAATGATTCAGGAATCCCTGGTTTTTCTATATTCTCGCCTTTTACAATTGATTCATATGTCTTTACTCTTCCAAAAACATCATCTGATTTGATTGTCAGCATTTCCTGNNGCTTCCAGAGCCCATACTTCCATTTCACCGAATCTCTGGCCTCCGAACTGTGCTTTTCCTCCAAGAGGCTGCTGTGTAACCAGTGAATAAGGCCCCGTGGATCTGGCGTGAATCTTATCATCTACAAGATGTGACAATTTAAGAATATACATATATCCGATTGTGATATCTGAAGTAATTTTTACCCCGCTTTTTCCATCAAAAAGAGGTATTTTAAATGTTTCTGGCAATCCTGCTTTTTTGAAGATTTTTTTTATATCATCTTCACCTGCACCATCAAAAATAGGAGTTGCTGTAAATATCTGTCCGTTCTCCTGTCTTACCTCTTCCATGCGAGGATTATTTTTTTCTTCCCATCCTTCATGAGCAGCCCATCCCAGATGAGTTTCAAGAATCTGCCCTACATTCATACGGGAAGGAACGCTAAGAGGATTTAGTACTATATCAACCGGTGTGCCATCCTCGGTATAAGGCATGTCTTCTTCAGGGAGTATTACAGAAATTACACCTTTGTTGCCATGTCTTCCGGCAAGTTTGTCCCCAACGGATATTTTCCTTTTCTTTGCTATAAATACCCTTACCAGTTCGTTTACTCCGGGAGGAAGATCATTTCCTGTCTTCTTTGAAGATATCTGGACATCTATCACTTTTCCGCTTTCACCATGAGGTACTTTTAAAGAACTGTCTCGCACTTCTCTTGCTTTCTCGCCGAAAATAGCTCTTAAAAGCTTTTCTTCTGCAGTAAGTTCCGTCTCGCCTTTTGGTGTTATCTTTCCTACAAGTATATCTCCAGGTTTTACTTCAGCTCCTAACCTTATTATTCCTCTCTCATCAAGATTTTTAAGAAGTTCATCGCTTACATTCGGAATATCCCTGGTTATTTCTTCAGGGCCAAGTTTTGTTGTCCTTGCCTCAATCTCATGCTTCGATATATGTATTGAAGATAATACATCGTCCTTTACAAGCCTTTCAGAAAGCACTATTGCATCTTCGTAGTTATAGCCTTCCCATGGCATGAAAGCAACCAGGAGATCTCTTCCAAGAGCAAGTTCGCCCGAATTGGTTGAGGGGCCGTCCGCAATGACTTCGCCTTCTCTGACTTCCTGTCCTTCAAACACAATTGGCCTCTGATTTATGCATGTACCCTGATTCGACCTTCGGAATTTATATAAATTATATTCATCTCTTGCAATAGTCTTGCCTTTAGCTTCTGCCTTATATTCAATAATTATCTTATTTGCAGAAACATAAATGACTTTGCCGGCATTTTTTGCTGTAATTATCTGGCCACTGTCATGCGCTATCTTTTTTTCCATTCCTGTGCCTACCAGAGGAGGTTCAGGATAAATAAGGGGTACTGCCTGCCTCTGCATGTTGGAACCCATTAAAGCACGATTGGCGTCATCATGTTCAAGAAATGGAATAAGGGACGCAGCTGCGCTAAATAACTGTTTTGGAGAAACATCCATATAATCAATACTGTCAGGGTCTACGGCAATTACTTCTCCTCCCAGTCTTGCAAGCACTTTCTCTTCAGAAAAATACCCTTTTTCATTTATCTGGGCAGTAGCCTGTGCTATTGTATATTTTTCTTCATCATCTGCAGTCAGGTATTCAACTTCATCAGTCACTTTTCTGTCAATTACTTTTCT
>DBPS01000005.1:540-5564 GCA_002304935.1 Candidatus Humimicrobium oleiphilum | reverse complement strand
ATATTCGGCCCTTCAGGAGTTTCGATAGGACACATTCTTCCATAGTGCGAAGCATGTACGTCTCTTACCTCAAAACCTGCTCTTTCCCTTGAAAGACCGCCGGGCCCCAGAGCGCTGAGCCTTCTTTTATGTGTTATTTCAGCAAGCGGATTTGTCTGGTCTAAAAATTGTGAAAGCTGACCGCTGCCATAAAATTCCTTTAAAGCGGCAACAAGAGGCCTTATATTAATAAGTGATTTGGGCGTAATTGTTTCAACATCCTGGGTGGTCATTCTTTCCTTAACGACTCTTTCCATTCTGGCAAGCCCGATTCTTACCTGATTTTGTATAAGTTCACCGATATTTCTTATTCTTCTGTTGCCAAAATGATCTATATCATCAAGCTCTCCGATTCCATCCATAAGCTGTAATATGTATTTTACAAATAGAAAGATGTCTTTACTGTGAAGAATATAGGGATCATTGACATCAATGCCCATTTTCTGGTCAATTAATCTGAGCTGCTCTTCTATTTCAGCTTCAAGAGGCTGGTCTACTTCAAGCTTTTTATTTATTTTATATCTGCCTACTTTGCCAAGATCATATCTCTTGGAATTAAAAAAGAGCTGTGAAATCAAAGTCTTTGCGCTTTCTTTTGTAGAAGGTTCGCCTGGCTTTAACTTCTTATAAAACTCAATGAGTGCTCCTTCTTCTGTTTCAGTAACATCTTTTTCAAGAGTATTTTTAATGCAGCCTACTTTATCAAACGGACTGAACAACTTCAGAAGTTCCTCATTGTTTCCGAATCCGACCGATTTGAGAAATATGGTAAGTAAAAATTTTCTTTTCCTGTCAATTCTTACATAAGCAACATCTTTTTTATCAGTTTCTATCTCAACCCATGAACCTCTTGTAGGAATCATCTTTGACAGATAAATTATTTTTTCTTTTTTCTTATCAATATCACTGTCATAATAAGCACCCGGCGACCTGACCAGCTGCGAAACGACTACTCTTTCAGTACCATTTATAATAAATGTACCTGTGTCGGTCATAAGCGGAAAATCTCCAAGAAAAACATCTTCCTGCTCACTGTATTCACCAGTTTCCTTATTGGTAAATCTGGCTTTTACTCTCAGAGGTGCTGAATAATCCATATTCTCCATCTTGCATACATCTATCGAGGCATTCATTTCCCCCCATGAAAAATCCTTAAATTCAAGGGACATATTTCCTGTAAAATCTTCAATGGGTGAAATATCCTTAAGTGCTTCCCATACACCTTCTTTTAAAAACCAGTCAAAAGATTTTCTCTGTATGTCAAGAAGATGGGGTATTTCAATGATTTCAGGAATATTTCCAAATTCATACCTTTGGATTTTTTTAGTTTTTTGCATTAATATTTCTCCCCTTTTTAAAAATTGCAAAAAAATTCACAACCAAAAAATTGATTACTGTTAAAAGGATAAAAAGCTCACTTTAAGAGGGTGTTTTTTTAAAACCCAAAAAAGTTGCAAACAATTAATATACCAAATTATTAAATAATGTCAATAGATAAACTAACTCTTTTTATTTTAAGATAGTTTATCTATTGACGGATATCTTTAATAAAATCTTTTCTGAACTATGGTCTGCAATATTTCAATATCTGATATAGCAGACACAGACATTGAAAACAGATTATTTAACTTCTACTGTAGCGCCGTTTTCTTCTAGTTCTTTTTTGATTTTATCTGCTTCTTCTTTGGAAACTTTTTCTTTTACAGCGCCTGGTGCGCCATCTACAAGATCTTTAGCTTCTTTAAGGCCAAGCCCGGTTATAGCTCTTACAACTTTGATAACCTGTATTTTCTTTTCGCCTGCAGCTTTCAAGATAACATCAAATTCTGTCTGTTCCTCTTCAGCAGCAGCTGCAGCAGCAGGAGCAGCCCCTCCGGCAGGAGCAGCGGCAACCATTGCCTGAGCACTAACGCCAAATTTTTCTTCTAATGCTTTTACTAACTCAGAAAGCTGAAGCACTGTCATTTTCTCAATCGCTTCCAGTATTTCTTCCATCTTTAATTCTTTAGCCATTTTTGTATCCTTTCCTTTTCCAAAAACTTAAATTTGTTAAATTATTAATTGGTTTGTGATTCTTTTTCTTTTTGAATAGCAGCCAGAGTCATTACCAGCTTCTGCGGTAAATTGTTAAGCAGGCTTACCAATGCAAAAATAGGACTTATCAGCCCTGAAGCAATCTGCGCAAGCAGAACTTCCCTTGAAGGAAGGCTTGCAATTCTTTCAACATCCTGTGAGCTGATCAGTCTGCCATCGATTATTCCTGCCTTGATTTTTAAAACATCATATTCCTTGATTATGTCTTTTAATACTTTTGCTGTGGATATCACATCTTTATGGCTGACAATAATGCTGGTATGACCTTTAAAAATTTCAGCAAGATCCATATCCTTAAAGTATTCATTTGCTGCAATGGATGCAAGAGTGTTCTTGACAATTCTTAATGTTGCATCAATATCATCAAGTTTTTCCCTTATTATCATTGACTGCTCGGACTTCATATTGCTGTGATCAGCAAAAATCAGACCTGCGTTTTCGCTGAAATCCTGTTTTAATATGTCGACTTTTAATTCTTTCTCTTTTTTTATCAACTAAACCACCACCTTATTTAAAATAAATATATTTTTTTCAATATCTTTTCTTTTTACCAATATCTTTTCTTTAAAAACACCCAAAAATAACAAAAAACCGACCCGGAACAGGTCGACTTTAAAATTATATCATCAACCTGGGCAGGATATTAAGCTAAAAATGTTTTAGCACCTGCTGTCTCTGGCTTGCTTTTTATTAAATTTTATTATTATAAATTATAAGATCAATTATTAAAGACCCATGTTTAAGCCACTTCAGCCATTTCTGACTCAATTGATTTAGTAACATCTATTTTCATGCTCGGACCCATAGTAGTCGAAACATAGATAGCCTTTATATATTTTCCTTTTGCAGCTGATGGCTTTGCTTTAGTTATTGCATCTATGAGTGCAGAATAATTTTCTGCAAGAGCCTTTAAATCAAAACTTACTCTTCCTATTGTACTATGTATTACACCATACTTATCGGTTCTGAATTCCAGTCTTCCTTTTTTGATATCGCTGACTGCCTTCGATATTTCCATTGTAACAGTACCTGATTTTGGATTAGGCATAAGTTTTCTTGGTCCCAGTACTTTTCCAAGTTTACCGACACTTTTCATCATGTCAGGGGTAGATATGCATATATCAAAGTCCAGCCATCCTCCGGCTACCTTTTCAACAAGTTCTTCTCCTCCCACATAATCTGCGCCGGCATCTTTAGCTTCTGTCGCTTTTTCACCCTGAGCGAAAACAAGTATTTTAGGGGTTTTGCCTGTTCCGTTGGGAAGCACTATCGTACCTCTTACTATCTGATCTGCTTTCTTGGGATCAACACCAAGATTTATTGAAAGATCGATAGATTCATCAAATTTCGTAAAACTATTTTCTTTTGCCCATTTTATAGCTGTCAGCGGAGTATTAAGAGTAACTCTGTCTCTCCCTGAAGCTTTTTCAATATATTTTTTTCCTCTCTTCACAACAATCCGTCCTTTTAAATAAAAACTCTTTCTTAAAACTAAACTACTTTGACGCCCATGCTTTTTGCAGTACCCTCGATTATTTTAACTGCAGATTCTACTTTTCTTGCATTTAAATCTTTTAATTTAAGTTTTGCAATTTCTTCAACCTGTGATTTGGTTATTTCTGCGACTTTTGATTTGTTGGGTTCTTTGGAACCTTTTTCAATTCCTACAGCTTTTTTAATCAGAACCGCAGCAGGAGGGGTCTTTGTTATAAAACTGAAACTCCTGTCAGCATAGACAGTTATTACTACAGGAAGCACGGTTCCGGTCTGACTTGCTGTCTGCTCATTAAACTGTTTGCAAAATTCCATTATATTAATACCGTGCTGCCCCAATGCAGGACCGATAGGGGGAGCAGGATTTGCCTGACCGGCTGTTACCTGTAATTTTATTAATGCTGTTATTTTTTTTGCCATTTTTATCCTCTTTTAAAAATAATTATTAAGTTAAATTTTTGAAACCTGATCAAAATTAAGTTCCACAGGTGTCTGACGACCAAATATTGAAACAAGTACCCTGATTTTGCCCTGGTCTATATTTATCTCGCTTATAGTTCCATCAAAATTAGCAAATGGTCCGTTAATGACTTTAATAGGCATACCTATTTCAAAGTCAGTTTTTGGCTTCGGTTTGTCAGAAATAACTTTTTTCATTATTCTGTTTACTTCATCCTCGGACAAAGGCTGAGGCCTGTCTTCGCTTCCGACGAAACCTGTAACACCCGGAGTATTTCTTACTACATACCATGAATCATCATCAAGAAGCATCTTGACAAGCAGATACCCTGGAAATACCTTCTTTGAAGAAACATGTTTCTTGCCTGAATGAATTTCCATTACTTCTTCAGTAGGAATATAAATATCAAAAATCTTATCACTCATATTCATTGATTCTTTACGATGTTCAAGATTCAGTTTCACTTTATTTTCGTAACCAGCATATGAATGAATAACATACCATCTAGATCTCATTTAAAAAACACCTTTAAGTCTGATTTCTTAACTCTTTTTTAGATTTCATGCAAGAGCCATAAATTCTATAAGCCTAATCCAGATAAAATCAAAAAATCCTAAAATTATTGCAAAAAATGCAATAGTTATAAGAACAATTACTGTATATCTGAAAAGGTCTTTCTTTGTGGGCCATGTAACTTTCTTTAATTCATGGACCACATCCCTGAAAAATTTTGCAACCCTTCCCGGAATTGCCTTTATAAATTTTTTCCAGTTAATCTTTTTCTTTACAGGAGCCGGAGGTGCTTTTCTTTCCTGCATCATCCGCTCCATCATGGCTTTTTGCTTAAATTTCGTTGGAACCTTTTGCTTAGCCAATTTTTTCCTGTTCTTTCCTTTTAAAATAACGCAAAATAAATCCCTGATAATATGCCACCGGC
>DBPS01000005.1:0-506 GCA_002304935.1 Candidatus Humimicrobium oleiphilum | reverse complement strand
TTCTGGCAGGGCTGGAGGGATTCGTTCTTTCGTCTCACCTCCGGTTCGCTGCAGAGACGCGGACTCATTTCAGGCTTCGCCTTCACTCCGTCCATTCGAATCCCTGATAATATGCCACCGGCATATTATCCAGCTTATCAATCGTCATAACTTTTCAAATAACATAAACAATTCTGGCAGGGCTGGAGGGATTCGAACCCCCAACACCCGGTTTTGGAGACCGGTGCTCTACCGATTGGAGCTACAGCCCTAACGGGTCTCCTTATGAACCGTATGTTTCTTGCACCATTTGCAATATTTTTTTATCTCTATCCTGTCAGGATCATTCTTCTTATTTTTAACTGAAGTGTAGTTTCTTCTTTTACAGTCACTACACGCTAATATTACGTTTACTCTCACTTCTTACTCCAAATTTTATCTTTATTTGAAAAAACGCAAGTTAATAAATTAACATCTTGAAATATTTATGTCAATAAATATTTCATTTATCAGTTTCCACATATTAC
>DBPS01000015.1:6576-27276 GCA_002304935.1 Candidatus Humimicrobium oleiphilum | reverse complement strand
TTGAAGGAGATTAATATATGGAAATTCTCGATGATTTAAAAAAATTCAGGCAGCTTGATACACTTAACATGCTGGCTATAGAAGAAAATTTTGCAGTTCAGCTTTCTGATGCAAAAAAAATAGGGACTGTTGCTGATATTTCAGCCATAAGGAATGAAAAATTTACAGGTGTTGCATTTCTTGGAATGGGCGGCTCAGGCTTTACAGGTGACATTATAAAAAGCCTGTTAATAAATGAGTGTGATATTCCTGTTGATGTAATAAAAGGCTACAGACTGCCCGGACATGTCGGCAAAGGCTGGCTGGTAATTTCTTTGAGCTATTCAGGCAACACCGAGGAAACTCTGGCTGCTGTCACAGAGGCATTGAAAAGAAGTTGTGAAGTGATTTTTATTTCTTCAGGAGGGAATGCCGAAAAAATAGCTCTGGAAAACAAAAAATGCCTTGTAAAAATTCCTGGAGGATTTCAGCCGAGGGCTGCTTCAGGATACCTTTTAATACCACTGCTTATTATATTAAATAAGATTGGCCTGTCTTCAATAGGGGAAGAAGAAATAGACAATGCCATAAAATTAATTGATGTTCTGGCAAAAAAATATAACAGCAGCGTTCCTCTCAAAGACAATCCGGCAAAACAGCTGGCAGCAAGAATCGATAATTTCCTACCTGTAATATACAGTTTTGAAAGTGAGATATCACCGGTTGCTTATAGATGGAAGTGCCAGATAAATGAAAATTCCAAAACCCCGGCATTTTTCAACGAATTCCCGGAACTTAATCATAATGAAACTGTGGGATGGGACAGATTAAAAAATATAACAAAAGGATTTATCCTGATTTATTTTATAGATAAAGATTCACCGGAAAGAATAAATGCCAGAATAAGAATAACAGCAGAACTGATAAGAGATAATTTCGCAGATATAATCGAAATAAATATTAAAGGTAAAACTCCGATTGAGAAAGTACTGAGCACTATTTTTCTTGGCGGTATTGCAAGTGTTTATCTTGCTTTGCTTAATGGAGTAGACCCTACTCCCATAGATAAAATAAATACATTAAAAACAAAACTTGCAGAACTTTAAAAATAAAAAATAAAATAATATTATTATACCCTTAATAATCATATTGGAGGATGTTAATGGATTACGATATAAAAGATAAAGAACTTGCTTCTGAAGGCAAAGAAAGAATACAGTGGGCAGAGGCTGATATGCCGGTACTCAGAAGCATAAGAGAAGAATTCAGCAGAAGAAAGCCACTTGAAGGCATTAAAATAGGTGCATGTCTGCATGTAACTTCTGAAACGGCAAATCTGATGATAACACTTAAGGCAGGCGGAGCAGATGTCAGGTTGTGTGCTTCAAATCCTTTAAGCACGCAGGATGATGTAGCTGCCTCGCTTGTATCTGACTATGGGATACCGACTTTTGCCATCAAAGGTGAGGACAATAATGTATATTATGACCATATAAACAGTGTCCTTGATATCAGGCCTAATATTACAATGGATGACGGGGCTGATCTTGTATCGATGCTTCACAGCAAAAGAAGGGACCTTATAGAGAATATAATCGGGGGAACAGAAGAAACAACCACAGGGGTAATAAGATTAAGGAGCATGGAAAAAAGTAATGTATTGCTTTATCCGATAATTGCTGTAAATGAAGCAAAGACGAAACATTTTTTTGATAACAGATACGGTACAGGACAAAGCACTATTGACGGTATTTTAAGAGCAACCAACATTCTGCTTGCAGGAAAAAAGTTTGTCGTAGTAGGTTATGGATGGTGCGGCAGAGGTGTAGCAATGAGGGCAAAGGGAATGGGCGCTGATGTAATAGTCCTTGAAATCAATCCGCTTAAGGCTATAGAAGCCAGAATGGATGGGTTTAATGTCATGAAAAATACTGAAGCTGCAAAAACAGGGGATATATTCCTTTCTGTTACAGGTAATAAAAACGTAATAGGCGAGCCGATATTGTCTTCTTGCAAAGACAGGACAATCGTTGCAAATTCCGGACATTTTGATGCTGAGATCGACCTGAATTATTTAAAGAAAAATTCAAAATCTGTAAGGACCTTAAAGCCTATGGTACAGGAGTATCTTATGAATGACGGAAGAAGGATATATGTCCTTGCAGAGGGAAGGCTTGTAAATCTTGGAGCTGCTGAAGGACATCCTGCAAGTGTTATGGATATGAGTTTTGCCAATCAGGCACTGAGTGCAGAATATATCGTCAGCTTAAAAAATGACGGAAAAAGCCTTGAGAAGAAGGTTTATGCTGTTCCTGAAGATATTGATAAAAATATTGCAGAACTTAAATTAAACAGTATGGGGATAGAAATAGACAAACTTACTCCTGAGCAGGAAGAATATCTTTCCTCGTGGCATCTTGGGACTTAAAAAGGAGATGGAATATTGTCAGCAGGCAATGTCAGAACGCTGATTTGGGATGGTAAAGCTTTAAAGCTTATAGATCAGAGAAAGCTTCCTCTCGTCACCGAATATATGATATGTGATTCATATGAAAAAATATACTCAGCAATAAAAGATATGGTAGTAAGAGGAGCACCTGCCATAGGCGTTACTGCTGCATATGGAATTGCGATTGCAGCAAACCAGTATTCGGGAAAATCTGAAAGCGATTTCCATGATTTTTTAAAAAAAGCCATAGCAAGGATAGAAAGCTCAAGACCTACAGCTGTCAACCTTTTCTGGGCTTTGAAAAGAATGCAAAAAATCATTTCTGGCTTGCAGGGGGAAAAAATAGAAGATATTAAAAGAAAACTTGTGAATGAAGCTGAAAAAATGGAAAAGCAGGATATAGAAATCAATAAAATGATAGGTGAAAACGGAGTTCAGGCTTTCAGGGATATTTTTGGTACCAAAAATAAATTTAAAATACTTACACATTGTAATGCCGGCGCTCTTGCAACTGCCGGTTACGGGACTGCACTGGGGGTAATAAGAAGTCTTGCAGATAAAGGGCAGATAGAGAATATAGTAGTTGATGAAACAAGACCATATCTCCAGGGTGCCAGGCTTACGGCCTGGGAACTTCAGGAAGAAAAAATACCTTATTTTATAATTGCCGATAATATGGCTGCATATATTATGTCAAAAAATGAGATAGATGCGGTTGTAGTTGGCGCAGACCGTATTGCATCAAACGGAGATTCAGCCAATAAGATAGGAACATTCGGTGTTTCTATTCTTGCAAAATATTTTAAAATACCTTTTTTTGTTGCTGCCCCCATATCAACAATAGATATTGATATTTCTTCAGGCAGTGAAATACCTATTGAAGAAAGAAACGGCAATGAAATAAGAGAAGTAATGGGAGCAAAAATAATACCTGAATATATGCCTGTAAGAAATCCTTCTTTCGACTTTACCCCTTATAGCAATATTACTGCCATAATTACTGAAAAAGCAGTCATAAAAAGTCCGTTTAAAAATAATATTAAAAAACTTTTTTAAGTGATTTTTTTGTGATTATTTTAAAAATTAAAGTAAAATAAGGTTATATATGTAATAATCCGAGGGGAGCATTAGATGTCTTCAAAAAATAAAGCAATGGTTCTGGCTGCCGGTCTTGGTACAAGATTAAGGCCCCTTACAGATCTTATTTCAAAGCCCATGGCTCCTATTGTAAACAAGCCTGTAATGGAACACATAATAGAACTGCTTAAGGAACATGATTTTACTGAAATAGTCTGCAATCTTCACTGGTATCCCGAAGCAATAAAAGATTATTTCGGAGACGGTTCAAAATGGGGCGTAAAAATTACATACTCTTATGAATCTGAGCTTTTGGGAACAGCTGGGGGCGTAAAAAAAGTAGAAGCTTTTTTTGATAATAAAACATTTCTTATTCTTAGCGGTGATGCTCTTACCGATATAAATTTAAAAGAACTTGTTTCTTTCCATAAAGAAAAAGGAGGAATATGCACTCTTGCCCTTACAGAAGTGGAAGATCCTTCGCAATACGGTGTAGTCATCCTTGATAATAATAACAGGATAATGGGTTTTCAGGAAAAGCCGCTGATGGGAGAAGAAAAAAGCAAGCTGGCTAACAGCGGTATATATGTTTTTGAATCTGATATATTCAAATATATCCCTCCTGGTTCATTTTATGATTTCGGAAGGGATTTATATCCCAGGCTGCTTGAAAAAAATATCCCTTACTATGGATACAAGCACTCACGATACTGGAATGATGTCGGTAGTTTTGAGGAATACCAACAGGGAAATTTCGATGCTCTTGAAGGGAAGGTAAAAGTAAATATACCTGGCGTACAGATTAATGAAGGAATATGGCTGGGCAAAAACTGTAAGATAGAAGAAGAAGTTGTAATGATACCGCCACTTGTCATTGGAAATAACTGCGTAATAAAAAAGGGAGCCAAACTTTATGGTCCCATTATTATTGGAGATAATACTGTAATTGATGAACGGGCAATCATGTACAGAGGGATAAAATGGGGCAGCGGTTATATAGGAAAGGATGCTTCCCTGATAGGAGCTATCATAGGATATGATACCAAGATAAAAAACAGGGCATCAATACTTGAGAACGCTGTAGTCGGTTCAAGAAGCGTTATTGAAGACGGAATTGTAATACACCCTAGTGTAAAGATAATGTCTAATGTTACAATAGAAAAAGACAAAATAATCAATGAAGAATAGTTCAGGAAACACGAGGTACCATAAAAGAAGAAACATTGAACCTTTATAATATTATAGTTAATTTATATAAGAATTTTTTTTCTCCCCAGACTTGCCTGAATTGCGGGGAGATATGCTCGGGCTATATTTGCCATAACTGTGCCAAAAAAATAAATAAAATAAAAGGAAATATATGCAGCTATTGCGGCTCTCCTCTGCCTAAAGAAATTAAACCGGACAGTTTGTGTAATTTCTGTAAAGAAAAACAATTCAGCTTTTACAAATTAAGAAGTTTCGGCACATATGAAGGACTTCTCAAAAAGGCGATAATCAGTTTTAAATACAATAAGATATATTCAGTATCTTCAGAGCTGGCCGATCTTTTAAAAGAAATGCTTTTCGAACATTTTTCAAAAGAAAAAATTGATTTTATAGAAGCAGTTCCTGATTCTGACATCATTGGAAACGAAGAATATGTCACTTATGAAAATAACTATAAAAAGATAGAAAGCAGCCATATGAAGCTGCTTGCATCAAAGCTTTCTGAATCAGCGGATATACCATTTGCGGATAACATAATAAAAATAAGAAAAACTTTCAGGCAGCAGATGTTAAATAAAAATGAAAGACTGTTTAATCTGAAAAATGTTTTTAAAGCAAGAAATCCTCTTCTTTATTACAGGAAAAATATTATGCTCATAGATGATGTTGTCACAACCGGGAGTACTATTAATGAAATTGCACATGCAATGAAGAGGTGTATGGCTGATAAAATATTTGTTATGACGCTGGCAAGAGTAAATATATAAAATAAAAATAAAGTTTAAATAATTAAGTTATTTTTTTCGTTTTAATTATATAATGGTCGTTTAAATGACAAGGAGGACAAAATGGAATTTGTAATTAAAAGCAGAAATGTAAATCTTCCGGATGATATTAAGGAATATGCCGAGAAAAAAATAAAAAACAGAATAGAAAAATTTGTTGATAAGACTGTAAAAACAGAGATTGAATTCTCTTTGGAAAAAAACCCCAGTATAAATTTAAATAATAAAGCTGAGGTAACGATATTCACTCCCAGAGCTGTCATAAGAGCTGCTGATTCAGGAGCTGATTTCTTTGAGGCAGTAGACAAAGTCGGAAGCAAAATTGAAAGACAGATAAAGAGATATAAGAACAAAATGATACAGAAAAGCAGGAAACCTGTGGAAATAAAAAATAACCTGCCACAGCAAACCGAAACAAATGAAGATGATTTAAAAGAAATAGTCAAAATAAAAAGATTTGAAATAAAACCGATGACACCGGAAGAAGCTTCTTTGCAGATGGAGCTGCTTGGCCATGATTTCTTTGTATTCGTAAATGCTGATACAGGTAAAACGTCTGTCATATATAAAAGAAAAGATACCAATTACGGTTTGATTGAACCGCAATCTTAAATAAATAATTTTTTAAATCTGGTGATTTTTATGTTTAAACTACAAAATCTGCTTAAAGCTGGTCAGGGAAAAGCAATAAAAAAATATGATGCAATTATTTCCCGCATAAACGAGCTTGAAAAAGAGACTTCTGTGCTTTCTGACTACGATATAAAAGAAAAAAAGGCACATTTCCAGTCAAGATATGAAAAAGGCGAACCGCTGGAAAGCATTATGGCGGAAGCCTTTGCTGTTGCCAGGGAAGCAGCAAAAAGATCTCTGGGGATGAGGCATTTTGACGTTCAGCTTCTGGGAGGCATAGTACTTTTTGAAGGCAAGATAGCTGAAATGAAAACAGGTGAAGGCAAAACCCTTGTTGCCACGCTTCCTGCATATCTTAATTCTTTCACAGGCAAAAGCTGTCATATTGTTACTGTCAATGATTATCTTGCCAGAAGAGACAGTGAGTGGATGGGAAAAGTATATAATATGCTTGGCATGAGCGTGGGTCTTCTTCAAAACAGCCAGGAATACAAAGATAAAATATATGCTTATTCATGTGATGTAGTTTATGGTACGAATAATGAGTTCGGTTTTGATTATCTGAGAGACAATATGGTGACTTCGAAAGAAATGATAGTTCAGAAAGAACATCATTTTGCCATCATTGATGAAGTTGACAGTATACTGATAGATGAAGCCAGAACCCCTTTAATTATTTCCGGAGTTCCCTACCAGTCAACA
Organism: Candidatus Humimicrobium oleiphilum; assembly: GCA_002304935.1. Taxonomy (GTDB): domain Bacteria; phylum Actinomycetota; class Humimicrobiia; order Humimicrobiales; family Humimicrobiaceae; genus Humimicrobium; species Humimicrobium oleiphilum. The sequence goes on along the minus strand of DBPS01000015.1, from coordinate 20,442 downwards.
GAGCTTTATAAAAAAATGGCAAGAATAGTCCCAAGACTTGAAGAAGATATTGATTTTGAAATTGATGAAAAGCAAAAAAGTGCTGCAATTACTGAAGAAGGAGTTCTTAAGGTTGAGAAAATAACAGGAATTGAAAACATATATGATCCTTCCAACTATCTTTACATACATGCTTTAAACCAGGCTCTTAAAGCTTATCATCTATTTAAAAAAGATGTTGATTATATTATTAAAGATGGCGAAGTATTAATTGTTGATGAGTTTACCGGACGAATTCTTGATGGAAGACGCTACAGTGAAGGCCTTCACCAGGCTATTGAAGCCAAAGAAAATGTCAGGATAAAGGAAGAAAACCAGACTCTTGCAACGATAACCATACAGAATTTTTTCAGGATGTATGAAAAACTTGCTGGAATGACAGGAACAGCATTAACGGAATCAGAAGAATTCAGGCATATATACAAGCTTGAGACCTCAGTAATTCCGACTAACATGCCTATGATTAGAAATGATATGCCTGATCTTATCTATAAAACGGAAGAGGCAAAGTTTGAAGCTGTAGTCGGGGATATAAAAGAAAGATATTCAAAAGGCCAGCCGGTTCTTGTCGGGACAATATCCATTGAGAAATCTGAACTGCTAAGCGAAATGTTAAAAAGGGAAGGTATCCCCCATGAAGTACTAAATGCAAGATATCATGAAAAAGAGGCAGAAATAATTGCAAAGGCAGGTCAGTCAAAAGCTGTTACGATTTCAACTAATATGGCTGGAAGAGGAACAGATATAGTCCTTGGGGAAGGTGTGGTTAATCTTGGAGGCCTGCATGTTCTTGGAACTGAAAGACATGAATCCAGAAGAATCGATAATCAGCTAAGAGGCAGGAGCGGCAGGCAGGGAGACCCGGGGTCAAGCCAGTTTTATTTAAGCCTCAAAGATGATCTTTTAAGGCTTTTTGGTTCTGACCGTATAAGCTTTCTTATGGAAAGGATGAATTTTCCTGACGATATGCCTATTGCTCATCCAATCATAAACCGCTCAATTGAAAATGCCCAGAGGCAGGTAGAGTCAAGAAACTTTGAAGCCAGAAAGCATGTTCTTGAATATGATGACGTAATGAACAAGCAAAGAGAAGTAATATATGAAAGGCGTAAAAAAGCGCTTTTTGAGGAGGATCTCGATGATTCTTCAAATGAGATGATAATGGATATAATAAGCAATACCTTTGACAAGTATCTTGACCAGAATATTTATTATGAAGAATGGGATATTGATGAGTATAAAAATCATCTGATAAATTTATTTGGCAAAGATGTTTCAGAAGGCATTATTGAAACGGAAAAAATATCCTCAGGAAAAATAAACAGGAATCAGTTAAAAGAGGAAATTTTTAGGAAAGCAGAACTTCTTCTAAAATCAAGAGAAGAAGAATTCGGACCGGAAATCATGAAACAGCTTAAAAGGATAGTGATTCTCACAGTTATAGATAACAGGTGGAGGGAACATCTTCTGGAAATGGACTATCTCAAGGAAGGAATAGGACTGAGATCTTACGGGCAGCATGATCCTCTGGTTGAATACAAGCATGAATCTTTCCATTTGTTCAGGGATATGATAGAAGAAGTCAAAAGCGATACTGTAAGATTGCTTTATAATGCAAGAATATACACCGGACAGGAGCAGGAAAGGGAACATGAAAAACAATATAGGAATGTGACCTCAAGCGGACCCGGAGACAGTACTCCTTCGAAAAAAGAACCTGTCAAAGTTGATGGAAAAGTCGGCAGAAACGATCCATGTCCCTGCGGGAGCGGTAAAAAATATAAGAAGTGCTGTGGGGCAAATCTTTAAAAATTTCTTAAAAGGTTAATAAATGAATGAATTAAAAAATGAAGAAGTTCAGTATGGCGAACTGATAAAGGAACTTGAGGGAAAAGTCGAATATCTGAAAGGCTGTCTTTGAAATAGAAGAGAAGAAAAACAAGATAAGCCAGCTTAATCATATTGCGGCAGAGGATGGCTTCTGGGATGATTATGAAAAAGCCCAAAACATGATGCAGAAGATTAATAACCTCAAAGATGATATTGAGCTTTATGAAAAAATGCATGAAAAGCTTGAAGAAGCACAAACAGCAGCAGATATATTAATTATTGAAAATGACAGTGCAATTGAAACAGAGCTTGAAATAAATATTACAGAACTCGAAAACCTTATAAACCTTACTGAGGAAAAATTACTTTTAAGCGGGCCTTATGATAATAATCCTGCAATAGTCAATATTCATCCCGGAGCCGGAGGAACGGAATCCCACGACTGGGTGGAAATGCTTTTAAGGATGTATACCAGATGGATTGAAAAAAAGAAGCTCAGCTACAAAATAACAGATTATCTGCCCGGCGAAGAAGCCGGAATCAAGAATGTTACTTTTACTGTTTCAGGGAGCAATGCCTACGGTCTTTTAAAGTCAGAAAAAGGGGTACACAGGCTTGTGAGGATAAGTCCTTTTGATTCCTCAAAAAGAAGGCATACCTCTTTTGCTGCAGTTGATGTAATACCTCTCATTGAAGATAATATTGAACTTGAGATAAGCAAGGATGATTTGAAAATAGATACCTATCGTTCTACCGGGGCAGGCGGCCAGCATGTAAATGTTACGGATTCAGCAGTCAGAATAACACATATACCTACCGGCATCATTGTTTCCTGCCAGAATGAAAGGTCCCAGCTGATGAACAAGGAAACTGCAATGAAAATACTCAGATCAAAACTATATGAAGTTGAGATGAAAAAGAAGATGGATGAGATAGATGGAATAAGAGGTGAAAAAAAAGATATCGGATGGGGAAGCCAGATAAGAAGCTATGTCCTTCAGCCATATCAGATGATTAAAGACCACAGGACCAATAAAGAGGTTGGTGATGTCAACTCAGTCCTTGATGGAGATATCGATATATTTATAAAATCCTATCTTGAAAAAAACATAAAACAAAACTAAATTTATGGACTATATAATTCCATTATGTTAATATCCTTTTTAGAATTTTTGGACAATTTTTTTTACAGCTATACCCGGCAAGGTTTTGACTATGAATATGATTGAATTTAGAAATGTAAGCAAAATATATGAAAATGATTCTGCTGCACTTAAAGATATAAATCTTGTTATCAAAAAAGGTGAATTTGTTTTCATGGTAGGTCCGAGCGGTTCAGGAAAATCAACGTTTATAAAGCTTCTTATAAAGGAAATTTCTTCTACGACTGGAACCATATTCATCGCCGGCAGGAATATATGCAATCTGAAAAACAACAGGATACCCCAGCTTAGAAGAAATATCGGTTGTATTTTTCAGGATTACAAACTTCTTTCTGACAGAACAGTATTTGAAAATATTGCATTTGCCCTGGAGGTAATAGGCAAACCCAATTATATAATAAAAGCACAGGTCCCCCAGGTATTAAAACTTGTCGGGCTTTACAATAAAATGGATTCGCTTCCTCACCAGCTTTCCGGAGGCGAACAGCAGAGAGTTTGTATCGCAAGAGCATTTGTGAACAGGCCGCCGATATTGCTTGCAGACGAGCCTACAGGTAATCTTGACCCTGCAACCTCGGAAGGCATAATGAAGCTTCTTTCCAGAATCAATCTTATAGGCACAACTGTTGTAATGGCAACACATGAGAAATCAATAGTAAATGCAATGAGAAGACGGGTTGTTGAACTTGAAGATGGAATAATAATAAGAGACCAGAAAAGAGGAGTGTACGGATCTTGAGCCTGGTATTTCGACCAAAACATATTTTCGGAGAGACTTTCTCCAGTCTCAGAAGAAATTTCCTGATGGGATTTACTGCAATCACAACTGTTGCAATAACATTATTTATAGTAGGAGTCTTTTCAATAATTGTTTTTGACATACAAAGTGTCTTAAATTCTATTGAAAACCAGGTAGAGATAGCTGTTTACCTGAAAGATAACATATCAGATGATTTAAAAATATATATTGAGGACGAGATTAAAGAATGGCCGGAAGTCGAAGAAGTAACCTTTATCTCAAAAGATCAGGCACTTGAACGCTTTAAAACACAAAATGAAGGCAGCGATATCCTGAAAGAAATTCAGGGCAATCCTTTGCCGGCTTCATTTGAAATAAGACTGAAGGACCCGCAAAAAATCGAGCAGGTAGCCTTAAGATTTGTTGATAAGGACGGCGGAAATATTGAAGGTGTCGATGAAGTCATTTATGGCAGGAATTATGTAAAGAAATTATTCTCGATAACGGCGGTTACTGGTACTATTGCCCTTCTGATAATAATCATTCTGGTCCTGGCGACAATGGTTCTTATTTTTAACACAATCAGGCTTTCCATATATGCAAGGAGAAAAGAAATAGAGGTAATGAAGCTGGTTGGAGCAACAAACTGGTATGTGAGGGCTCCTTTCCTTTTCGAAGGGTCTTTCGAAGGCTTTATCGGGGGTGGTATTGCCGTACTTCTTCTTTACTTCCTGAACAGGTTCCTGCTAATCAAAGGCGAAACAGCGCTTGTAGAAACAATGAGAATCAAGAATCTTGCGCTACTCGGAACAGACAATGTAATTATATTCATATACCTGGCGATTATAGTTATCGGAATTCTTATAGGTCTTCTTAGCAGCGGGTTTGCATTAAGAAGATATTTGAAGGTATAATAAAGTTCATGATTATGAAAAAAAGAAGCAATTTAATCGTAGCAATTTCAATTTTTATATGTGCTCTTATTATCTTCACGATAATACCTGTATCTCCTTTGTCCGGCGGTTCTCTTGAAGACCAGCTTGAGCAGATCAAAAAAGAAAAAGAGGAAACTAAAAAGAAAATAGAAGATGCCAAGAAAAAGGAACAGGAATATCTTGGACAGGTAAACAAAGTAGAAGGCCAGCTTCTTTCAAGCCTTGATCAGCTAAATGATTTAAATACCAATCTTGCTGATGTAAAAAGCAATATAGATAAAACCACAATAGATCTTGCCATAAAAGAAAATGAACTTTTAGAGATCAACAAGGAACTTGACGAAAAATCAGCAATACTTAACAACAGAGTAGCTGCAATATATAAAAATGGCAATACAAATATTCTTGATGTTATATTTAAAGCGCAAAGTTTTACCGAGCTTTTATCCAAGCTAAAACTAATGAATCTTCTTGCTGACCAGGATACAGTAATAATTGAAGAGATAAAAGACAAGAAAAATGCGACTTTAAGTGTTCAGCAAAGCATAATGGAACTCCAGAAAAAACAGAATGAGCAGAAAACAAATCTGGAAAAACTGGTAACTCAGGCTGAACAAAAGAAAACTGAAATTTCGGGTATTCTGGATGAAAAGAAATCCCTTCTTTCAGATGCCAAAGCTGATAAGAATGCTCTTATTGCAATGGAGGCGCAGCTTACTGCAAAAGAAAATGAAGTTCAGAGAATACTTGAATCATTAAGATATGGAAGTGCACCTAACGGAAGGCTTCAGTGGCCGACATCCGGCAAGCTTACTTCAGGGTTTGGGAACAGAAGACATCCGATTTTCGGAGGAACAAGATTTCATTCCGGGATAGACCTGGCAGCTCCAAGCGGAACACCTATCATAGCTGCTGACGGAGGAGAAGTGCTCCAGGCATCATATTCAGGAGGATACGGATATTCAATCCTTATATACCATGGCGGTGGTTTTGCAACTTTTTATGCTCATATGTCAGGTTTTGCAGTCGGGCAGGGGCAGATGGTAAAAAGAGGGCAGGTTATAGGGTATGTCGGAACTACCGGCTGGACAACAGGGCCTCATCTTCATTTTGAAGTAAGAATCAATGGTGCTGCGCAGAATCCCCTGGGTTATTTATAGGTTGAAATCAGTATGTCTGTCAGATCTGAGTCTGCCATCTCTTTTTATTAAATGGTGGCTGAAAATAAAATAATCCAGCTTTATAAAAGATCCCAACTCTGCAAAAGAGATACTGATCTGTAAAATAATAAAGAACTTTTATAAAATACTATTTTTTTATAAAATTCCCTGACATACTAATCAGTTCCTGAAAAAAATTATTAAAAAGTTGATTCAAGTTTTTTAAAATTTAATTTAAGATAATCGTTAGCATGAAACTCTATAAAAAATTTGCAGAAAGTTTGGGATGAAAAGATTTAAAGCTTTAAAAATTATATTATTCTTTATTCTGGCACTAATTGTTTTCGGTTCAGGTTTTTTGCTGGGGCTGGATTTTACTTATAAATTTAATATAAGAATTCCGGGAATAAGCGAAATAATACCGAATAAAACTACAGCAAATGATAATGCCGGCACTGAGGAAGAACAGCAGGCGCTTTCTACAAGCATAAAATCGATTGAACAGGCTATAGAACTGATTTTAAAGGAAGCTATCACCCCAAAGACAAAAAATGAACTTATTGTAGCTGCCATACAGGGGATTCTTTTAAAGCTTGATGATAGTCATGCAGAATACTTTTCAAAGGATCAATATGCAAAAATAATGGAATCATATAAGGGAATAATGAGTGGAGGAATAGGGATCATAGTCACCCTTAATGATAAAAAACAGGTAGAGGTAGTAAAGGTAATCCCTGACAGCCCGTCTTCTTCCCTGGATATAAAGCAGGGAGATCTTATTAAAAAGGTGAACGGAGACAAAGCAGAAGGAATTGCCCTTGAAGAAGTCGTTTCGAAGATAACAGGTCCTGTTGGGACAGAGGTAAAAATCACATTTTACAGGCCTTCAGAATCAAAGAGCTTTGAGCTAACTATAAAAAGAGGAACATTTACGGTACCAAATTTTGTGTCAGAAATGATTGATGGAAATATCGCTTACGTACAGTATTATGATTTTCAGGAAGGCGGGGCGGAGCAGCTTGAAAAAGAAATAGACAATATGATAAAAAACGGTGCCAAAGGTATCATTCTTGATTTCAGGAACAATCTCGGCGGAGTTTTGGATGATGCAGTAAAACTTTGTGATTTGTTCCTTGACAAAGATAAACTTATTGTCAGGGTCATTGGAAGAGTTGAAGGGAAAGAGGTAAGCAGGGATTATAGTGCTACTGAAGGAAAATATCTTGACATCCCTCTGATAGTCCTTATAAATGAATATTCTGCAAGCGCCTCAGAACTAAGTGCAGGTGCTTTTCAGGATCACGATAGAGCTGTTCTTGTCGGAGAGAAGAGTTTCGGCAAAGGAACAGTTCAAACCCTTCATATACTTTCTGATGGTTCTGGAATCAAGTTTACTACAGCAAAATATTATCTTCCGCTTGGCAAGTCCATTGATGGTACAGGAATAGAGCCGGATATAAAAATTGCACTGGATCCTGATTTGAAAACAGATACCCAGAAAAACAAAGCCATTGATGAAATGAAAAAGCTATTAAAATGAGTAAAGACAGAAAAGAAGAAAATAAAAATATAGTTGCACAGAACAAAAAAGCTTTTCATGATTTTTTTATTATTGAAAAATATGAGGCAGGAATTATTCTTAAGGGAAATGAAGTAAAGTCACTGAGAGAACATAAGGTTAATCTTAAGGATAGTTATGCAAGAATAAAAAATGATGAACTGTTTTTATACAATATGCATATTTCACCTTACAGCAAATCAAGAATAGAAGAAACACAGCCCTACAGGACAAGAAAGCTGCTTATGCATAAAAACCAGATTCGCAAGCTTTCCGGAAAGCTCAACGATAAAAGCACCACACTTGTTCCCCTGAATGTTTATTTTGCCGGTCATCTTGCAAAAGTAGAGCTTGCGCTGGTAAAAGCAAAATTAAAATATGACAAGCGCGAAGACCTTGAAAGAAAAGCACAGGAAAGAGAAGTGCAGCGGACTCTGAAGAATTTTAACCGATAAAATACCTCTTGCATTCATATGTTACAATATTATTGCAGTGTTTTATCTGACTTGATTGATCTTCTACGACCTTAAGGGGGCGTATTGGATTCGACAGGGATAGATTGAACTTAGATTGCAAGCCGAGTTCCAGAGACTCGTTAAAAGCTGGAAATAAAAATAAACGCAGATAATAGCGAATTAGCTTTAGCTGCCTAATAAAGCAGCTAACGTCCTTTAAGATATGCCTGTGGTTTTAAAAGGGCGCAATTTACAGGATACTTTTTCGGGAGAAGGCTGCTTTTCCGGAAAGGGAAACAAATGCAGTCTAGCAAAGACAGATATTGTTCATATGATTTGCCGGAGCGAAACTTAGATATGAAATAAGCTTGTAGACGTTTAAGTGGCGATATCTTTGGACGCGGGTTCGATTCCCGCCGCCTCCACCAACTAGGGGACCAGGGGGACGTATAATTTGGCTCCCTTAGGTATTATCCCTTTAGGGGATGAATAATTGAGCATACTTTGGCCCATTTCAGGAAAAAATCAGAGGGTATTATAAGCCTTCAGTCGTATCAGGCCTCCTGTCACTTTCCGTGTTATTTTATGTGAATATCCAATCCCAGATGTTTTACTCTGATGAAGCATATCTGACGCCTTTATGGGTGCTCTCCAAAGGGATCTATGAGTGTTCCGCTATCATTTTTCTACTGAATTTTGGGAGATACTTCCTTAACAAGGGCAGCCGGATAATCAAATATCTGAGCGGGGCTTCTTTCACATATTATATCTTCCATTATCTGCCAGTTACGCTTTTTACCTGGCTATTTATCAATCTTAAAATGCACATATTCTTGAAATACTTATTAGTTATTCTTCTGTCATATATGACAATATTTCTTATATACGAATTCTGGCGCAGAGTGAGATGGAGCCCAAAAATAAGGAATTGATATTGCCTGACAAAAATAATTGGAGGCTATTTGAGAATAAAACCGAAGAGCGAAGACAGGACTGCTTCTGTTTTGTCAAAATTAATGAATATTAAAAAAACATATCTGTTTATACCAGCTTAGCCATAAATCAGAGTATTAATACTAAATTACGATATTTTTATCTAAAAATCTATGTTATCCGGATTTAATCCTGAACCACCGGAATATGGCATTTTATTAATAATCTCCATATCTTCAAGGCCTACTTCAAAATCAAATACATTGGCATTCTCACTGATTCTATCCTGTGTAATTGATTTTGGCAGGGGAAGAAAATTATTCTGCAGAGACCAGCGGATACAAAGCTGGGCAACACTTTTATTATGTTTTTCTGCAATTTTCTGAAGAATAGGATTAGACAAAATTCCACCTTGGCCAAGAGGCCCCCATGCTTCTATAAGGATGTTATTTTTTTGGCAAAAAAGCACTGTTTCATCCTGAGTCTGTCCAGGATGTAATTCAATCTGATTTACCATAGGTTGTATTTCTGCATCTGCCATTAAGATGTTTAAATGATGAGGAAAGAAATTGCTTACGCCGATTGCACGAATTTTACCCTCTTTATATAATTTTTCAAAAGCTTTCCAGGTATCCAGGATAGATTTCTGCCAGTCTTCCTTATGTCCTTTGACAACCGGCCAGTGTATCAGATACAAATCAAGATATTCCAGCTGCAAGTCTTTAATAGTTCTTTCAAATGCGGCAAGAGTGTTTTCATATCCCTGCTCACTGTTCCATAACTTGCTTGTAACAAACAATTTTTCCCGGGAAACAACATTACTGGTTTTAATGGCAACACCTATACTTTTTTCATTGCCATATATGGCTGCAGTATCAATATGCCGATAACCGATATCGATTGCAGCCTTCACAGACCTAATTGCTATTTCATTATCTGATATCAGAAATGTTCCAAAACCGATACAGGGAATTTCAATACCATTACTTAGCGTATAGCTATCACTTAAATCATTCATTTTCATCTTCATATCCTTTGAAAGTCTTTTATTTTATATTCTACCATGATGGATACTTTTATATACCAGATATTTTAAAACATTACTAAAAATTTTATCCTGATATCTGATTGGTTAGTAGAAAATTCTAAATTTTGCTTCTTCCAGATGTCCTACTTTATCCTTTAGCCTTATTTTATCAATTGTTCCTATTTGGTCCAGGTTGATCCAACCTGATTTTTTCCAAAAGTAATTTTTATTCTTGCAGGATAATTTTTCTATTTTGCGTTCATCGGAGCAATAATAATGGTGTCAATATTAAAATTTATTTCATCCAGAGGTAGAACCTCATATGACCTGTTGCCGGGTTGAAGCGCATCCAAAAAATTTGAATTAAAAGGGAAATTTGTTAAAATACCTTTTAATCAAAAGGGGAAGGGCAGCTGCATTATTGCTTCAGCGTTTTTAAGAGGAGACAAATACGGAAAAATATAAGTTTAATAAAAAAAGTACGACATTAGTCTTTATATCGGGAATAGTTTTATTACTATTATGCTTACTGACCTCATGCATGCTTTCAGACGATTATACTAAAAATAAAGACACAATAATTTTCCTGGGCAATGAAAAAATTGCTCCTGTCGTTTACAGGGAAAAGGGAATAGCAAAAGGTGTAATGGTTGATATAGCAGAAGCACTGGGCAAAAAGATAGGGTATAAGATAAGGGTTGACGCAACTGACTGGGAAGAAGCTCAAAAAAAAGTTTTATCAGGAGAGGCAGATGCCTTGCTTCAGATTAATCCAAATCCTGAAAGAGAAAAGCTTTATGATTTTTCTAATGAAGTTTTAAAATCGGAGTTTTCCATATTTATAAAGAGTGCAGATAATGACATTAAAACAATTAATGATTTAAAGAACGCAAACGTAGGCGTAGAATCTGGGGGATACCCATATCTTCTCTTAAAAAAATATAACTTGATAAACATAGTAATAATCCCAAGCTGGAGAATGGGTTTTCAAATGATAAAATCCGGCGAGATAGATGCTGTTGTAGTAGATAGATGGATAGGCGAATATGAGCTAGCTCAGAGCAAAGTGAAAGGAATACAAGTCATAGATGAACCCATAGAGACACAATACTCGCGAATAGCAGTAAAAAAAGGAAATGAAGAACTGCTTGATTTAATTAATGCAGGTTTAAAAGAATTAAAAGATGACGGAACTATGGCGGATATCCTTAGCAGCTGGCAGGGGAAAAAAGTCATTTATCTTACAGAAGAGGGAATAAGAAATATAGTTTTTTATACAACTTTGGGAGTCTTTCTTTTTATATTGCTGTTATCTGCTTATTGGATTAACAAATTTAGAAGGTTGAATAAAAAATTAGAGTCAGATGTCATAGAAAAAACCCGGGAGCTCAGAGATGCAAATGAAAGACTCTTGAAAGCGAACAAGAGTTTGGAAAAAATTTCAATAATAGATGAACTTACCAATATCTATAATAAAAGGTATTTTGAAATTTCATTGCAAAAGAACTGGGAAATATGCATAAGGGAAAAACTTCCTCTGGCTTTAATAATGCTGGATGTAGACGGCTTTAAAAGTTTTAATGATAATCACGGTCATCTTGCTGGTGATAAATGCTTAAAAAGTCTGGCTGGTGTAATAAAATCTACAATAAAAAGACCTGGAGATTTGGCAGCCCGTTTTGGTGGTGATGAATTTGTGATTTTATTATTCAACACCATGGAAGAAGGAGCTGCTGTTGTGGCAGAAAGAATACTTAGGAAAATAGAAAAGTTAGGAATAGAAAATGAAGCAGGGGGGAAAGTTATAACTGTGAGTTTAGGAGTAGCAGCAGTCATACCAGACAAAAGAATAAAACCTGAAGATTTAATTTCAATTACTGACAAGGCGTTATATCAGGCAAAAGAAGAAGGAAGAAACAGGGTTGTAAGAAGAAGCAAAATGTTAAATTAGCGGGCATCATATTTTTAAACTAAAGCTGAAATCAACAGCAATATGCTTAAACCGAAAAGAACCTTTTTCTTGTTCAGTTAAATACTCAGATAAAATCCTGCATTAGATAATATGTTTAAGATGTATCTAGATATAATAAAAGAGGCATGCACTCAAAAAAGGTCTCTTTTACATATACACTATATTCTTAAATGCCGGCAAAATCAGTCTACATAGCAGTATAACCGCCATCTACTGAATAGACAGCCCCGGTTACATAAGATGATAAATCTGATATAAGCCATAAGTTTACTTCTGCCACCTCATTGGCTGAAGCAAAACGACCCAGCATGCTTAATTGTTTGGCATATGCCTCCGGATCAAAACCAAATTGCTTTAGCGCTCCTCTTAACATGGGAGTGTCTATTGCACCGGGAGCTACTGAATTTATTCGAATACCCTGCGGTGAATAATCCATGGCTGCTTGTTTGGTAAGGCCGATAACTCCGTGCTTGGCTGCCACGTATACAGGTGTGCCCGGCTGAGGCCTGATTCCGCTCACCGAGGAAGTATTTACTATGGAACCGCCAGTTCCCTGTTTAAGCATCTGCCTGATTTCATATTTGAGGCAGAGAGCTACCCCTTTTAGATCAACTGCTATCAGTGCATCAAATTCAGTTTCATCCATATCTGCCAGAGGTTTGTCATCCGGTGTACGGGCTGCATTATTAATTGCCCCATCTAATCTTCCATAAGTATCTACTGCAAATTTTACCATAGCTTCTACTTCAGGGCCTTTGGAAACATCCACTTTAACAAAAGAAGCTGTTCCCCCTGACTTTAAAATCTTCTGGGTCTGTTCAAGCCCTGCCTTCTCATTAAAGTCAGCAACTACTATTTTTCCACCAGCTTTTGCCATTAGTTCGGCTGTAGATGCTCCCATTCCCATTGCAGCACCGGTAATGATGACTACTTTTCCATTAAGTTCAATCACTTCTATAGACCACCTTTCAAATAATAATTATTATTATATAATTTGGTCTATTATTTAATATTATAAATTAAAAGTCTACTAAAAATACCTATAGCTCTAAAAATTTACCAGTCAGGCCACTCGCAGGCGTCTATTGTAAAATCAGTTATATTTTTAATGTCTGAACCGTCTGAGTTTATGGTAATCAGATTAAATCCTGATATTTTCTCTTCGGCACATCCTCCGCAAAATACAATTAATATTTTCAGATTCAATGCCTTGTTTTGCTAAATTTGTAAGCAATAACCTGCCTATAGATATAATTATACTAAATATTAATAGACAGGTGTTAGAAATGTTAAAAAAGTATTTAATCATTTATTTTAATTTATTAATATTTTTTGTAAAATACATGAAAGTATACGATTGACCATATAATTTTATAATATAATCCGAATATATGAATAATTATGAATAAAATAAAAAAAATTATTTCCGGGAGAAAAGGTTTTACACTTATAGAGTTATTAATTGTTATTATAATATTATCTGTACTTGCTTCAATCTCCGTTCCGATTTATTTTCGCATTCAGAACAGAGTAAAAGAATCTGCTACTAAAGCTGAAATGCATAATATCGCAACAGCTTTGGAACTATTTGCAAATGATAACCAAAATTATCCTGCTGTCTCTGATATCGATAGCCTTTCAGATGAATTGGACAGATATATTAACGGAATGAAGATATATGATGCCTGGGGGATAAACTACAGATACAGTTTTTCTTCTGGCAGATATGATCTTATAAGCGGTGGGATAGATAAAACTTATGATACAGAAGATGACATAATATTTTCAAACGGGATGATGATTGCTGACGGGGTATACCAGGAAACTGGTTATGATAATTCAGGTAATACAACTACCTCTACATCAATAGAATCTGCTACAACTACAGAAAATACTACTGCTACAACGATAATAGAAACTACTACAACAACTAATCCGGTTGAAACTACGACAACCTTACCCGATTATCCGTTATGGTCTTCAGCATCAGGTTACACCGGAGGTACTTATATAATATTTGACGGAAAAGTATTTGTTGCCAGGAACTGGACTCAG
>DBPS01000015.1:0-6506 GCA_002304935.1 Candidatus Humimicrobium oleiphilum | reverse complement strand
GGAGATTTTTTAATGTATACAATAAAAATGATACAGTTATATATGAAGGCAGAGAATATATTGCAAAACATTACACCCAAAACAATCAGCCGGGGTCTTCTTCAGCATGGAAACTGGTTAATTAATTCTAAACTCATAAAATAAATTTTCAGATAAGCCTGGCTGATTTTATATTCCAAAAACATACAAGTTGTTTTTAACTAAATAGAACTATAAAGTCTGAATATCCTCTTTTTTCAAGTTCACCTACTCGTATAAAGTCCAGTGCTCCGCTGTTTATGCAATATCGAAGCCCTCCTTCTGCCACAGGACCGTCATAGAATAAATGGCCGAGGTGGCTGTTCCCGCTCCTGCTTCTTACTTCTATTCTTTCCATTCCTGCTGACATATCTGAACTATAAGTTACAACATCCCACTGTACCGGTCTTGTGAAGGATGGCCATCCTGTTCCGGAATCAAACTTATCTGTCGATAAAAACAAAGGCTCACCAGTAACTATATCCACATAAAGCCCCTCTTCCTTATTATTCCAGTACTGATTTTCAAAAGCATATTCTGTGGCTCCTTTCTGGGTAATATCAAACTGCAGGCTAGTTAATTTATTTTTAATTTCATCAGGGGAAGGCTTGGGATAATTATAGGCATAGATTTTCGGTTTTTCATTAGGTATTCTGCTTAAATCGATATGGCAGTATCCTCCCGGATTAATGTCTAAATAATTCTGATGATAATCTTCAGCCAAAATGTAATTCTTAAGAGGCTGTATTTCTGTAACAATTTTTTCATTATATTTCAGCTGTTCATCGGTAGTCACTTTTTCGATTATGCTTTTATCTTCCTCATCGACATAATAGATTCCAGTCCTGTACTGAATCCCCTGGTCATTTCCCTGCCTGTTAAGGCTAGTAGGTTCGATTACTTCATAAAAGTATTTCAGAAGCTTAGCAAGAGATATTATCTCCGGGTCATAAACAATATAAACTGTTTCTGCATGTCCTGTTTCTTTTAGGGAATAATAGTCTGTTTTGTCGCTCTCTCCGTTTGCATAGCCCACATTTGTATATTCAATACCGGTAATTCTGTCAAAAAATGCCTGAATTCCCCAGAAGCATCCTCCAGCCAGATAAATTTCTTTATATCTGCTGTTTTTATAATCCGGAATGATATTTAACACTTTATCCCTTCTTTCCTCACTTGGATTATTATTTCTTTTTAAAAATATAACTCCCAGAATAATTGCAATAATAACAATGGCAATAATTATGATTACATATATTTTCATATCCTGATTTCCCCTCCTGCTTATATGGCCAAATCTGCGGTCCTGCAAATACAGCCATAAATTTTTGCACATTAAAGCCTGCTGCTTTCCGTTGACATGAAAAGCATTAGTCAATAAAATAATACCAGTATTTGTCAATAATAATTTCTCAATTTTATAAAAAATATCCATAAAATCTTACCGCTGATTCTGGTTTGAAAAGGGTGTGCAATAACTGTAAAGGAGACAATATGAATACTACTTATGAAGAAATAATTAAGTCTCGAATGAGCAGCAAAAGTTATGAAAAGCTTTCAGCTCTCAAAAATACTAAAGTTATGGAGTTCGTAGGTTTCTTTATTAAACATTGTAATCCTGATTCTGTATATGTATGCAATGATAGCGAAGCAGACATACAATATGTCAGGGATCAGGCATTATCGCTGGGAGAAGAGAAAACTCTTCGTCTGCCCAGGCAAACCATCCACTGGGATTCTTATAATGATCAGGGAAGAGATAAAAACAATACCCGTTTTATTGTTTACAGGGAAAACCTGGCGAGCATGGAAGCAATGAATGCTATTGAATATGAGCAGGGATATAATGAAATAATGGAAATATCAAAGGATATAATGAAGGGCAAAACGGCAATAGTACAATTCTTTTCGGAAGGTCCCACAGAAAGCCCGTTCACTATTCCATGCGTACAATTTACGGACAGCTGGTATGTAGCGCATTCAGAATTCATACTTTACCGTTCTGCGTACAATCACTTCTTAAAGCTAAAAGAGTCAGAAAAAGATGACTTCTTCAGATTTATTCATTCAGCCGGAGAGCTTGATGAAAATGGCAATACAGCCAATCTGGACAAGCGAAGAATATATATGGACACGCAGAACAATATTGTATATTCAATGAATAATCAGTATGCAGGCAATTCAGTCGGACTTAAAAAACATTCCATGCGTCTGGCAATAAAAAAATCAGGCGATGAGGGCTGGCTTTGCGAGCACATGTTTATAATGGCTGCAATCGACAAAGAGAAAAACAGAAAAACATATTTTTGCGGAGCTTATCCTTCAGCCTGCGGAAAAACATCTACTGCAATGATACCTGGTGAAAAAATTGTCGGAGATGACATAGCATATTTTAGAAATATTAATGGTGAATTCAGGGCAGTAAACGTTGAATTCGGAATATTTGGAATAATTCAGGATGTAAATGCAAAAGATGATCCCGTTATATTTGAAAACCTTATGAAGGACCAGGAAATAATATTTTCTAATGTACTTATGGGACCTGACAAAAATCCTTACTGGCTTGGCATGGGAGTTGAAGCTCCGGATGAAGGAAGAAACCATTTCGGTCAGTGGCATAAGGGAATTAAGGATGCAAAAGGCAAAACTGTCGGCGTAGCCCACGGAAATGCCCGTTATACCATGCGTCTTGACTACCTTGAAAATATAGACAGGGAAGGATTTGAGGCAAAGAACGGCGTAAAGGTTGAAGGTATCCTTTATGGCGGAAGAGATAGCGATACGACAGTTCCTGTCGAAGAATCGCCTGACTGGAAAGACGGCATATTGCTTAAGGCAGCTACGCTTGAATCAGAAACGACAAGCGCTACTCTCGGGGCAGAGGGAGTCAGGGATGCAAGCCCAATGGCAAACATGGATTTTGTCTCCTATCCTCTGGGAGAATATACAATGAATAATATTAAGTTTGGCGAAAGCGTGAAAGATACACCGAAAATTTTCAGCAATAATTATTTCATGAGGGGCCCTGATGGAAATTTTATGACAAGCAAGCTGGCAAAAAAAGTATGGCTTCACTGGGCAGATGGCAGGATTCACAATGAATTTGACGCATACAGGACTCCTACAGGGATGATTCCGAAATATGAAGACCTGGTTATGCTTTTTAAAAAGTATCTTGGTGAAGAATTTTCAAAAGATGACTATGAATATCTTTTCGCTTTCCGTTGTACCAAATGGATAGAAAAGCTTGAAAGGACAAAAGCTTTTTATAATAAAATGGATCCTGAGACACCTAAAGAAATATTTGATTACTGGGAGGCAGCAATTGAAAAGATAAAAACTGCCAGAGACCAGTATGGTGATGAAATCAGGCCGGGAGATTACAAGGCATAATAATTTAATAATTTCCTGAAGATAATTTAAAAAGCCCTGCAAGAAAATCCAGTACCGGCTGAAGATAAAACAGTATAAAAGTAAATGAAGTTATACTGATAATTCCAAGAATAATGCCTGCCATGCTTCTTGAGATTCTTCTTGTTTTTATATCTTTTGTGGCAATAATCGCAGTATCGGTAATACCACATATTATTGCAATAACAGATGCAGCTATTGCCGGTATGGAGATTAATATATAAAAAACATGCAGGTAAAGTGTTTTTATATCAGGGATATTCTTAAAGGCCGTGCCCATTGCAATAAGGATAGCCGCAACAGATAAAAATATAGAGATTATTCCTGTGCAAAGAGATACATTTGCATTTTTACTGAACTCAGTCATACCTGCTTTTTTTGCAATTGTTTTTACAAGCTTTAAAATAGCAGGAGCATAAATTCCTTTTCTGAAATCAGGCACAATTATATTTTCGGTAAGTTTTTTTACGGTTGCTTTATCTAATATTTTTTCAAGCCCGAGCCCGATTTCCAGCCTGTACTGATTTTCATCTTTTGAAATAAGCAGAAGTATGCCATTGTTTTCATCTTTTTTGCCAATGCCGAATTTGTTAAAAAGACTGAAAGCCAGTTCATCAATTGTCTTTCCCTGCAGGGAATCAATGGTTACAACTGCAACTTCCATCTGTGTCTTTTTTTCAATCTCATCAATAACTTTATCTATTTCGGCTTCACAGCCTTCTTCAATCAGACATGCAAAATCATTTACATTTTTCTGTATGTTTATATTTTCAAAATCAAATTGTATTTCTTTTTCCATTTGAAGATTCTCCCGTAGAATTTTTAATAGATAGAGAAATAGAAAACAAATATTTACTTATTATACTGCGAATATGGATCATCTGAAAGTTGGTTTGTAAATTTAAATAATAACAGTTTTTGAAAATTAAATACAAATAGTGTTTTCAAAGGAGATAAAACCAATTCCAATTAATAAATATAATTATATAATAGATATATATAGTACTATAATCTATTAGTATGAATTCAAATAGGAAAAATATTGTAGGGTATTTAAAATCAGATATTATAAAATTATTAAATTTAGAAATCAGCCCAGGTGAAATAAAATTATTTTATGGTGGTATAAAACATATTAAAAATAGAAGACTGGATTGTTTCAAAAATTATAAAGATAAAATACCTGAGATAATAAGAACACCAGATTATGTTGGCACTCACCCTAAATATCTCAACAGTGTTGAATATATAAAAAAAATGAATACTAATATACTCGTTGCTGTAAGATCAGATGAATTCAGGGGTCTTTATGTCGCAACCATGTATGATATTACAGATTCTAAGATAATAAAAATGCTTAAATATGGTCGGATTAAAAAGGCAGATAAAGGTTGATTGAAAAAATTCTTTAATTGTTATATTATATGTTTGTTAAATAAACGGTTATGAATTATTGAGGAATAGGTAAGGCAACTATTACGCCAGCAATGGTAGTAAAGGTATGTGGGATACGCCGCCCCACCAATAATTCAATCAATATAGAAAAGCCCCTGATTACTCAGGGGCTTTATAATCTTATCGGCCATTCAAGCTTGCTTTAGTTTTAATATCTTATCTATTTCTTTCATCAATCTGTCTGTTTCTGTAAGTGCAACTATTATTTTTTGGCAATGTTCCAGTTCAGAATTGTCAAGGATTCTGCCTTTTCTGTCTTTTAACCATTTCTGTGCAGGCTGATATCCACCTATGTAAAAATTCCAGGCTGTTTCACTGACATTGCCAAAGTACTGTTCTTTATTAATAAAGACTTTCAAATTCTGATAAGATATCTGCTCAACTTTATTTGAACCTTCAACTGGGTAGGTTGTTATAAGTTGATTTAATTTTGGAGATTCCATTAAATGAAGCAAGCGTAATTCAGTACCCAATTGCACAAGCGCTGAAAATGTTTCTTTATTCTTTGGATATGGAACACGTGGAAAGTCTATTTTTAGAAATTCTTTATATTTTTCACGATAATCTGGTGAGTGTAGAACTGCATAGATATAGTCGAGAATATTTTCCGGAGTTACTTCGCCAACAATATTTTCAATTTTATTTATTATTTCCTGATTAAGATTGGGGACTTTTAAACCATCATTTGCAAAAATATAAAGCGGAAATTTAAATGAATTATCAGAAATAAAATGTTCATCGGAAATATTTTTAGAAACAAATATATAATTTCCAATTCTAGATGTCTCAACCCCAATATTTTTTTTATTAAAAAAGTTATCCATTACTTTAGATCTGCTTCTTGAAAGAAAATATTTGTTGTAATAAATATATCTTTGATCAAAAGGTCTATAATCATAAACAGTTAAATATTGTGTATCATATTCAGTTTTTAATACATTATCATATTCCCAAGTTGTTTTTTGGTTTAAATCGAACTTTTGTATAATTTCTTTTAGTGAATATTTATTTATGATAATATTTTCAACTCTTTTTCCGAGTTCTAATTTGTCAAAATCTATTGCAATATTATCAATCTTTGTTTTTATCCCAGCTGAATAAATTTTAAACAAATCTGTAATCAGAAAATGTTTATTATACTCATCTAATAAGCTGAAATCTTTTGGCACAAAAAAGTAATAAGGTTCCGAGTAATTAAGTTCTTGCCATTTAATATCCTGAAGCATACTATTATCAAGCGTATCAAACTTATAACTTCGTTTACCAAAAATTTCAGCATGGTGAACTAAGCTTAATCCCTTCTTTTCTTCTTCTTTACGCACAAAAATATTAATTGAAACACCCTGCCGAATATTAAAAACATTTTCATCTTTCTTCCCATCAGGTGCTTTCTCTTTTTTCTTAGAATTTCCATGAAGATCGAGAATATATATATCGTCAAAGGTTTCTAGTAAGTGTTTTCGCATCTGACGGTGTGTAATACCATTTATAAATGAGTTGTTAGTAATCATAGCAACAATACCATTTTTGTTTTTTTCAATATAATACTCTGCAAGTCGTATAAATTTAATATAATCATCATCGATATTAATCTTCTTCTCATTCAAATTTTTTTTATAGTC
>DBPS01000022.1 GCA_002304935.1 Candidatus Humimicrobium oleiphilum | reverse complement strand
TGGCGGAACTGGCAGACGCGCTAGCCTTAGGAGCTAGTAGGTAACACCTGTGGGGGTTCGATTCCCTCCACTCGCACCAGAAGAGGGACGTATAATCTGGCCCCCTTACGGCTCTTGGCTCTTCATCAATTAACGGGGGCTCTTCACCAATTAACGGGGCATCCGATCTAACAACAGGTTCCTTTTCTTTGGGCTTTTCCCAAATTAACGGGGCATAGACTCGGCTTTTCAGGCTCTTCACCAAATAAAAGGGCATATGCTCTGACAACACAAGGCTCTGACACGCAATCTGTAGTTTTCAAAGCTCCTAAATCCATAAGCCCTTCCCGATATCATCTACATTTTATTACTAAAACTTTCAAAGAACTTTTATGTCCGAATAATAATATAAAATGAAAAGAACAAATCAGGTACAGGTTTGTATTTTTATTTAAATTTATTTATAATAAGTTGTTTAATTTTAGGCACAATGAATTTTGTATATATTATTTCATATTATATTCAGAAGGTTTGTAGATAAGACGGCTTATAAATATTTAAATTTTGGATTTTCCATATTACCTAAGGAGGGTGAAAAAAGTTGAGCTACAGCATCAAGAGCCAGGAAAAGCTGGAGAAAAATAAAGTAAAACTAAAAGTTGAGGTATCAGACGGATATTTTAAGAAATCACTGGGGAAGGCGTATAAAGGTATTTCAGAAAAGGCTAAGATCCCTGGTTTCAGAAAAGGGAGAATACCTTATGAAATCATAGATATCAATTACGGAAAAGAATATGTGTTGTCTGAAGCAGCAAATATTTCTATCTCTGAATTATATCCGGAAATCATTGAAAGTTCTGATATCAAACCTATAGACTATCCCAAAGTCGATATAGACGGAGAGATACTCGAAAACAAACCTATTAATTTTTTAATAACAGTAGATGTTGAACCTGAGGCAGAACTTGCAGAATACAAAGGAATAAAAGCAGAAGGTCTTCCAACTGAAGTTGAAGAAGAAGAAATTGACTTGCAGATTGAAAACCTCAGAAACAGATTTGCTTCGCTTGAACCGATTGATGAAAAAGATTCATCTCAGAAAAGAGATATTGCAACAATAGATTTTAAGGGAACAATTGATGGTAAAGAATTTGAAGGCGGAAGCTATAATGATTATGTTCTTGATATAGGGGCAGGTATGCTTTATAAGGAAATAGAGGAAGCTCTTATAGGCCTTAAAAAAGGTGATGAAACAATAGCAAAAGTAACAATGCCCGAAGAAATAGAAAATAAGGAAATTGCAGGCAAAAAAGCGGAATTTAATCTTAAAATGAAAGAAATCAAAAGAAAAATCCTTCCAGAAGTAGATGCAGAGTTTCTTAAGAATATGGGTGATTTTGAGAATGTCGAAGCTTTAAGAGAATTTATAAAAACCAATCTTAAAGAACAAAAAGAAAGCACGAGACAGAATAAGATATTCTCAGACATAGTTGAATATCTTGTAACAAATTCAAAGATAGATATTCCAAAGATTATGATTGATAATGAGATAAAAGAACTTAAACATGATTTCGATCACAAGCTTGAAGACCAGAAAATAACAAAAGAACAATACCTGTCTTATTTCAATATCAGTGAAGAAAATTTTGAAAAAGATTTTGAACAAAGAGCTTTAAATAATGTAAAAGAATATATAATATTTAATACCCTTGAGAATAAGCTTAAAAAAGAAATAGAACCTGACACCAAAGAAATAGAAAAAGAAAAAGAAACAGCTATAAAGAATACGACCAAAGCAGAAGACAGGAAAAAACTTGAGGATTATTTTAAAACACCTATAGGAGAGAAAAATATAAAAAGCTCTATCAGAAGAAAAAAACTTGTGGATATACTTATAGATAATGCAAAGATAAAAGAAATCAGTGCTGAAGAATTAAAAAAAGCCAATTCCCGGAAAGAAGAAGATAATAGCGAAAAGGCAAAGAAATCAAAAAGTGACAGCACAAAAAAAACAGCCAAAGCTTCAGAGAAACCTGAAGAAGCCGGAGCTGATGAAGCTAATGACAAATAGCGTATAAAAATAAATTTTAATTAAATATGTTAATGGTGGTTTAAATGGAATCAATTAAAAACGACTATCTTATCCCAATGGTTATAGAACAGACCAACAGAGGGGAGAGATCTTTTGATATTTACTCAAGATTACTTAAAGAAAGAATAATTTTTCTGGGAACAGGAATAGATGATAATGTTGCCAATGTGGTTATGGCACAACTCATCCACCTGGAAGCAGATGATCCTGAAAAAGATATTCAGCTTTATATTAACAGTCCGGGCGGAGTGGTAACTGCAGCNNCTTGCCGGTGAAAAAGGAAAGAGATTCATACTTCCGAACGCCAGAGTCCTTCTTCATCAGCCTTCAGGCGGATTTGAAGGGACAGCGATTGATGTAGAGATACACACAAAGGAAATGATAAGGCTTAGAGATTCGCTTAATAAAATAATTGCAGACCATACAGGGCAGAATGTCAGTAAAGTATCAAAAGATACTGAAAGAGATTTTATTTTAACTTCCCAGGAAGCAAAAGCGTATGGAATAGTCGATGAGATAATATTTAAAAAGTAATTATTTTAAGGAGTAATTTGATTTGACAACTGAAAAAGAAGTAAAAGACGATTTTTTAAAATGCTCTTTTTGTGGCAAGACCCAGAAGCAGGTTAAAAAACTTATAGCGGGGCATGATGTATACATCTGTGATGAATGTGTTGAGCTTTGCAACGAGATAATCGATGAGGAAAACAAAATAGAGGACGAAACTGATTTTGGGAATCTTCCCAAGCCTGATGAAATTTATAACATATTAAACAATTATGTGATAGGCCAGGAAAGGGCAAAAAAAGTCCTGTCTGTTGCTGTATATAATCACTATAAAAGAATAAAATTTGAAAGCAAACTGGCAAAGGATGATATAGAAATCCAAAAAAGCAATATCCTGCTTATCGGCCCTACAGGATGCGGGAAAACCCTGCTTGCCCAGACTCTTGCCAGGATATTAAATGTTCCTTTCTGCATTGCTGATGCCACAACACTTACAGAGGCAGGATATGTGGGCGAGGATGTTGAAAATATTTTGTTAAAACTTATCCAGGCTGCAGACTATGATATAAAAAGAGCGGAGACCGGGATAATATATATAGATGAAATAGATAAAATTTCAAGAAAAAGCGAAAATCCTTCTATTACAAGGGATGTCTCAGGCGAGGGTGTCCAGCAGGCATTGCTGAAAATCCTTGAAGGCACTGAAGCAAATGTGCCTCCCCAGGGAGGAAGGAAGCATCCGCATCAGGAATTTATACAGATAAACACTACCAACATTCTGTTTATATGCGGCGGAGCTTTCGGAGGGCTGGAAGAAATTATAGAAAGAAGGATAAATAAAAGAAGTGTCGGTTTTATTTCTGACAAGATGCCCAGAAAAAATGAGAGAGCGGACCTTCTTCTCCCGCAGGTCATGCCTGAGGACCTTCTAAAATATGGTATGATCCCTGAATTTGTAGGGAGGCTTCCTGTAATATCTACTTTAAAGAATCTTACGGCAGATGATCTTATCAGGATACTGACTGAACCGAAGAATTCTCTTTTAAAGCAATACAAGAAAATGTTTGCGCTTGATGATGTCGAGCTGGTTTTTTCTGATGATGCCATAAAAACAATTGCATCACTTGCACTTAAAAGAGGGACCGGTGCTAGAGGGCTGAGATCCATACTTGAGGAGGTCATGCTTGATATAATGTATGATATTCCTTCCATGAAAGAAATAAAAAAATATATTGTAACAAGCGACGTAGTCCTGAATAAAGTTCAGGATTCAAAATTGTTTAATCAGGAAGAACTGTCAGATAAAAAAGAAAAACTTGCATAAAAAATTTTATTCATTTTTTGTTTTATAAGACTATATTATGTTTAAAGAATTAACCGGAAGCTATAATCCTTTAGAATTTGAGAGCAGGATCTATGATTTCTGGCTTGAAAAAAAGTATTTTCACGGAATAACAGGTTCGCAAAAACCACCTTTCAGCATAGTAATACCTCCCCCTAACGTAACAGGATATCTTCATATGGGGCATGCGCTCAATAATTCTCTTCAGGATGCAGTTATAAGATTTAAAAGAATGAAGGGTTTTAACTGTTCGTGGTTCCCCGGGACAGATCATGCCGGAATAGCCACCCAGAATGTGGTTGAGCGCGAACTGGAAAAGCAGGGTACAAGCAGACATAAAATAGGGCGCGATGAGTTTGTCAGAAGGGTCTGGAAGTGGAAGGAAAAACACGGAAGCAGAATAATCGAACAGTTAAAGATACTGGGCTGCAGCTGTGACTGGGACAGGGAAAGATTTACTTTTGATGACAACTATGTAAAGGCAGTCAACAGGGAATTTGTGACTCTGTATAATGACGGCCTGATTTATCGGGGGAATTATATGGTCAACTGGTGTCCGAGGTGCCAGACTGCTGTATCGGATATTGAAGTGGAACATCATGACAGACACGGAAATCTCTGGGATATCAAATATCCTGTGATAGATTATAAGACCGGAGAAACAGATCCAGATAAATATATTGTAGTCTCAACCACCCGTCCGGAGACAATGCTTGGCGATACTGCCGTAGCCGTGCATCCAAAAGATAAAAGATATGCTGGCTTAATAGGAAAATATGTTTTTTTACCTGTAGCTAAAAGAAAAATCCCGGTAATTGCAGATGAATATGTAGACATGAAATTCGGTACAGGAGCTGTCAAAGTAACACCTGCTCACGACCCTAATGATTTTGCAATAGGACAGAGGCATAATCTTGAAAAAATAAACATCATGAATGATGATGCGACTTTTAATGAGAATGCCGGAAAATACGAAGGCCTTGACAGATTTGAAGCAAGAAAAAAAATTCTTGAAGAACTTGAGGAAAACGGATTCCTTCTTGGTAAAAAAGAGCATATTTCTTCAGTAGGTTCATGCTCGAGATGCTCGACGATAATCGAACCCCGCATTTCACTTCAATGGTATGTTTCGATGAAAAAACTTGCAGTACCTGCGATAGAAGCGGTTAAAAGCGGAAAAATAAAATTTGTTCCCAAAAAATGGGAAAAGCTGTATTTTAACTGGATGGAAAACATCAGAGACTGGTGTATTTCCAGACAGCTCTGGTGGGGCCACAGAATACCGGTCTGGTATTGTGATGACTGCGGCGAGGTTATAGTTACAGAAAATGAACCATCCGGATGTACAAAATGCAACTCTTCCAACATACGTCAGGATGAAGATGTGCTTGATACATGGTTCAGCTCAGATATGTGGCCTTTTGCAGTAATGGGATGGCCTGAAGATACAGAAGAGCTCCGTTATTTTTTCCCGACAAGTGTTCTGATCACTGCACATGATATTATATTTTTCTGGGTGGCAAGAATGATAATGATGAGCCTTTATTTCATGAAAGAAATTCCTTTTAAAGAGGTTTTCATAAATCCTCTTGTCAACGATGAAAAGGGCCAGAAAATGAGCAAATCCAAGGGTAATGTAATCGATCCGGTTTTAATAGTAGAAAAATATGGCTGTGATGTCTTAAGATACACCCTTGCCGCCCTGACTACTCCGGGAAGAAACCTGCTTCTTGGAGAAGAGAAAATCGAAGGTACAAAAAACTTTGCAAATAAAATATGGAACGCATCGAAATTTGTATTATCAGCAATTAAAGATTGTGAAATCGATTTTGACAGCAAACCCGTAAACAAAGAACTGAACATATGGGACAGGTGGATACTTGAGAGACTTTCGGGAGCTATAAAAAATTATGAAAGATATATTGAAAAATACAATTTTTCGTTTGCATCAAAAATTTTATATAACTTTTTCTGGAATGAATTCTGTGACTGGTATATAGAAGCTGCAAAGGTAAGCATTTATAGTGAGGATACTGCCGGGAAAAATAATACAGGTCTTGTACTTTATTATGTGCTTGAGAATTTTTTAAGGATGATGCACCCGATCATGCCGTTTTTAACCGAACGCATATGGCAGAGTCTCCCGGTTAAGGGCGAGAGCATAATGGTCAGGGATTTTCCAAAAACTTTAAAAAAGCAGATATCTTCTGAACAGTCTCGTGAACTCGGGCATCTTTTTGATATTGTAAGTGCGGTAAGGAAATCAAGATCCGAATTGAATATCAGCCCTGCAAGCAAAATAAAATTATATTTTAATGCCACAGATAATAGCAGTAAATCTGATAGTCTGAGTTTTATACGGAATAACGAAAAATACCTTAAGGTTTTCTGCAAAGCTTCAGATATCGGATATATCAAACCAGCCGCCCATGATTCTATTATTAAAATAACCATAGAGAATACCGAAATATTTATTGATTTTTCGGGAGCCATAAATTATGAACTTGAGATAAAGAGAATAGAATCTGATATTAAAAAGCTGGATATAGAACTAAAAAAATCTGAGGGAAAAGTTAATAACCCTGATTTTCTCAGCAAAGCTCCTGAGATTATAGTGAATAAAGAAAAAAACAAGGCAAAAGAATTAAAGAAAAGTCTTGAAATACTGGAATCGGAACTTGGAAAAATAAAAAAAGCAATGCTTTCGTCTTCCTCCTGAACCGCCTGGATGTATTTAAAAATATGAAAAAGAATAGTTTTAAAGAAGCATGTAATTATCTTGACGGAACTCTTGTTTTCGGTATCAAACCTGGCCTTGAAAGGATAAAAAAATTTTTTGAGCTGACAGATCATCCTGAAAAAGACACAGACTTTATGCATATTGTCGGTACAAACGGCAAAACTTCTACAACAAAAATGACTGCTTCAATTCTGAAATATCACGGACTTAAGTCAGGATATTATATTTCTCCGCATATCCATTCATATACGGAAAGAATTGCGTTTGGCGGAAACGAAATAAGTGAAAATGATTTCAGCGCAGTCTTTTTTGAAATATTTCCGTTTATAGAAAAAATAAATGCAGCAAATATAAATGGCAGTATGACTCAGTTTGAAATACTTACCTGTATGATGTTTTATGCATGCAGAAAACACAATCTTGATGTCATGGTAATGGAAGCCGGAATGGGCGGCAGATGGGATGCTACAAATGCAGCAGATGCAAAAGTCGTAGGACTTACAGGTGTCAGTCTTGAACACACAGCCATACTGGGGAAAACGATATCACTGATAGCTTCCGAGAAATCAGAAGTCATAAAAAAGAATTGCCTTGTTGCTTCAAACAGTACCAGCTCGAAAGTAAACAATATATTATTAAATAAAACTATCCAGACTGATTCCAGGCTTTTCATTTATAAAAAAGATTTTGATTTGGTCAGAGTTACGCACGAAAACATCGATGGAGCAGAAGTATCTTTAAAGGGTATTTATAAATGTTATAATAATATTTTTATTCCGCTTCCGGGAGATTACCAGAAAAAAAATCTTCTTTTGTCAGTCGTGCTTAGCGAGTTATATTTAAATTTGAATTCTCTGGAAGTTGAACAGAAAAAAGTAAATAAAGCACTTAAAAAAACAAATATAACCGGCAGATTCCAGATAATCAGCAGAGAGCCGTTTTTTATTGCGGATGCCTCGCATAATCCCGAAGGAATAAAAAATTTTGTTAAAAACATTAAAAAATTTTTTCCAGATAAAAAAAAGATAATCATATTTTCCGTTTTAAAAGATAAAGATTATCAGAAAATGCTTGAAGATGTTGTAAGAATTGCAGATATACTCATTGTTTCAAGTTCTTTAACAGAAAGAAGTCTTCCTGTGGAAGAATTAAAAAAAGATGCATTAAAGATTGTGGCTGTTTTAAAAACAAAGAAAAAAAAGCATCCGGAAAAAATATTAGCTATTGATAATATAGAAAATTCAGTGAAATATGCTTTAAATTTAGTCAAAAAAGATGTTATCATATCTTTAACCGGTTCAATAACCAACCTCGAATTTGTAAAAACAGTATAGTTTTGATAAAATTGCCTGGCTGCTATTTATTGCAATTCGGGGTTTTTTGTTTAATAGTTGTTTTTTTGTTAAAAATTGGAGGATGAATGGACATACTGAAATATGCGAATAATATAATAGCATTTTTTACTAATCCCATTTGGAAATATCTTCTATACGGGATTATTTTTATGCTTATAATAGTCTGGCTTGCTTTCATATACTGGACTTACAGAGATGCAAAATTAAGAAATGCACCTGCACCATTCTGGGCTATTATTGTATTTATTTTTAATTATGTAGGGCTGATTTTATATTTAATTTTAAGACCGCCTGAATTTATCGATGATGTGGTCGAAAGAGATCTGGAAATAAAAAGGATGGAATTTCTTTTGGACAGCGCTTATGCAAAATGTCCGGCCTGCGGCAAAGAAATAAAAGAAGATTTTCTTATCTGCCCGCATTGCAGAAGAAAATTAAAAAATTCATGTATAAATTGTTCAAGGCCATTGAATCTTGATTGGAAAATCTGTCCTTATTGTAAAACTACGCAATAAATATTTTAGAAATTGTATATAAAAGGAGACTGGATAGGGGATGCTGCTATGAACCTAAAAGTGGAAGAAAAAAGTAAAACAGATAATAAACAGGAAGAAACCATAGAAGAAGATAAACCTGTTAAGCAGAAAACAAAAATTGAAAGAACTCTGATTATAATCAAACCGGACGGAGTCCAGAAGAAACTGGTAGGAAGAATAATTTCCAGGTTTGAGGATAATGACCTGGAAATTGAAAGAATAAGAGTTCTCCATATCGATAAGAATATCGCGCTTACCCATTACAAAGAACATGTAGAAAAACCCTTTTTCCCCAGGCTTTTACAATATATAACAAGCGGACCTTGTATTGTAATGATAATCAGGGGAGAAAATGCTGTTGCAAGGGCAAGAGAACTTATGGGATGCACAGACCCGCAAAAAGCAGATAAAGGTACTATAAGAGGAGATTTTGGAACTGATATTACAATAAATGTAATTCATGGTTCAGATTGTGAAAGCTCTGCTGAAAGAGAAATAAATATTTTCTTTGGAAATTATCTGTAATAATCTATAATACATAAAATAAAAAATAAAAAATAATCATTAATATATGCCGATATTGTCTTGGGCAATATTGAAAAAACAGAAAGGTCATATTGAAAAGAAGAGGGATAGTAGTATTCTTTATTATTATTTCAGGTGGTATTCTAGGTGCCATTCTCGGCCATGTTTTAAAAGACATAGTCCCTATTCTCGATCAGGGATTGAAAGTAGGTACTGATAAATTAAATCTAAATCTATACCTTTTTGATATAAGCTTTGGAATACACGTCAATATAACGCTCGGGGCAATAATAGGCCTTTTGCTTGCTTTTTTACTTGCAGATGTTTTTAGAAGGAAATAATAAAATAAAATTAATTTTAGCCTCCGGTTCTCCCAGAAGAGAAGATATATTTTATAAGCTGAATCTTGATTTTGATATAATCCCGCCAACATTTATAAATGAAAGAATATTTGAAGACCCTGCTGAAACAGTAATTTTTAACAGCCTGAATAAAGCAAAAAATGTTGCTGATTATGTTAAAATTAACAGACCGGGTTCTTTTAAAACCAGTAATTTTAATAAAGTTTTAATTGCGGGTTTTGATACAATTGTTTTTTTTAAAGGAAGGTTTTTTTTAAAGCCAGAAAACAAAGATGAAGCCAGGGAATTTTTAAAGATTTTTTCAGGTGAAACACATAAAGTATATTCAGGCATAAGCCTTATAAGCCTTCCTGATGCAAAGACATTATCTGATTATGATGTAACAGATGTGACTTTTGGGAAGCTTGACAATCAGGGTATCGAAGATTATCTGGAAAAGGAAAATGTTCTGGATAAGGCAGGAGCTTATAATCTTGATGGCTACGGGTGTATACTTGTGAAAAAGATTGCAGGTTGTTTTTATAATGTCGCCGGTCTTCCTGTTTATAAATTTCTGGAAATGATTAAAAATTTAGGATATAGTCTTAAAGATTTTCAGAAATAATTTATATTTTATAGTATATTTTTTATTTGCTTGTTTTTGTAATATATATTTAAATAAAATAATTGTTTTAAGCATAAAATTTAATTATGAGGAGAGCTGATGTTTGACTTTTTTCTAAATGTAGTCGGTAGAGATATGGGTATAGATCTTGGAACTGCGAATACTCTTGTTTATGTAAAAGGAAAAGGCATTGTTCTTGATGAGCCTTCGATAGTAGCGATAGATAAAGATACCAATAAAATACTTGCGGTGGGAAAAGAAGCAAAGAGAATGGTTGGAAGGACACCTGGGAATATTGTAGCGATAAGACCTTTGAAAGACGGAGTTATTGCAGATTTTGAAACAACTGAAAAAATGCTGAGATATTTTATTCAGCGTGTCCATAAAAACGTAGCATTTGCCAGGCCGAGGATAGTAATATGTGTTCCTTCAGGAATTACTGCAGTCGAAAGAAAAGCAGTAGTAGAAGCTACAGAGCAGGCAGGAGCAAGAGCCGCATATATTATTGAAGAACCTCTCGCTGCAGCAATAGGAGCAGACCTTCCGATTAATGAGCCTACTGGTTCTATGATAGTTGATATCGGCGGAGGTACTTCCGAAGTTGCTGTAATATCCCTGGGAGGGATTGTAGTGAGCCAGTCTTTAAGAATCGGCGGAGATGAACTCGACGAAGCAATAACGTATTATTTAAAGAAAGAACACAATCTTTTATTGGGAGAAAGAACTGCAGAAAAAGTAAAAATAGAAATCGGTTCTGCCTTCCCGCTTGAAAATGAAGAAAAAATAGAAATAAACGGAAGAGATCTGGTAGCAGGCCTGCCAAAAACAATCATTATAACAAGTCAGCAGATAAGAAAAGCACTTGAAAAAAGTATTGCAGATATTGTTAATTCAATAATAGAAGTTTTAGATGTAACACCACCTGAACTTGCATCAGACATAATGAAAAGGGGAATAGTACTGAGTGGCGGCGGAGCCTTGCTGAAGGGACTTACTGAAAGAGTAAGCAGAGAAACACATTGCCCTGTTTATCTGGCGAATGATCCTCTTGCTTCGGTTGCACTGGGTGCAGGGAAAGTTGCCGAAGACTTTGCGATATTAAAGAGATATCTTAAATATGCAAAGCATTAAAAATTTAAATATTTTATTTTTTAGATATTAATGGCTCCCTCAAGAAAAAGCATTAAGAATATTGTTATTTTATTAATAATCGTTGTTCTGTGCCTTATAGTAGTTGCTGCAAGTTTCCGAGACACTAATGCAATCAAATCATTAAGGGAAGGAACTCTTGATTTTTTTAAACCTGTCCAGGAGAGGCTTTACTCTTTTTTCCAGCCGGTAGTCAGAACATTTGATAATATTAAAAATTTTTTCGGTCTTTCTTCAAAGTTAAAAGAACTGGAGCAAAAGAATGCCGAGCTTTTAAGCGATTATTCAGAAAATATAAATCTGAAAATTGAAAATGATTCCCTTCGAAGCCTTCTTGAAATAAAACAGAGAGCAAATTATGAGACAGTAGCTGCAAAAGTAATAGGCTATAATACTGATAAATGGCAGTCGGAAATAATACTTAATACCGGCAAAAATGACGGTGTGCTTGAAGGCATGTGCGTTATCAATGAAAAAGGTCTTGTCGGAGTAGTTATTCTTAGTGCGAGCAATTCATGTAATGTAAGATTGCTCAATGACCCCCAGACAAGTCTCGGCGCAAGGATACTTTCTTCCAGGAGCCTGGGAATGATTGAAGGAACCCAGAGCAATAATATACTTTTTAATTATATTCCGAAAAATGATATTGTTTATCCGGGAGACATACTGATAACTGCTGAATTTGGCAAATATATTCCTGAAGAGATACTTGTAGGAACAGTAAAGAAAGTAAAAGCTTCAGAGAAGAATCCTTATCAGGAAATCGAGATAGAAACTTTTGCGGATATGCGCAAGATTGAAAATGTTCTGGTAATAACCGGCTGGTAGCCGACTTCAAATGAAATATTTTTTAAAAATAATACATTTTTTTATTCTTGTTTTTTTTATTATCTTTCAGATAATATTCGGGGAACAGCTGGAAATATATCAGATAAGCTTTGATTTTATACTTGTTGCCATTATAGCTTCCACTCTCAAAGATGGTTTTACTGTCGGAATGATATTTGCTTTCATTGCCGGAATGATATTTGATCTTCTTTCAGGTACAATTGTCGGTGTTTCCCCATTAATTTTTTCTCTCTGTGTTTTTATTATCTGCCAGCTTGTAAGCTCAGGATTGAAATTAAAACTGCTTAGCTATATTTTTATAGTTATTGTGACAACAGAGATAAATATAATATTATTAAATATAGTCTATTATTTGTTTAATTTTAAAATGGATTTTATGTCTGTCGTTATTGAGATGATAACAAAACCTTTATTAAATATCTTACTTGTTTTTATTATATTTCCGTTATTCAGGCTAAAATTTTCAGGAGAAGATACTGTTGAATATCAATTCAAATAGAAAACTTATTTTTATAAGTTATCTTGTAATAGTAGTTGTTGTACTGCTTTCTTTAAGATTATATTTTCTGCAGGTCATGAGCGGGGAGATTTTTGCCCAGGCTGCCTCAGAAAACATTACAAGGACAAGATCGACTGCAGCTCCAAGAGGAAACATATATGACAGAAACGGCAAGCTTCTTGTTGAAAGTGTTCCGACAATTGCAGTGGCAGTAGATCCATATACTGTACTTGGAAGGGAAGATATACTGACTATTTTAAGTAAAAAATTAAAAATTCCTTATAATGATTTAAAGAAAAAGCTTGAAGAAAAGAAAACAACATATATAGACAGGGTTATCATCAAATATGATATTGACCAGGAAACGCTTGTCTATCTGAAAGAAAACAGCAGCAATCTTCCAGGCGTGGAAGTAATGAATATTTTTTTAAGAAAATATAATTACGGATATCTGGCTGCCCATGTGCTGGGATATACTGGAGAGATTACAGAAGAAAAATTAAAAATGGAGAAATATAAAACAGGATATGAGGGCGGAGACCAGATAGGTCTTACGGGAATCGAAGCTCAGTACGAAGACATATTACAGGGAGTCAAGGGAAAAATCATTTATGAAGTCGATCCTCTCGGAAGACCCACTGATATAATCGAGCAGACTGATTACATACCCGGAAATGATATATATATTACTATAGATATAGAACTTCAGAGGTTTGTGGAAGAAACTCTTGCCACCCAGCTGGAACAGATAAGGGAAACAAAAATAACTAATACCAATGAATATTATAGAGCTGGCGGAGGTGCTGCAGTAGTAATGGATGTCAAGACCGGGGAGGTTCTTGCGATGGTGAGCAATCCGACTTATGATCCCAGCGTTTTTGTCGGAGGGATTTCAACAACCGACTGGAATGAGCTTAACAAACCTGCAAACAGAAATCCTTTAAACAACAGAGCTCTTATGGGCTTTCCTCCGGGATCGGTATTTAAAATAGCCACTGCATATGCAGGTCTGAGTGAAGAGATAATAAATAACAGTTCTTCATTCAGGTGTGCAGGAACCTGGTACGGTCTTGGAAGCGATTATCCGAAAACATGCTGGAACAAAGGCGGACACGGTGGTCTTAATATTCTTGGTGCATTGCAGAATTCATGTGATACATTTTTTTATGAACTGGGACTCAGGCTTTATCTTAAAAACAAGAATGCAGACGAATTGCTTCAGAAATATTGCAGGATACTTGGTTATGGCACTCCGACAGGCATTGATCTTCCAAACGAAGAAAGCGGCATAATCCCTGATAAAACGTGGAAAAAAGAATGGTTTAAAAATGATAAAGCCAATTCCATATGGTTCCCGGGTGATACTGTAAATATGTCAATAGGCCAGGGGGACGTACTCGTAACTCCGCTTCAGATGGCTTATTCATATATGGCAGTGGCTGACAGAGGCATACAGCATGTCCCTCACATATTAAAAGACATAAGCGAAGACAGCGGCGAAGATCTTTTCGATTACTCTATCGGTGAAGTAAAAGATCTCAGTCTTAATCAGGATTACTTAAACACTATAGAAAGCGGACTCTATCTGGTTACCAAACAGGGCACAGCAGCAAGTGCTTTTTCCGGTTTTCCAATAAATGAATTTCCGGTTGCAGGTAAAACAGGTACAGCTGAGTTTGCCGGCCGGCAGGATTATGCCTGGTTTTCCTGTTATGCACCAATTGATAATCCAAAATATGTAATAGCCATCATGCTTGAAGAGTCAGGCGGGGGAGGAAGGAATGTGGCTCCCATAGCCAGAAGGATACTTGAGTATCTTTTTAATATTGAAAGCAGCGGAATAGTCCGTTCAGTAGATAGTTTTGGAGATTAAAAATGGCTTTTAAAGGCAGACATATTGCTGGCAGAAGCATTGATAATTCTTCCTTTCTGGAAGAAATCAATCTGGATAAAGAAAAAAAGAGAACTTTTAAATTTGACTTTGTCCTTTTAATATGCGTACTTTTATTATCAGGCTTTGGTTTGCTGGTCATTTATAGTGCAACCATGTTCAGCCTGTCCGCCAATGTATCTGACCCTGCGTACCATTTTAAGAAACAACTGACTATTCTTATAGTCTCAATTTTTATTTTCGGCGCTCTGTTATTTTTTAATTACAGGAGATTTAAAAGATTTTGGATAATTGTATTTATTGCAAATATCCTTTTATTGATAAGCGTTCTGATATTCGGCTATGAAGTAAACGCTACCAAAGGCTGGATTGATTTGAAATTTACTTCGATACAGCCTTCTGAATTTTCAAAGATATTTATGATTGTCTGTGTTGCAGCTGTTCTTTCAAAATGGCGCTCAGAAAAGAAACCGGTTGTAAGCTTTAAAAAGGTCATTCTTTCAATATTTATTGTGTTCTTAACCATTGGCCTTATTCTTCTTGAGCCTGATTTCGGACAGTCAATTATTATATTTATTGTTTTCGTTCTTATGCTTTTTGTATCAGGAGCAAATTTTTTATATGTTCTCGGAGTAATAGGAGTAACCATAGGTGGCGTCTTTGCAGGCCTTAAAATGGGTCTGATACAGCAATATCAGCTGGACAGGCTTCTTATATTTCTCAAACCTGATGTAAAGCCTGAAGGTGCAGGATATAATCTAATCCAGTCAAAAATAGCGATAGGCTCTGGGAAATTGTTTGGTAAAGGACTTTTTCTTGGCACACAGACAAATCTTAATTATGTTCCCGAGTCCCGTACAGATTTCATATTTTCTGTCATAGGTGAAGAGTTCGGATTTGTAGGCGCTTTCATAACAATAATCATATTTGCCATAATTATCTGGCGATGTTTTAAAATAGCCAGACAGGCAAGCGATCAGTTTGGTTTTATGGTATGTGCCGGTGTGGGTTTTCTTATACTTACCCAGATGACAATAAATATCGGAATGACAATCGGACTTATGCCTATCATAGGAATACCGCTGCCATTTTTAAGTTACGGCGGTTCAAATCTGCTGAGTATCTTTATAGGGATATCTCTTGTTGAAAATGTTTATATGCGAAGGGAAATGCGGAAAGATTATGAAATTGCAAACGAGGAATTTAAATAAAATTGGAACAATTAAGTTATAAACAGCTGGAGAAGTTACTTGAGGGAGTTTTAAAACCCGGAAGATATATCGGAAATGAAACAGGCATAAAAAGTAAGGATATCAGCACTGACAGTGATACAGAGTCAATAGTTTTTACTGCTCTTGTATTTCCGGATATTTATGAGGTAGGCATGTCCAATCTCGGGATCCAGATTCTATATGATTTGATAAACAGAAATAAAAATTTCAGTGCAGAAAGAGTTTTTTCACCGTGGTTTGATTTTGAGGATAATCTGCTCAAATCAGATTTAAAGCTTTTTTCTCTTGAAAACAGAATTTTCCTGGATGAATTCGATATAATAGGCATAAGCCTTCAGCATGAACTTATGTACACAAATGCGCTGAATATTCTCAAGCTTGGTAAAATTAAAATAAAATCTGCAGACAGGGACGAAACTGATCCCCTGGTATGTGCCGGAGGCCCTGCATGTTTTAACCCTCTGCCAGTGGCACCTTTTTTTGATTTTTTTGTAATCGGTGACGGTGAGGAAGCATTTATCAAAGTCCTTGATGTCTTAAAAGAAAAGAAAAAAAACAAGAAATCCAAGAAATGGTTTTTTGACAACATAAGAGAATTTGAAGGGATTTTCATACCTGATGATTATAATTTCTTTTATAACGATAAGGGATTGCTTGAAAAAATAGAACCGGAGAGAAAAATCAGAAAAGCTGTATTAAAGAAAATAGATGATTTTGATATAGTAAAGAACCCTGTTATTGCGAACATAAAACCTGTTCATGACAGATTTGTATGCGAAATAATGAGGGGGTGTTTCCGGGGCTGCAGATTCTGCCAGGCAGGTTATATTTACAGACCGGTAAGATACAGAGATCATGAGAAGCTTGTATCGCAGTGCATAGAAGGTATCGAAAAAAGCGGATATGATGAAATTTCATTTCTTTCTCTTTCAAGCGCTGATTATCCCGGAATTGAAAAACTGATAGATAGTTTTACTGCAGAAACAAAAAATGAAAAAATATCTGTCTCGCTCCCTTCAATGAGGCTGGACAGTTTCAGTTTTAATATTGCCAGACTGATACAAAGAGGAAGAAAAACCGGACTTACATTTGCACCTGAAGCTGGCACACAGCTGATGCGCGATGCAATCAATAAGAATATTGATAAAAATGAAATGCTTGAATGCATGGCAACAGCTTTCAGGGAAGGCTGGGAAAAAGTAAAGCTTTATTTCATGATAGGGTTCCCAGATGAAACTTATGAGGATATCCTGGCAATACCCGAACTTGTAAAAGAGATATTAAAGATGGGCAGGGAACTTCTTCCCGGAAGAAAAGTAGGAAGAATCGGTATAAATTTAAGCATAAACGCTTTTTGTCCCAAACCATTTACTCCTTTTCAATGGGCAGGACAGGATCCGATAGAAGTCCTTGAAGATAAATTTGCTATGATTGTTAATCATCTCCCCAAAAAAGCAGTTAATGTCAGCTGGTCCGACCCCAGAAAAAGCAAACTTGAATGTGCAATTTCGAAAGGCGATATAAGGACAGCGGAAGCAGTTGAGCGCGCTTTTAAAAAGGGAGCCCGTTTTGATAACTGGAGTGAGTATTTCAATTTTGATGTCTGGGAAAATGCTTTTAATGAGTCAGGCCTGAATATGGATTTTTATACATCAAGGAAAATGTCGAAGGAGGAGATTTTATACTGGGATTTTATTGATACAGGCATTAAAAAAGATTTCCTTATTAAAGAAAACAGCAAGGCAGAAGAGATTTTAAGATCCAGAAAAGAATCTGATACTAAAGATTTATAAAAGAATATATGGAAAACTACAAAATAAGGTTTAAATTTCAAAAAATAAATGAATTTAAATATATTTCCCATCTTGAAACTGTAAGACTTTTGATTATGGCAGCGAGAAGATCGAAAATACCTATAAGGTATAGTGAAGGCTTTAATCCTAATCCGAAGCTTAATTTCAGTTTTCCGGTACCTGTAGGCCTTGGCAGCCTTGCTGAATATGCAGATATGGAAGTATGTGAAAAAATCGATCTCGGCAGATTTGTAATTGATTTAAATAATAATCTGGGATACGGATTAAAAATTCTT
This sequence comes from Candidatus Humimicrobium oleiphilum, assembly GCA_002304935.1. Classification (GTDB taxonomy): domain Bacteria; phylum Actinomycetota; class Humimicrobiia; order Humimicrobiales; family Humimicrobiaceae; genus Humimicrobium; species Humimicrobium oleiphilum. The sequence goes on along the minus strand of DBPS01000022.1, from coordinate 32,963 downwards.
GATGCAGTATTTCATAAGGAAAAACTGCCCAGCCTTATGGCTGATATTTCTGTGATAAAATATGTTTTCAGGCTTTGCTTTGATGACAAATCAATTTTGGAAGAATATAAAAATGAAATCGATAGCATAAAGAAAGAAATCAAATCAATATGGATGTATGAATTTTCGGAGTCTCAGGATGACGCCGATATTGTTTATTTAAATATATTTGGATATACTAAGATGTTAAATGATAATAAGATATTCAAGTTTAATGATTTTTTAATAAATTTAAGATATTTATCAAACAATAAAAATGTGGGTATTATGGATTTTTTTAAGGAAGAAGCTTATGTGATAAGAGGGGATATTCTTAAAACTCCCATGGATATTGTTTGATTAAAGGAGTTTGGACAATTTGAGTAAAGAGATGCTTGTAAGCTCTGGAGACGGCGAAACCAGGGTAGCTATTCTTGATGACAGCCGGGTAACTGAACTTTATTTTGACAGAAAGTTCAAAAAATCAATAGTAGGCAATATTTATGTCGGAAGGGTTGAGAATGTCCTTCCAAGCCTTGATGCAGCTTTTGTAGATATTGGTGAAGAAAAAAATGCTTTCCTTTATATCAATGAAATTGCACTTGATATGGATTTTGAGGAAAGTGAAGAAACACATAAAAAAATCCAGCACATACTTAAACCTAATCAGAATATTGTAGTACAGGTTACAAAAGATCCAATGAAAAGCAAAGGTGCACGCCTTACTACTTTTATTTCAATTCCGGGAAGATACCTGGTTCTTGCGCCATTTAATGATGGAATAGGTGTTTCAAGAAAACTTAATGATAACGAAAGAGAGTCCTTAAGACAGATTGCAAAAGAAATAAAGCCCAAGGATTATGGGATAATAGTAAGGACTGCTGCAAGAAGTGCAGACAAAAATATTTTAAAAAGAGATCTTAAAATATTAATGAAAACATGGAATGAGATCCAGAGAAGGATTTCAAGAACCAGCCAGCCTTCCCTTGTTATTAATGAACAGCCTGTTGTTCTCAGGATACTAAGGGATATGTTTTCAAGTGAATTTAATGCGATACATGTAGATAGCAAAGAAACAAAAAAAGATATTTCAAGGTATCTGGGGAATATCGGAGTTGATTTTTCAAAACTTTATTTGTTCAACGGTCCGGGTGATCTCTTTGAATATTTCAATGTCAATGAAGTCATAGAAAGCGCTATTGAAAAAAGAGTATGGCTGAAATCAGGGGGATTTATTGTAATAGATTATGGAGAAGCTCTGACATCCATAGATGTTAATACCGGAAAATATACATCAAATAAAAATGCATCTGATACAATACTCAGGACAAATCTTGAAGCTGCTGAAGCCATCTGCTCACAATTAAAGCTCAGAGATATAGGTGGTTTGATTGTAATAGATTTTATAGACATGACAAGCGAGAAGGATAAGCAGAAAGTACTGGAAAAATTCAGGCAGTGCCTGGAAAAAGATAAAACCAAAACCGAAGTACTGAATTTTTCGAAATTCGGTCTGCTTGAGATGACAAGAAAGAACGTTTCAGACGGAATACTTGGAGCATTATGCAAACCATGTCCGTGCTGCTCAGGTACGGGATTTGTAAAATCGGAAGAAACCATTAAATATGAGATTGAGAGAAAGATAAAGACAGCTGCCATCAAAAATCCCGAAAAAGCATTTTTATTCAAATTAAACACATCTATAGCATGCCAGATAATAGGCCAGGGCGGACGAAATCTTAAACTGCTGGAATCTTTAACAAAGAAACACATCATAGTAAAAGGAGATGACAGCCTGCCGATGGACGGTATGATAATAGCAGCAAAAGGCACATTTAAGGAAATTGAAGATGCAGCCAAACCTTTTAAAATCGGCGATCAGATAGAGCTTCTTATCGAAGAAACTTATCTCCATAATTCCAATGATGCCCTTGCCAGGACAGATGGCTATATAATACAGATAATAAATGGCAAAAAATATATGGGCAAACGTGTAACAGCAGAGATAATAAGCGTCTCAAAAACAAGCGCAGTAGCAAAAATAATCTAAATTACACTTAAGTAATGTTTGACATTAAAATTATTGCTGTGTTAATATCATTTTTTGTGGTTTTATATTGATATTTTAATTATATTATGTAAAATATCGTTGCCGGTTTTTAATTATAAGTATTATTTCTTTTTAATAAGAGGAGGCCCAAAATTTACGCGATAATAACAAGTGGGGGTAAACAATATAAAGTTACTGAAAATTCTAATATAGTTTTGGAAAGAATTGAAGGTAATGAAGGTGATAAAGTTAAAATAACTGATGTAAATCTGTTTAGTGACGGGGATAAAATAGAGATAGGAAGTCCGTCTTTATCGGATGTAGTAATTGAAGGCACAATAAAAAAGCAGTTCAGAGGCGACAAAGTAATTGCCTATAAATACAAATCCAAAAAAAGATATCACAGAAAAGTAGGGCACAGACAGAATCTTACTTTATTAAGCCTTGATAAGATAAGTGTTAAGAAATAGGGAGCAGATATGTCAAGCAAAAAAGGTGTAGGAAGTTCAAGAAACGGAAGAGACAGTAATCCAAAATATCTTGGAATTAAATTATTTGCAGGCCAGACTGCAAAAGCAGGGAACATTATACTCAGGCAGAGAGGTTCCAAATACAGACCGGGAAATAATGTCGGCATGGGAAGAGACTTTACTCTTTTTGCCAAAGCTGACGGTATTATTGAGTTTGTAAAAAATTCCAAAAAGGGAAAAGTAGTTAATATAATCAGTTAGTCAATATTTTTGAAAAGCCTGTAATTTAAATTAAAAAGTGTATTACAGCTTTAAAAAATCAATATAATTTTAATATAAAATCGGGCATATTTTACTGCTCGATTTTTTTATAACTGACCTTTATTATATCTGAATATGTTTTTAGATGAAGCAAAAATAAATATAAAACCAGGAGACGGAGGTTCCGGAAGTGCTTCTTTCTTTGTCCTGAAAGACCGTAAAAAAAAGATTGCATGCGGTGGAAACGGAGGTCGGGGAGGAGCAGTAATATTTAGAGCTTCCTCTAATGTAAGCACATTATATAATTTTAAAAACAAGGTTCATTATAAGGCTATAAACGGAGAGAACGGCGCATCAAACAAAAAGGCTGGCAGAAACGGGGAAGACCTTATTATCCAGGTTCCCATAGGAACAATAATTAAAAATGCAAATAAAGAAATGCTTGCAGATCTTGAAGAAGAAGGGGCAGAATTCATTGCTGCAAAAGGAGGCATAGGCGGAAGAGGCAATGCCAGTTTTGTCTCCCAGAGGCTTAAGTTCCCATCATTTGCTGAAAAAGGCGAAAAAACAGAAGAGCAGTGGATTGAGCTGGAATTAAGACTGCTTGCAGACGTCGCTCTTGTAGGGTACCCGAACGCCGGGAAATCAACGCTCATAAGCAAGATTTCAAATGCCAGACCCAGGATTGCAGATTATCCTTTTACTACTTTAATACCTAACCTGGGAGTCGTTTCATCCGGTGATACAAATTATGTAGTTGCAGATATCCCCGGCATCATTAAAGGAGCACATGCAGGAGTCGGACTGGGAGATAAATTCTTAAGACATATAATGAGGGCGATACTTAATGTATTTGTGCTTGATATCGAATATGCAGTCTTAAATAATACGGACGTTTCAAAAAATTTTCTTGAATTAAGGCAGGAACTGAAATTATTTGATAAAGAATTATATGAAAAAAATTATATTGTTGCCGTAAACAAGATAGATGTTATTTCAGACAGATCGGCTCTGATAAAAATAGAGAAAAAGCTAAAAAAGCATACAGATAAAGATATAATTTTTATTTCTGCTTTTACAGGGGAGAATATTGATATATTTATAAAAACTCTTACCAAAAAAGTAGCAGAGGAAAAGAAGAAAATCCATGAAAGTGTTATGGACAAAGAAAAAGAAGATGCTGCTGCAAAAGCAGTGTATACACTGGAAGAAGACGAATATTCAATAGATAATATTGAGGTAAAAAATGTCAATGGTGAATATGTCGTTAAAAACAAAAGGCTTGAAAGAATAATATCCATGACTAATCTTGAAAATGAAGAAGCTCTTATATATCTGAGGAATAAATTAAAAAAAATGGGTATTGGTGATAAACTTAAAAAAATGGGCATAAACGAAGGTTCAACAATAATAATCGGCGAACTGGTTTTTGAACTTATTGAATAAACATAAGAATATAAATTGGAAGAATTAAGAAAAAAACATTTAAGAAGAGTTAAAAAAGTTGTTATAAAAATCGGTTCAAGCAGCCTGACTTCTCCTGTTGGCGGGCTTGACATGGATAATCTCATGAAATTTACTTCTGAAATCTCTGGTTTATGGGATGAAGGCCTGAAAACCATTATAGTGACAAGCGGAGCTATTGCAGCTGGCATAAAATACCTCAGACTCAGTGAAAAACCAAAAAAATTTCCTGAGCTGCAGGCAGTTGCAGCTGTAGGACAGCATGACCTTATGAGAGTATACAGTAGCTTTTTCTATAAAATGGATAAAAAAGTCGGACAGATTCTTTTATCACGTGAAGATACTACAAAAAGGGAACAATATCTTAATATAAAAAATACAATAATAACTCTCCTTAATATGGATGTAATACCTATAATCAATGAAAACGACAGTGTGGCACTGGATGAAATCAAGTTTGGTGATAACGATACTCTGGCAGCTTTGGTCGCCGGACTGACAGAAGCTGACCTTCTGATAATCCTGTCAGATATCGACGGGCTTTATTCTAAAAATCCACAGGTTTTTAAAAATGCTGAGCTTATATCAGTTGTGAGTTCTGTTACCGAAGATATTGAAAAAACTGCTGGCGGAATCGGCTCCAGCTACGGTTCAGGGGGGATGATAACAAAAATAAGAGCAGCTAAGATTTGTTCTTTTTCAGGAATCCCGATGGTTATCGCAAACAGCAGAAAAGAAAACGTACTGAAAAGAATATTGTCTGGTTCAGATATCGGGACTTTTTTTGTCCCGGAAGAATCAAAGAAAATTGCAAGTGTCAAAAGATGGATTGCTTTCGGAATGATAACAAAAGGTTCTATAAAAATCGACAGGGGAGCTGAAGAAGCAATAGTCAGAAAGGGCAAGAGCCTTCTTCCTGTTGGAGTTATTGAAGTAAACGGTAAATTTGTCAAGGGAGACAATATAGCAATAATTACAAGTGACGACAGAACCATTGCCAAAGGTATATCAAATTTTACCAGCGATGAGATAATAAAGATTAAAGGCAAGAGAGAAAAAAATATACTGGAAGAATTTGGATGCAGCCTGTGTTGTGAAATAATACACAGGGATAGTATGTTTGTTTTATGATTTTATCACAATTCAGGTCAGGAGATCGGATGAGCATAGTTTATGATATAGCAAAAAGAGCTAAAGAAGCTTCGTATTTTCTGGCAGATATAAATACTGGCATGAAAAACCAGGTACTTAAAAACATATCGTCTGCACTGATTGAAAAATCATCAGAAATCATAGAGGCAAATAAAAAAGATTGTGATATGGCTAAAGGCAGCATAAGCGAAAGCCTGCTTGACAGACTGTCTTTAAATGATGAAAGGATAAAATCAATATCAGACAGTATACTTGAAGTTATATCGCTAAATGATCCCGTAGGAGAAGTAATTTTCGGTTATGACCTTCCAAACGGACTTGTGCTTAAAAACATAAGAGTTCCTTTTGGTGTAATAGGTATGATTTTTGAAGCAAGGCCTAATGTTACTGTAGACTCTGCAGTTCTGTGCCTTAAAGCAGGCAGTGCAGTAATACTCAGGGGCAGTTCCAATGCTCTGAATACTAATTTAAAAATAGTTGAAATCATGAGGCAGTCTCTGAAAGACAGTAACTTTCCTGTGGATTTAATTCAGCTTATACCCACAGTTTCAAGAGAAGATGCCCGGGAAATGATGTCTTTAAGGCAATATATTGATGTACTTATTCCCAGAGGAGGCAAGGGGCTTATTGAAAGCGTGGTAAGAAATTCAAATATCCCGGTAATTGAAACAGGAATAGGGAATTGCCATATATATATTGATTCCAGATTCAGCCTAAGTGAAAAACAGGTAATAGATATTGTAATAAATGCCAAAACACAGAGACCGAGTGTGTGCAATGCAGCAGAAAAACTTCTTATTCACAGAGCAGTACTTGAAACTACAGGCAGGGCAGTCATAGATGCATTAAGAGAAAAAAACGTAATAATAAAGGGCTGTCCTTCAATAGCCAGGATGTATAACGACATAGAACCTGCTGCAGAAGAAGACTGGTATGAAGAATATCTTGACCTTAAAATGGCAGTAAAGGTTGTTGAAAGCCCAAAAGAGGCAGTTGAACATATTAATAAATATGGTTCAATGCATTCTGATTCAATAATCACATCTGATTATGAAAATGCTATGTATTTTACTTCAAATGTCGATTCGTCTACCGTATATGTAAATGCTTCGACCAGATTTACTGATGGCGGTCAGTTCGGCATGGGTGCGGAAATAGGTATCAGTACCCAGAAGCTGCATTTCAGAGGCCCTATGGGCTTGAGACAGATAACTACAAATAAGTTCATTATCTATGGCAGCGGACAGATAAGGAAATGAAATAAATGAAGATAGGAATAATGGGTGGAACATTTAATCCCATACACCACGGGCATCTTGTAACTGCAGCGGAAGCATTAAACCAGTTCAGCCTGGAAAAAGTTATTTTTATACCTTCAGGAGATCCTCCGCACAAAGATTATCGTGAGGAAGAAATCGCTGAGCACAGATATCTGATGACTGTTATTGCAACCTCTTCAAACAGTAAGTTTTTTGTTTCAAGGATAGAAATAGACAGAAAAGGAAAATCATACACAATAGATACTTTAAAGGAATTGAAAAAAACCTATGGAATGGATACTGAATTCTACTTCATAACAGGAGCCGATGCTATCCTGGAAATTCTTACATGGAAAAAAACGGAAGAAATAATTAGTCTTTGCTATATGATAGCTGCAACAAGGCCGGGTTATAATCTTCTTAAACTGGAAGAATTAAAAAAAGATCTTTCCGGGATGACCGGAAATAATGTTGACAGCAAAATACTTGTCATGGAAGTCCCTGCTCTTGCAATTTCTTCCACAGATATAAGAGAAAGAATAAAAAGCGGCAGGCCGATAGATTATCTTGTACCGGAAGGGGTCAGCAACTATATATTTAAACATGGATTATATAGATAAATTAAAAACAGGCGAAAATGAAAAGAACATTATCAGGAATTATGATATTCTGGTTAAGAATGATCTTGACACAAATCTTTATCAGCATTCAGTAAATACATTAAAATATGCAGCTATTCTTGCAGAAAAGCACGATGTCTCTTTCAAAGACTATTCCAGAATATGTATAGCTTCAGTTTTGCATGATTATGGGAAGAAGCTGGATATCGGCCAGCAGAGAGAAATTGTTTTAAAAAACAAAAAAGAAGTAAAAATAAAACCTGGTGATCTGGAAATAGATGCTCTTTTACATGGTTTCAGCGGTGCTTTTTTTATAAGAGACAAGCTTGGCATTTATGATAGAAAAATAATTGAAGCAGTCAAATACCACACAACAGGAAAATCAGATATGAATATGGTTGACAAAATAGTTTATATATCGGATAAAATAGAAGATGGCAGGCAGTATGAAGATATTGATTATTTAAGAGAAATATCTTTAAAAAATATTGATTTGTGTTTACTGGAAGTTTATAAAAATAATATAATTTATATAATAAAAAGAAATAAAAGTTTTTACAGCCAGACTTTTAATATTTGGAATAATATCTGCAGACTTTATGGAGGTTTTTTAGATGGCCCCAGAAGATAGAAGATTCAACGATGAGGACTACTTCTCAGACAGGAAAAAAGAAGACTACTTTTTTGAAAAAGAAAAAGATCAAAGCAGAGATGACTATTACAGGGGGAAGCATGGGAACAGCTTCGAAAAAAATGACTTCTCTGAGAATAATTATGCAAAAGAAGACTTCGAAAAAAATGACTTCAAAAAGGATAGTTTCAAAAAGGATAATTTTGAACAAGATGAGTATGATTACCGTCCAAAGATAGATAACAGGGATTCAGACAAATATAAAAACAGGTTTACAGATGATTTTTTCAAGGATGATGATTTCGATTATTCAGATAATGAAGATGTCCCTTCAGGAGTAGATCCTGATGAATACTCTACCCGGTCAAAAAAAATAAAACAGAAAAAAAGAAAAAGAAAAATCATATCCTCTGCAATTATTATATTTATAATAATTGCTATTGTTGCAGTCGGAGCTTTTTTTCTTTTCAAATTCTTTAAAAACAAATTTTCCACCGGAGCGGATGAAACAACTACTTCTGTAAACGAACCTATTGATGTTCCTGCAAATCTGGCACTTACCGAGGATATAAGCATGGTTGTTGCAGGAGCAAGAGAAAATCTTCTTGAGCCGGATATAAATTTTATTTTTTATTCCAGGTTTGACAGCAAGATCAATAAACTGACAAGCCTGACCATTCCGATAAATACTTTAATGGATATACCCGGATTCGGACTTGAGAGCACAGATAAAGCTGTTGAATTCGGAGGAATGGACCTTCTAATGCTTACCCTGAAAAAATCTCTTGCTATGGATGTGAACAGATATATTATTTTTGATATAAAAAGCATAGTAGATAAAATCGGCGGAATCAACATAAACCTGGACTCTGAACTGACTATAAGCAATTTTGAAAATGATGAAGAGATAATACTTCAGCCTGGTGATAATAAATTAAATGGAACAACGGCAGTAAGCTATCTGAAATATTACAGCGGAACAATAAAAGATGTACCCATAAGCCAGACAGCCAATCAGAAAAAGATATTCGATGCCATACTTGTAGCGGTTAATGGAGAGAATGATGAAGATCTTCAGAAAAATCTGAATTCTGTTTCAAATTTTTATGAGACAAATCTGTCTGATGAAGAAATATTCCAGCTATTCTCAACATTCGCAAAATTACAGGAAGAAAGCAATTCAGTATATCCCCTGGATGTAACCTCTGTTGAGCTTGAGGGAGGAAATATATTTTATGTACCGGATATATCAAAATTAAGTTCAATTTTTGATCTCCAGCAGCAGGGAACGGAAAGTACAATACTTAATAAGGTTACCTCTGACCTGCAGATCCTTAACGGTGTGGGTACTCCGGGAATAGCGGGCCAGGTAAGCAATCTGTTTAAAGATTTAAAATATGATGACGGAACTTCAAAATTCAATGTACTTCAGGCAAAAGATGCAGATAATTACAATTATACTGCGACCCAGATAGTAGTTAATTCTTCGGATGCCAGCTATATGGCTCTGGCAGAAGAAATAAAAACAATATTAAAAGTAGGGAATATAACCCAGAACAGTGATGCTCCCACCCAGAATATTGTGATAATAGTCGGAGCTGATTATGGGAAAGAGCAGACAACCGAAACAACAGCTCAGCAGGGAGAAGCTGTTAAAATCAATATATTGAATGGTGTAGGAACAGCCGGCCTTGCTGGCAAAGCCAAAGCTCAGCTTGAGAAGAATCTTAATTCTGTTCAAAAACTTATTGAGGTTACGGAAGTTAAAGATGCTGCTAATTTTAATTATGCAGAAACTGAAATAGTATTCTTTGAAAATACTGATCTTATAAATAATATTGCCCAGCAGATACAGAAAGAGCTTGGAACCGGAGTTATAAAATATTCCGACAGTAATCCTGATAATGTCAAGATAAGCATTATACTTGGCAAAGATTATACTGCAAAGTGAGGTAAAAATAAGACATAAAGAAGAAATAAAAGAACCTGAAAATAATTTAACCAAAGGCTTAAAATTAGATAGGGAAAATACTGCAGATATTGTTAAATATGTTGCCAGAATTGCTGATTTTAAAGGTGCTGATTATGTCAATATCCTTGAAATGAAGAATCGTCTTATTATTACCGATTTTTTCATTATTATCGGCGCAAAAAATACAAGGCTGACAGCCAGCCTTGAAGATGAAATAAAAGTAAGTCTCAAGCCATTAGGACTTACACCTCTGCATACTTCCGGCACCACAGACGCTAACTGGATTCTTATAGACTATGATGATTTTGTCATACATATTTTTACTGAAGAATTCAGGCAGTTTTATGATCTCGAAAGACTTTGGAAAGATTCGAAAACTGTTGAATGGAAAAAGCTATAATACTGAAAAAGCAGTAATATTAATAATATCATCAAATAAAATTCATTTTTTTATTTAGAAAGGAATTTTTAAATTGCACAGCAATGTTGTAAATGGAGGATATGAGAGTAAATCCATAGAGAAAAAATGGTTGAAAAAATGGGAAGAAGATGGCATTAATAATCTGAAAGACTCTTCCAGAAAAAATAAATTCTATTGTCTTGAAATGTTCCCATATCCTTCAGGTGAACCTCATATGGGTCATGCGAGAAATTATACTATAGGTGACGTCCTTGCAAGAATAAAAAGCAGGCAGGGTTTTAATGTCCTGCACCCTATGGGGTATGATGCTTTTGGTCTGCCTGCAGAAAATGCAGCTATAAAAAGCGGTATCCACCCAAAGAAAAGCACTTTCACCAATATAAGAAAGATGGAAGAAGCTTTAATGAAGATGGGTATGACATATAACTTTAAAGAACAGGTAATAACCTGTGAACCTGAATACTATAAATGGACACAGTGGTTTTTTCTTCTGCTTTACAAAATGGGCCTTGCTGAAAAAAAAGAAGGGCCTGTCAACTGGTGCGGTTCATGTCAGACCGTTCTTGCAAACGAACAGGTAATTGACGGAAGATGCGAGCGATGTGATAGCGAGGTTACAAGAAAGAATCTTTCACAGTGGTATTTTAAAATCACTGATTATGCACAGGCTCTCCTGGACGATATGGAGCTTCTGAAAGGCTGGCCGGACAGAGTTCTGACAATTCAGAAAAACTGGATTGGCCGAAGTGAAGGTGCAAAAATAAATTTTAAACTTGACGATAATGATGAAGAAATTTTCATCCCTGTGTTTACAACCAGGCCTGATACAATTTTTGGCGTTACTTTCTTTATACTTTCTCCTGAACATCCGCTTGTGGAAAAAATAGTGACTGATAAAGAAACCAGAAAAGAAATCGACAGATTAAAGATACTTATATCAAAGCAGACAGATATTGAAAGAGGTTCAGCAATTGCAGAAAAGATAGGCGGTTTTACGGGAAGGTATGTAATCAATCCCGTCAGCGGTGAGAAAGTTCCGGTATGGATTGCAAATTATGTTTTATCTGATTATGGTACCGGAGCCATAATGGCAGTCCCTGCGCATGATGAAAGGGATTTTGAATTTGCAAAAAAATATCAGATTCCCATAAGAGAAGTAATTTCACCTACGGGCAAAATCTCTGCTGAAATAAAAGAAGTATTCACTGGCAATGGAAAAATGGTTAATTCAGGCCAGTTTGACGGCCTGGATTCTGAGGAAGGCAGACAAAAAATAATAAAGTATATAGTTGAAAAAAATATCGGCAATGCAGAAATAAATTATAAATTAAAAAACTGGCTTATAAGCAGGCAGAGATACTGGGGTGCCCCGATTCCTATTATTTATTGTGAAAAGTGCGGTATGGTACCTGTTCCGGAAAAGGATCTGCCAGTAATACTGCCAGAGGATGTGGATTTTAAGCCGACAGGACTATCCCCTCTTTCTTACAGTGAGAAGTTTGTCAATGCCAGATGCCCTGTTTGCGGCTCTCCTTCAAAAAGGGAGACTGATACCATGGATACTTTTGTATGTTCTTCCTGGTATTTTCTCAGATATTGCAGTCCTTCTTACGATAAAGAGGCTTTCAGAAAAGAAGAAGTGGATTACTGGATGCCTGTTGACCAGTATATAGGCGGAATAGAACATGCAACCATGCATCTTATATATTCAAGATTTTTTACAAAAGTACTTTATGATGCAGGACTGATTAATTTTAAAGAACCATTTACCAGATATTATCCCCACGGTGTTGTTACCCTAGGAGGACAGAAAATGTCAAAATCCAAGGGTAATGTTATAAATCCGTCAGAAATATATGATAAATACGGTTCGGATACTTTACGGCTTTATATATTATTCATTGGTCCTGCAGATTCTATTGTGGACTGGAGCGATAAAGGGGTAGAAGGTTCATACAGGTTTTTGGGAAGATTTTACAGGATAATTGCAGAAAATATTAATAAACTGGAAAAAAGCGGATTTTTAAGGAGTAAAAATATTGCCGGACAAAAAAGCGCCAGGATAGTTCCTGATACTTTGGACGGGCCTTCAAAAGAACTTGCCAGAAAGCTGCATCAGACTATCAGGAAGGTAACCGATGATATTTTCAGATTTAATTTTAATACAGCCATAAGTGCTGTCATGGAACTTTTAAATTCAATAAGCAAATATAATTCCTTAAAAAAAGCTGATGATTTTAACGACATGCTTTTATTTGAAACAACGGAAAACATCCTGAAGCTGATTTCGCCTATTGCTCCATTCATAGCAGAGGAATTATGGGAAAAACTGGGAATGGAGTACAGCATACATAAAACTGCATGGCCGGAATATGATCCTGAGTTTGCAAAAGAAGAAAACATAACAATAGTATTCCAGGTAAATGGCAAAATCAGGGATAAGAAGGATTTTTCGCTTGACTGCAGCGAGGAAGAAGTCAGCCGGTATGCATTTTCATCTCCAAGAATAGTCGAAAGTATCGGAGATAAAAAAGTAGTAAAAAAGATATTTGTCAAAAATAAACTATATAATATTGTTATAGTATAAAATCATGAATTTTTAATTTTATAATTAAAAACTTATGATTATGATTTTAAATATAAAAGACAGGGGATAATAAAATATGAAAAAAAATAAATCACTGATAAACTTTTTTATTTTTATATTTGTCATAGCAATAGTTCTCTCTGTTCTTTTAACAGGATGTATAGGTGCCAGGCCGCCAAGATATACAATTGCTGAAACTGAAGAACAGTCTGAAAGAGAGGACACTGTTTACGGCCAGGAGACTTCTGAAGCAAAACAAGCGGTCAGCCAGAAGACAATAGCAGTTTCCAGCGAATCAGTTTTAAAAATAGCTCCAAATCTTGCTGACATCGTTGTAGCAGTCATAACTGAAAAACCTTCAAGCGCTGAATCAGTTAATGAGAATACCATTGCAGTACAGGGCGTAATAAGTGCTGTTTCAAATCTGGGCATAAACGATATCAGGATAGAAACTCTGGGCTTTAATCTTAGTCCCCTTTATAATTATGGGGAAAATGTCCCTCCTTCTATTTATGCCTACAGGACAGTATCCAGCCTTAAGGTAACTACTGAAAAGCTTGAAAAGATAGGAGATATTATAGCTGTAGCTGTTGAATCAGGAGCAAATGAAGTATCTTCAATAAACTATGATTTAAGCGAAAAGTTAAAGAAAGAAACCAAAAGCAGAGCTTTGTCAATGGCGGTAAAAGATGCAGATCTCAAGGCAGAAGCAATTGCAGAAGCAATGGCAGCAGATATAGTCGAAATATTTTCAGTAAACGAAAAAGGTACAAGCTTCACGAATCCTGTTTATTATATGGAAAAAGAAAGGTTGGATGCAGCGCAGGCAGCAGATTTGGCAGCTCCTGAGATTTTGCCGCAGGAGATAGAAGTCAGATCAGAAGTTGAAGTGGTTTATATTTTCAGATAAAGACTTTTTTAAATTCTTGCCTGGATAAACAAAGCCTCCTTTTAATATCGGGACTTAATAATGTAATTTATTTACAGATATCATTTAAAATTTATTTTTTTATTTTAAAAAACCGGGGAAAAGGTAATTCAAACAAATTACCCCAATTCTCCGGTTTTTGGTTTTATCAGCAATATGAGTGAAATATTTTTTTATTCATTTACATAATTACATAATTATGCTAATATATATTAAATTTTGCTTGTGCCAGCTTCTGGGAATATTTTAGCAGCAGGTGGAACATCTATAAAAAATATCAGGAATTGCAAAATGAAATCAAGGGAATTCTTACAAAGAATACTTTTTAAAGTTTTTTACATAAAGAATGAAAAATTGAAGCAGTTTTTCATATCGGTCTTCTTCCTGCTTTTAATCTCTTTTGTTGTTCTGACCATAATGCTTGTAAAACAAAACAGCGAGAATAAGATAAAGAAGAATATTTTAGAGGCTGTCTCAAAAACAAGGGAAAGTGGCGGGTCCGGTACTTTTGCTGATAAAACCAGCCAGGCTGATGCACAGAAAAACGAAGGTAATCAGTTTTCTGAAAGGCAGGAAAACATTATGCTTGTGGTGTTTATATGCGGACAGGTAAATAATCCCGGAGTATATGAGATTGCTGATGGTTCGAGAATAAATGATCTCATAAGAGTCGCCGGAGGGACAAGCCGTCAAGCATGCCTGGAACTGATAAATCCCGCGCAGAAACTTGCAGACGGGCAAAAAGTATATATTCCGTCAAATGAAGAAAGCCGGGAATTTGTCAATTCAATTAATGTTGAAGATACAGCAGGGTATGAAAACAATTCCGCTGAAATCATAAATATAAATTATGCTTCAAAAAATGTGCTTGAAACATTGCCGGGGATAGGGAGTGAACTTGCATCAAGGATCATACAATACAGGGAAAAGCATGGCGGTTTTGAAAACATTGATGAACTTAAAAAGGTCAGCGGGATAGGTGACAAAAAATTCAGTGAAATAAAGGAAATGATAACTGTATAAATATACAAAAAACCTTTTTCAGGCTATCTTAAAAAACAGATTGGAATAGAAACCGATTTGAATTATCTGAAATATTCTTATTTATTATTTTCTATTGCAGTCATTTCGGGAATTTGCATATTCAGACAGCTTCCTGATCCCGGCAAAGAAAAAATCTCTGCTGTTTCATTACAGATTGTAATTTCCATTACTTTTTTTATAATTATTCCTGCTTTTACTATTTTTTTTAAAAAAGAAAGATTTTTTAAAACCAGACCTTCCTTTTATTTATTCATTGTTTTTTTGGTATTGTTTCTGCTGCTCGCATTTTTTTCTGCCGGCCAGTCTTTTTCAATTAAAATATTTAATGATAAAAATACCTATGAGCTATTAAATAAAAGCAGCATCAGGGAAATTTACGACATTGAAATATCTGGAAGAATTTCATCGCATCCCTATGCCAAAAATAATAATTATTATTTCGACCTTAACAATCCTATTCTTATTCTTACAGACAGATTTACAAAAAGCAGATATTGTCTTGAAAACATAAACGATATTTTTATAAGCTTTGCCTGCCATGAGAAGAAAGACTTTGATTTTACAAGAGACGATGTTATTAAAATAACTTTTGAGGATTTTAAAACTTATACAAGCGGGAACGGTGAGCTGGCATCAGTTTTCTATGCAGAAAAAGCAGAGAGGGAAGAATCATTTTCTTTTTTACAGAAGTTATACAGAATAAGACAAAAAATATTTTCATTTCTGTCTGAAAAATTCAGAGAGTACCTTTCCTACAGAAATTATACATTTGCATCAGCCATATTGCTCGGCAATCAAAGAGAATTAAGCCAGACACTTAAAGATTCGTTTACAAAAAGCGGCTTGTATCATATGCTTTCAATTTCAGGCCTGCATCTTTCCATTCTTTTTTCAATTTTCCCTTTTATCTTATCAAAAGCAAGGCATTTCCTGTCATATAAATTTAAAAATCTCATATATTTTCTATGTTTTCTGCTACTTCTGATTTTCAATATTCTGGTCGGCCTGAAAGCTCCAATGATGAGAGCTTCTGTTTTTTTTATAATTTATTCTGTTTCCAGGAATACAGGTAAATATAACCGCTCGATAAATGTCTTCTTTATGACTCTTGTTATTATGCTTTTAATCTGCCCTGAATTTATATCTGATGCAGGATTTATTCTTTCATTTACAGCAACAGCAGGAATCATTATCGTGAGTCCGATAATTAAAAAAATCATCTTTTTATTTTCAGGAGGAAGATATCTGGCAAACAATTATTTTATAAAAATATTGGTAATAAATGCATCAGTTAATATTTTCATTCTGCCTCTGTCTTTTTATTATTTTGGGGGATACCATTTTCTGTCTTTTTTATCAAACATGATTTGTGCCCCCGTTTTTTATATGATATTATTACTGCTTTTTGCAGGCTCTGTTTCGATACTGTTAATGCCTGGTATCGGTATTATTTTCCTGGAGCCGGCTTCCTGGTTTATAAATCTGATTATAGGATTTTCGTATTTTTTCTCGGAATCCCCGCTTGGCTATATGAAAGTAAAATTATTTAATAAACCCTTAAATATCTTTATATATTACCTGCTGCTTTTTCTCATCCTTCTCGCAGCAGATTATTTTTTATCTTTTAAATACAAAATGAAAGATAAAAATGTAGTATAATCAAATAAATAATTATCCGTTAAGAAAGAATAAATGGAAAAATTTTTAAAAAATAATAGTATTGAAGATTTAAAGCCGGTTTATCTTATTGAAAGCAGAAGCGAGAAGATTATTGATGAAAAAATAAAAGAGATAAAGAGTTATTTAAAAAACAGGATAGATACAGGCAGCGACTTGAAATCTATTGATGAAAATGATGATGTGGTAATAAATGATCTTTTTAATTTTATGAGTACTCCGTCTTTTTTTTCACTTAAGAAAGTTTTACTGGTCAAGAATATAGACAAAGTCTCCAAAGATATTTTATCTTTTGTATCAGACTATATAAAAAGCAACCCTGGCTTTAAAAAAAATTCCATCATTTTCCTCTGCTGCAGCGATTCAAGAAAAATAATATCAATGATTCCGGAAATAGGAAATGATGGCGTAATAATAAAGATAGATAAAGCGATAAGCGAAGATCTCAGGAAAAGGCTTGCTGAAAAAAATGATCTGAATAAAGTCAGATTTACGCCGAATGCAATAAATATTTTTCTTGAAAATATCGGTGATGACCCGATTTTATTTGAAAATGAATATGAGAAAATTTTATCAAATGTTTTTTTTGACAGTACAAGAATAGTTAATGAAGAAAAAATAAAATCTCTTGTATCAAGAAGCACTGAAAGTACTATTTTTGAGCTTATTGACAATATGGGCAAAAAGAATTATTCCGGAGCAGTGAGCATGATACCTTATCTGATGCAGGGAAATACTTCAGCAGACAACTCTTTATTAATTACTGTGATCAGTAATTTGTTCAGGATGCTTAAGGTCATTCTTTATCTGAAATCAGACAATAACGGGTCTGAAAGTGCCATAAAATATTTGCAGAAGAATATAAACGCAAAACCTTACTTTTTAAATATTATACTCAGAAAGTACCAGGGTTTTGAAAAAAAATACTCTTATGACGAAATCATAAGAGTATTGGATTATTTAAATGAATTTGATATTAAAATAAAATCAAAAAGCAATATGTCTGCCAAAGCTTATTTAAATAGTCTTATATTGAGCTTAGAGCTTATTTCAGATAAAAATAATTAGGTTTTTTATTTTTCTTCTTTTGAAACAGAATTAGCAAGTTTCGCAGCTTTTGATTTTTTATTTGCTGCAAAATTTTTATGAACAGCACCTTTTTTTACAGCTTTATCAAGATTTTTAAAATAAACACTTAAATCTTCCTGCAATACCTGTACATCTTTCTGCTCAATATCTGCAGCAATTTTCTTTTTGGTAGTTTTTATCTTTGTCTTAAGTGATTTATTTTTTAATTCTCTTTTTATATTCTGCCTGTCTCTTTTTTCCTGTGACTTAATATTTGGCATTATCGATTCTCCATATCATGGTTTTTAAACAAGTGGTCATTTTAACATTTTTTTTACAAAATAAAAATATTTATTTGATTAAAATCCGCATATAAAATGATATAATACATGATTTGCAATATAATAGCTTTAAAATGCCGGTAAAAAGCATGGAATATTAAGCAGGCTTGATTATTAACTATTTGTCCGAGTTGTGAATTAATGGAAATCAGGGAAAAATCAGATATAAGGAAAAGAATTTTTGGTGCTACTTTTCTTGTAATGATTGCCACGCTGCTTTCAAAAGTCAGCGGTCTTGTACGGGACCAGATAACCGCCAGTTATTTTGGGATAAGTTACGATACCGATGCTTTTACATGGGCATATTTTATTCCAAACCTTTTCAGGGTACTTTTTGCAGAATCGATTATTATTGCTGCCTTTATTCCGATATATGCACTGTATCTTAAAAAAAATAACAGAAATCAGCTGAGTGATTTTGTTGTTTCGGTGACAAATATTTTTATCCTTGTTTTTACAGTGATATCTTTAATTATTTTTATTTTTTCAAACCCCATAGGTTCTTTCCTTTCCAGAATATCCGGCAATAATATGGATATAGCTGGTTTTTCCATGATGAACAGGATTATGATTTTTTCTCTTGTGATAATGAGCATAGCAGGGCTTTTGACAAGCATACTGAACAGCCATAATAAGTTTGTAGTTCCGGCAATAGCTCCCATGATAATGAATATTGTATCAATAATTTTTGTAGTCTTTCTGGCAGGCAGAATAGGCATAATAAGCATGGCAATAGGAATAATAATCGGTTCAGTTCTGGAAGTTCTTGTACAGCTGCCCGGACTTAAAGGCACCAATCTCAAATATAGGTTTAAGATAAATTTTCAAAACGATGCAGTAAAAGAAATGTTTGCAATGATGGTTCCCATAATGCTCAGCCTTGGAGCCGTTCAGATAAATAACAGTATCGATAATTTTTTTGCCTTAAACCTGGGAGCAGGAAACACAACGGCTTTAACTTTTTCCTGGAGAGTGGCAAACCTCCCTCTGGGTGTTTTCTCAGTTGCAGTAATAACTGTTCTTTATCCTCTTATCTCAAAGCAGGCGGCTGATAATAATATGGCAGGATTAAAAGAAAGTTTTTCTATAGGGGTAAGAGAAATAGGTTATATAATGATTCCGGCAAGTGCAGGCATGATATTGCTTGCCAACCCCATAATAAAAGTTTTATTTGAAAGAAACCAGTTTACTTCAATGGATACAGAGAAAGTGGCGACAATACTTATTTTTCATTGTGCAGGGCTTGTTTTTTTTGGCCTTTTAATGACCTTAAACAGGATTTTTTATTCATTAAAGGATGTAAAAACTCCATTGCTTATTGCCCTGGCTTCAATAATTGCCAATCTTTTGCTTGACTGGCTTTTAATTAAGGTTATGGGAATATCAGGAGTAGCACTGTCGACATCACTGGTTGCAGGCATTAATATTGCCCTGCTTATAATCATTCTCAGAAAAAAAATAGGTTATCTGGGAGGAAAGAAAATAATTATTTCTTATCTAAAAATAAGCGCGGCTGCAATCATCATGTCTGCGTTTGTTTACTTTGCCTGGAAATTTCTTAGTGGATTTTTTAATAAAAGTAACTTTATGATAGTTTTATTATTGTTTATAATTATTATTTTTGCCGGGATATTATATGTTGCACTGACTTACATGTTTAAGATGGAAGAGACAAACTTTATCGCAAAGACTATTAAACAAAGATTTACAAAATAAGATATTTGGATAATCAGAATCATGACTGAAAAGAATTACATCAGGAATTTTTCAATTATAGCTCATATAGATCATGGGAAATCTACTCTTGCTGACAGGATACTTGAGTATACGAAAACCGTCAGCCCGAGAGACATGCTTGAGCAGTATCTTGATAATATGGACCTTGAAAGGGAAAGAGGCATAACAATAAAAGCTCATTATGTCACTGTCTCCTACAAGTCCAGGAATGACGGAAAAGAATACAGGTTCAATCTTATCGATACTCCCGGGCATGTGGACTTTACTTATGAGGTATCAAGAAGCCTGGCTGCCTGCGAGGGAGCTATCCTTGTTGTTGATGCCACTCAGGGGATTCAGGCGCAGACTCTGGCAAATGTATATCTTGCAATGGAAAATAATCTTGAATTAATACCTGCAATAAATAAAATAGATCTTCAAAGTTCAAGGCCTGAGGAAGTAGCGGAAGAAATCGATAAGATACTCGGGATAAGCAGGGAAAAAATTCTAAAAGTTTCTGCAAAGACAGGGGAGGGAGTAGAAGAAATACTGGAAAGCATTATAGCCAATATCCCGAGCCCGCAGGGTAATGAGGATGAGCCTCTCCAGGCTCTTATATTTGATTCAAACTACGATCCCTACAGGGGAGTAGTTTCGCTTATCAGACTGATGAATGGCAGAATTACAAAAAATATGAAGATAAAGTTTATGGCGGAAGGATATTATACTGAAGTCGAAGAGGTGGGTGTAATGGGTCCGAAAATGGTTCCGGTTGAAAGCCTTTCTGCCGGAGAAGTGGGATATATCGTAACCGGGATAAAAGAAGTAGATAAGATAATAGTAGGTGACACAATAACTTCTTATGACTGTCCGACAAAAACAAGCCTGCCCGGCTATAAAAAGCCAAAACCGATGGTTTACTGCGGTCTTTACCCGATTGATGGTGATGATTATGAAAATTTGAGGGATGCATTAAAAAAACTTGAATTAAATGATTCTTCGCTTATTTTTATTCCAGAGGTATCAGTTGCTCTTGGTTCAGGATACAGGGTAGGATTCCTTGGCCTTCTTCATCTTGAAATAGTAAAAGAAAGGCTGGAAAGAGAATATAATCTCCATTTGCTTACAACTACTCCGAATGTTGTCTATAGAATAACCAAAACAAACGGGGAGGTTATAATAGTTAAAAGTCCGGCAGACTATCCTGAGGAGGAAAAAATACAGATGATAGAGGAACCTTATGTTACAGCGACCATACTTACCCCGAAAGAATATATCGGTGAGATAATGAAGCTTTCCAGCCAGAAAAGAGGAGTATATAAAGATATGAAATTTATTTCTGTCGGGAGAGTCGAGCTTCATTATGATTTTCCCCTTTCTGAAATAATAGTTGATTTCTTTAATCTTTTAAAATCAATAACTTCAGGATTTGCGTCACTTGATTATGAATTTAAAGATTACAGACAGTCTGAACTTGTCAAACTGGATATTCTTGTAGGTGGCAATAAAGTCGAGGAATTATCGGTCATTGTGCATAAAGACAAAGCTTATTCTATCGGAAGGGAATTTGTTAAAAAATTAAAGCAGGAAATCCCAAGACAGATGTTTGAAATAGCAATACAGGCGGCTATAAATAAAAGAATAATAGCAAGAGAAACCGTTTCTGCATTAAGGAAAGATGTTACTGCCAAGCTTTACGGTGGTGATGTCACAAGAAAAAACAAGCTTCTGGACAAACAGAAAAAAGGCAAGAAAAAAATGAAAAAAATCGGTAAAGTAGATATACCAAGTGAAGCATTTATGAGTTTTTATAAAATCGATATAAACAGCAAATAAACTTTTTATTAATTATTTTATATATTTTAATTTAATTTCAATTATAATATTATTAACTGCCAAGACTTTAAAATTATAATATAGAAAGGCATTGTAATGAAGAAACTGTTAATTGTAATAAGTCTTATTCTGACATTATTATTAATAATTCCTGTTGCGAGCTGCGCAAGAGTAGGTTCAAAGATTGCAGAAAATGCTATTGAAAAAGCTCTTGAGAAATCTTCTGACGGTAATGTAGACCTTGATCTTGAAGAAGGCGGAGCAGTTGTCAAGGATGAAAAAGGCGGAGAAACCCAGATAGGTGAAAATGTCAATCTGCCTGATGGCTGGCCGAATGATGTCCCTGTTTATCCTGATACAAAATTTTCAATGTCTACGAAGACAAAAAATGGAGAAACCGGTAAAAATGAATATGCGGTTTGGGGAATAATTACAAAAGGTTCAGTAGAAGAATCTTATAACTGGTATAAGGAAAAATTCTCAGGCTGGGAGTTTGTAACTGACCAGTATACAAAAGCTGATGACGGAGATCTGGCATTTCTTTATTTAAAAAGCAATGCTTATGAAGTATCTGTAACTATTGGTGAATCAGGTGATGAAACCTCTCTTGGAATGCAGGTGATTGAACAATAACTGCATTGATGGTAAACACTTAAGAAAAATAATTAAAAATTAAATATTATATTTAAAAACACAGGAAGCAGATGAGTTGTTTTCCTGTGTTTTTTATTTGTTTGATAGCAGTTTTTATAAAAAAATTTGTAAATAAGTATTTTTTTTATATAATCTTGTCTTAATATTTGTAAAATAGGAGTCCTCCTATTACAGGTCCTCCCTGTCATAGGTGAACCCCCATTTTGCTTGTAAGTCAATATCAAACCCATGATTAAGAAAAAGGGGGAGCAGTTGAAAAGCGATATCGAAATTGCTCAGGCAGCCAAAATCAAACCGATCGTTGAAATTGCAGAATCAATCGGTCTTGCTGAAGACGATCTTGAGCTGTATGGCAGGTACAAAGCAAAAGTAAAACTTGAAGTACTTGAAAAATTTAAAGACAAACCAGACGCAAAATATATAGACGTTACTGCAATAACGCCTACACCACTGGGTGAAGGTAAAACTGTTACCACAATCGGTCTGGGTATGGCATTAAACAGGATAGGCAAAAAAGCGGTCACATGCATAAGACAGCCTTCGCTCGGTCCGGTTTTCGGCATAAAAGGCGGTGCCGCCGGAGGAGGATATTCCCAGGTCCTGCCGATGGAGGATTTTAATCTGCATCTTACCGGAGATGTCCACGCAGTCGGAGTTGCACACAATCTTCTTGCTGCATTTCTTGATGCCCATATGATGCATGGTAATGATCTTAATATTGATCCTTACAGCATAACTCTTAACAGGGTTGTGGATGTTAACGACAGAGTGCTGAGAAACATAATAGTTGGCCTTGGCGGCAAAGCAAACGGAATTCCCAGAGAAACAGGTTATGATATTACTGTGGCATCTGAGGTAATGGCAATCCTTGCTCTTACAACGAGTCTTAAGGATTTGAGAAAAAGACTTGCAAGAATGGTTGTAGGATCTGATTATAATGGTAATCCGGTCAGTGCCGAAGACTTAAAATGCGCCGGAGCAATGACAGTTCTTTTAAAGGATGCAATCAAACCCAATCTGCTTCAGACAATAGAGCATAATCCATGCTTTGTGCATGCCGGTCCTTTTGCAAATATAGCTCATGGCAATAATTCTATTCTTGCAGATATGATGGCAAGCAAGCTGGGAGAATATGTTGTGACCGAAAGCGGTTTTGGTGCGGATCTCGGGGCTGAAAAGTTTATGAACATTAAGTGCAGATATAGCGGCCTTAAACCTTCCGCAGCTGTTATAGTAGCAACCGTAAGAGCATTGAAAATGCATGGCGGCGGTTTTGAGTTTATTCCCGGAAAAGGCGTTGAAAGGGAAAAAATGGAAGCCAAAAATGTAGAAGCAGTAAAACTTGGTTGTGAAAACCTTATAAAAATGATTGAAAATATAAAAATATTCGGCATACCTGCCGTAATATCGATAAATACATTTACCACTGATTTTCCTGAAGAAATAGAAGCAATCAAAGAAGCAGCTTTAAATGCCGGAGCTGATTCATGTGTTGTAAGCGAAGTCTGGGCAAAAGGAAGCGCAGGAGGTGAGGAGCTTGCAGAAGCAGTAGTAAAAGCATGCAGCAAGCCAGGCAGCTTTAAATTCCTTTATCCTCTGGAAGCGCCAATCAAAGAGAAAATAGAGACCATTGCCACAAAAATATACGGGGCAGACGGAGTAGATTATCTTCAGAAAGCAGAGGAGAAGATTGCGCTATATACAAAACAGGGATTTGACAAACTACCGATCTGTATGGCAAAGACACATTTATCATTAAGCCATGATCCTAATCTTAAAGGCAGGCCTAAAGGTTACAGAATACCTGTGAGGGATGTCAGAGCTTCAATAGGAGCCGGTTTTCTTTATCCTCTTCTTGGGGAAATGAGAACAATGCCCGGACTGCCGAAGACACCGGCTGGCACCAAAGTCGACATCGATGAAAAAGGTAATATAGTAGGCTTGTTTTAACTAATTGTATTTAAAAGACTACTAATTGCTTTCTTGTCAAAAAAGATAAAAGATTAGGAGTTAGCAATGGCTAAATTGATAAGCGGAGTTAAAATCTCTGCAGAAATAAAAAATGAGATAAAAGAAGAAGTAAAAGAACTGATCAGGGTCAAAGGCGTAAGACCTGGCCTGGGGGTAATTCTGGTAGGAGAAGACCCGGCTTCAAAAGTATATGTGGCAAATAAACAGAAGGGCTGTGAGGAAGTCGGTTTTCTTTCAGAAACTGCAAGGATGCCTGCAGATTCAACAGAAGAGCAGGTATTAAATCAGATAAGGCTTTATCAGGAAAGAGACGATATCCATGGCTTGCTGGTCCAGCTTCCTCTTCCGCAGCATATCAATAAAAACAAAATATTATATGCGATTTCTCCGGATAAAGATGTAGATGGTTTTCATCCTGTCAACATAGGCAGGCTTGTTGCCCAGCAGGAAGGATTTATACCTGCGACACCTGCCGGAGTCATCGAAATGCTTAAAAGAGAAAAAATAGAAATAAAAGGAAAAAATGCCACAATGGTAGGACACAGTGAAATTGTCGGAAAACCATGTGCCCTGCTTCTCTTAAATGAATGGGCTACTGTAACTATATGCCATATTGAGACAAAAGATTTAAAATCACATACCAGGGATGCAGATATTCTTGTAGTAGCTGTAGGTAAGCCAAAACTTATCAGCGCTGATATGGTAAAGGATGAGGCAGTTGTAATAGACATCGGTATAAACAGGATAACAAAGGACATGGCTGACGAAAAATTGCTTGAATGGAGAAAAGAAGATTTTGAAAAGAAAGGTTCCACTCTGGTAGGAGATGTCGATTTTCAGGAAGTAGAATCCAGGGCAAGCGCTATAACTCCGGTTCCGGGCGGAGTAGGCCCCATGACCATAGCTATGCTTTTAAAGAATACTCTTCAGTCGGCAAAAAGATATGCAGGAATCAGATAAAACTGATTTGCAGGTACAGGCATTACGATAGCATCCTGTATGTTATTTAGTATCTCTAATGAGGTAAAATAAATATTTAAAAAATTATATATAGTATTTAATAGTATTTTTTAAAAATAGTACCCGATTTTCTTTATAAATTACCGGGTACTATTTTTAATCTGTAACTGGTATTATTAATATATGTATTACGGAAAAGTGATAGGCAATATTGTTTCCACTATTAAATGCAGGGGACTTGAAGGAAAAAAACTTCTTGTTGTAAGGCCGATAGATATGGAAACAAAAACTTTGTCAGAAAAATTCATAATTGCTGTCGATACCACATCTTCAGGCATAGGCGATTTCATTGGTTATGAGGATGGAAAAGAAGCGTCATGGGCATTTGACCCTGAAGAAGTTCCGACAGATGCAACAATAATTGCAATAATCGATAAAATCAATATTCTGGGGAAATAAATGATATTGGGGAAAGTAATAGGCTCTGTAGTATGTACTTTAAAGGATAAAAGCCTGGAAGGTAAAAAGCTTTTACTGGTGAAAGCTGTAGACCTGGATGATAATCTTCTTGAACCTTTTGTAATAGCTGTCGATACCATAGGAGTCGGGATAGGCGAAAAGGTACTTGTGGTAAATGGAAGTTCTGCAAGAATGACCGATTATACAAGAGACAAAAGTGTGGATTCTGTTATTGTTGCAAAAGTAGATTCCATAAATATCCGGGAATAAGGGAAGAAAATCTGCAAAAGGGCAATATACAGGAAATAATATTTATGGCCGGGCAATATTTTAGTAAAAAAGCAGCGTAATAAAAATAATATAAAGAGGGATTTTTATAAAAAGACTAAGTCCTGTTTCATTTTTCTGCATATTTATTAAATATTTAATCCTTAATTTTATTCTCATCTCTGATATAGTCCTGGATATCGAAAAAAATGATGCAGTTTTCGGATGTTTGAATTTAAGTCCGTAAGATAAATTTTTGATTTTTATTAATGAAGTAAGAATGTCCTCTGCTACTTCTTTACTTGTCTTATTTGAGTATTTCAGCACAATTCTGTCGCAATCTTTTTCCTGTTCTGCCTTTATAAAAGAATAAGCCAGATAAGATACCGGATTATAAAAGTTAATTAGATTAAAATAATAAAGAAATATATTTAAGATATTATCCTTTCTTTTGATATGTGAAAGTTCATGCAAAATTATAGTCTCTTTTTCACCGGCATTAAGGAAATTAAATATTTCGGCATTTAGTATAATTACATTTTTAATCAGCCCGATTGTAAAAAAACCGAAATTGCTGCCATGTGCAAAATATATTTCCGGAATATCTATTTTCATTATCTTTGAATATTTCTTTACAAGTGATGTGGTTTCTCCATCCTGGCATTTGCAGAGGTTGTGAGAATATCTTAATTTACTCAAACTATAAAAATTCTGATATATGATAAATATAGTTCCGATTGCTATTATCGCGCCAAAAATATAAATAAATATCATGCTTATAATATAGATATGTCTGTCATTCACTGAGCTGGAATTAAAAATAATTCTTATTTTTTCAATGAAAAAATAATGAGCTTCGTTATCAGAAAAAAAGTCATTATTATATCTTAATTTTAAAGCAGAAGAAAAAGGCTTGATCATTGCAAGTGTCATTAAGAATATAAAAGATTGTGAATTCCTGATTTTGAATATTTTAAAAATAAACAAAATCAAAAAAAGGTATATGAATGTTTTTAGGAAAACGTAGGAAATATTCTGGATAATTATAATAGTATTGTCCATAAGCAAATACTTTATTGCAGGATAATAATTACTTACCTGTTATATTTATTTTTTAGAATTGTTAAATATCTAAATAAATATTAATAATTAATTTTTATATTATATAATAAATAAATATATAAAATAAGTAAAATATTATTGTATTATTTTATATAGATAATCTGAAAATATTAAATATTGAATAAAAAACCAGTCCGGGGTTCCGGACTGGTTTAAATTTTCCGGCGCCTGTTATTTGATTTCTTTAAGAAGATTTTTGATTCCTTCTACTGAGATTTTGCTTGAATCACTTAAGAAATGGGAAACCATTTTGCTTGATGATTCTTCAAGAAGTTTTTCTGCAACTGATTTTATTATGCTCTTTGAAAGTTCTTTATTATTTACTGCAGCAGAATAAATGTAGGTCTTTGAAGATTTATCCTGCTTCAGAAGCCCTTTTTCTGCAAGAGTCGTCATGGTTGACATGACTGTTGTATAAGGGATGAAACCTTCTTTTTTGTTTTCAATTTCTTTTCTAAGCATATATTCATGTACTTCCCGCACTGTTACTTTTTTTCTTTCCCATACAATCTTCATTATGTCAGCTTCAAGATTGCTGATACTGTTTAAACCGTTTATCCCGATTTCTTCAGATTTCTTTTTTAAGTCTGCTCCTTTTGCCATTTCAACACCTCGGTTTATTATTATAAATAAAGATAATTTTAAAAAAAACAATTAAAAAAGATTTAAAACCTACAAAAAAATAATACTACATTTGAGCCATAAATACAATCATGCTTTTTTATAATTTTGGAAGGTCTACTTTAATATAATTTTTAGTAAATAGTAATAATTGATTAATAAGAGTAACAAATACCAATTTTACGGGCTTTACTGTAATATTATGATTTTGGTGTATAATTTCTTTTTATTAAAAACATATATAAACAGGTTGTATTCTGTAATTGCAGAACATTTTTAAAAAGACTATTTTTACTGGCAGCCTGCTTTAACCAGTCTGATATTTTTAAATAAATACTATTTTAAATAGAAAAATTGGATATAAAAAAGTACAGGATAATCATTATATTAATATCGTCAGCTGCGTCTGCAATATTATTTTTTGCAATCTTTTATTCAGTAAAATATTTCACTTTCAGCAGGGAAGCTTCAAATGTTATTTCGGAAGAAAAAAATAAGGTAAACAAATACGAGTATCTTCTGGATAACTATACCCTGATTTCTTTAAATACTATTTTTTCAGGCTCTGCTGATTATAAAGGAAAGGAAAATGCCCGAAAATTTACTGCATTCAGTCTCTATTATAAAGATAAATTTTATATAATTACTGCGGGACACAGCATCGATTTTGAAGATATGAAGTTTGAAAATTTCAGGATTAAGAAACAAAATAAAAGCGAATGGATTTATCCGGAATTATTATATTATGACAATGATTTTGAAGGCAATAATGACTTTGCGATTTTCAGGCATGAAAGCATTAATAAAGGTCTTTTCCCGGCAGAAGATGATATTGCTCCTGAATTCATACTGGGCAGTTCAATAATAAAAATATTCGATAGCGATACAAGGGCGGCATACGGGGAAAGCGGAAGCCCTGTAATAAACAGCAAATGCAAAGTAGTCGGCGTTCTGATAAAAAGCACGGGTGAATATACCGATATACGAAATGTCCTCAATGCTATTGACAGACTGGATGAATAATTTTTAAAGATAATAATATTAGATTTCTGGATTATTTTTTGTTTTAATAAAATAAATAATAGTTAATTATAAAAGTTAATAAGCAAAATATCTTAATCGGGGCTGAAACAAAGTTATGAGACTTGGCAGGGTAATAGGCAATGTTATATCAACCATGAAGCATCCAAAACTTTCAGGGATAAAATTAATGGTTGTAAGACCGGTGGATCCTTATGGCAGAAAAACTTCTAAACCTGTCATCCTCGCAGACTACCTTAATACTGCTGTAGGCAATATCGTTTTCTGGATAGGGGACGGTTCTACAATATGCAAAGTCCTCGGCATTAGGAGCATTCCTGTAAGAGGCAGCATAGTCGGCATTATAGACAGTATAGATATAAAAAAATAATATTAATAAAAAAAGGGCAAAAATCTGGAAGGTTGATTTGAAACTTGTTAAAGTAATAGGAAGTATAACTTCAACAATAAAGGACAGCACTCTTGACGGTTTCAAACTTATGCTTGTCCAGGCTGTTGATTTTGATTTAAAAGAAAAAGATGACTTTTTTGTGGCAGCAGACACTATCGGTCTTGGTGAAGGAGAAATAGCACTTATTGTCACCGGAAGTACTGCCAAAAGAACTGAGATGACAAGGCATAAAAATGTAGATGCTGCAATAGTAGCTAAAGTTGAAAGAATCGATCTTGAAAGTTCAGTAATTGAAAGCTGAATTTTTGAAAAATTGATATAATAAATATTTTAACAGAATCTTATAATTTCTGGAGAATTTATGGAATCAAATCCTGTTGAAAAGATCAGAAATGCAGGTGTAGTAGGAGCCGGGGGTGCAGGTTTTCCTACACATGTAAAACTGGGTTCGAAAGTGGATACCATTATTGTTAACGGTGTTGAATGCGAGCCTCTTATACATGTAGACAAGCAGCTTATTGAAAAAAATCTGGAGAGAATGTATCAGGGACTTAAGATAGCAGCACAAATAACCGGGGCCAGGAGACTTGTAGTCGCACTAAAACATAAAAACAAAGAAGCGCTTGAAAATCTTGAGAATTTCCATCAGGAACATAATGATTTTGAGATTTTTACTCTTGATAATTTTTATCCTGCAGGAGACGAACAGGTACTTGTAAACGAAGTTACCGGGAAAATAGTTCCCGAAGGAGGTATTCCTCTTAATGTAGGAATAGTAGTTATAAATGTGGAAACACTTATTAACGTTGCAGAAGCTATTGATGGCCAGAGTGTCATATATAAATTTGTAACAGTAAATGGAGAAGTTGCAAATCCGGGGACATTCAAAGTCCCGGTGGGTACCCCTGTATCAGTTTTGATCAATACCTGTGGCGGTACTACATCCGGCAGGGTCAAAGCGATAGATGGAGGCCCTATGACGGGCAGGCTTGTTGATATTGCGACTCATGCAGTTACAAAAACAACAAAAGCCATACTTGTCTTTCCGGAAGACAATATAGTAATAGTCCAGAAAAGCAGGCAGATATCCGTACAAATGAGAAGAGCTCAGGCAATATGTCTCAGCTGCAGGATGTGTACTGATCTTTGCCCGAGATACCTGCTTGGTCATGATCTTTTTCCTGACGAATTAATGAAAAGAATGTATAAAAAAGAAATCACACCTGAAAATATTGCAAATTTTGATTATGCCTACCTTTGTTGTGACTGCGGATTATGTGAACTTTACAGCTGTGTCGTAGATCTTTCTGCACGTTCAATATTTAATTATCTTAAAAATGAACTTGGTAAAGCAGGGATAAAAAATCCTCATAGCAGAAGCGACCTTGAAGTAAATGAATTTAAGGAAGTAAGAAAAGTACCGGTCCCCAGGCTGATTAAAAGACTGGAGATAGACAGATATGCAAGCCATGCGGAACTTGCTGATTTTGATGCAGGTTCAGTAACGGAAGTTAAACTTTTTCTTTCCCAGCATGTCGGAGCCCCTGCCGTACCGATTGTCAGGGAAGGGGATACTGTAACAGAAGGTATGCTTATTGCCGATATTCCTGAAGGAAAACTGGGAGCAAAGATCCATGCTTCCATAAGCGGAAAAGTAAAACAGGTCAGTGACAAATATATTGTAATTACCAGATAAAAATCATTAATCCGGTTTATCAGGATAAATATATTTTATTAATATTTAGCTTGGAGAATAAGCGCTGACTGTAAACACCAGGCTTAGAAAGTACAGATAATTCTTAAAAGATATGGAAAAAGAAAGTAATCTTGCCATAATTGAATTTAAAAGCATAGCAAGAGGGCTTTATGTAACAGATGCCATGCTTAAAGCTGCTGACGTCAGGCTTGTTCTTGCCTCTTCACTCTGTCCTGGCAAATACCTTACAATTGTTGAAGGCGAAACTGGTGCAATAGACAGCTCACTCAAGACAGCAGACGAAATAGGGGGCATGCATGTGTATAGCTCAGAAGTGCTTAATGCAATAAACCCCAAGGTTATAGATGCAATCAGCGGTAAGATGGGCGAACATAGCCAGGAAGCAATAGCCATAATAGAGAGCATGCAGATTGCTAGCCTGATCAGTTCGGCTGATGATGTTTCAGATGCTGTTCCCGTGGAATTTGTAGATTTCAGACTTGCAAGGGGATGCGGAGTAAATAGCTTTTATATTTTTTCCGGAAGTTATTCTTCTGTTGAAGAAGGAGCTCAGAGAGCAAGCCAGCTTCTTAAAGAAAAAGGCGCCCTGCTTGCGTACAGGGTTGTGTCAGGCCCGGACAGAGAAGTATTCAGATGGATTAAGACATCTCTCTGCAGGTGCTGACCAAGCCATTTTCAAAGCTTAATAAAAATTGTGAGATAAGATCTTCAAAATGAAATCAATTCTTTACATGCCGGCTCATATTTTGATTTAGTTATGCATGCCATAAGAGACACTGGGTATGATGACTGGATGGTAGTTGAATTACTGCCTGGCTATAATCTGCCGACAGCCATAAACCATTCATTAGATTTTACAAGTCAATTATCCGGTGATAAAATATCTTCACCATAATACTGGTAATTATAATTGTTTTTCAGGGCCTGTAATTATATAGGATTTTTTTAATTCATGATTTAATGTAATTTAGCACAATAGTCATCTGCAGTCATTATTATATAAGCTATGTCTTAATGAAAGGATTTAAATGGCTGAAAAAACCGAAAGAGAATTAAGAGCCGATATAGTTGAAGTATGCTCAAAAATTTATAACAATGGCTGGGTTGCAGCAAATGATGGTAACGTTTCGGTTATGATAGATGATAATCACGCCATTTGCACCCCCACAGGAATAAGCAAAGGACGTATAACCACAGACATGCTTATTAAGGTTGATATGGATGGTAATATGACAGAAGGCGAAAAAGAGCTCAAACCTTCATCAGAAATAAAGATGCATCTTGACATACTTAAAAACAAACCAGGAGTTACATCTGTAGTACATGCTCATCCGCCTTATTCCACAGCTTATGCTGTAGCAGGCATACCTCTTGACCAATGCATCCTCCCTGAAATTGTGATTTCACTCGGACATATACCCTTAACAAAATACGGTACCCCCTCCACATTTGAGATTCCTGACAGTGTAAGAGAACATCTAAAGGATAATTTTGTTTTTCTTTTGGAAAATCACGGAGCTCTTTCTACAGGTGAAAATGTGTTTCAGGCATATTACAGAATGGAAAGTATGGAGCTTTTTGCCAAAATAAATGCAATTGCGCAAAGTCTTGGCAATGTCAATACTATTTCTGAAGGGAATGTAAAAAAACTATTAAAACTAAGAACACAGTGGGGGATGGACACAGAAAATTTTTCAGGCTGCAGGATAGGTGACAGGTTAATGAACTATTCTGATATAAAAAATGGTACAGGTTCAGAAAATAATAATAAAAACAGGGTTGCCGATTATAATTTATTACAGGATAATGATAAAATTACATTAACCAGAAAAGAGTTACAGGACATAATAGAATCAACTGTTAAAAGTATTCTTAAAGAAATAAGCAGATGAGACAGGAACTGTAATCAAAACCTGATAATTTATAAAAATATTATTAAAAATTAAAATAGAAATAAAAAAAACAGACAAACTGAAACACAGGTAAAATTTAAAGTAATAATATAATTATTAAAAAATTAAACAAACAGACAAGGAGTAAAAATGTTAGGTGAAGCAATAGGATTAATCGAAACCAGAGGACTTGTTGCATCAATTGAAGCTGCAGACGCAATGGTTAAAGCAGCAAACGTAACCCTTATGGGACAGGAAAGAATAGGAAGCGCATATATTACAGTGATTGTAAAAGGTGATGTAGGTGCAGTGAAAGCAGCAGTAGATGCAGGCGCTGCAGCCGCAAAAAGAGT
>DBPS01000016.1:2491-2702 GCA_002304935.1 Candidatus Humimicrobium oleiphilum | reverse complement strand
ACTTTTGAACCATATTCAATACATCTTTTTGCTGTTTCCGTTATTTTTTCTTCATGAAGGCTGGTTATTACCAGGTTACACTGATCTTTTTCTGCAAATAATTCTGCAGTTGCTTTTCCAAACCCGTCTCCAGCTGCTGTGATAACAGCTACTTTTCCTTTTAAGCTTTCAGTCATTATGCCTCCAAAATAATAATTTTTATATTTTTATT
>DBPS01000016.1:0-2466 GCA_002304935.1 Candidatus Humimicrobium oleiphilum | reverse complement strand
TAATTCTATCTGCTCATAGAAGGATTTTGACTACAATATTACTTTTAAAAAACATTAGAGTTTTATAAAATCAAAAAATTTTTAATCATAATTAAAATTCTTTTTACTTTTTAAAATTTTATATTATAATTTTCATAAATATAAAAACGTTTTTTTGAATAATTACCTATGAAAGACTCCAAGAAAAGAAAATCCGGTGTTACGTCTATTAAAGATATTGCAAGCGAAGCCGGAGTAGCAATTTCCACAGTTTCAAATGTTATAAATGAAACCAGGTTTGTTGCTGACAGTACTAAAGAAAAAGTCCTTGATGCAATTGAAAAACTTAATTACAGGCCGAATATAATTGCCAGAGGGCTGAGAATAAAAAGCACCAGGGCAATAGGGGTAATCCTTCCGGATATCAGTTCTTCTTTCTTCTCCCAGGTCATATACGGAATAGAAGAAATAGCAAGGCAGAGAGATTATACAATGATACTGGGATGTACCAATTTTGATTACAGGGAAGAAGTTAAAATAGCAAACAAGCTTATTGATTCATTTATAGACGGGCTCATATTTTTCTCCGGTTTTGATAATTATGAATTTATAAAAAAAATATATGACAGAAACATCCCGATTGTCGTTATTGACAAGGCTCTTGGCGACAGTGAGATCCCCACTGTTGTAATAGATAATACTGCAGCAGTCGAGAATTGTGTCGATTATCTTTGCAGCTATAATCATAAAAAAATCTGCTACGTCACTTTCACTGGAGACAATCAGACAACAGTCAGGCAAAGATATGAGGGATATCTTTCAGGGCTTAAAAAAAATGG
Source organism: Candidatus Humimicrobium oleiphilum (assembly GCA_002304935.1). Lineage (GTDB taxonomy): Bacteria > Actinomycetota > Humimicrobiia > Humimicrobiales > Humimicrobiaceae > Humimicrobium > Humimicrobium oleiphilum. The sequence continues at coordinate 1,648 of DBPS01000016.1, read as the reverse complement.
TATAGATTTTGACCCGGATCTTGTGCTTATGAGTGAAGAGATGAGGCTGAATGAGACAGCCTCCAGCTATCGGATTGTGAAGGAATTTTTAAAAAAGGGAAAATTACCGACTGCTTTCCTTACAGTTGCAGATGTTTTTGCTTATGGCGTACTGAGGGCTTTATTTGAAGAAGGATTTAAAGTCCCTGAAGATATTTCGGTGATGGGGTTCGATAATATATTGTTTTCCCAGTTTACAAGACCACTTCTTACAACTTTAAAGCAACAGAAAAGAGTTATGGGAAATATTGCCATGAATCTGCTTGTTGACATTATTGAAGGCAGAGAGGTTGAAGACAAGACTATAATAGTGCCTACATCAATTGTTGAGAGAGAATCCGTATCATTTGCCAGAAAGAAATGATTCATACATGTTTGCCGGGTCCTGGATGATTTATATTATTATAATTGGTTCATCAAAGTCTTGTTTTTAATGGTTTTTAAAAAAATTTTTATATTTTGTGAAATTCCAGAAGGAGGGAAAATTGTCCGAAAAAGCTCTCGAAAATCTTAAATCTATTGTTTTGGATTTTGATATCGATAATGCAGAGAAGGTAGCAAAGGAAGCCATCTCCCAGAAAGTTAATCCGATGGAAGCAGCAAAGGTCCTTACTGATGCCATAAGAGAAATAGGGGATGGATTTGAAAAAGGGGACTATTTTCTGCCTGACCTGGTATGTGCTGCGGAAGTACTGAAAAAAGCCATACCGGTAATTACTGAGGAAATTCAGAAGCAGGGAAAAAAATCCGGCTCTCTCGGGAAAGTGGTTATAGGGACAGTTTTCGGTGACATACATTCAATTGGAAAAGGTATGGTTGCAACATTGCTTTATGCTGCAGGATTTGAAGTAATAGATCTTGGGATAAATGTCAGATCTGAAGCTTTTCTTGATGCAGTGAAAGAACACAGGCCGGATATAATTGCAATGAGCGCTCTGCTTACCACAACAGCAATGGAACAGAAAAATGTCATTGAAGGATTAAAAAAAGAAAAATTAAGAGACAAAGTTAAGGTAATAATAGGAGGTTCTCCTATAAATCAGGAATTTGCAGATTCAATAGGTGCAGACGGATATGGCGCAACTGCTCCTGACGGAGTAAAAGTTGCAAAGAGTCTTCTTGGCATCAAGTAAATTTTAATTAAGGAGAGGAATATGCAAAAAGGTTTTAAAAGAAACTTTGAACCATTAAAAATCCTGACAGACAGCCAGATCGAGCAGATACATACAGCTTCCTTAAATGTACTGGAAGAAGTTGGTTTTAAATTTGAATCTGAAAAATCGCTTAAGGTTCTTGAAGAACACGGTTGTATCGTTGACTATAATACAATGCTCGCAAAGATACCTGCCAGCCTGACTGAGTGGGCTGTTTCCAAAACCCCGTCAAGTTTTTACCTAAAAGCAAGAGATCCTGAAAAAAGCCTGAGGTTTGGCGGAAATACCCTTTATTTTTTTAATTCAGCGGGTGCAAGATATGTGGATATTGATACAGGGACAGTCACCATGCCTACTCTTGAACAGAACAATCTCGGAGTAATTGTTTCAGATGCTCTTGATTCAGTAAATGCTTTTCCTTCCTATACACCTTATTTTGAGATAGAAGGTGTCCC
>DBPS01000020.1:8258-39085 GCA_002304935.1 Candidatus Humimicrobium oleiphilum | reverse complement strand
TATAATAATTGAAAGATCCATAATCTGGCTGAAAATATTTCTTAATCCTTAATAAAATATTATAAAAAATTTTTTGGCAAATTCATTTTAATTATCATACTAGGGCTTTTGCCGATAATAAAGTTTAAATAAAAAGAAATTTTTATTATTATTAATAAAAATATATTCTATTTTAAAAAATTGAAGCTAAAAAATAAAAAAGTAAAAATTTTTGCCATAACCTATTTCATCTTCGATATTATATTTGTTGCTATTGCCTACGGCTTATCTACATATATCAAGTTTGTCCTTGAGGAAAATGAAGACTTTGCTGCCATAAGCCAGTATTACCTGATTTATAGCATAATCGGGATATCTCTGATACTGATTTTATTTTATTTAAGGCGATTATATAATTATCAGTATCTTCGTTCCAAAATAGATACCAATAATAGTATTATTTTCAGTGTACTGGCTACGTCTTTTATAATAATAGTCCTTAATTATTATTTTAATAGAAACACTTACCAGCTTTCCAGAATATGGCTCATATATACTGTACTGTTTTCCATACTTTTTATCGTATCTGAAAGATTGCTGGTCAACAGGGCATTAAACCTCGTATTAAAAAAAATAGGTATTAAAAACAACATACTTATAATAGGGGTAAATGAAGAAAGCAAAAGAATTGCTATCACATTACAGAAGAACAGTATCGAGAGCAATGAAATAATAGGATTTTTAGATGATGGATTTGTCACAAAAAGCAGCATCAGGGAGTTCAATGGATTTCGCATACTTGGTAATTTAAAAGAATTAAAAAAAATTATTGATTCTTATCATATAAACAGAATTGTTATTTCTACTGACAAGATTAACTATCTTGAAATAGTCGGTATTCTTGATCTGGTGGAAGATAAAAAAATTGAGGTACAGCTTTCCCCGTCTCTTTTCGAATTTTCGATATCAAGAGTAAAAATGTTTGAAGAAAGAGGGATTTTATTTATTCAGGTTAAGAAAGTCGAAATAAGCACTATAGACAGTATAATAAAGTATCTTTTGGATTATATTCTGGGAATTATATTGTTTTTGGGCTTTTTAATAATACTTCCATTCATTGCAATCTTCATAAAAGCAGACTCCAGAGGTCCGATTTTTTATAAGCAGAAAAGGTATGGTAAAAATTATAAAATAATAGAGATATTCAAGTTCAGGACAATGGTAGCTGACGCAGACAAAAACAGCATGATACTTAATAAGATATATGACAGGAATGGAGGTTTCAAAATAAGAGAAGATCCAAGGATAACAAAAGCTGGCAGGTTCTTAAGGAAAACTTCTCTTGATGAGCTTCCGCAGATATTAAATGTTTTAAAAGGTGATTTAAGCATAGTGGGACCCAGAGCTCTTGCTATTGAAGAAGGAGATATGCTTAAAGACTGGGAAAGAAAAAGGATGATAGTAAAGCAGGGTATTACCGGCTTATGGCAGGTAAGCGGCAGAAGCGATCTGGATTATGAGGAAAGGATGAAGCTGGATTTATACTACATACATAACTGGTCAATATGGCTTGAAATCAAAATATTATTTTTAACCGTAATACATATACTGACTGGTAAGGGAGCTTATTAAAAAATTAGTATAATCTAAATGCTCTTTTCAATATCTTATGCTTATACAAGCAAAGTGATTACAAAAGATTCTTTTTAATGTAAAATACCTATAATTTTATTTAACAAAATTTTCCAGGTTAAAAAATATGAACAATAAAAATAATAATGAATATAATATCACGGATTTAAGGGAATATTTCATAGTTATAAAAAAAAGAAAATTCTGGTTTTTAGGTATATTTTTGATAGTGCTTGCATTAAGCGTGTTTACTTTTTTCTATATTAATAAAGACTCTCAGTATTCAGCACAATCCCAGATATCGATTTCGGAATTTAACAAATCATATCAGGAAATCATATCAGAAAATTATCCTGATGATGCTTCAAAATTATGGTTAGTTTCTGCAGAGAAACAGCTGATACCCAGATATTTCGAGGAGATAATAATAAATATAAGAAATGACGAAATCCTCTCACAGGTCTCGGATGCTTTGCAGAACAGATATAGTATCGAAGAGTTAAAAGGCCAGGTAGAGGCCGAAAGCGTTATAAACGAAAACAAGCTGATAGTGACTACACATTTTGATACTCCCGAAGAAGCAAGATTGATAAACAATACTCTTGTTGCGAAATATAATGAACAGAAACAGGCTGAGTTTAATGATTCTTATGAAGTACTGGTATCCAAAATAGAATCAAGACTTTCTGAACTTGATAAAGAATACAAAGAAATCTCTGATGAAGCCGAACAATATATTCTGGATATCAATGAAAAACTGATTGCATCTGTTGAGAAAAGCGGAAATGAGAGTATCGAATTCAAGGGGCTGGACTATCTTTCTCCAGCCATAGAAAGCAGATTAACTGCTGTTGAAGAAGAAACAGCCTTATTAACGGACATTCTTGATAATCTGGAGAAGAATAAAGGTGTTTTCATTGAAAGGATGACAATAAATGAATTACCTGACATTGAAAAAAATACCAATATTTTCAGTACAATTATAATCAGCCTTGCTATAGCGATTTTTTCTTCTTTTATATTGGGTAACTTCATAAATTCAATAATTAACCTGAGGGTAAGGAACAGATAGTAATTTTTATGAAGCTTGCAATTGTACATGACTATCTTAATCAATATGGTGGAGCAGAAAGAGTAATAGAAGCTCTTAATGAGGTTTATAAAGACTCTCCTGTGTATACTTCTATTTATGACGCTGAGAGAATGCCGGAAACATTCAGAAAAATGGATATCAGGACTTCGTTTATGCAGAAAATTCCTTTTATAAAAAAGATATTCAAACATTGTCTTTTTCTGTATCCCAAAGCTTTCAAATCATTTGATTTAAGCGGATATGATGTAATTTTAAGCTCCAGCAGTGCTTTTGCAAAAGGGGTAAAGAAAGACAGAAACATTCTTCATATATGTTATTGTTACACACCTGCAAGATTTTTATGGGACTATGAAAATTATATCAGGAAAGAAAAAAAAGGTTTTCTGATAAAATTTGTCCTGCCGCTTATATTAAAAAAGTTAAAAAAATGGGATTTAAATAATAATAAAGGAGTAGATTATTTTATTTCGATATCTGAAAATATTAAGAATCGGATTAAATCTGTTTATGGATTAGAGTCGGATGTGATATACCCTCCTGTAAATATTAACCATTACAATATAAATAATAGCAGAGACGATTACTTTCTTATTGTGTCAAGGCTTAATTCGTATAAAAATCTGGATCTGGTAATCAAATGTTTTAATAAATTAAGTAATCTGAGATTAAAGATTGTAGGAACAGGGCCTTTTCAGAACGAGCTTAAGCTTATGGCTGGTTCAAATACCGAGTTTGTCGGAAGAGTAGATGAAGGGGAACTGGTAAGATTATACAGCAAATGCAGAGGTTTTATATTTCCAGGCAATGAAGATTTTGGAATAACGCCGATTGAAGCTCAGGCATCAGGGAAGCCTGTTATAGCCTTTAAAATGGGCGGCGCGCTGGAAACTATCATTGATAAAAAAACAGGTATTTTTTTTAATGAAAATACGGAAGAATCGTTCATGGATGCAGTTAACAGATTTCTTGGAATGGAGACAATGTTCGATAAGGAAGAAATAAGAAAAAATGCCGAGAGATTTGATAAAGAAATATTCAAAAAGAAAATAAATGATTATGTATTATCAAAATATGAAGATTTTAAAAAAATAAAAAATGGATAATAGAGACACCGAGAGCAATAGTATTAATAGCAGATTTATCAGCCTGGCCGGGTTACTGATAATTTTTTTACTGGTGCTTCCGTCTGCTTTTTTTCTTGTTAACTTAAAACCTTATCTGATGATATTTTCAGTCATTATTTCACTTGCAATTACCTTGATATTTTTTACATACAAACCTGTAATCACCATATACCATAAAAACCTTCTGGTACTTCTGGCAATAATTTATATTTATCTGGCAATAAGCTATTTTTTTACAAATCAGGGGCTTGGTAATTTTTTATCTTATAGCTTTATAAGAAATGATGGCAATTTTTTCTTTTGTTACCTGCCTTTTTTTATGTTTGCTGTTCCCTTTTTTAATTACAAAAAAGCAACCAGGATTTTCTATTTTATAATTTTTGTAGTTTTTACATCATTTGCATTAATGGGGATATTTGAATATCTGACAAAATTTTCAGATTTTACTTTACAGCATAATTCTGGTGCAGGATATATGTTTGTAGCTTTTAATTTTGCTCATAATGCCACAGGTTCCATATATGCAGTTGTAAGTATATTTGCACTTATTTTCTTTCTGGAAGAAAAATTAAAAAAATATAAATTTTTATATCTACTTGCTTTTATTATATGTGTTGCAGGTCTTTTCATAACAAAAAGCAGAGGAAGCTATGTAGGTTTTGTCGCAGGATTTATTTTTGTTTTATGGATGCATTTTAAGTCTATAAAAAAGTTTTTGATATCGATCCTGGTTTTCCTGGCAGCATTTCTGCCATTTATATTCATAACTGATACCCATAAAAGAATTTTCCAGATATTTACTTCTTTTAAGGGTGGTTCAGATGCATATACAACTATAACAAGAATGGACTTGTGGGAAAAAGCCTGGTTTTTGTTTGAAAAAAGTCCTTTATTCGGAGTAGGTTTTGGAAGATATAATGATATAGAAAAAAACTTGTACTACAGGCTTGAGGGTATTTCAGGAGTTGTGTCGACATACAATGACCAGAATTTTATTTTCAATACTTCACATGCCCATAATTCTTATCTGCATTTTTTAGCGGAAACAGGCATTGTCGGATTATTTTTAATTTTATTGTTTTGGTTTATATGTTATAAAATAATTTATAAAGCTTATTGTAATTCAGAAGATAAATATCTAAAAAAATTTTATCTTTCCGGTCTGGCAAGTATAATAGTTTTATTTTTTCTTGCTTTTACGGAAAATTATTTTTCTGCGACAACCATAATGATATGCATTTCGATGCAGCTGTCGCTTACTATAGGAATTTTTAGTATGGAAAACAGATTTAAAAAGATTAATAAATTCGGTAATTTTGGTTAGAAATATTTTGGGGGAAAAAATGAGTGATCTAAAAAACAAAAGTTTGGTAATCACCGGAGGTGATGGGTTTTTAGGCAGATTTTTAGTTAGAACATTGGAGGAAAGAGGATTTGGGAATATTTTTATCCCTAAAATCAAGGATTATGATTTAAGAAAAATAGATGATGTAATAAAGATGTATTCTGATTCTAAGGCAGATATTGCAATACATCTTGCGGCAGTCGTTGGCGGAATAGGCGCGAACAGGGAAAATCCCGGCAGTTTTTTTTATGATAATTTAATAATGGGTGTTCAGCTAATGGAATTTGCCAGAAAAACAGGAGTTGAAAAATTTGTCGCAATAGGCACAATTTGTGCTTATCCCAAGTATACTCCGGTACCTTTCAGGGAAGAAGATCTGTGGAACGGATATCCTGAAGAAACAAATGCTCCTTATGGTCTTGCAAAAAAGATGCTTCTTGTGCAATCCCAGGCATACAGACAGCAATATGGATTTAATTCTATTTTTCTGCTTCCTGTTAATCTTTATGGTCCGGGAGATAATTTTGATCCCAAATCAAGTCATGTAATACCTGCTCTCATCAGGAAGTTTTATGAAGCTAAACTTAATGGCGATAATGAAGTCGTTGTATGGGGGACTGGCAAAGCAACACGCGAATTCCTGTATGTGGAAGATTGCGCAAATGCCGTTGCAGACGCTACAGAAAAATATAATGGTCCCGAACCGGTAAATATAGGGGCGGGATTTGAAATATCAATCAAAGATCTGGCAGAAAAGATTAAAGACATTGTGGGATTTAGTGGTAAAATTACCTGGGATGTTTCCAAACCAGACGGACAGCCAAGAAGATGTCTGGATACAAGTAAAGCTGAAAAAGAATTTGGTTTTAAGGCGAAGGTAAAATTTGATGAAGGACTTAGAAAAACTATAGAGTGGTATATTGATGAACATGGAAGAAAATAATAAGGATTATCTTGTCATTGAGGCTGGGAAGTCTGAGAAAAATTATTTCAGGGACATATGGCGTTACAGAGAGCTTTTTTATTTTTTATCTTGGAGAGACATATTAGTCAGATATAAGCAGACAGTCATTGGTGTTGCCTGGAGTATCATAAGGCCAATTCTTACAATGGTGGTTTTTACTATTATTTTTGGCAAGATTGCCAACCTGCCTTCTGAGAATGCTCCATACGCAGTGCTGGTTTTTGTTGCATTGCTTCCATGGCAGTTTTTTGCCAATGCACTTCAGGAAAGCAGCAACAGTCTCATCTCAAATGCAAATATGATATCGAAGATTTATTTTCCGAGAATCATAATGCCTGTCAGCTCAATGATCGTTGCTCTTGTGGATTTTTTTATATCGTTTGTTCTATTAGCCATAATAATGATTTTTTACAAATTTGCTCCAAGCTGGAAGATAGTCTTCATGCCCTTATTTTTATTTTTGGCAATTCTGGTTTCTGCAGGAGCCGGATTATTAATTTCAGCTTTGAATGTAAGATATAGGGATTTCAGATATATTGTGCCATTTATTATTCAGTTCGGTCTTTACGTCTCCCCTGTTGGTTTCAGCAGCGATACAATACCAGGAAAGTGGAGGCTGATTTACTCGATAAATCCTATGGTTGGAGTTATAGACGGGTTCAGGTGGTCAATTATCGGAAAGGGAGTCGAGTTCTATATGCCAGGATTTATAATTTCGATTGTTTTGACAATCATATTGTTTGTTGTTGCTATAATTTATTTTAGAAAAACTGAGAAAACTTTTGCTGATAGGATATAAATTTTATGAATACAGTTATCAGGGTAGAAAATTTAGGTAAAAAATATTTAATTTCCCACCAGAGGTCCGAGAGATATGTTGCTTTAAGGGACGTAATAACTGAAGGAACCAAAAAAATTGTAAAAAGAATGGTCAGACCCGGCAGTGCGTTATCTCAGACAAAAGAAGAGTTCTGGGCTTTACGCAATGTTGATTTTGAAATAAAAGAAGGAGACAGAGTTGGCATTATCGGAAGGAATGGCGCAGGTAAAACAACTATTCTTAAACTTCTCAGCAGGATAACAGAACCTTCGGAGGGAAGAATTGTAATAAAAGGAAGGATAGCAAGCTTGCTTGAGGTAGGGACTGGTTTTCATCCGGAATTAACTGGGCGTGAGAATATATTTTTAAATGGAGCCATACTGGGTATGAGTAAATCTGAGATAAAAAGAAAATTTGATGAAATAGTTGATTTTGCTGAAGTTGAAAAATTCCTGGATACTCCCGTAAAAAGATACTCCTCTGGCATGTATGTACGACTTGCTTTTGCCGTAGCTTCTCATCTCGAACCTGAAATACTTATCGTTGATGAAGTGCTGGCTGTGGGAGATGCAAAGTTTCAGAAAAAGAGTCTTGATAAAATGGAAGATGTCAGCAGGGAAGGAAGGACTGTTTTATTTGTAAGCCATAATATGCCTGCAATTGAATCTTTATGCAGCAGAGGTATATTGCTGGATGAGGGAAATGTAATTTTGGATACGGATGTAAATACGGTTGTCAGAAGCTATCTGGAAAAAGCAATGACTGATTATAAAAAAATAGACCTTGAGAGAAGAGTAGACCGTCATGGGAGCGGGAAAATAAGAGTTATAGGTTTCAGAGTCCTTAATGATGATAATAATGAAGTAAAATTTTTACAGTCTGGGAAAAATTATTGTTTTGAAATCAGATACAAAAATAATGCAAAAAAAATATTAAAAAATGTTGAAGTAAGTTTTGATATTTATGATGAGAAAAATTCAAGAGTTCTTTTATTTAGAACTAATTTTACAAATGATAATTTAGATCTGGATTCTTCAGATGGAAAAATTTGCTGCAAAGTGAATAATCTGCCGCTGGCAAATGGCATTTACCATTTTTCTGTTTTTATAGTATATGAAGAATTGGAAGTACTGGATTACATTACTGAGATTGCATATATTACAGTCGATGGCGGCGACTTTTTCGGAACCGGCAGCCTGGGATTACCGAGTCATTGCAAAGTGCTGCATAAGGCGGAATGGTATGCAGAGTAGTTTTAATTTAAATTTTTAAAATAGGAATTAAATGATTTTAGCACCAGTTGTATTTTTTGTTTATAACAGGCCTTGGCACACAAAGCAGACATCAGACAGTCTTTCGAGAAATAAGCTAGCTTCCCAAACAGATCTTTTTATATTCTCGGATGGTCCCAGGAATAGTGATGCCGTTAAAGAAGTGGAAACTGTCAGAGAACAGATAAGAAATATCTCAGGATTTAAAGATATAAAAATCACAGAAAGAAAAGAGAATCTTGGTCTGGCAAACTCTATTATAAGTGGCGTTACCGATGTTATTAACAGATATGGCAGAATTATAGTAATAGAAGACGACATGGTTTTTAAAACTGATTTTTTAAGATTTATGAATGAAGCTTTGGAATTTTATGAAAGCGAAAAAAAAGTTTTTTCAGTTACAGGATATAATTATCCTGAAGAACTTATGGATATCCCTGAAAGCTACAACCATGATATTTATTTTTACCCAAGATGTTCTTCCTGGGGATGGGGGACATGGAAAGACAGATGGGCCAAGGCTGATTGGGAATTTAAAGACGCCGATGAGTTTTTAAAAAATAAAAAGTTGCGAAAGAAATATGCAGAAACCGGTGAAGATAAAGCTGATATGATGCTGGCTCATATCGAAGGAAAAATAGATTCCTGGGCGACAAGATGGGAATACGCGCATTTTGTCAATAATGCCTATTCTGTATATCCGGTGAAATCATTTCTGAACAATATTGGATTTGATGGAACTGGCATAAACTGTGGCTTTGATAAAAAATATCATTATCAGGATGGCCTTAAAGAATCAGAATATAATATCAGGTTCTTAAGCAAGATCGAACTTGATAAAAATATTTCAAGAGAGTTCGGTAAAATTTTTAAGAAAGACAGGTTTGCTACCATAAAAACGATTATCAAAAAAATAATATTTTATGATAGATGGAGAAAAAGAGCATAAGACAATTAGTTCTCAGTACCTATGATAAAGAAGGCGGAGCATCCCGTTCAACTTATAGGATATTCGAGGCTTTAAGGAACGTATTGGATGAATCCAGAATGCTTGTGCAATTCAAGAGCAGCATAGAGCCTTCAGTCATTGCTCCTGATACTTCCTTCCAGAAAATAATTGGAAAAATTAGAACCAGAATAGATCTTTTGCCTTTGAGGAAGTATAAAAAATTTGCAGGGACTCCATGGAGCATAGGATGGTTTCCACATAATATTTCAAAAAAAATAAAAAAAATAAATCCCGATATTGTTAATTTAAACTGGGTTGGAAGGGGTTTTTTGCCGATATCGGAATTACCAAGAATTAAGTATCCTGTTATATGGACACTGCATGATATGTGGGCATTTACCGGTGGGTGTCATTATGCTTTTGATTGTAAAGAATATATAAATTCCTGTGGTCATTGCCCTCAGCTCGAATCTGACAGTAAAAATGATTTATCGAGAAGCATATGGGAAAAAAAGGAAAAAGCCTGGAAAAACCTGGATATGACAATCATCTCACCAAGCAGATGGCTTGCAGATTGCGCAAAGGAGAGTTCTCTTTTTAAAAACTTCAGAATAGAGGTAATACCTTATACGATTGACACCAGGGTATTCAAACCTATCAATAAGAGTATCGCCAAAACGATTTTAAACATTCCTGCAGAAAAAAAAGTAATACTTTTTGGAGGCCTGAGCGCAACGACGGATAAGCGGAAAGGAATACAGCATCTTATTCCGGCAATAAAAATACTTGAAGATTATGGGATTTATGAATATGCCGAGTTGCTTATATTTGGAGCTACTAAACCCAAAGAAGATATTGGAACAAAATTTAATACCAATTATCTGGGATTTATCAATGATGATATTACGCTATCTATAATATATTCAGCGGCAGATGTTTTCGTCATGCCTTCCATACAGGACAACTTTCCAAATACAGTGCTTGAATCATTATCCTGCGGGACACCGGTTGTTAGTTTTGGCATAGGCGGGAATCCAGATATGATAGAACATAAAATAAACGGATACCTTGCCAAACCATTTGAACCAGCAGATCTGGCGGAAGGCATAAGATATGTTCTTTCTTCGGACGAAAAAACCATTTATAGCCTGAATTCAAAAGCAAGGCAAAAAGTTGAGGATGAATATAATGCTGAAAGAATAAGCAAGATGTACCTGGGCTTATTTGAAGAACTTGTAAAATAATTTTTTAGTCAAGTTAATTATAAATAATTATTGATTACAAATATGTTTTCAAGATTTAAAAAAGTTATTCATGAACAACAATTCAAACCGACTTTTTTAGGATTATTCATTAATCCTTTTTATTTTTTGAGACGTGGTCTGTACTTGGGAATAAAAGAAAATAAAGAATATATAAAAGGCATAGTCCTGGATTTTGGCTGTGGCTGCAAGCCATACAAGGATTTATTTGATTTTAAAAGATATATAGGTATAGATATAGAAAAAAGTGGACACGATCATGCAAATGAAAATATCGATGTATTTTATGATGGCAGAAAAATTCCTTTTGAAAATGAATATTTTGACTCCATTTTTAGTTCTGAAGTTCTTGAGCATGTAGAGAATCTTGACGAGATTCTGGAGGAGTTTTACAGGGTCTTAAAAAAGGGAGCATATGCTCTTGTAACTATACCATGTATATGGGACGAGCATGAAATACCTTATGATTTTTATAGATTTACATCTTTCGGTATAAACAGGCTTTTTGAAAAGCATAGACTAAAAGTCATAAGAATAAAAAAAAGTACCAATTATGTTGAGACTATTTTTCAGATGATATGTGCATATATTTATAATTGTATATTACCTAAGAATAAATACTGGAATTTTATTTTAACTTTTTTACTGATTTCACCATTTAATATAAGCGGACGTATTTTATCATTTATATTACCCAGAAAAAGAGGTTTTTATAACAATAATATAGTTCTGGCAGGAAAAGAAGTATAAATGAATGATTTAAAAGATTATTTTCCATTAATAAGTATAATAACTGTTTGTCTCAATAATGCGGAAGAACTTGAAAAAACAATAAAAAGCGTTATTGCTCAGGAATACACAAATAAAGAGTTTATTATAATTGATGGTGGTTCTACCGACGAAACTCTGGATATCATTAGCAACTATAAAGAAGTGATTTCATGTTGGATAAGCGAGAAGGATAATGGAATTTATGATGCAATGAATAAGGGAATTTCTTTTGCAAAGGGTGATTTTATAAATTTTTTAAATGCCGGCGATTATTATCATGATGAGGAGGTTTTAAAAAATGTTGCAAGCAGAATGCAATTAAATAATGATTCAGGAATTTTATATGGGCTATCTGAAAATTTTTCAACAGCTGAAAATTTAAAATATTTATCTGGTAATAAAATTGATGAAAAAGTGTTATGGAAAGGCATGCCCATATGTCATCAGTCTATGTTTTTTAATAAAAGATTATTTAATGAACTGGGTTTTTATGACCTGAGTTTTGGCAATATGGCTGATTATGAATTCCTCTTAAGATATTTAAACAACAGTGTAGAAAATAAAATGATATTCGTTAGAGAACCTTTGGCAAAATTTAATCTTTACGGATTAAGTGATTTAAATTATCTTAAAAATCTTGAAGAAATAAAAAAAGTCAGCAGGAAATATTATGATTTTGATTTTTCAAAAAAAACCTACTTTTTTTTAAGAAAAATAAAATATTATTTCTTATGGGTACTTAAAAAAATTAAAATATATAAAATATACAGAAAATTTAAATACAGCATATTTATGAAGAAATCCCATAATCAGTCTTGTAATAAAATTAGTGATTAAGAATTTGCATAATCTGGTAAATAAAATTTACATAAAAGAGGATTGATAAATTGATAAATAATAAAAAAGTAACTGTTGTAATGCCGGCATATAATGCAGAATCTACTCTGATAAAAACATATAACGAGATAGACAAGAGCATTGTCGATGAAATAATACTTACAGATGATGCATCTAATGATAAAACTGCTGAAATATCCAAAAAATTAAATATAAAGACTATTATCCATCAGACAAATAAAGGATATGGAGGCAATCAGAAGACCTGTTACAAAACAGCTCTTGAAACTGATACAGATATTATAATAATGCTGCATCCTGACTATCAGTATTCGCCCAAGCTTATTCCAGCCATGGCATACCTTATAGCAGCCGAGGAATACGATGTGGTATTTGCGTCAAGAATACTGGGGAAAGGTGCGCTTAAGGGAGGAATGCCTTATTACAAATATTTTGCCAACAGGGTTCTTACTTTTATAGAAAATATACTGCTTAATCAGAAACTTACAGAATACCATACAGGTTACAGGGCTTATAGCAGAAAAGTATTGGAAGATATCCCTTTTATGAAGAATTCAGATGATTTTGTTTTTGATAATCAGATAATCGCCCAGATAACATATTTTGGTTACGGGATTGCCGAGATTTCCTGTCCCACCAAATATTTTCCGGAGGCTTCTTCAATCAACTTCAGGCGAAGTGTCAAATACGGCTTCGGTGTATTGAGTACAAGCATAAATTATGTAATGCACAAATTTAAGTTAAAGAAGTTCGGTATATTAATAAAGTAAATAAAATAAAACATAATAATATAAATTTTCTCAATGGCATATAAATCAAAATTGCTCTACTTTTCACGCACAACTCTTTTTGGTGGTGCAGAAATCAGCATGTATGACATTATCCGCAAAATGAACAGGGATAAATATGAATCAGTATGTATTTTACCTGATAAATCAGGGCTTTTATATGACAGGATTCTTGAATCTAAAGCTGAATTAATCATATTCAGAATGCCTTTTATAAGAAAAACCCTTAATCCATTTTTGCTTTTCTGGTTTCTTTTTGCTTTGGTTTTTTCCAATATCAGGCTCATATTTATATTAAAAAAAATTAATCCGGATGTTGTAATTTGTAATTCATTCCAGGACTCTTTTTATGCAGCCATACCATCAAAATTATTGAGAAAAAAACTTGTGATAAATATAAAAAATATTCTTGACAAGCAATGGAAGAAAAAACTCAGGGCAGTGATTTGCAGTCTTTTTGCAGACAAAGTAATAGCCAGCTCAGAAAGAAATGCAGATGATTATAGAAATTACTCAAAGAAAAAAGATAAAGTAACAGTAATTTATGATGGAATAGATGTAAAAGAATTTGAAAACGGATATTCCGAAAATGATGTTTATCTTGATTACATGAATATTGATGATAAGGCTGTAAGGATATTAAATATCGGTAATATTTCCGAACTTAAAGGACAGTTTTTATTAGTAAGAGCTATTGCTTCAGATTCATTAAAAAACATTAATGTAAAAGTATTTTTTGCAGGCGATGTCAATTTTCAGAAAGATATTGAATATAAGGAAAAGATTATTGATTTTATAAAGCAGGAAAAATTGCAGGATAAAATTTTTTTTATGGGATTTGTTAACAATATAAAAGATTATATAAAATATTCTGACATAATTGTCCATTGCCCTGTTATCGAAGAAGGTCTGGGCATGGTGGTATTGCAGGGATTTTGTTATAAAAAAATAGTTATAGGCACAGATATCGGAGGGATTCCGGAAATGATAGAAGATAAAGTTACCGGATTTTTATGCAGGCCGGAACCGGAAGATGTTGCCAGAAGAATAAGTTCTGCAATCAGTAATATGGACAGGCTGGAAGAAATCAGGCAAAATGCATATATTAAATTAAAAGAACTTTTTACCCTTGAAGAAAAGGTCAAAAAGACAGAAAAGATATATGGGGAACTTTTAAACAGATGAAAATAGCCATAGATGCTACTCTTCTCAGAAAAGAAAACACAGGAACGGGGTTTTATATTATTAACCTTGTCAATGGCTTGCTGAAAACAAGCGATGATAAAGATTCTTTTTATATAATTGCTGATAAGGAGCTGGCAGGGATTTTTTTTGATTTTAACGACAGAAAAAATTTTTATGTTCTGGATAAAAAATTTAATAACAGGATTCAGAGAGTATTATGGCAGTTTTTTATACTTCCTTTTGAACTAAAAAAGAAAAATATTAATATTCTTCACTCTCCAAATTATGTGACCCCCCTGATAAAAATGGGATTAAAGATAGTTGTGACAATCCATGATCTGACATTTTTCATTTTCCCGGAGAAATTTACTATAACAAAAAGACTTTTTTTTAAATTTTTTATACCAATGTTTATAAAAAAGGCAGACAAGGTAATAGCGGTTTCAGAGAATACCAGGAAAGATATACTTAGATATTTTAAAATAAAAAAAGAAAATATTGTTGTTACATATGAGAGCATTCCCGAATACTATAATTGTGATATTCAGCCAGAGAGGAATTTATTAAGCAAATATGGCATAGATAAAGAATATATGCTTTTTGTGGGCATGATAGAGCCAAGAAAGAACATTATGTCCATATTGAAAGCATACAGAAAAATAGAAAAAGAAATTAACGCAGACTTGGTAATAGTTGGTAAAAAAGGCTGGTATTATAAAGAGATAGAACAATATTTTGAGAACATCAAAAGCGAAGGATTGAAAAACAAGATAATTTTCACAGGCTATGTGGCTGAGCCTGAGTTGAAATATTTTTATAAAAATGCGTTAATTTTTATTTATCCAAGTATATATGAAGGATTCGGCCTCCCGCCTCTTCAGTCAATGGCATGCGGAGTCCCGGTAATTACTTCAGATACTTCTTCGCTGCCTGAAGTGGTCGGTGATTCTGCAATAAAAATAGACCCTGAAAATGAAGACAGGCTGGCGGATGAAATCAAAAAACTATACTTTGATCCTTTAAAAAGAAAAGAAATGTCAGAAAAAGGTATTAAGCAGGCTGAAAAGTTCAGCCTTAAAAATTTTGCAATAAAAACTCTTGAAGCATACAAGACAATGCGGAGCTCTGCCAAGCAGAATATTTAATAAAATAAAAAATAAGATAGGAAAAGTATTGAAGAGAACCTATGGCTCAATTAAAAGGGATATCGGATACTTTTTTGTTTTTTTAATTATCTTTGTAATTTTTTTTCTTTATAAATCTTATATATTAAATAATAATTCTGTATTTTTTCTGATAATTGAAATTGCCATTTTTATTTTATTTATTATTTCGATATTTAAAATAAGATTAGGTTTTTATACTTTTATTTTTTTAATACCGCTTGTGAATTCGCTGCCGGAGATAATGGCGAAAAAGAGCTTTATGCTTATAATGCTTTTGTTTTTCCCGGTATTTCTTGCTTTTATAATCGATATGCATAAAGGCCAATATGGTTTAAACGAAGATTTTATAAGGCAGAAACAAGGTTTTTACGACAAGACCCTGACCGGGGTTATTGTGACGATAGCAATATTATTCTCGATTTCTTTTATCATCACAGTTTTGAGATATGCAAATTTCTACCCCTTTTTTACCGGTAATTATCATAATCTTTTTATAAATATAAAAGGTGTCACTTCTGATTATGCAATTCCATGGGTAATGGATAGCTATTTTAATTATATTATAGGTTTTGCTGTCCTTATTGTTGCTTATAAGCTTGTAAATAAAATGGGTGATATACTTAATATATTAAATATAATTATCTTTTCAACATTTTTTTCTTCCTTATTTATAATTTATCAGAAATTTTTCAACCCATATATCGGTGTTCCAGGGATATGGGTTGATTCCGGAAGATTTAATGCTACATTTTCTGACCCTAACGGGCTTGGTGCATTTTGTGTTCTTTTATTCCCAATATTTCTTATAATGATTTTTATCTATAGGAATATTTTTAAAAAGATACTTTATTCAGTTCTTCTTCTTTTCTTCCTTATTCTGATATATTTTTCAGGATCAAGAAGCTCGCTGATAGGGATATTCTTTTCAGCAGCAGTATTTATCGTCTATTTTCTGATTATTGCCATAAAAAAAATATCAATGCTGGATTTTAAAAGAAAGATGAAGATAATTATTGCCATTGTTATTTGTGTGGTTATTTTTTTAAGCGGAATACTTGCAATTTTTATAAATGACAGTTCCAGGAATAAGATTCTTAAAAACGGGGTTGTTGCAAGGACAGCGGATACTTTCAGGACCTTTAAATTGTATCTGGAAAAGGATGGTCTTGCAGAAGCTCTCAAGTCTGTATCAAATTATCGTTATATATATTGGGAAAGAGCTTATCAGATGGGCAGGGATTATCCGTTCAGCGGAGTAGGTATAGGAAGTTACATACTTGAAATTCCTGATTATAATTATCGCTATAACAGGGGATTTCAGAATGAGGATTATGCTGGTAATTATTATCTTCAGGTATTTGCTGAGTTTGGCTTTACAGGTTTGATTTTAATAATTACTTTTTTTGTGACCATTATAGTCAGATATGCTATTTATATTAAAAGAAACAGAAGAAAAATCAGTTCCGATAACAGGAAAAATTACCTTATTCTGGCGCTGTTTCTGTCTTTTTTATCAATGATGCTGATACTGGTTTTTGGACCACACACCAATTTTGCAGAGGTCCAGATTGCTTTTTATCTTATAGCAGGGCTAATCTTAAGCTTTATAAAAATAGACGATAATTCATTTCTGATTATACGGAAAAATATTTGTGTTAATTCAGTTTATATAAATAAAAAGATTTTAGGCAAATATTTATTTGGAAAAAAGCAAAAAATAATATTGGCAATATGTGTCATTGTCATTATTTCTGTTTTCACTTATAAATTTACAGAAGCATCTTCTACGAATCTTTCCCTTTATGTAAAGGAAAATATATGTGGCTGGAGCGATGTGGGTGTTAATAACAATTTCGGTTTGTATGCAGAAGAAGGTTATGGAGAAGATAGCCCCAGATGGACTATGAAAGAAGCACATATAAATTATAAAAAAGAAGGTAAGAGATTTTCCATACCGCTTAAAGCTTTAAATCCTGATATTTATGAAAATCCTTTATTTGTAAAGATTTATATAGATTATAATTTGATGACTGAAATCAGGTTAAACGATGATAAATGGCATATAATTACGTTTAAACTCCCACAAAATGATATGGGAAGATTTAACGTGACTCTGGTTTGCTCAAGAGACTGGAATCCAAGGGAATCAGGCATTAGCGATGATGAAAGAAGGTTAGGGGTAATGACAGGGGCAGTTGAGTTTAAGGATTGATTTAAAAAGTAAAATTAATTGCCGGGTATTGTAACTTTTTTATTAAAAGGTAATATAATTTAAACCTGATTAATAAAATACAGAGATATGCTCTTATATGATTAAGAAAAAATTAAGCTTCTATCTTTTTGAGAGAAAACATATTTTCCCTTATGCGTTTATCCTTATTGTTGCTGATATATTTTCACTTGGCGCTGCTGCTGTTTTATCTTATTACCTTAGATTTTATACAAAAATTTTCAGCGATATTCTTTTTGCTAACACTATTAATAAAACTTATCTGGCTTCAGTAGTTATTTTTATTGCCTGTGCATTGATAATAATAGCTTTATTTGGTCTTTACAGGCCAAACAGGATTTATTTAAGACCAACATATTATTTCAGGATACTTATTTCAATAATCGTTGTTTCATTACTGTTTGTTATTTTCTGGATTATTTTTGTTGATTTTTTGTTTTCAAGAATCTGGTTTGCGCTTTTCTTTTCTTTTAGCGTTTTGTTTATTGTTATATTAAGAGGAATCATTGCAATTATCTCCAGAGAAAAACTTAAAGAAAAAAAAGGTGATGTAAGTAATTTTTATTTCGGGATAGGCGAAAACCTAAAAATATCTAAAGAGTTTTCAAGACTAAAAAAGAAAATAGCATATGGCCTGTTTCTTGTTGTAAACGATGTGATTTTTCTGGGTTTTAGTTTTTATTATGCATATTACCTAAGATTTTACACAAGGCTATTTGGTGAAAATGAATTGTCTTTTACGTTAGACGAAAGTTATGTTCTTTATTCAATAATATTCATATTGTTTGCAGTATTTATTTTCTTTATTTCAAAATTGTATAACTGGGACAATATATACAGAGGGTCTAACTATGCCAATAGGATTATAAGATCCCTTGTGATCAACATAGTTATTATCATTTTAATGGGGACATTGTTTAATCGATATACTTTTTCAAGGATATGGTTATTGCTGTTAACAGCTTTCAGTATAATATCAGTCCTAATAAGCAGGCTGCTTATAGAATATTTTACCCAGCTGGTATTGAATAAAATAGGTATTAATGGAAAAACTGCTATTGTGGGAATCGGCGAGAACGGAAAAAGGATAGAAGATACATTTGAAAGAAGATCTTTCTGGGGATATAAAATAGCAGGATATATTGACCATAAAGATAGGATTGAGAAACATAATGATTATGCAAAGTCTTTTAATATACTTGGCTATACGGAAAACATTAAAGAGGTAGTTCTTAAAAACAATATACAAAGGGTTATAATATCAGGACTGGAATATAAATATTTCGAAGCGCTTGATATTATCGAGCATTTAAAGGGATTGGATTTATCTATAATGCTTTTCCCGGGTTTCTTTGAGTTTTCAATTAAAAGGCTGGCAGTAAGGGAAATAAGCGGGATCCCTCTGATGCAGGTTGCAAATATTGGATTTTTTGGGATTAATCTTTTCTTAAAAAATCTTATTGATTATTTTCTTGGAACTATATTTTTTATACTTTTTATACCTATTTATCTTATTGTGGGTTTATTTATAAAAATTGATTCCAAGGGGCCTGTTTTTTATAAACAGAAACGCTATACAAAGAAATGCAAAGAGTTTTATATTTATAAATTCAGGACAATGTATATCGATGCAGATAAAAGACTTGAGGAATTAAAAGCGTTTAATGAAGCCTCGGGTCCGTTGTTTAAGATGAAGAATGATCCGAGAGTTACCAGAGTAGGCAGATTTTTAAGAAAATTTTCAGTAGATGAGCTTCCCCAGGTCTTAAATGTACTTAGAGGAGAATTAAGTATTGTGGGGCCGAGACCCCCTATACCTGCAGAGGTAGAAGAATATTCAGACTGGCAGTTGAAAAGACTCGATGTTAAACAGGGAATTACTGGTTTATGGCAGATAAGCGGAAGAAGTGATTTGAATTTTGAAGAAATGACACGCCTTGATCTTTATTATATCCAGAACTGGTCTATAGGGATGGATCTGATAATAATTCTAAAGACAATCCCTGCAGTTATTTTCAGGAAAGGAGCTTATTAGTCGACATGCAATTTTTGATCTCTATATTTTTAAGCTAAGGGATTGTTCATTTTTTGAAAATATTCACTGAAAATAATGCTAAATTATTTAATATTTTTATTAAATAATTTATAAATAAATTTTATCTGCTATTGTTGACATATTTAATTATTTATGCAATTATATAAAAAATTATTCCTTTTGTGATTAAATAATTATAATTAGTTTCAATATAGCTTTAATTTGTAGTAATAAAAAAGTAATATCATAGCTCTATCATAGAAGTAATATAATAAAAATGAATATAAAAAAGTTTGAGAAAACTTCTTTCTTTACTTTAAAGACTAAAAATTTCTTTAAGATTCTAATACTATTGTATATTTTATTTCTATTACTCATTTTTACTACTTCCTGTAGCGTGTTTTCTTCTTCATCAACTTCAAAGATAGATGTGGAAGGCAGTAGCGAATCATCTTATCAGGAATCTTTGGAGAACACTGAAACAACTGATTCAGATGATACCAGAGATGATAACGACATAACATCAACTGCAGAAAATGAAGATATAAATGAATCAGATACCACTTCTACCACTACAGAAATGCAAACTTCTACGACAAAGGAAGGCCTGACAATAAGAGTTTATTATGCAGACGCAGAAGCGATTTCGCTGGTTGGTGAAGAAAGGATGATAAAAGGCTCCCATAAATATTTTGAAGCTTTTATTGAGCTTATGAAACCTCCAATTACTCCAGGACTTATAAAGTTGATCCCTGATACTGCAAAAGTAAATAAAATAACTAAAGAAGATGCAAATATTGATATTGATCTTTCACAGAGTTTTGTTGACGACAGATTTGAAAGCCATTCAATAGATATTTTGCTTATATATTCAATAGTAAATACAATGACTGAATTTCCGGAGATAAATACTGTTACTTTCCATTTTGATGGAAAGAAAGCTGATACTTTTGGACAGATGGATTTAAGCGGAGCTTTTTACAGGGATGAAAGCCTTATCAAAAAAAATAATTAAATTTTTAAGATAGTTTTTATTAAATATTTAAATTTGTAAAAAAATATAAAAAAAGGAAATAATTATGGAATTTAAAAAAATATTGGCAAGCGCAAGGAATAGAAGCAGTACCGCAGTTTTCCAGACAAACGAAAGTAAGCTGAAAAAATTTATTTTCCTGTCGATTATTTTCATTTTGGTATTTACTCTTGTTTTTGCCAATATGGGTATAAAAGAAATACAGGCAGCGCCTGTTTCAGTATTTATAGATCCAGGACATGGTGGCTCGGATCCTGGATGTATTCAGAATGGTTACCAGGAGAAGAATATAGATCTTGCTATTGCGTTAAAAACCAAAGCTGCTCTTGAGGGTGCCGGATATAGCGTAATTATGAGGAGAACCAATGACAGTGGCATGAGCCTTGACGATGTAATAAAAACAGCGAATGCGAGCGGGGCAAATCTTTTGGTTTCTATTCACTGCAATTCTTCTATAAATACTGCTGCCCAGGGGGTTGAAACTTACTGGAGCACAAACGGAGGTGCAGGCTCAAGTCAGTTTGCTACTTCTATACATAATGCGGTTATTTCTGCGACAGGAAGACCAAGCAGAGTTGTAAGGTCTTCGGATTTTAAGATTGTCAAATATACAACAATGACCTCTGCGCTTGTCGAGTGTGCTTTTTTATCAAATCCTGAAGAAGCAGCCTTACTTAATACTGACGATTTTCAGAATAGGATAGCACAGGGAATTGTTAATGGCATTCATGCATATGTAAGAAGTTCAGGAATAACAGGAAGTGCGAATACATCTGTTTCTACAGGATCAGAGACTCTGACTGGCGATGTTTTAATGAATATTGATACCCCCAGGAATGATGAAGCAGTAGGCGGTGTAATCAGTTTGCAGGGTTGGGCGATTGATAAAAGCGCAACTGTTACTTCAGGAATTACAGCAATACATGTTTATGATGGTCCTGCAAACGGACCTGGGAATCTGGTAGGTATAGCAAATTATGGAATAAGCAGGCAGGATGTTGCGAATAAGTATGGTAAAGCAAATCTTGCACCTTGTGGCTTTAATTTACAGATAGATACAAACAAGTTATCAAAAGGAGCGCATGTTCTTCATGTATACGCACATAATGAAGCAGTTGGATGGAAATATTCAACAGTAAGGATAAATGTGGTTAATGACGGAAGCCCTGTTGCAAATACATCAACGACTCAGACAAATACTACACAGCAGGCATCTGCGCAGACAAATTCGACTGCAACAACAACCAGTGGAAGTGTTTCAATTTCCGGTTCAAGAAAAACAGTTATTAATATTGATTCTCCCAAGTCCGGAACAACTGTCAATGGTAACTTCACTTTGTCAGGGTGGGCAGTTGAAACTGCCTCAACTACATCATCTGGAATTACTGCAATACATATTTATGATGGCCCAGCCAATGGTGAGGGTAATTTCCTTACCGCAGCAACTTATGGAGTTTCAAGACCAGATGTAGCTGCGTATTACGGTAAGTCCAATTTTAATAATTCGGGTTTCTCTGCAAATATTAGTTTAAATAAATTATCAAACGGGAATCATACGCTATATGTGTATGCTTATAATCAGGATATCGGTTGGAAATATGCAACATTAAATATAGTAGTAGGCTCAGGTGGCGGTTCATTACAAACTGCCGGTATCTCTACAACAAATAATTCTACAAATGTACAGAAGACAAGCACATCTACCAGCCAGACAACAAGCGTATCTGGTTCCAAGGCTATAATAATAAATGTTGATACTCCTAAAAACGGATCCGGAGTTTCCGGTAACTTCGAAATAGCAGGATGGGCTGCAGATAAGAATTCCTCTTCAGGGACTGGTATAAACATGGTTCATGTTTATGATGGGCCTGCAAACGGAGCACAGAATATGGTTGGCGTAGCAACATATGGACTTTCCAGGCAAGACGTTGCGTCGGCTTTTGGTAATGGTAATCTTTTAAATTCTGGATTTAAGCTCACTGTCAGTGGTTCAAGACTGGCCAATGGAAATCATACTTTATATATTTATGCAAACAACCCGGAACTGGGTTGGAAATATACAACTGTTAATATAACTATAGGAGGCTCGAGTGCCACAGGCACAACAACAGGCGGGACAGCTATTACAGGCGGAACGAATATCATCGGATATGTACCTGTAAGCGTTGACCAGTTGCTCAGGCCTTTTATTAACAGGGGTTCAGGACAAATTGACAGAGCCAGAAGGCTGGCTGATCTATATATCAGGTGGGGGCAAGCTTTCAATATCCGTGCTGATATTGCTTGGGCGCAAATGTGCCACGAAACAGGATTCCTGGAATTTGCCGGTGTAGCAAAGGCAGACTGGAATAATTTTGCCGGAGTCGGCGTTACAGGTCCTGGTGCAGTAGTCACATTTGCGTCTGAGGAGCTTGGAATAGTTGCCCACTATGCGCATCTTGCGTGGTACGTATATCCAAACCATGTTAACGGTTACTGCAGCAATACATATGATCCGAGACATATAGGCGCACACAGGTTCAATGGAGACAGTTCGATAAACTGCCTGAACGGAAGATGGGCTCCTGCAGGGGATTATGCAAACAAGATAATTACTTTTGCAAATCAGATATGGCAGTAATACAAGAAGGAATAATTTAAAAGATAAAGAACAGGGCTCTGATTATTATGATTCAGGGCTCTGTTCTTTTTAACAAAGCCAGTTTGTCAAAATGCCTGTCATAAGAGATTATCCCGGAAGCGCTGCTTTTGAGAGCATAGGTATAATTATATGCATCAATAAAATCAATGTTCTGCTTGTAAAATATTTCTGCCGCATCATATAAGAGCTGTTTTTCTTTGATTTGAATATTGGGAGTATCAAGTATGAGCCTGATATTTTCACAGACATTTTTTTTATCCATTTTATAATATTTTTCAAGGACCCAGGCTATTTCAGCTATTACCATTGTACTGGTCATGTATCTGTCATTGCCGGATACTACTTTATTAAAAAATTTTTCAACATTTTCATTTTCTTCCGAACCATCACAGACAAAGAATCTGATGAAAATGTTTGTATCTATAAAAATCATTTTATAAATTCTCTGCCGCCTCTGCCGCAATATTTTCTTTCATCGATTCCCTTATTTTTTCAAAATCTATTTTTCTGTCAGTTTTTATTTTATGTGCATCCAGTATGGTTCCTTTTTTTACCGTGAATATAATTGTGTTTTCCTTAACCATAAATTCACCTATATCATTTGCCTTTATATCAAATTTATCCCTTATTTCTTTGGGGATAGTGACCTGACCTTTTTTTGTAATTCTTGACAATTGATTACTCTCCGTAAAGTAATATTAATAATACGGTAATACTATAAAACATGTAATACAAATATTCAAGTAATATCAAAAAAGCCAGCTCTTTATTTTGCTTTTTTTAATTTAGGTAATAGCTTAAATAATGGTATAATAGTTCAGATTTTAAAAACCATTAATCGGCCTTGAATTTTCATATTTAAGTTTTTTATTTTTTAAAAAATGTTAAAATACTATACTTTAAGTTAAATTAACAAGGAGAGTATTATCAAATCAAATACCCTGACAAATGTAAGGAATCTCTTTTCCTATCATGAACTTATATTCAGTCTTACGAAAAAAGAGCTGAAAGTAAAATACAGAGGTTCTTTCCTGGGATTTTTCTGGTCGCTGATAAACCCTCTGCTTACAATGCTTGTATATACTTTTGTCTTTTCTTTTGTGATGAGGCTTGGGGTAAAAGATTATGCAGTCTTTCTTATAAGCGCCCTTCTTTCATGGAATTTTCTTTCTAATTCTGTAAGTTACGGGGCAAACTGTATTGTTGCAAACAGCAATCTTGTAAACAAGATTTATTTTCCCAGAGAGATAATTCCGCTTTCAGTTGTGTTTGCAAATCTTTTTAATTTTATTCTGGAAATGACGGCTCTTGTCATAGTACTTATATTTCTGGGCTATGATTTTTATATTTATCTTTACTGGCTGCCGGTTCTGATAATTGTTGAATTTTTTCTTGTTGCAGGGCTTACTCTTCTTGTCTCAGCGCTGAATGTATTCTTCAGGGATTTGTCACATCTTATTAATATCCTTATAATGCTGTGGTTTTTCGGGACCCCGATCATTTATCCGATAAATATGGTCCCTGAAAAGTTTCAGGCAATACTAAGATATAATCCAATGACGACAATAACATCCATGTTCAGGAATATGTTTTATAATGTAAAATATCCTGAAAATCTGATGTGGCCGACCTGGAAAATCGTGGTCGTAACGCTTGCAATGGTGGCAGTGATTTTCATGCTGGGTTATTATATCTTTAAAAAACTTGAGCCAAGGTTTGCCGAAGAGATATAGTTTGCAGACAAAGCGAGGGGCTGACTATATATTTGAAAAGCTCCCGCTTAAAAAATTTAAGTTTGTTCAACATAGTAAAATAAATTTAAAATAATTAAAGGAATAATTTTAATATATGACAGAAGTTAATAAAGAAAATTCAAGAGAGAGCAAAGAAAGCAATATTACCAATTCTGCTTTATACAGAGACATAAGCGATTATGCAGTTTCTGTAAAAAATGTGACCAAAAGATACAGGATACATTACGAAAAAAACCCAAGCCTTAAAGAAACAATCATTCATCTTCGCAGAACCAAGTTCATTGAATTCCTTGCACTTGATGATGTTTCGTTTGATGTCAAGCGTGGAGAAACGCTTGGTATTATAGGTCCCAATGGTTCAGGCAAAAGCACAATGCTAAAGCTGATTTCAAGGATACTGCAGCCCACCAGGGGTAAAGTACTTGTGAACGGGACAATCTCTGCCCTTCTTGAACTTGGGGCAGGATTTCACCCTGACCTTACCGGAAGGGAGAACATATTCATTAATGCTGCAATTCTGGGGATGAAGAAAAGAGATGTCGAAAAGAAATTCAGTGAGATAGTAGCATTCTCAGAGCTTGAGAAGTTCATAGACATGCCGGTTAAAAATTATTCTTCCGGAATGTATATGCGCCTTGGATTTTCTGTGGCAATAAACGTAAATCCGG
Source organism: Candidatus Humimicrobium oleiphilum (assembly GCA_002304935.1). Lineage (GTDB taxonomy): Bacteria > Actinomycetota > Humimicrobiia > Humimicrobiales > Humimicrobiaceae > Humimicrobium > Humimicrobium oleiphilum. The sequence continues at coordinate 13,517 of DBPS01000020.1, read as the reverse complement.
ACATTTTGCTTGTTGACGAAGTCCTTGCAGTCGGGGACCAGGCTTTCCAGGCAAAATGCTATAAAGTCATTTATGATTTCATAAAGCAGGGCAAGACCATAATAATAGTTTCACATGATCTGGGAACCATCCAGGATTTATGCAACAGGGTAATATTTCTGAAAAACGGCAGGATAGAACAGATAGGCGGCCCTGTTGCTGTGGTAAGCTCCTACAGGGAATATGTGGAAAATATTGAAATGGAAAGAGCGCATGAACAGCAGAAAGAAGAGCGGAAAAAAATATTCCAGACAATCATAGAAAACAATCAGAAAGTCATTTCCGGCGAGGACATAGACAGGCTTGCCGCTACCAATCTTGGAAGCAATGTAATAAACAGGTTCGGTTCAGGTGATGCAGAAATAACAGACATAAGGCTTCTGGACAGCAAAGGACAGCAGATAGATTACTGTAAATATGGAGATGAAGTAAGCATTGAATTTGACGCTGTATTTAAAGCCCTGGTAGAAGATCCCATTTTTGGAATAAGGATAGTTGATTTTAAGGGCAATACGGTTTACGGTACCAATAACAGATTAAATAATATAGTGGTCGGTGTTTTAAAGCAGGGAGATAAGATAAAAGTAGTCTTCAGGAATAAGATAGTGCTTATGGGCGGCGTATATTATGTTTCTCCTGCAGTAGGGTATAAGGATTTCAGGACTTACTGCGACTGGGTCAATAATATGCTTACCATTAATGTGCTGAAGCATGAGAAAGCTGAAGGTATTGCCGACCTTAATACAAACATGTCCATAGAGAAGAGCAATTGACTTTTAATATCTTTACTTGTGTGTGAAAGGTTTCTTCTTGAACCCGAAAGTTTTATTAATAATCATAAATTACAATGGTATAGATTTTCTTGGCGAATGCCTTGATTCAATTTTTGCCCAGTCTTACGAAAATATAAATGTGCTTGTTGCTGACAATAATTCGAAAGACGGCAGCGTCCAGTATGTAAGAAATAATTATCCGGCAGTCGACATAATTCAGAATACCTTCAACAAAGGATACGGGGATGCCATAAACAGGGCAGTCAGGTACGGAATACAGAAGTATCCTGATGCCGTGTATTTCGGGATTTTAAACAACGATTTAAGGCTTGATGAAAAATGGACTGAAAATCTTGTAGGATATGGAGAAAGCAGGCCTGACTGCGGAGTCATGGGTGGAAAAATGCTGATTTATTACTGGCCCAAATATATAAACAGTACCGGCAGCCTGGTCAATTATTTCGGAAGCGGATGGGACAGGGATTTCTTTGAGGCAGATTCTGAAATCAAAAGAGACAGCGGAGAGACTCTTGCTGTTTCGGGAGGAGCCATGCTGGTTAAGAAAGATGTTTTTTTATCCTGCGGGTTTTTTGATACAAAATATTTTATGTATTATGAAGACATTGATTTCTGCTTTAAAGTCTGGAAATATTCAGATTATACCGTTGATTATGTAAATGATGCTCTCGTATATCACAAATTTTCTTCGTCAAGCGGAGTATTATCACTTAAGAAACATTTTTATCTTAAAAGAGCAAGATTTATTTTTATATTAAAAAATTACCCTCTTGGCTTTTTAAGAAAAATTCTTCCCGGGATATCGGATTATGAAGTGGGATTTATTATGAAAGATCTGCTGGCAAGATATGATATTATAAACTTCTGGAGAGAATTTTACATTTATCTTATTTTTCTTGCAAAGCTTCCTCTGATTATCGGTTCAAGGATTTTAAAAAGAGATAATAAAAAATCCTTAAGAGCGCAGAAAGCTCTGAAAATGTGGGGCATGGTGAGTACCACGACAACTGATTCCGGGAGAAAGCAGATACCCATGCAATATCTGGATATGCTCTGGAACAGGTACGAAAAATTCGGCAGCCTTACAAACAGGATAATAATGGGCGTAAATGACGAAGGCCTGAGAAGAGGATGGAAGAGCCTTATAACAAAAGGCTACCCAAGGGGACGGTTCTTCTTCAATTATGCAGATGCTGTTCTTAACAGTCCTTACAGGGGAGAAAATCACAAATACTATTTCCAGCTTCAGTATTTTTTATATGAGAGAAAACAGGATGAACTTTTTATTGATATAGAAGGAAAAGTCTTTGAGGTAACGCTTAACGAAAGAATGAACACGATAGTTTTTGAAATCCCCGATGATTTACTTAAAGATAAAAACCAGCTAATGGTAAAACTATCTTTTTGTGCCGATTTTTTAAAAAGAAATAATAAAAACCATACTGAAAGAAGTGAGATATTGCTTAATGGGGAAATTGCCAGGATGGATAATAGGATTTTTGCAAAATATATAGCCTGCTTTAAAGATCTTTTTATAATCGAGATTGCGGTTTTAAGCGATGACTCCCAGTATTTAAGAAGAGAATTCTCATTACTTGAAAAAATAAACAAATACTGATATTTTCTGTAATTTTGAATCACGAAAAATTTAATATGAAAAAAATAAAAGATGAAATCGAAGAAGTAAAAGATATAGACAGGAACTGGAAGGCTGGTCCCGATGAACTGTTAAATGTTGCAGGAAAAAGATGCCTTATGGTCCTGCACAGGTTCTGGCCTTTTCTTGGTGGTTCAGAAAAGCAGTTTTTAAAATGGGCTCAGGTCCTTGATGATAAAAACTGCAGGGTGAAGGTATTTACGACAAATATCTGGGATAATGATTATTTTTATTTTCCTGAAAAAAGATATATCAAAGAAACCTCGGCAAAAATAGGCAATAATATAAAAATCAAAAGATTTAAAGTCGCTCATCTTCCGAGAAGAAACGCTATACTTGCTTTTCTGGAGAGATTTCCATCAAAGACCCTGAAATTCTTAATAGGAAATCCTTATATATTTCTGCCGGGTTATTATTTGTATATGTTTGTGGCCGCCCTGTTTCTGCCAAAAAAATTCGATTTTGTAATAGCCGGGGTTTTTCCGCATTATTACCTGATATATCCGGCAATGTTTTACGCAAAGGTCAAGGGAATACCTTTTATTATGAGTCCGCTTGTTCATTTCGGCCAGCCGAATGATGAAGCGAATTATGAGCTTTTTCTTAATGAAAAATCAAAATATCTTTTGAACAAGAGTGATTACATTCTTACGATTACTGATGATGAAAGGGAAAAGCTTGTCTCGCTCGGAATTGCGGGGACAAAAATAAAAGTCAGCGGAATAGGTATTGAAAAAAACGATGAGACCCTTGAAGGTAACGGGGCGAGATTCAGGAAAAAATATAATATAAAATGCCCCTATGTTTTGCAGATATCGACGCAGACCCATGACAAAGGTTCCCACCATGCTGTTGAAGCTCTAAAGGTTTTGTGGCGCAGGGGAGTAAAAGTAAAGCTTGTTTTGATAGGGCAGATACTTAAGGAATTTGAAGAGTATCTTATAAGGCAGAAGCCTGAAGTTTTTGAAAATACAATAATCTTAAGTTATGCAGGCGAACAGGATAAAAATGATGCAATCGATGGCTGTGATGTATTTATAATGCCTTCAAAATCTGATTCTTTCGGTCTGGTATATCTGGAAGCATGGCTGCACAGAAAGCCTGTAATCGCTGCATACTGCAGTGGAGTAATGGAAGTAATAGACGAAGGGATAAACGGGTTTTTTGTACCTTTCGGGAATTATGAAATGATTGCAGGATATGTTTATAAATTAATAAATGACAAAGAACTTTCACTAAAGATGGGCGAAGAAGGATTCAGGAAAGCAGTTAATAATTATTTATGGGAAAAACGTCTGAAAAATTTTATAAAACTGATTGAGAATCTTAAATAATAAATTATGAAAATAGGGATAGACATTTCAAGATATATCGATAAGTCCGGCGGGGTCGGCATCTATGCTGCAAATCTTATGAATTTTTTACTGAAGATTGATTCTGATAATGAATATCTGGGATATACATTTTTCTATGATTGTTTTCCTGATGGATGGAACATAGAGAAAGAAGCCGGTATATTTGCAGACTATTACAGAAGCCCTAATATTTACACCAATTTCAAAATAAACGCTCTTAACTGGCAGACCGGAAAACTTAAAAAATTATGGCAGAAATCAAGTATTGAAAAACATGAGGCTATTCTTGGAAATCCTGATGTCATTCATTCAACTGCATATGTGGTTCCGGAACTGCTTAATGCAAAACTGGTGGTAACGATACACGATTTAAGCTTTCTTTTGTTTCCTGACCTCCATACTGAAGAAAACAAAAAACTTCTGATGCAAAATCTGATATATGTAAATTCCAGGCCGGCTATGGTCATCTGTGACAGCGAACAGACAAAAATGGATCTGATAAAATTTTTTCATGTACCCGAAGAGCGGATTGAGGTCGTTTATCTTGGCGTCGATCATATTTTCAGCGATCCGGTAGTAGAGGAAAACAGGCAGAGAGTTCTTGAAAAATATAAAATAGAGGGTCTTGATTATCTTCTCAGTGTTTCTTCCATTGAACCCAGGAAAAATTTTGAAAGAATAATAAATGTTTTTTCAGAGATAATAAAGAAAGAAGAATTCAGCAGCATGTATCTTGTATGTGCAGGAGGGGCAGGATGGAAAAATGAAAAGATCTATGAGCTTGTAAAGAAAAACAAAGTGGAAGAAAAAGTAAAATTCTTAGGTTTTGTAGATGAAAAAGATCTCCCTTCAGTTTATAGCGGTGCCAGGTTATTCTTATATCCTTCCCTGTATGAGGGATTCGGTCTTCCTGTGCTGGAAGCTATGTCTTCAAAAGTTCCGGTCATTACATCAAATATATCCTCTCTTCCGGAAGTAGCAGGAGACGCAGCAGTTATGATAAATCCTTATAATGAAAAAGACATATATAATGCTGTTATAAATGTATTGAAAAATGAAAATCTGAGGAAGCAGCTTACTGCTGAAGGTACTCAGAGGGCTAATCTTTTTACCTGGGAAAGTACTGCACAGAAAACTCTTGATGTGTATCACAAAGTTTTTAAGAATAATAAGATTTAAAGATTAAAAAAATATTTAAATAGTTTGGATAATAAAATATTATAATTATACCCGTTTTGTTTTACCGGGATTTTTATTTTAATGATAATATGGTTTTTATACGGAAGGAATAAATTTGAAGATAGCCTTAATAGGTTCAAATGGTCAGATAGGTACTGATATCCTAAGATATTTCACGGAAAAAAACGAAGAGGTAATCGGTCTTACGCAGGATGATATTGATGTCTGTTATCCTGAA
>DBPS01000020.1:2519-8129 GCA_002304935.1 Candidatus Humimicrobium oleiphilum | reverse complement strand
GCTGATTGTCCCGGACCGGTAAGCATGTATGGTATTTCAAAACTTGCGGGTGAATTTGTCATTAAATATATGCTTGAAAAGTATTACCTTTTAAGAGTCTGCGGTTTGTATGGATATGCAGGAAGTCTTGGCAAAGGAAGCAATTTTGTTGAACTGATGCTTAAGCTTGCAAAAGAAGGTTCTGAGATTAAAGTAGTAAATGATCAGATAACAACACCGACAAGCACCAAAGATGTGACCGCAAAACTATATGAGCTTATAAAAACAGGAAAATACGGGACTTATCATATGACCAATGCAGGACAATGCTCATGGTATGAATTTGCTCTTGAGATATTCAGGCTTGCAGAACTAACTCCCAAGATAATCCCTATTTCCAGCAAGGAATTCGGAGCAAAAGCAAAAAGGCCTTTTTACTCGGTTCTTGATAATATGATGCTGAGATCCATAGGCTTAAAAGATATGAGAGACTGGAAAGAAGCATTGAAAGATTATATCGACAGAAGACCGATTTAAGAATTTAAAATAATTTAAAGGTTAGGGAAAATGAATAATAACTATATATCTGCCAGACAAAAATATGGTGAATTCGGCATTGATACTGACAAAGTCATTGAAAAAATCAGCGAAATACCACTATCGATTCATTCCTGGCAGCTTGATGATGTCATCGGGTTTGAGTCAGATGTTTTTTCAAAACCTAGCGGGGGAATAATGTCCATAGGAAATTATCCTGGAAGAGCAGCCAGTATTGAACAATACTGGGAAGACCTGGAAAAGGTTTTGTCACTTGTTCCTGGAAACAAAAAAAAGATAAGCATACAGTCGACGGAAGGAGATTATAAAGGCAGGCTTAAAAACAGAAATGATATGTCAAAAGAACATTTTACCTCATGGATTGACTGGGCAAAAGAGAACAAAGTCGGTATTGACTTAAGTCCTGCTTTTTACTCGCATGAAAATGTCAGGGAGGGATATACTATTGCTTCCAAAGACAAGGCAGTAAGAGAATTCTGGATAGAATATGAAAAAATAAACAGGGAAATTGCTAATTTTATCGGCAAAAGCCTTAAATGGGCTTCAATCTGCAATTTCTGGATTCCGGATGGTTCCAAAGATGTCACGCCATCAAGATTTGACCATAGGATGATACTTAAGGAAGCTCTTGACGAGATCTATGCAATAAGATATCCAAAGAAGAATCTTATTGATACCCTTGAATGCAAGCTTTTTGGAATAGGTTTTGAGTTTTACAATACCGGTTCGCTTGAATTCTATATTTCTTATGCAGTTAAAAACAATCTCGGATTTACATTTGATACGGGACATTTTCATCCCACGGAAGAAGTTTCAAATAAAATATCCTCCACCCTTCCTTTTCTGGAAGATATTGTCCTGCACCTTTCAAGAGGCCTGCACTGGGACAGCGACCATGTAACAGTGCTTACTGACGAGCTTGTTGCAGTAATGCAGGAGATAGTAAGGGCAGATGCTTTTGATAAAGTCCATATAGGGACGGATTATTTTGATGCTACCATGAACAGGGTAGGTGCTCTTGCACTTGGCGCCAGGGCTGCCCAGAAAGCTCTTCTTATAGCAATGCTCGAGCCTTTTGAGATTTTAAAGGAATACGAAGAAGACAATAATTATTTTGCAAGGCTTGCCCTTCTGGAAGACCTGAAGACAATGCCTTATAGCGATGTCTGGCAGCAGTATTGTGAAAAAAGCAATGTTCCCGGCGATGGAGAATGGATAAAAGAAGCTATCGCTTATGAAAAAGCAGTATTGCTAAAAAGAAAGTAAGAGTTACTTCTATCCCATATCATAAAAATTTTTACCTTAAAAAATTGCAATTATATAGTCATTATGACATAATGACTATATAATTTTTTTAAAAACCTTAGTATTTTTAAAGCCGGTATTTTTAAAAGAATCATCTTTTAAACTAATTGTACAGGCAGAAATACCAAAGCTGACAAGCAATAAAAACAGATGTTTCGGCACTACTTATGAAAGAGTTAAAAAAAGATTTAAAAAATAATCCTGAAAATTTTTATAAAATAAACAGGACTAATGAAAAAGCAGTATCCATTGCTGAAGCCAAGAGCAATTTTTCTGAATATGTTTCAAGGGCTGCTTTTATGGATGAAAAAATACTACTGACCAAAAGAGGAAAACCAGTTGCTGCAATCGTCTCCTGTAATGACTTTGAAAAACTGAAATCAATAAAGAAGTCCGAAGGCTTAAAAAGCATAATTGGCAAATGGAAAGATTTTGAAGATATAAAAGAACATATTGAAGGTTCTGTAAAATCAAGGGAAGGCAATAAAAACAGAGATGTATCTTTTTGATACTGATGCAGTTACTAATATTTTTAAGAAAAATCCGTCAGAAAAATTTTTAAACAAAATCACAGGTTTAAAAATGGAGGAACAGTTCATATCTTCCATTACCATCGGTGAGATAGCCTATGGTGCTTTTAAAAGCAGAAATCCCGATATCCATCTTTATAATCTTGAAAACCTTTTACTCAGGGTGGTGAATGTTGTTTTTTTTGACATCGAAGCGGCTTACATATATGGAAAAATAAGAGCAGGGCTTGAAGAAAAAGGAAAAATAGTATCAGATACTGATATGCAGATAGCTTCTATTGCCATAGCGAACAATCTTATACTTATTACCGGAAATATTAAGCACTTTCGGGACATAAACGGCCTGCATGTCGAAAACTGGCTTGTATAAATAAATATAATAAAAAATAGAATTGATTAATCGATTCGGATATCCTATAATAAAAAAAGTATATAGTTGGTAGAGATAAAGAATCCAACAAAACTTTTAATGTTTTGTTAGGTTCTTTTTTTTATGTTTCCGGCAGTAACTTATCAGGTTTTTCTGTTAAAAAGATTTAAGACCAGATATATGAAGTTATCTGCCTGCTTAAGTTATTTATATAAAAAGGATGATTTTTTGGAAAAAAAACTGGCAGAGATTATTGGAAAAGACAAAGTAAGTACTGATATCGGTGACAGGCTTTGTTTTTCAAGAGATGTAACTCCTTTGTGCTACAAGTGGATAGACCTTTATAAACTGCCTCCCTATACAAGTGATATTGTTGCAAGTCCTGAAACTACCGGAGATGTCATAAAAATCGTAAAATTTGCAGGGGAAAACAATAAAAAACTATTTATTTATGGAGGCGGTTCCGGTGTTGTCGGCGGAGTAATACCTACAGAAAGAGGCATTACGCTTGATATGTCAAGAATGTGCGGGATAATCAATCTGGATGAACAATCCCTGACAGTAGAAGTCCAGTCCGGAATAATAGGCCAGAATCTGGAAGACTTTTTAAATAAAAAAAATTATACTCTAAGGCATTTTCCTCAATCCATCCGCTCAGCATCTGTGGGCGGCCTGATTGCAACAAGATCTACCGGGCAGTTTTCAACTAAATATGGAGGAATAGAAAACTATGTTGTCGGTCTGGAAGCAGTTCTGCCTGACGGGTCTTTGCTGAATACAGGAGATAAGCCCAGAAGTTCAACCGGACCGGATATTAATAATTTTTTTATAGGTTCAGAGGGTATATTCGGGGTAATTACAAAAGCGATTCTGAAAATCTACAAAATGCCTGAAGAAGTAAAATACCAATGCTTTATCTACAGGGATATTTTCTGCGCCCTGGATTCGATAAGAGAAATAATGCAGTCAGGCATAAAGCCTCCGGTTATAAGACTATATAACAGTGAGGAATCCCGTCTGAAATTTGAAAAACTTGGCTTTAATTATGACGGATGTCTGCTTATTTTATGTTTTGAAGGCAAAAAAGAATTAGTGGAAGCAGAAGCTTCAGTTGCCATGGAAATCTGTTCAAAAATGCATGCCCGGGATATAGGCGGAGAGCTTGGAAAAATTTGGTTTGAAAACAGATTTGACACAAGACACATACTGGAAAAAGAAGAAGAACCCGGAGGAATGTCTGATGCAATAGAACTAGCTTCCTCATGGAGTAAAATCAAGAAGCTTTATACAGAAGTTGAAAAATACTTTAAAGAGAAAAATATAACACTGGCTTCCCATTTTTCCCATGCTTATACAACAGGTATTTCTGTATATAATATTTTTTACCTTAATGCAAAAGATGAAAAAGAAGCAATAGATAAGTTCTACGAGGTCTGGGATGATGTAATGGGAATTGCCCTGGAAAATGATGCTACCATAAGCCATCATCACGGAATAGGAATCATCAAAAGAGCCAGGTTAAAGCAGGAACTTGGCAAAGGGATTGAAATAATCAAGAAGCTTAAAGACAGTCTGGATTCTGAAAATATAATAAATCCTGGAAAATTAATAGAAAACTGACAAATAAATTATTATGGATGTAGAAAAAAAATCGCAAAGACAGTGTATATTCTGCCATAATTTCTGTAAATTTTCATGTGCCCCTTATATTGCAACGAAAAATCAGAAAATAATACAAACACAGAAGAATTACCTGATTTATATGGCTGAAATGGAAAAAATCAAAGCTAATACTGATTTGGGAGAAGCTGTTTATCTCTGCAATGACTGCAGGCGCTGCGAAACATACTGTGTTTTTGAAAATAAAAAGGTCATTGGCAATAACAGATATGCGAGAAATCTTATTTTTAAAGAAAAACTTGCGTCTGACAGGGTTTATGAGATATATGATAATTTTATTCAGTATGGAAATTTTCTGGGAGAGAAAAAGGAAGCAAAAGAGATAAGGAATTCTGATAAAGATAAAAAATATGATTTCTTTATTTATGCCGGAGAGTATGTTAATTTTCTTGCCCCTGAAATTAAGGAAAGTTTTATAAAAATCCTGACCAGCTTAAATAAGAATTTTATATTCTGTGATGATGAGGACCCAGACGGAATACTTGCTCTTGATCTGGGAATGAAAGAGCTTGCACAAAAATTAATGGAAAACAATTTTAAAAAGATAAGCCGATACAAGTTCGATACTCTTATCTGCCTTGACCCTTATTCCTGTTATGGCTTTAAAAATGATTATAAAGATTATGGTTATGAATTTGATTGTGGGATAATTCATTATACTGAATTTCTTGAGAACAATATTAGTGATATTAAAATTAATAAAACAGACAGTCATATCAAATATTTTGATCCCTGTATGCTTTCCAGGGGACTTAAAATTAATGATAGTCCTAGAAAAGTACTTAGCTTTATTAATTCTGAAAGCAATTTTGATCTTATTAAGAACAGGGAAGAATCAGAATGCTGCGGCGGGCATTTAAGCCTTATTTTCCCCGATGTCGCTGAAGCAGTTTCAGCCGGTTTTTTAAAAGAGCTGGAATCCTATGATGATAAAACAGAAGTGCTTGTAACTGCCTGCCCTCTATGTCTTAGCAATCTTTCGAATGTGAAAAAATCAGGAAGATTCAAAATATATGATCTGGCAGAATATATAAGCAGAAATATTGATTGAATAACCATATAGATTGAAAAATAAAAGTATCTGTCCCTGATTTTTTTGTCGCTGGATAAAGGTTCTTTGAAAATCTATTTCAGCAGTAAAGATTCCATAGTTCACGAGAGCTTGTAGTAATGCCGATAGCTCCGCTG
>DBPS01000020.1:0-2461 GCA_002304935.1 Candidatus Humimicrobium oleiphilum | reverse complement strand
TCCTTTTTTAAATGATTTCGTATCAAGAATGAACATTGACTGCATTACAGGAAAGTCGATTTTTTTTAAGCAATTTATGGATTTGGGGGAAGCTGAAGTTGCCATGTTGATTCCTATATAATCTTTCAGGAATTTTATTCCATATTCATCAGCTGACAATCCCTTTAAAGTATCGATATTAAGTATTATAATTTTTTTTTCAACCTGATTATTTTTTGCCACATCCATGAGGTCAAAAATATTCAGATCATAAAGCAATATCACCCTGATATTATTATATCTGCTGTCCAGTATATCGCTAAAGTTATTTGTGCAGGGAATAACAGGATTTTTTGAAAGCTCCCTGATAATATTTTTTACATATAAGTTCATTTTTTATTTTGTATTATCTGGTTTTTTGTGCAGGGAAATATTATTTTTATATTATAACATAATAATTTTAAATATTTTTATTTAAAAATCTATTATTTGGAGTAAAGGTTATGTATCTGCTTGCGATTGATATAGGCTCGACTTCAATAAAATCAGTAATCTTTGATTACAAAGGCAATATTATTTCTTCCGGCAGAAGGAAGACAGAAGTATTTTATGAGCAGGAAAATTCCCAAAGATCTGCATTCTGGATGCCTGAGAATATATGGGGAAATGTATGCGAAGCAGTGAAAGATGCTGTTAATGTGATAGAAGACCGAGGTCTTATCAAATCTGTATCTGTCACGGGTTTTGCATGCGACGGAGTTCCGATTGACAGGAAGGGAAACTGGATTTACCCTTTTATAAGCTGGCACGATACAAGATGCGTCGAGCAGATAGAATGGGCAGAAAAAAATCTTGACTATGAAGAAATATATAAGATAAACGGCCAGAAACCCTGGCTTCATAATACCATACTAAGGAATGTGTGGGTAAAAAAACACCTTCCGGAGATATATAAAAAAACTTATAAATGGCTACTTATAGAGGATTATATAAATTTCAGGCTTTGCGGGGCTATTGCTACTGATTATTCCCTGGCTTCAACCACGCTTGTTTTTGACCAGAAGAGCCTGAACTGGTCTGACAAACTTTTTAAAGCATTTGATATTAAAATGGACATATACCCGGAACCAAGGCCCAGCGGTACTTTTCTCGGGGAGATATCCGGTGAAGCTTCCATGCTGACAGGCCTGGAAAAGGGGACCCCCGTTATTCTGGGAGGGCTCGACGGCCTTTGCGGTGTTTTTGCAACTGCGGGCGATCAGGAGGAAGATCTTGTCGGAGTAGTGGGAACTTATGAGCATTATCACAAATGTCTTGGCAAACCCATTCTTGAAAAGAAGGGGCTACGTTCCAGCATTATCTGCCAGGCACATGTAATAAAAGGGAAATATGGTGTTTACGGAGTGGCTGTATCAGCAGGGATACTTGAATGGTTTAAAGATGTCTTTTGCGATGAAGAAGAAAGATATGCAAAAGAAAATAATAAGAATATCTGGGATGTTCTTATGGAAAAAGCTGCATCCTCTTCTGCAGGTTCCGGCGGGATTTTTATGCTGCCTGACCTGTATGGAAGTGCATGCCCTATTCAGGATAATTATTCAAAAGGAGTTTTTACCGGTATTTCTTCTATTTCAAAAAAAGAAGATTTTATAAGAGCTGTAATAGAAGGCCTGAATTATAAAGGACTTGAATTATACGAAGCTATCAGGCAGTACACTTCTTCAGAAAGCAGAAAAGTAATAGTAACCGGCGGAGCTACAAGGAATTCATTCTGGATGCAGCTTAAGTCGGATATTTTCGGCATTGAAGTAGAAGTGCCTGATATTGAAGAAGCAACACCTCTGGGAGCAGCGATGATAGGGGGAGTAGGCACAGGCATATTTGAAGATTTCGGGAATGCCTTTAAAAAGATAGAAAGAAAAATCAAAAGATACAGTCCGGATAAAAATAATCATAAGTTATATAAAAAATATTATAATGATATTTATAAGAAGATTTATCCTTCATGCAGGGATATAAATAATTCAATATCAACGAAAATTCTGTAATTTATTCAGACCTGGACAGAAAATTTAAAAGAACCGGAGGTTAGTATGTACGGCAAAAAGATAAGGATGGGAAGGCTTATAGATCCACGGTATGGAAGAGGTGTAATAATACCTTATGCACACGGCCTTCTTCAGGGTCCGATTCCCGGACTTGAAAATATAAATGAAATCAACAGGTATATGGAGATATTCAGGAAATCAAGAGCAACCGGAATAATTATAAGTTACGGATATCTCAAGTACAGTGCAGAATATCTTATCGGAAGATGCGTGCCTTCAGCCATAATCCTGATCGACTGGATAAATATGACAAAAGCATACAGGGGAAACGTTCCTTATGATGAAGTAAGGACATGTATCTGCACATCCATCGAAGATGCAGTGAGGGTGGGAGCAGATGGCGTAATGACTTATCTTACTTTGGGATTTGAAGA
>DBPS01000043.1 GCA_002304935.1 Candidatus Humimicrobium oleiphilum | reverse complement strand
CTTTAACTTATAAAGATTGCCTTATTCAAATACTTTCTATATAAGAATAAAATAAGAACTGCGGCTGTAAAAGAAAATAATAAACTTCTTGTTAAAAAAATAGTGGATTTGCCTTAATATATTAAATATTTTTATTTTTTCTGTTAGCGAAAGATAATTTATAGATGGTTTAAAAAAAATTATATGAAAGTTTTTATATTGATTATTAACTATTGATTATTCAAACCAGATTTTTAATTAAAAAGGAGCAGAAATGGCTGGTACCGGAATAAAAAGAGCGGCGATTCTGACAGGAGGCGGAGACTCATCGGGGATAAATGATTTTATCCGAGCCGCCGTAATCTTAATGGAAAAGCAGGGTATTTCCGTAAGAGGAGTAAAAAACAGTTATCGCGGTCTTATCAATGGAGAACTGATTGATTTGAATTCAAGAATTGTTGACGGTATTCAGAACACAGGCGGAACAATAATAGGAACCTCAAGAACCAATTGTTATAAAATTGAGGGAGCTGTTGAGAAAATTATTAAAACAATAGAAGCTGAAAAACTGGATGTTCTGATATGCGTTGGCGGAAATGATACACTCGGTATAGCAAACAGGCTGTATGAAGAAGAAAAAATAAAAATAATAGGAGTTCCACAGACAATAGATAATGATCTGATGGAAACAGATTACAGTATCGGTTTTCATACTGCAGTTGAAAATATAGTAAAATGTACCAATATGTTTATGAGCTCGGCTATGTCCCACGAAAGAGAAATGCTGGTGGAAGTAATGGGAAGGGACAGCGGATTTCTGGCATTAAACAGTGCCATAGTCCTCGGAGCGGACTATTTAATGATTCCTGAGTTTGCAATTGATATCGAAAAGATATCGGATTATATTGTTAAAAAAAGAAATGCCGGGAAGAAATACGGACTTTTTATTGTAGCAGAGGGTGTGCAGATACAGGGGGCAAAGCAGATACAGGACGATATTGACACATTTGGCCATAAAAAGCTTGGCGGCATAACCTATCATATTGCTGAGCTTGTTAATGAAAAGACAAACCTCAAGCCAAATGTCGTGGTACTTGGTTATACTCAGAGGGGTGGAAGACCCTGCCCTTATGATGCATATCTTTCATCATTATTTGCAAAAGGAGTTGCAGAAAATATTGCTGACGGTAATTTTGGGAAAATGGTGGCGGTTGTGAATCAGAAACCTGTAAATGTAAGAATAGCAGATGCTGTAAGGGAAATAAGGCTGGTTTCAAAAGAAGATTATGAATTTGCTTTAAGTCTGGGGAATATATATGCATAAAGAAAAAGAAAAAAAAGAATACGAGAAATACTTTTCAATGATTGAAAACGGGACTATCACAAATGTTCCTGAGTTTTTTGCACAGGCAGTTCACAGCGGAGTGAGAAAGTCAAAAAAAGATGATCTCAGTATGATATATACACCGCTTGATACAGTTACATCAGCTGTATTTACAACAAATAAATTTGCTGCTGCTCCGGTCATTAAAAACAAGGAACAGCTTTCAAAATCAAGAAATATAAAGGCAATAGTTATAAACACCGGAATAGCAAATGCCTGCACAGGCGAACAGGGGATTATTAATGCTGAAAAAATTGTCGACGATACTGCCAGATACATGAAAATAAAAACTGAAAATGTAGCTATTGCTTCAACCGGACTCATAGGAAAACAACTTCCTCTTGAAAAAATACTTGATGGCATAAAGGAATTATCAAAAATGATTAGCTCCAGTGATGGTCACCGGGCTGCCAGATCAATACTTACTATCGATAAAAACCCGAAAGAATTAGCTGTAAAAATAAATACGAAGAAATTTTTTAATCAGAAAAAAGATATAATAATCGGTGCTATCGGCAAAGGCTCTATAATGGTTGCCCCTAACATGGGTACCATTCTGTGTTTTATTGCCACAAATGTAAAAATCCACCAGGGGCTTCTTGATGATCTTCTGCGTGAAGGTGCTGATCACAGCTTTAATTCTATTTCCATAGATGGCTGCCAGAGTACAAATGATATGGTTTTTATCCAGAGTAATGGTGAAAGCGGCATAGAAATAACAAAGGATAACAGAGAATTATTTGATATTTTCAAACACACACTTTTCTTTGTTCTTGAAGAAATGGCCAAAAAAGTAATACTTGATGGTGAAGGAGCCTCAAAATTTGTAGAGATTGAAGTCAGAAGCAGCCGTGATAAAGCAGAAGCAAAAAAAATTGGAATGAAAATCGCAAATTCAATACTGGTAAAAGCTTCTATTTTCGGAGAGACAATTAACTGGGGAAGGATTGCTTCTGCCATTGGTTCTACAGATGTAGAATTTAATATAAACGATGTTGAGATATTCCTTAATGATTTTCTTATTTTTAAGAACGGCATGGAAGTATCTGAAAATATTGAACCGGCATTACCTACCATGAAAGAAAAACATATAAGAATAAAAATAAATATGCATACCGGCAAACAAAGCAGTTTTGTATGGACGACTGACCTTACTCATGATTTTGTCAAAGCCAGCTCTCATTACAGGTCATAACAACAGAGCCAGATAATCTATTGCTGGCTGAATATCTATAAAATTATATATCACATTATAATAATTATCTGGTAATTATTCTTTTTTATATGGCAATCACGTTCATTTTTTTGCTAAAATGATAGAAACTCTTTATTCTTTAAGCAGAAACATAGAAATAAATTACATATTCTTTAATGTTGCAAACCTGATTATTAATTATTAAATATTAAAAGATTAATAAGAAAGGCTTAAAAAGTGCCAAATATAAGAATAGTCACCGATAGCTCTTCTGATATCCCGGAGGAACTTGTTAAAAAATATTCGATAGAGGCAGTCCCTTTATATGTAGGGTTTGACGGAAAAATGCTGAAAGATCTAATAGAGATAAAGCCGGAAGAGGTCTATGAAGCTCTGGAAGAAGGAAAAAAAGTACACACTGCATCGCCATCGGTAGGAGATTTTATTTCTGTTTTTAAAAGACTATTTGAGGAAGAAAAAGCCGACAAGATTTATTGTATAACTCTTAGTTCAAAACTTTCTGCTTCAAACAATGCAGCAAATGTAGCAAAAAATTCTTTTCCTGAAGAAAAAATAAAAATATTTGACTCAAAGACATCAACCATGTGTCTTGGTTTTACTGTTCTTCAGGCAGCAAT
Source organism: Candidatus Humimicrobium oleiphilum (assembly GCA_002304935.1). Taxonomy (GTDB): domain Bacteria; phylum Actinomycetota; class Humimicrobiia; order Humimicrobiales; family Humimicrobiaceae; genus Humimicrobium; species Humimicrobium oleiphilum. Next base: position 7,445 of record DBPS01000043.1, on the reverse strand, counting down.
GGCAATCAGACAGAATTATAATGAAGTCGAAATTGAGAAACTTATAGAAGAACTTATTATCAGAAATAAATTCATAGCAGTTCTTGAAAGTTTTGAATATGTTATGAAGGGCGGAAGGGGAGTATTCTTAAGTAAATTTATCAGTAAGGCTATTAAATTTGTACCGATCCTTTATATCGGTAAAGAAGGAACAGTAAAGCTAAGGAAATTTGTCAGAAATAAGGAAAAAGCGATATTTGAGATATACAAACAAACTATTGCTGTTGCGAGGCAGAACAGGGAGAGTTTTATCAGCATATTTTATGGTGAAGACCTTACACCCGTAAGAGAACTTGAAAAGCTTATAAGGCAAAACAGTGAAATAGCAGTTGCCGATATAATAATCAACAAAATCACCACTGTGATGGGTGCCCATACAGGTCCCGGCATATGGGGAGTAGCCGTAAGCCCCAAACTCCTTCATGGGGACGTATAATTTGGCTCCCTTCCAAAGGGACGTATGATTTTTTTAATTTAAAATTGATTTTAATTATAAAGCACCAGATAAAGATTTCTGGTTTTTAAAGAGCTAGCCAAATGAACTGCTTTCTTTATGTTTATTATTGCCATTGTTATGAAATACATATGTATTTCCACCTTTTTTCTTGGCTTCATACATGGCAGCATCAGCATATTTTAAAAGAGTATCCTGTTTAAAACCGTCATCAGGGAATATTGAAATGCCCATACTCCCTTTTATATTTAGTTCCAAATCATCAACTACAAAAGAATTCTCGAAAGAACCCAATATCTTATCTGCAAATTTTTTCATATCATCATTTTTGACAAAGCCACTGATAATAAAAATAAATTCATCTCCCCCGAATCTTGCGAAGGTATCGGTTTTTCTCATTATTTTTTTTACTCTGTCTGCAAAACCCCTGAGGAGCCTGTCTCCGACATCATGGCCATATTTGTCATTTATTAACTTGAATTTGTCGAAATCAAGCATTGATATCATCATTTTCTTTTTATTTCTTTTTGAATATTCAGAAGCAATATCAAATCTGTCTTTAAATAAATGTCTGTTTGGGAGCTTGGTAATCTCATCATAGTATGCTAGTTCCTTGATGGTTTTTTCCATTTGTCTTTGTTTTGTTATATCTTCGGAAATGCCTATTATGCAAATCGGATTTCCATCCTCATCAAGAATAGGTACTTTTTTTGTTCTGATTATTGCAGAATTTTTGCTGGATGTAAGATTTTCTTCCTCAATCAGCAGCTGTTTTTTATTATTTAGAGCTTCCCTGTCCTTTGTTACAAAAAAGTCTGCCTGTTCTTTTGGAAATAAATCATAATCATTTTTGCCTATAATGTTGTTTTTATTCAATCCTATCAGTTTTTCAGCAGCTTTGTTTATAAGTTTGAACCTCAGTGTTTCTGCATCTTTGACAAAAAGCATTATTGGGATATTATCAATAACTGCGCTAAAAAGATTATTTAATCTGGATAATTCTTTTAATTCTTCCTGCATCTTGCTTATATCTTTTGTATAGCCTGTCGTGCCTATTACCTCTCCTGACTCATTTATCACGGGAGTCTTATAGGTTTCATGTAACGCAGGTTTGCCATTAGTCAGAGATATTTCCTGGAAATATCTGGATTGTCTGGTTTCCATTATATTACGGTCATCACTCATGTATTTTTTAGCAAGCTCCTCAGGATAAATCTCTATGTCAGTTTTGCCAATCATTTCTGATTTAATCTTATTGGCGGATTTTGCAAGAAAATCATTTACTGCTAGATATTTTCCGTTTATATCTTTCAACCAGGCTTTATATGGGAAATTATCAAGGATTGTTCTAAGCTGTAACTCTACTTTTTTTATATTGCTGATATCATACGAGATACCCATTATCCCTTTAACTTTTCCGTTTTTATCATGAAGCGGCATTTTATTTGTAATAGCCCATATGTTTTTACCGTCTGACAGAAAAATATTTTCTTCGATTCCAAGCTTCGGCTTATCATTTTCCATAACCTCAATGTCATCCCTGACCATATTTTTTGCTGTTTTTTCTGGAAAAATATCATAATCAGTTTTACCAATAAAAAAATCAGAACTTTTTTGAACTAATTTCTCAAAAGCTTTATTGACCATAATAAATTTAAGGTCAGCATCTCTTACATAAACAACGGAAGGAATGTTAGCAAGAATGCTTTCAAGAAGTTCTTTTTGAGTAGATTTCGACTCAGAATCAATTGCTATTTTGTTTTTATAATCCAGGATATTCTTTTTCTGTCTATAAAAAAAATCCCTGGCTATCCCGAACGTAATAGCAATAATAAAATAATTTAAAAGAATTATTACTTTTCCCGATAGTTCAAGACAATCGGTAAACTGATAAAAATAATATACTGAGCAGGCAGTGCTTACTATTAATGCAGGAACTGAAGCTCTTATTCCAAAGATTATTGCTGAAATAATAATTAACGTAAGGGCAATTATGCTTACAATAATAAAATTAATGCCAAAATAAACAGCTAATATAAGAGTGACTGCAATCAAAACTACTAAAGCAAGATAAAGTAATCTTGATTTCGATAATTTTTCCATTCACCCGTAAATTATATTTTTTATTTATTTTCGACAGCTCTTTTTATTCTTGCCAGGCCTTCTATGATATTTTCTTTGGATGTCGCATATGAAAGCCGGATATATTCTTCATTCTCGTCTTTATTTTTCAAGCCAAACGATGTTCTTGCAAGGACAGCAACGTCTCCTTTATAAAGAAGATATTCCTGAAGCTGCTCTGCATCTTTGAAACCAAGATTTTTACAAGCCTGTGTTACGTTTGGGAAAACATAAAAAGCTCCTTTAGGTTTAAGACAGCTGAATCCCTTTATATCGTTTAGAAGATTGACGATTAAATCTCTTCTTTCCCTGAACTCCTTAACCATGCCATCTACTTCATCCTGAGGACCGGTCAGTGCTTCTATCCCGGCATACTGGTTGAATGTAACAGTGCAAGACTCGCAATTATTTTCAAGGTTTGTAATTTGCTGCGTTAATTCTTTATTTGCAATACCAAAACCCATTCTCCAGCCAGTCATAGCATAAGTTTTTGAAAATCCGTCAACTATTATTGTCTTGTCCTGCATATCTGGCTGCGAAGAAATACTATTAAACTCTCCTTCATATAAAATTCTTGAATAAATCTCATCAGAAAGAATATATATATTACGTTCGGTTGCTATTTTTGCAATCGCTTTCAGGTCTTCTTTTGAAAGTAATCCACCTGTCGGATTCTGAGGAGAATTTATAATGATTAATTTTGTTTTGTCAGTGACAATATTCTCAAGAGTTTTAACATTAAAACTAAATCCCCTGGATTCAAGAAGAGGAAGAGGCACGGCTTTTCCGCCAACGAAATTTATTATAGATTCATATATGGGATATCCCGGATTAGGATAAATAGCCTCGTCCCCCGGATTGACCAGGGCATGTATGGTATAATAAATGATGGGCTTTCCACCTGATGCCACGCATACGTTTTCCTCACCTACATTTATACCTCTCGTTTTTGAAATATAATTTGCTATGGTTCTTTTAAATTCCGGAAGACCGCCTGAAGGATTATAGTGAGTCATGTTATCATTTATTGCTTTTATAGCGGCATTTTTTATGTTTTCCGGTGTATTAAAATCAGGTTCACCAATACAGAAACTTATAATATTTTTCCCCTGCTCTCTGAGTTTTATAACTTTTCCCAGAACGGTAAAAGCATTTTCTTTGCCAAGCCTGTTCAGTCTTTCTGCAAATTCCATTTTTAACACTCTCCTGTGATTATTCTATTCATAAAAAATCATTTTAAAAACAATAACGCATAAAAGTATAAGTAACTAATTCTATAAAATATTTTCTTATTTTTCAATGAATTCATATAGACTGTCATCTGGAACATTAAAAACTCCTGGCAAAATAGTGCTGCCCCCAATGTTTTTGAATGAGAAAGCTTTATAAGTAAAAGATTTTAAAAAAATTGCAGGGATTCGTTTAAGACCTGCCCCTATCAGATATCAGAAGCCAGTATGCATAAAGATCTTTTTCATATTTTTTATGATCCTTATACCTTTTCTTTATAAGCTCCTTAAAAACTGCCCCATGCCTTTTTTCGATTGTGTGCATGATTTCATGAAAAACTATATATTCAATAAGGTGCTCTGGCAGGAATGCCATTTTTTTATTTAAGGTTATCTGGTTCTTTGAATTTATGCTTGCCCACTTGCTTTTGAAGTTCCTGAAGGAAAGTCCATTGATTTTATTATTTAAATCGTGTTTTTTTATCAGGTCTGATGCAATATCTTTAAATTCATTATCTGAAAGATTATTCAGGATTTTCTGATCTGCAAGCTCCCTGCATTCTTTTATAAAGAGATATTTCTTTAATATCCAATTCTCATATTTTTCCAAAAGCTTCTGTTCGTCTTTATATCCATATGGAAGATGGAGGGTAAGATTTCCGGCTTTAAACTCAAGCCTGGGATTTCTTATATCTTTATATGCAATTTTATAAGGAACGTTATTGATCTCCATTATTGCCACTATTTTAAAATAAATATTTAAATTTTAATATCCGATATGAATAACAGGGGAACATTATTTGGATTTTTATGAATTAAATCATTTTAAAAAATTAATATTTATTTTAGTTTTTTGATTTATTAAAATATTTTTTAGTATTTTAATAAAAAGACAGAATAAATACCAGAACATTTAGTTGCATAATCTAAAATTAAGTTTTATAATGTGAAATACTATAATTTAAGTTTACTTTCTTGTTATATATAGGATTTTTATAAGATTAATAATCAGATGAAATTACTTAACAAAATATTCAGCATCATAGACTTTTTAAAAGTCAATTCTGAAATGAGCCTCAAAGAATTATCTGAAGCTCTTGATATAAATAAAAGCACTACATACAGAATACTCGCCCAGCTCGGAAGACATGGCTATATAGATAAGAATATTGAAACCAAAAAGTACAAGCTTGGAATTAAATTTGTAGAAGTTGCAAATCATATAATACAGGACTTTAAGATCATAGAGATTGCAGCCCCTTACATTGACAAAATCAATTCAGTTACAAAAGAGACCATCCATCTTGCCCAGCTTGTAGGAGATGAGGTTGTGTATGTTGATAAAAGAGAGAGCCTGAATCCCATCAGGCTACATTCACAAATAGGTAAAACCACGCCCTGGCACTGCACCGGGGTAGGTAAAGTCATCCTTGCTTTTCAAACTAAAGATTTTCAGGAAAAAATCCTGGATTCAGTAGATTTTAATAAATTTACTGAGCACACAATCATAAACAAAGAACAATTTATTTCTGAACTTGAATTGATAAAAAAACAAGGGTATGCCCTGGACAGGGAAGAGCATCAGGAAAATGTGGGCTGCATTGCAGCTCCGATACTTGATAATTCTGACAAAGTCTTTGCTTCAATAAGCGTAACTTTTATTTTTAATATTGAAAATCTGGATAAACAACTAAAAAAATACAAAGATCTGATTCTGGAAAACAGCAGGCTTATATCCAAAAAAATGGGTCACATAGCCTGATTTGTCCTGATTAATTTATTGCAGGCAGGTTTAACTGTTGTATGAATGAGGGGATTTGATAATACAAACTGATATTGTTTAATATTAAAATAAAAATCATCCTGTTATTCTTGTAAAACTATTAAAAACTATACAGCTAACTTGAATATTACTTTTCTTATACTTCTTGGAGTACCTGCGCTTAAACCGGGTCTGTGTATATCCTCAGGGAAAAAAGCTGCAAACATACTGGGTTTTAAAAGAAAGAAATCTTCATTTTCGACATTAGAATAAAGTTCGATATCCTTATTTTCATCATACTCTTTATAGACCTTCTTGATTGAAGAAATATCTGAATAGCCGAACTTTTCCTCACCATATAGCAGTATCTGCACATCGATATATTTTTTATGTAGTTCCGCATATTTGTCAGCTATATTTTCAGAAGTCCTGTAAGATGTAATAATATAAAAAAGATTTTTGCCATTTATCTCATAAATATTATCTTCCAGCACTTTAAAATCTGTTTTTTCTGCGAATTCAAGCACCTTCTTTAATCTTTCATCAATATATCTGAAAAGAAAAGAATCGGTATTTTGCCTGTTCCCGATTATCATTTCTGCTCCTTAAATTTTTATTAAATAATTTTTATAATTTGCTTTTAAAACTGGACAAAAAAACCAAAAAAGTTTATTATATTCATTATGTGAACTTAAATTTCATAATATGAAACTTTATATTGTTTAAAATTCTATTTTATATTTGCTAAAAAGTAAACAATAAAACTAATATCCAAAAATACAAAAACTAATATCATAATTTATTAAATTATTTATATGGATGACAGGAAAAAAGCAAGAGAAATTTTCAACAAAGTAATCAATTTTGAAAACTGTTCAAGCATGACAGAATATTTAGTAAAAATATGGTGTTAAAAAATAAAAGAAATATGTCTAAAAGTTTCGAGATTCAATATAAAAAAAACAATAATCATCTTTAAAAATAATAAAGCAATTGGAAACAGCAAGAAAACCGATAAATGAATTTAATCATAGAATTCTAGTTTTTTAATTTATGGGAGGAAAAATGAAATATCTGCTGATGATACCGGGACCAGTGGAATCCCCGGATGAGATTATCGAAGCTTTCAACGGACAGACGGTTGCTCATTACGGAAAGGAATTCAGGGATCTTTATCTTGAAACTGTTTCAAGGCTTTCAAGAATACTTGGTTCAGAAAAAGCATGGTCTTTTCTGATGCCTGGCTCCGGAACAACCGGACTTGAAGCAATAGGAGCAACTTTCTGCAATTTGAGAAACTGTCTTGTAATATCCAATGGTTCTTTTGGAGACAGATTAAATGCAATAGCCAGTAGGTATAGCTCGCATACAGATAAAATTTCTTATGAAAAAGGGCAGTCTTATGATCTTTCCCAGATAGAAGAACAACTGAAATCAAAAAAATACGATCTTTTGTGGATGGTTCATGTTGAAACAAGTGTGGGCATTTTAAATCCCATAAAGGAAGTTGCAGCAATAGCAAAAAAATATGGCTGCCTTGTTTTTGTTGATGCAATAGCAAGCTCTGGAATGGAAGAAATCCGAATGGATGAATGGCAGATAGATGGTATTGCCTCTGCATCACAAAAAGGTTTTTCATGTCCTCCCGGTCTTGGAATGCTTACTATAAATGATGAGCTTATAAAAAACCTGGATAGCCTTCCTCCTTCAAGAAGCTGGTACCCTGATTTAAGAGTCTGGGTTGAATATTATGACAAATGGAATGACTGGCATCCTTACCCATCCACGCTTCCGACCAATGTAATCAGGGCTTTGGCAAAAAGTCTTGAAATAATCGAAA
>DBPS01000051.1:3201-88761 GCA_002304935.1 Candidatus Humimicrobium oleiphilum | reverse complement strand
TTATATATTATTATTATATAATATTAGTATTGATTAGTTTTTATTTGTTATAATGAGTTATATTATTTATCAAATAAATTTACAGACTATATTATAAATAATATACGGTTATTATAGGCTTATTTAGTATATTTTCATGTGAATAGATGCTTTACTGATTTTCTGAGATAAGTTTTATAAAGGAATCCTGGCAGAATCCTTTTATTTCAAGGCTTTTTATATTTGAAAATTCTCCGGAAACTATTTTAATTTCTTTTTTAGGTATCCGTAATTTTACAGATATAAAATCTATAAGTTCCTTGTTTGCTTTTCCTTTTTCCGGCTGAGAAGAAACTCTCACTTTAACCATTCCATCATGCATACCTATAATTTCCGTTTTTGATGAGCCGGGTTTTACTAATATCCTAATATTTTCTTTCTTCATTGTCCCCAAAAAATTCATCAATTATATCGGGGTTTCCAATATCATTTTTTCTTTTATCTTTATGTATTTTTTCTTCTTCAAATTCATCAAAGATCTTTTTTTCTGTCCTTGAATCGTGCAACTGATCAAAATCCCTGTCAGGAACATTTTGTTCTTCTTCTATATTCCCGCTTTCAATAAAATCTCTTATTTTTTTATCTTCCTCAAATTCAATTACTCTGTCCTGGCTTTCAGATTGCGGAATATCAGCTTCATTACTTATGTAAGAATCATCTTTCCTGTCATATTTATCAGCATCTTCAGCCTGCATTGCCTCAGTCTTTAAATCATCTTTCTTTAAAGAAGGATAAACATCTTCATCAGCTGTTTTTGCAATTGGTTTTTGTTTGAATTTTTTTTCAATATCTTCTACTTTTAAAGAAATTTCATTTAAAGAAGATTTTATATCTGTAAGAAAATCTTTATAAATACCCTGGGTTAGCTGCAGCTGTTCATCAATTGTTCTTTTTCTTTCAATCAGGCTGTTTATTTCCAATTCTTCAGTGCCTTTTTTCTCTTCAATCATTTCCTTTGCTTCTATTTCAGCCTTTCTCTTGATTTCATCAGCTACTTTATGAGCCGAAACCAGAACATCAGAGACAAGCCTTGATACATCTTCACCCTGGGAGGGATTTTCAAATCTCATTTTATCAAGATTATCCTGCAATTCTTTATTTTTCTTTATCAATCTATCGAATTCAACAGCAAGTATATCCAGAAATTTATCTACTTCTTCCATGCTGTATCCTTTAAAAACTGTATGGAATTCTTTTTTCTGTATATATTCCGAATTTAAATTCATGATTCCTCCTGTTAAAATTAAATTTTATAATGAATCTTCCATTTCATATGCTCTTTTCAACGCACTTTCCATGGCATCATTAATTATTTCTTTAAGATCATTTTTTTTAAAACTTTCAAGAGCTTTTTCCGTAGTCCCTCCTTTTGAAGCAACTTTTACTATCATTTCATTAAAATCATCACCAATATTTTCAAGCATCTCTCCGCTGCCTATCATGCTTCCGGTGACCAGTTTTTTTGCAAGTTTTTTGTCTATTCCTTTTTTTATGCCAAAATCCACCATATACTTGCAAATAAGATAAAAATATGCAGGGCTGCTCCCGCTTAAAGCAATCACAAGATTTTGATATTTTTCATCAATTACAACTGTCTTCCCTATACATCCAAACATTTTTATTGCAAAATCTTTCTGAGAAGAAGAAATATTTGAATTAAATGAAATTGCAGACACTCCTTTATTGATTAAGACAGGTGCATTAGGCATTATTCTTATGATCTTTGCTTTTTCTGAAATCAATTCCTCAAAATATTTTATGGGAATTCCAGCCAGTATGCTTAATAGTATATTACTATCAGTATTAAAATAGCTGGCAATCATTGAAGAGCTTTCTTTAAGGTTTTGGGGTTTAAATGCAAGAAGCACAAATTCTGATGACAGAAAAACTTCTCTGATATCGCTGCAGGAATCCATTTTTAAAGATAATGATGATTTTTGCACTTTTTCATTATCGGTATCATAAAAGCAGATATCTTTAGTGTTTAAAAAAAAAGAGTCAGCAACGCCCCTGACAATTGCAGAAGCCATATTGCCCATTCCAATAATTCCAAGCTTATATTTCTTCATAAAAACCTTTTTCTTTTAGCATCTCTTTTTCCTCTGAAGTTACCTCTACATTATAAGGGGTAATCAGAAAAACTTTTTCAGCTACTTTTTCTATGCTTCCGTTTAAAGCATAGGTAAGGCCGCTGCAAAAATCTATAATTCTCTTGGATGTTTCAGGGTTTTCATTTTGAAGATTCACTATTACAGGAATATCAGATTTGAATTTGTCACCGATTATCTGGGAATCTTCATATCCGTTTGGTTCGATTACAAAAACTTTGGTCTTTTTTTCCATCTTGACTTCCTCAAGATTAGTGACTTTTCTTGAAGATCTGAACCAGCCGCTGCCGGTCTTTTTACTTTCATCAATATTTCTGTCATCGTTTCGATAAACTTCCAAAACGTTTTTTACTGATGAATTATTATTTCTGGAGCTATACTCCCTTCTGTTGCCGGCAGGACTTTTTTTAGGTGCAGGCTCTTCATAATCCTCATCAATAAAACCCAAGAAAGACAATGTTTTTCTGAAAAAACCTGGCATAAAATCTCCTTAAACTATTTATTTTATCTAAAAACTGCAGAGCCTATTCTTATTATTGTAGAACCTTCCTCTATTGCTGTTACATAATCATTGCTCATACCCATTGAAAGTTCTTTGAGCTTTAGATTTCTGTTGTCTGATTCCAGATCTTCTTTTATCAATCTTAAATTTTTAAAAACTTTTCTAATGGCTTCAGTATCTTCTGTAAAAGGTGCCATTGTCATAAGACCATTTATTTCAATATTATTATATTTTAGCGCATCTTTGAAAAAATTGTTAACATCATTTGCCATTAAACCATATTTGGTATCTTCGCCTGAAAGATTTACCTCTATTAATATTTTCTGTATCTTGTTAATTTTTTTACAATAGGAATCGATGGCAGAAATTGTGTTAATACTGTCTACCGAGTGTATACATTCTGCAACAGGTACCACTCTTTTAATTTTATTTGACTGAAGATGTCCTATGAAATGCCAGACTGCATCTTTTTCTATTGCCTCCGACTTTTTTGCCATATCTTCCGCTCTGTTCTCTCCGAATTCCCTTAATCCAAGCATGTACAAATTTTTTATCTGTTCTACATCTGCATATTTGGATGCAATAAGAAGCCTGACGCTTCCGACATCTCTGCCTGTCCTGCTGCAGGTATCTTTGATATTAAATCTTATCTTTTTTAAATTTTCTTTTATTTTATTTATTTCATCCATTTTGCTGATAAAACTATGATTTAATTGCTGTATTGGAACTTCTGGCTTATATATGCCAGGGCAGCCTGTCTTCCTGCTTTTTTATCTTTCCTGTAAGAAAAAAACAAACTATTATCGGAGCAGCATGTGCAGTCTCCGACGACACTGATATTTTTATCAAAAATACCCGTTTTGAAAGCCTGATATTTAAGTATGCCTATCAGATCTATAAAATATTTACCGTCATTACATATTTCACCATATTCATCGAAGGTTTCTTCGAATTCTGTCTTAAAATCCTTATAAATCTCACTTCCAATTTCAAAACAGCATTTTCTTATGGATGGTCCGAAGAAAATCATTAAATCTTTTTGCCTGCTGCCAAATTTGTCAATCAGCATATTGAGACAGTAACTTAGAATATTGTCTAGCACTCCGCGCCATCCTGCATGTACTGCTGCAATGATCCTTTGTTTAATGTCGCATATCAGAATAATATTACAATCTGCTCCCAGGACCATTATCGGTATATCCGGCAATGCTGTTATCAGCCCGTCTCCCTCAGGGAGGGATTCTTTTATTTTAATAAATTTCCGGATATCATTTTTTGCACATGATATCATGTCTAGTTCCAGATAGAGTTCTTTAAATTTAAACATAAAGTTTTCATCAATGATTATTATTTTGCTGCCATGTCTCTGTCTTAAAAAAATAATAGGATTTTCTGTTTTTATTTCATTTGAATGAAGTAGCAGTTTTCTATTTTTAGTGACTTCTGATGGTTTATATTCATCGTTAAAAGAAAGATTAAAGTCATCTGACTTTTCTTTGATTTGTCCTTTGGTTGCAGTTGTAAATATAAGATTTAGTCCATATTTTTCCTGAAGCCCGATTGGTGAAAAATATAATGTCTTATTTTTATAAACTTCATTTATTTCCATTAAAAATCAAATTAAAACGGATTTTTATCTTTTCTAAGAAACGTAGGGATATCCAGGATATCTTCCTCTTCTCCGAATTTAATTCCTTTTGTCGATTCCTTTAATTCCGGGAAGATACTTTCTCTTTCAGTGCTCTTTTTATCTTCCTGTTTGTTTTCAGGAAAAGACTCTTCCTTTACTGCCTCATTCTGCTTTTCCTGTTTTTGCCTGGATTCAAAATTTTTATCTTTAAAGCCAGTTGCAATTATTGTAACTTTTATTTTGTCTTTCATATTTTCGTCGACTACAGCACCGAAAATAATATTTGCTTCCTGGCTGGATGAGTTTCTGATTATCTCTGCTGCTTCATTTACTTCAAATAATTTCAGATCAGGCCCGCCTGACACATTTAAAAGAATTCCTTTTGCGCCATCTATCGAAGATTCTATCAAAGGACTGTTTATAGCCTGCTGTGCTGCTTTTATTGCCCTGTTCTCTCCTGAAGAAATACCATCCCCGAGAAGAGCATTGCCTGAATCTTTTATTATTGATTTGACATCAGCAAAATCAAGATTTATAAGGCCGGGAAGTGTAATAAGATCAGTTACTCCTCTTACTCCGGCTTTAAGTACATTATCTGCTAATTTAAACGCATTAAGCAAAGTAGTATTTTCATCTGCTATCTCAAGAAGTTTGTCATTCGGTATAACAATCAGGCAATCTACTTTTCCTTTTAAATTATCTATCCCTTCCTCAGCCTGCAGACCTCTTTTTACTCCTTCAAAAGTAAAAGGCCTGGTCACCACGGCAACAGTTAGACACCCTTCTTCTTTTGCAATGTCAGCAATAACAGGAGCTGCTCCTGTTCCTGTTCCGCCTCCTTCTCCGCAGGTAATAAATACCATGTCCGCACCTTTTAATACTTCCCTGATCGCATCTCCGGATTTCTCAGCAGATGATTTGCCGGATTCAGGGTTTGAACCTGCTCCAAGGCCAGTTTCCCCTATCAATACTTTCCTGTCAGCATTTGACATCATCAACGCCTGGGCATCAGTATTTATAGCTATAAACTCGCAGCCATTAAGATTATCTTCCATCATTCTGTTGACAGCATTGCTGCCACCGCCACCAACTCCGATTACTTTTATAACCGCATAATAATTCTTGTCAAATTCCAAACCCACATTAAACCCCCTATTTTTCACCTTTTAAAATTTTATTTACAAACATCCTGAACCTTTCACCAAAACTTAAATTATTTCTTGATTTATTATTAATATTATCTATGTCTTCAAAATTATCAACCTGAAAAGCATATTTCAAAATTCCCACACCTGTGGAGAAAATCGGATTATTTACAACCTCAGATGGTCCTTCCACATCAATACAGATACCTATCCTGGATGGCATATTGAAAACCGCACTGGACATTTTCAGAATACCTTTGGTCTGTGAAGACCCTCCTGTTATAACAAGCCCGCAGGGTATAGAATTTAAAATGCCATATTCATCTATTTTATCTTTGATTATCTGCATCATCTCTTTAATCCTGGAACTTACAATATTGTAAAGCTGTATGCTTAAAGTAGTCTTATTTGTGTTTATATTCATCTCACTGATACTTGCTTTATTCAATAAATCCGGAAAATTGTAATCTACGTTTGCAAACCTTTTTTTTATTTCTTCTGCTTTTGCGAAAGGAATATTCAGCCCGATTGAAATATCATTTGTAATAAGGTCTCCGCCTACAGGCAGACAATATGTAAATACCATTTTCTTATTCTTGTAAACTGCAACATCTGTTGTTCCTCCTCCTATATCCAGAAGAATCACACCGCTATCTTTTTCCTCATTAGAAAGAACAGCTTCAGAAGATGCAAGGGCTTCTATGATTATGTCCTCTATTTCCAGATTTGCAGATTTAACACAATTGATTATATTTCTCATAATGGAAGATGAACCAAAAATTATAAGCAGCTCAACCCCCAGTCTTTCAGTCGCAAGCCCTATGGGGTCTTCTATGCCTTTTTCTCCATCAGCAACAAATTGCTTTATTATCGTATGTATTACTTCATACTGGGAAGGAAGGTTTATCCTGTTTGTGAGAGATATAAGCCTGTCTACATCAATTTTCCTTACTATTTTGTTAGGAGAAGCTATTGTCAGTTCATTATAATTGTTTTCGAAAGCAATATGCTTGCCGGTAACTCCGATGTAGGCGTTGTCAATAAACAAATTTGATGATTTTTCAGCAAGCTCTACTGAATCAAGTATTGATTTTGTTACTTCGTTTATATCAATGACCAGACCTTTTTTTATGCCTCTGCTTTTTGATAATCCATATCCTTTTATTTCAACAACATTATTTTTTTTAAGCCTGCCGATGAGTGTGCTTACTTTTGTCGTTCCAATATCTATTGCTGCAATCAATTCGTCTTTTCCAGGCAATCAACCCTCCATTAAAATAGATTCTATCTTATTATCGGACTATCAGTAATTCTGACATCTATTATACTATAAGAAATACCTTCATTTTCAATTTCTTTTAATATCTTTTCTAATATTAAATTTTTTTTCGTTAATTCTGAAGTATTTCCATATAATATATTCATATTATTACCGGTATTAAAAAAAATGTCACCAAAAGAATCATCGCTTACCCCGGCATACTTGATATGCAAGCGGATATCCTCATTCATGGTATTATAGATCTGTCCAATGCTTAATACATTTTTCCTGGCAATTTTATTTCCTATCTCAGGTAAATAATTTACTGCTTCCTTAACCAGGATTAAATCACTATAGCCCTCTGAACCTGAATTTATTTCTTCTAAAAATACACCTTCATCATCTATTAAAAAGATTTTTTCTTTATAGCTTATTCTTAGATAAGGCAATCTTTCCATGATAATTATTTCCAGCTTATCAGGAAATATCTTTTTAAGCTCTGCTTTTTTTATTCTGCTATAGTTTGACTCAATGGACAATTCATTTTGCTTCTTGTCGACCTCAAAGATATTTTTACCTTTAAGAGCCCCCAGATAAATTTCTAGTTCCTCCTTATTATAGTAATCATTATTAATTACTTCTATGTTTTTGATCTTAAAATAATCACTATTATAGAAATAATTTAATCCCAGAATTGTTCCGGTAAAAACTGCTATTCCAAACAATACCCATAAAAATATTGAGAACTTTTTAAAAGCTGATTTTCGCTTTCTGGAAACAATTCTTTTATCCCTGACAATTCTGGCAGCCATTTTATTATTGCTTTAATGCAGAAAGATTTAATATTATTTCTACAAGCTTTTTAAAGTCTATTCCTGCTGCTGCAGCCGCTTTGGGGACAAGACTTGTTTCAGTCATTCCCGGCATAGTGTTTATCTCCAATACAAATATTTCTCCGTTTTCGTCCAGAATCAGATCAACTCTTGAAATTCCGTAGCAACCCAGGCTTTGATGGGTTTTGAGAGAAATATCCTGGATTTTCAGGCTTAAATCATTACTTATTCTGGCAGGCACTATATATTCAGTAAGGCCTGAAGTATACTTGGATTTAAAATCATAAAAACCGCTTTTGGGTATTACTTCAATTATAGGCAGGGCAACAGGATTTTCTCCCAAAATGCTTGTAGTAAGCTGTCTGCCTTTAATATATTTTTCTATAAGTATTCTGCTGTCATAAATCCTGGCAAAATTGATAGCACTTTCAATTTCTGACTCATTTTCAGCAATAGTAATACCGATAGTGGAACCTTCTCTTGCAGGTTTTACTACAACAGGATAGCCTAATTTATCATTAACTGATTTTATTATCCCTTTAATTTCTATAACTTTTCCATTATCAATGCTTATATAATCCGGAGTATTTATTCCTTCAAGCTTAAATATTTTTTTTGAATATATCTTATCTATTGCAAGAGAGCTGGCGAGTATCCCCGAGCCGGTATAAGGTATTTTAAAAAGCTCCAGAACGCCCTGCACTGTGCCATCTTCGCCATATTTTCCATGAAGAGCCAGGAATGCAATGTCAATATTTTTAAATACAGAAATGTCGTCGCCCTTAAAATCAATAAAATCTGTGTTATAGCCAAGTTCGATAAGAGCTGAATATATCCCGCTACCTGTTTTTAAGGAAATCTCTCTTTCCGAAGAAATGCCTCCGCATATGACACCTACTTTTACATCCTTTTTTTTACCGGACAGAGGCATATCTTTAAAAAGTTTTGCAAGCTCGTTTTTTTTAAAATCCAACTATCTTCACCTCGTTTTCAAGTTCTATATTAAAATTATCCTTTACCATTCCCGCAATTATTCTGGAAAGATTATAAATATCCATAGAAGATGCATCTTTAAAGTTTTCAATAAAATTGGCATGTTTTTTTGAAACAGCAGCTCCTCCGTACTGGAATCCCTTGAGGTCCAGACTATCAATAAGTTCTGCAGCTGTCTTATTGGAATTTAATGGATTTTTAAAAAAGCATCCGGCCGTAAATTTGTTTAAAGGCTGTGATGCTTTTTTATATTTTATTCTTTCAAGTATCTCATTGAATACTAATTCTTTTTCAGCCCGTTCTTTTTTAAGATAGATTTTTGTTATTGCAAGAAGATTTTCAATATTAAGGAATCTGTAACCAAAATCATTTTTTCTTAATTTGTGCTCTTCTTTGACTACATGATTTGACTTGATTTTCAGACATTCTATCCTGTCTACAAACTCACAAATTGAACTGAATTTTGTTCCTGAATTACCTGCAACTGCTCCACCCAGAGTGCCAGGTATGCCTGCCAGAAAAGCAAAATTATAACTTTCTTTATAACATTCTGTTACAAATCTTGCCATATTATAGGCAGCTCCACATTCAATGCTGCCCTCTTCTTTAAAATCTATGCTATCGAATAGTCTTCCAAGCTTGATGATTACAATGTTTTTATTAAGGTCATTTATTAATGAGTTAGACCCTCCGCCAATGATAAAATATTCAATATTATTATCTAAAAGGCAGGCTGTCAGACTGACCAGAGCTTCGGCATTCTCCGGAATTACAAGAAAAGGGATAATTGCATTAATCCTGAAAGTAAAAAGTTTGCGCATATCCGCATCATGATATATCTTCAGATTTTTTATTCCGCTATTGTCTATTATTTTTTTTATTTTATCTTCACCAGGCATGGTTATTAAATCACTTTTAAATTTTTTAAGTATTCAGCAGGTTGTCAGACACTCTTGTTATGTCTCCTGCTCCCATAACAAGTATAAGATTATCATTTTTTATTTCCTGTTTCAGATATTCAACAATATCATTTATCTTGGGGAGATAAACAAGTTTTTTGCTGAAATCATTTTCGGAAAGATAATCTACAAGCAGTTTGCCTGAAACACCAGGTACAGGATTTTCACCGGAAGCATAAACTTCTGTAATAATGAGGGTATCAGTTTTTTCAAAACAATTATTAAATTTATTAAGAATAGCCATCAGCCGGGAGTATCTGTGTGGCTGAAAAACAGTAATTATTTTTTCTTTTAGAAGACTTTCTGCAGCTTCCAGAGTTGCCTTTATCTCGGTCGGGTGATGGGCATAATCATCAATTATCATGGAATCTTTAAAAAAACCTCTGATCTGGAATCTTCTCTTGACTCCTGTAAAGCTTTCAATTATTTCAATGCACCGTCTGACATCCAGTTTCAGGATGTATGCGCAGGCCAGACTGGCAAGACAATTTTTTACATTATGAATGCCCGGAATCTTTAGCTTTACATCATAAGCCTTTTTATTTACTTTTATTTTAAATCTTATCCCTGAGCTTGAAGGCACAATATCATATGCGTAAATATCATTTTTTTCTGTAAGTCCGAATCTGAATATCTTCTTGTTTTCTTTCAGTCCCTCAAGCAGATCTTCACTTATTTCATCTCCGTTTATTATGATAAATCCGTTTTCTTTTGTATTATTTAAAAAACTTATAAAACTTTTTCTGATTTCTTCATAATTTTTATAAAAATCAAGATGATCTTCTTCTATATTTGTAACCATGCTGACAAACGGATTATATTTTAAAAATGAACCGTCACTCTCACAGGCTTCAGCAATAATATATTCACCTTCTCCAAAACTGGCATTTGTTCCAAGCTCATTCAGTTCCCCCCCTATAATAATAGTGGGATCAAGACAAGCTTCCTTGAAAATAAAAGAAATCATAGAAGTTGTTGTAGTTTTACCATGGGTACCCGCTATTGCTATACCTTTCTTCTGATTTAAAATCCAGGCAAGCGCATCTGAACGGCTATAGACAGGAACCCCTGAACTTTGCGCAGCTTTATATTCTATATTCTCACTTCTGATTGCTGCAGAAATAATAAGAGCATCAAATCCTGTGATATTTTTTGAATTATGTCCTATAAAAACCTGCACTCCTTTTTTCTTTAAGTTCTCCGTATATCCGGATTCTTTAAGATCTGAACCAGCTATATGAAAGCCCATTCCTTTAAGGACTATAGCAACTGCACTCATTCCTGCGCCGCCTATTCCTACAAAGAAAAAGCTTTTGTTTTTACCAAAATTTTTTAGATCATTAACCAAATAAATCTCCAATCAGAACATCTGCAATTATTTTATGACTGTTTAAAAAAATATTTTCACCTTTTTTATTTTTTAATTCATTATATAACTTAAAGTTATCAGAAATCATGTCTTTTAATATTTTCTCAAGAACATGCTCATTTGTCTCTGAGTCTTTAAGTATGATAGCTTTCTTGTTATCTGCCAGAAATTTTGCATTATAGTATTGATGATTGTTTATTGCCGCAGGGAAAGGAATAAGGATTGCGGGAATCTGGCTTACTGCAATTTCTGCAACAGTGTTCGCTCCTGATCTTGATATGATCAGATCAGAAATATTATAAACATCCTGCATCTTGTCTTCATAAGGAATGATTCCCAGATTTTTATAACTGTCAGTGCCTGTACCATTCCTGCTTCCGACAAGTCCGGAGTAAAATCTTCTTCCCGATATAAGAAGAAATTGTATATTCTTATTATCCTTCATGATATCTGCTAAACCTATAAAGGACTTATTTATGCTGTCAGCTCCCAGACTGCCACCAAAAGCTGTAACCGTAAAAACTCCTGGAGACAGGTTGTATTTCTGGTAATTCTTGTCATTTGAACTGAATTCACGGACTATTTTTCTTACAGGATTGCCTGTAAAGACTATTTTCTTACTTTTTTTCTTAAAGTATTTTTCTGTTTCCTTAAAACTTATGAATATTTTTTTGGCATAACGGGCAAAAACAAGATTTAATCTTCCGGGAATATAATTCTGTTCATGTATGTAAAACTTTTTTCTTAATAAAATACTTGCAAGAAATGCGGGGGCGCAGACATAACCCCCCATCCCCAGAATAAAATCCGGCCTGATTCTTTTAATTATTTTTAAGGATTCGCTAAGTCCTGAAATAACATTAATAATAAAAAGCACATAACTTTTTATTTTTTTTATCAAGCCTGATTTTTGCACCAGGCCTGAAGATTTAATAGTAACAAATTTTATTCCAAGAGACGGTATCAGACTGGCTTCCATTCCTTTTTCAGTACCTATATAGCTGATATCTATATTTTTGAATTGCTCTGAGAGCTGCTCGATTATGGCTATTGCAGGATAAATATGTCCTGCTGTCCCTCCTCCGCATATTATTATTTTTTTATTCATTTTCCTCAGATGATGAAATTATCTTATATTTAGATATATTTAAAAGAATTCCTGCACCAGCCATTGTTGTCACAAGAGACGAACCTCCGAGGCTTATAAAAGGAAGTGTTATTCCGGTTACCGGAAACAGACCTATAGATACGGAAATATTCATAATAGCCTGTATTACAATAAGACTCGTTATTCCTACAGCAATAAGCCTTCCAAGATAATCTTTTGCCTTCATTGCTATCCTTATTCCAAAAAATGCAAAAAGCACAAAAAGCGTGACAACAAAAAGAGTCCCTATCAAACCGAATTCTTCACCTATTATCGAAAAAATAAAATCAGTATTTGCTTCAGGGAGATAAGAATATTTCTGCATGCTGTTTCCTAGTCCAAGTCCGAAAATATTGCCTGATCCCAGCGCTATAAGGGATTGATTTACCTGGAAGTTTGAACTACCTGCTTCCGAATTCTGATTTAGGAATGCGATTATCCTTTCTCTTCGGTAGCTCTCAAGAAAAAGATATCCCACGGCAAAAATACCCCATGTGATCATTATTCCTGCAATATGTTTAAATCTTACTTCTCCGATAAATAAAATAATAAATATGACAATCCATATGATTATTGCTGTACTATAATCCGGTTCCATAAATATAAGGAAAGTTATTATGAGAAGAAAAATGAATGCAGGAAATAATATTGATTTTATCTGATAAATGTTCCTGTATTTCTTATGAAGTATATCGCTGAGATAAATAATGACAATTATTTTTGCAAGCTCTGAAGGTTGAACTGAAAAAATAAATATAAACCATCTTCTTGCTCCTCCTATCTCAACGCCTATCCCTGGTATAAGCACCAGTGCAAGAAGTCCTATTGCTATTAAAATCAAAAAATTGGATATTTTTGCTATCTTGTGATAATCAATTTTATTTAATACAAGAAGAGCTGTTATGGAAATTGCTGACCATATCATTTGTCTTCTTATAAAATAAAAAGCATCGCTTTTGTAACTTTCCCCGAAAGACATGGAAGCGCTTGATACCATCACCATCCCAACAACAAGCAGGAGGGCAGTAATTATGAAAATAAAATAATATTCAATATTTATTTTAATAAAATTTATTTTTTTATTTTCAAGATCATGCTCAGACATTTTTGTTACCGGTTAAAGCCTGCTTGTTTATTTCAAATAAAAATTTTTTAAATTTCTCTCCTCTGTCTTTATAATCCCTGAACATATCCATGCTTGCACATGAAGGGGACAGGATGAAATAACTTCCTTTTTCAGAAATTTCGATACCTTTTTTTACAGCTTCTTCAAAACTCTCAGAAATTATAATTGAATTAAAAGATTTTTTATCAGAGTCAAGTATCTCAGATAATCTGAATCTGCAGCTGCCTATTAAAATTATATTCCTGACCTTTCTTTTTAAAACGGGTATCAGACCTGAGAAATCCATACCTTTGTCAAGACCACCGAGAATCAAGGTAATGCTGCCAGAAAAATGCTCCAGAGCTTTTATTGTGGCATCAGGATTAGTCGCTTTGGAATCATTAAAGCATTTTATTCCTTTTATTTCTCCGACAAATTCCAGCCTGTGAGGAAGAGGATTGAACTCTTTAACTGATTCTTCAATGCAATTATCCTTTATCCCAAAAATCTTTAATGCACCAAGACCTGCAAGCAGGTTTGATGTATTATGGGAACCGATTAATTTTCTCTCTGAAACATTTATGCTTCCCTTTTTATTTCCAATATTATAAAAAAGAGTATCATCCTTACTGAACAAGTCTGAGATTTTATCTCTGGTGAGGGAAAAATAAATTTTCTTCGACCTGATATTTTTAAAATTACTGCTTTCAATTACCTTTTTGGTATATTTGTCATCAAGATTTAAAACAAGATAGTTTTTTTCATTCTGGAATCTGGATATATTGAATTTGATTTCTGCATAATTTTCCATCGACTTGTGACGGTCAATATGGTCTTCAGTAATATTTAATATTATTGAACAAAAAGGATTGAAGCTTATAGTGTTTTCAAGCTGAAAGCTTGATACTTCAATGACTCTTATGATTTCATCATCTTCAATATAACTGCCATTTTCATAATCCTGATATTTGAAATTAAAAGTATTAATCAGGGGGTTGCCTATATTTCCACAGGTAACAGCTTTTCTTCCCGCTTTATTAAAAACCAGACCAAGGAAAGACGTCAGCGTTGTTTTGCCATTTGTGCCAGTTACTGCAATAGTGTGTTTTTTCTGGTTTTTATTCATAAACTGCCAGGCAAATTCAATTTCACTTATCACCGGGATTTTTTTGCTTTCAGCGGATTTGATTATTCCATGATCTGATGGCACTCCGGGGCTGACAATAAATATATCTGTATTTTTTAATAAGTCTTCTGAAGAAAAACTGCTTTCTCCCAGATATAATTCCATATCAGTTTCTTTTTCCAGCCTGCACAGATTATCAGGTTTTATATAGCCGGGGTTTGTGTCAAGAGCTTTTATTTTTTTACAAAGGGGACTTATCTTTTCCAGAACTGATAATCCGCTTTTACCCAGACCGAAAATAAAAATATTTTTATTTTCAATGTCATAAATTAAACTATCATTGATTTTCATCTGACCATCAGTCAATAAATTTAATATAATAAACCGAAAAACCGGCAGCAGCAAATAAGAAGCAAACCAGCCAGAACCTGGTTATTACTTTTATTTCCGGCCATCCCAGCAATTCAAAATGATGATGAATGGGAGCCATTTTAAAAACCCTTTTTTTAAATAACTTAAAGAATAAAACCTGAATTATTACCGAAAGAGTCTCTATGGTAAATATTCCACCTATGAGAATTAAAAGGATTTCCTGTTTCAGAAGAATTGCAACAGCGCCTATAAGACCCCCGAGAGCAAAAGAGCCGGTATCACCCATAAATATTTCCGCAGGTGAAGTATTCCACCACAAAAATCCTATACAGGCGGCAATTGTCCCGCCACATATGACTGCAATATCAATAGCGGGTTCCATATTGTAGACGGTCCATTCCAGAAAAGCGATGAAAATAAATACTGCAAGTACAATGCTGGATGTTCCTGCAGCAAGTCCGTCCAGTCCGTCAGTAAGATTGACAGCATTGGTTGTGCTCATAATAATAAGCACAACTATAAGATAATACCAGTTACCAATATCAAAGACTTTATTCGTAAAGGGTATTGATATGGTGGTAGGAAAGTCAAGAATGAACTTTGAAAACAATATAAAATATATACTTACCAAAAGCAGTAATCCGATTTTTACCCATCCCCGGAGGCCCAGATTCCTTTTTTTCTTAAAACCTATAAAATCATCTATAAAACCGATTACTCCGCATAAAATAAAAATGCTTAAAAGAAATATGCCTTCCATACTGAATTCAAGATGACGGTGATATTTTAAAAGCGTGACCACTATAAAAGCCAGCGTTGCAGACACGATAAAAGCAATGCCGCCTATAGTAGGAGTACCTGCTTTTATGGAATGAGACTGAGGACCGTCTGACCTTATGCTTTTCCCTATGTTTCTTTTCTTTTGTATACGTATCAGTGCAATAGTTATCAGCACAGAAAAAATACCGCTTATGATTACAGATAAAAATATCCAGCTCATTTTTTTATTTAAATATATTTGATAATATCTTCCATTAAATTTCCGCGGGATCCTTTTATTAAAACAATATCTCCCTTTTCAATTATATCTTTAACAGATTTTATTAAAGTATCTTTATCTTTAAAATAATAACATCTGCCAAAACTAGTTTTTTCTTCTTTATAAATATCGTATGTTTTTCTTGATTTGTCGCCCAATGCAATTAAAACATCTATACCATTTAATAATAAATATTTCCCTATATCTTCATGATATTTTTCAGACTCTCTGCCAAGTTCAAACATATCGCCTATTATTGCTACACTTCTTGCATTCTTTGTCAGAGCAATAATTTTCAATGTATCTATCGCGCTTTTGAATGAAACAGGATTTGCATTATAACAATCATTTATTACATATTTTCCGTCTTCCCTGATTATTTCCATCCTGCAATCATCAGTAAAAGTTTCTTCTATTGAATCTCTTATCATTTTTTTATCTATCCCTAATTCAAAAGAGACTGCAGCAGCAAGCATTGCATTATAAATATTATGGAATCCCGGAATAGATAATTTTATACCGGTAATTTTTTTATCAAAGAGATTTAAATCAAATCCATAGCATGCATTTTCATCAACAAAGGTATTAGAAAAATTATATTTATAATTTGTGTTGCTTCCGCATGCCATTATCTCACAGGATGCATATTTTTTTAAAATATGATAGTAGTCATCATCTGCATTTAAAAAAATCATTCCTTTATTTTTGCCGATGACTTCTGATATCTCTATTTTTGATCTGGCAATTTCTTCAACATTTTCAAAAAATTCGAGATGTGAAGGACCTATTCTTGTTATTATACCGAATTTTACATTACAGATAGAAGAAAGTTCCCTTATCTGCCCTTTTGCCCTCATTCCTATTTCAGCAATAAAATATTTTGTTGAACTTTCAGTCTCAAAAATGGTTTTTGGAATCCCGATTTCATTATTATAACTTTTTTCTGAATAGACTGTTTTACCGCAATTTCTTAAAATACCAGCAACAAAATTCTTGGTAGTTGTTTTTCCCACGCTCCCTGTTATTCCTATTGAAACAGGTGAATATCTCTGCATATAACCTCTTGCTGCATCCATTAAAAAAGAAAGAGTGTTACTGCATTCAAGAACCGTTATCGCCTGATTGCTTCCTTTTGCTTTTCTGACTGCATCAGGTACAAATTCATTATTTTTTTCAAAAGCAAAACCAGAAATCCCCTTGTCGATTGCCGCTGTTATAAACTTGTGACCGTCAAAATTAGCTCCTTTTAAGGGAATAAAGAAATCATTTATTTTTATGGTCCTGCTATCCGTTGAGAAATTACTGACTGCTCCTGATTTTAAAAAAACAGGCAGGGAATCAGTCCATGAAATTAAGTCATTTATTAGGATTTTTTCCATAATCTTATTTCACGCCTCTGTTTCTGCTGTTCCACTCTTTTACAATTTCCTGGTCACTGAAATGAATTCTTTTCCCCAAAAACTCCTGATAATCTTCATGTCCTTTTCCGGCAATGATTACAATATCATCTTTCCGGGCTGTTTCCAGAGCGTTCAGGATGGCTTTTTTTCTATCCGAAATCTTTAAATAGCATGTATTTCCGGCCTCCCTGACACCTTCCTCTATCATCTCGATTATTGATTGAGGTTCTTCAGATCTGGGATTGTCGGAAGTTATAATTATATAGTCTGATATATCTCCGGCTATTTTCCCCATTTTGGGTCTTTTGCCTTTATCCCTGTCCCCGCCACAACCAAAAACAGATATCAGTCTTGCTCCGTTTTTAAGAAGGGATTTTGCGGTCATTAAAACATTCTCCAGGCCATCCGGAGTATGGGCATAGTCAACTATTACCGTAAAATCATCGATACCGTTTATTTTTTCAAACCTTCCTCTTATTTCAGTATCTGATTCAGCACCTTTCCTGATATTTTCATCTCCTAATCCATGCGATATTGCTGCTCCTGCGGCAGCAAGTATGTTATAAACATTAAAGTAGCCGGAAAGAGGGGAAGAAATATCTGTAAATCTTTTTCCTTTAAATAAAATATCCATTTTTATTCCATTGGTATCGCATATTATATTTTCAGCAAAAAGATCTGCCTCTTTTGTCTTTACTGAAAAAGTAATTGTTTCCAAATCAGTCTGTCTGTAAAGCATCTGGCCATAAAAGTCATCTATGTTTATTACGGCATTCTTGCATTTAAAAATATCCCGGTATTTGCTTATAAATAATTTCTTTTTTGTGTTAAAGTAATTTTCCATATTCTCATGATAATCAAGATGGTCCTGTGTGAGATTTGTAAAAACAAATGTTTCAAAATCCATAAAATCAATCCTGTGAAGATCGACTGCATGTGAAGAAACTTCCATTGTAGTATGGGTAGCATCTTTTTTTATACTGTTTTTAAAGAAATCATTTAACTCAAGTGCCTCGGGTGTCGTTCTGTCAAATCTGACCGGATTACCTGAAATAGATGATTTTATGGTAGTTATAAATGATGTATTAAAACCTGCAGATTTTAACATGGAGTCAACAAGAAAGGTCGTTGTTGTTTTTCCGTTAGTTCCTGTTATCCCTGTAATTTTTAATTTTCGGGATGGTTTGTCAAAAAAAATATAGCTTGCATGTGCAAGCGCTATTCTTGGATCTTCTACAATTACCTGTGTTATTCCAGGGATTTTTTCAATTTTTCTGCTGGAAATAACAGCAACTGACCCTTTTTCGATTGCGTGTTTTATATAATCCTGCCCATCTTTCTTAAACCCCGGGATTGCCACAAAAAGAGAATCCTGAACAGCATTATTGGAATTAAAAGTTATGCCCGAAATCTCTTTATCGGTATCACCGATAATTTCTGTATAATTCAAATTTTTAATTATCTTTTTTAAATCCATTTTTAAAACTGGCCCCTTAAAGATAGCAATTATATATTAACTAAAATAATAGTTCTATCAAAAATAAAAATAAATAAGAAGAAAACTTCAAAAATAATTTTGCTAATTAACTTTCTTCAGGGCAAACTCGACTATTTCCGAAAATAGAGGAGCTGCAACTGTCCCGCCCCATATTTCTTCTTCATTTCCCTGTGGCTCATCGATTATTACAACACATGCAATTTTCGGGTCTTCATAGGGTGCAAATCCTATAAAAGAAGTTATTACTCTTCCTTCACTGTATCCTATGCCGCTTTTATTGGCTTTCTGGGCTGTCCCTGTTTTTCCGCATACAAGAACCCCTTCTATGCCTGCACGTTTTCCTGTTCCGTCTTCCACAACCTGCAGCATCATTTCTCTTACACTATCCGCTGCCATGCTGCTTATTATCTGTATTCCCCCATCAGGAATTATTTTTTCGATATTACCATTATTCTGGTGAATCTCTTTAACTATATAAGGATTAACAAGATATCCGCCATTGGCAATAACACTTGCCGCTCTTAAAAGCTGTATAGGAGTTACAGAAATGCTCTGCCCTATTGCAACTGCCCCGATTGTTGAAGCCGGCCAGGTCTTATAATCTGCTATAATACCTTTTTCTTCTCCAGGAATATTTATACCGGTTTTGTTTCCAAATCCAAACTTAATAATATTATTATAATAATTTTCACTTCCCATCGCCAAAGCAACAGTTACGGCTCCTATATTGCTTGAATTTTTTATGATATCTCCTACAGTGTAATCTATTCCATAAGTACGATGAGTCTCTTTTATTACCCTGTCACCTACTTTAATGGTAGGAGAAAGATGAAATAACTGGTCAGGCCCTACAAACCCACCATCTATTGCAGAAGATATATTAACAATTTTAAATGTTGAACCTGGCTCATATGTAAAAGATACTCCAAAATTATTAAAAAACTCCTGCGAATATTCTGAATAGTTATTCAGGTCAAAAGTAGGATACTGAGCCATTGAATAAATCTCACCTGTTTTTGGATTCATTACCAGACATATCGCTCTTGGTGCCTCATATTGTTCCGCTGCTTCCTTTAATATGCTTTCAGTAAAAAACTGAAGACCCGAATCAATGGTAAGTACGATGTCTGAACCCGATATAGGTGCTGTGTAATTTTCCTCATCAGCTTCTATTATCTTTCCGAATACATCTTTTTCAGCACTATATTTACCATCTACACCTCTTAAAAGTTCTTCATACCCAAGTTCTATTCCTGACAATCCCTTATTATCAATATCTGTAAATCCTATCAGCTGGCTGGCAAGTGCATTCTGGGGATAGAATCTTTTGCATTCATCTTCGATCCCTATTCCTTCAAAACCATAAGAACTGATTTTATCTGCTGTATAAGTATCTACTTTACGTGCAATATATACAAAACCTCTTTCTTTATCTGAAAATTTTTCTTTTACTGTCTCTTTGCCAATACCAAGGATTTCTCCGATTACTTCTGCCACATAATCTTCATCTTTTACTAATTTCGGGTTTGCAGTAATTGTTTTTTCCACAAGACTTGACGCAAGCTCTATGCCCGATCTGTCGAGTATTTTCCCCCTTTTGGATTTGATTATATAATCGCCGGTATGCTGATAATCAGCTTCGACCTTATATCTGTCAGCAAATATATACTGGATATTGACAAGTCTGTAAACTATAAGACCAAAAACTGCAATAAATAAAAAAAACAGGAAAAAAATTCTTCTCCTGTTGGCTTTTGTGTTGTCTTTTCTTATCATCTTTTTAAGGAATAAAGAATGTTAATATTCCTTCTGACACTACTAGAAGAACATCTCTTATGTTATTAACAACAGCTCCGAGATTTATCTGGCCAATATTATCATTCTTAGAGTCGTTATTATTTAAACTATCGGCATTATTTTCAACAATATCCATACTGTTTGCCGTCTGGCTGTAAAATATATCAAGTTTTCTGGATTCAGCTCCTTTATCTGCTGATTGCCCGTCAATTCCATTATTCCGCTCTTCTTCTCCTGTAATGCCATTTTCCTGCTGGCTGTCAGAAGCATCCTGGCTGGTATTATTTTTTATTGCAATTGCTGAAGCAATTAATGAAGGGGATTTTAGCTGGGATATCTTTAAATTCAGCCTGTCGCTCCTGTCTTTTTCAGCGCTGATTGCCTGATTCAAATTGAGAATGGTCCTGTCATAATTCAGATTCTGTATTCTCATTCCAATATTTATTATCACACCGACACATAAAAACAGGATGATAAAAAGAAGTATCGGAAAAATCCCTGAATTATAATAAAGATAGTACTGTTCTTTATCTTTTCTGACAGTATTATCATTTTTTATCAGAGTAAGAGAAGGATTAAATTCCTCATAATATTCATTTTCAGCTGCACTCTGCATTTTACAAACCTTTTCTTTTTATAAATCTTCTATTTTTTCCATAGCTCTCAGCTTGGCACTTTTTGATCTTGGGTTATTTGTAATTTCTTCATTTCCCGGTGTAACCGCTTTTTTAGTTAAAATATCTGCAACTTTTCTTGCACCACATACACATTCAGGCAGACCCGGAGGACAAGAACATTTTCCCTGCATAGCCATAAATTTTTTCTTGACTATTCTGTCTTCAAGCGAATGATAGGAAATTATTACCATTCTTCCCCCTTTATTTAAGGCCTTAAATCCATCTTCAATGCCTTCAGTCAGATTATCAAGCTCCCTGTTTACTTCTATTCTTACTGCCTGGAATATTCTTTTTGAAGGATGTCCTCTTGAACCATACCTTGCTTTTGGGGGGATAGACTTTTCGATTATTTTATTCAGCTCGCCTGTTGACCTTATTATCTTATTATTACGGAATCTGATTATATTTCTTGCAATCGCAGCTCCGTAATTTTCTTCACCATATTTATAAAAGATATCTCTCAGCTTTTCTTCAGAATAGTAATTTATTACTTCAAAAGCTGACAAACCTCCCTCATTGTCCATTCTCATATCAAGAGGCTCATCCCTCATATAACTGAAACCTTTGCTGGATTCTTCTATCTGCATTGAAGACATACCCAGGTCAAGAAAAAAACCATCTATCTTTTTTATGCCTGCTTTTTTTATAATGGACAGAACATCTGCAAAATTTCCCTTAAAAAAACACGCATTTTCATTCCCCTCAAATAATTTGGCGGCGGTGCTGACAGCCTGGCTGTCATGATCTACTGCTATTATTATGCCTGTGGGGGCAATGGCTTTAAATATTGCTATGGTATGGCCCGCACCGCCAAGAGTCCCGTCAAATACTACCTTCCCCGGCTTTAGGTTCAGATAAAACAAACTCTCTTTTAAAAGAACAGGTATGTGTATTTGCTCTAACTTCATTTATAATAATTGGCTTATCGCTTACCAATTTTAAAAACCAAGGCTTTCAAAAGCCTTTTCATTTCCTGAAAATTCCTTATCAGCAGAATCAGCATAATTCTCCCAGATTTCCCTGGACCATATTTCAGCTCTTGTTGAAACGCCGACCAGTACAACATCTTTTTTTATATTTGCATAGTCAGCCAGGGTTTTATCTATCTTTATGCGCCCCTGTGCATCTAGAATTTCTTCTTGCGCTGATTTAAAAAACCATCTTGAAAACTTCTGTATATTTATGTTTGTAACAGGATTATTTGTTATTTTCTTTGCTAGCTCTTCCCAGCTTTCAACAGAGAAAAGAAACAGGCATTTTTCGTCAAAGCCCTTGGATATGACAGCTATTCCCCTGGTGAGTTCTTCCCTGAATTTTGCAGGAATAAATAATCTTTGCTTGCTGTCTAAATTTCTCTGATATTCTCCTAAAAACATATTCCCACTTGTTTTTAAAAAAACTTGTTATAATGTTCCAATTATGGGATTTATATGACTATTTTCCCCACTTTTCCCCACATCACACCATAAAGATATACCAATAAAATATTATTGTCAAGATTATTTTTTACTTTGTAAGAAAAAGTATTAATAAATTAATTAATACAAGAAGTTATTTTTTAACCTGATTAAAAGCTTTAAGGAGAAAGACTTTTATTCTTCTATTGTAATATCATTAACTTTTAATTCGCCATTTTCAGTTCTGGTCAGTTCTTCGATTTTCTTTTCAGCTTCATTCAGCTTGTTCACACAAAATTCTGAAAGTTTTACACCCTCTTCAAATTTTTCCATTGCATCTTCAAGAGTTACTCCTTCTTTTTCCAGATCATTTACTATTTCTTCAAGCCTCTGCATTGCTTCTTCAAAACTTAAATTTTTATTTTCCATTTTTTCCCCGGAATTATTCCAAATTATTTAATAATCATTTTTACTTATTATTTCAGAATATAATCTGCCATTTTTAACAGTTGTCTCAATCAGATCACCTTTATTTACCATTTCGATATCTTTTACAAGATTACCGGTACTGACAAGTTTTGTAACAGAGTATCCTTTTTCCAATATTGTAACAGGATTAGAATTTTTTAGCCTTTCAAGAATTATCTGAGCTTCATTTCTTTTTTTGCTTAAAACCAGTTTGTATTTCTCGTTAAATAAAAAAGATATTCTTTTTATGCTATCTGCCTCTTTTGTTATTTTTCTTTTTAAAATCAAAGGATTTAACCTTGAATTCAAAATATCATAATTTTTTTTATTACTACTGATAACAGAATAAATATTATTTTTTAACTCTTCGCTATTGCTGTAATAATACTGCCAGAAATTATTGATAATTATTCTTGGCCACCTGTAAATACTTTTAGTAGAAATTAGAAAGATTTCACGCTTAAGGGAAAGTATCCTCTTCTTTAACAGATTATTTATCTTTCTGGTTAAAGATAATATGTTTTGAAGAGTTTCCTGTTTGTCCAGAATCACTAGTTCAGCTGCATGAGTCGGTGTTGCAGCTCTGACGTCAGCAACAAAATCACATATGGTGAAATCTGTCTGATGACCGACACCTGATATTATGGGAATAGTGCATCTAAAAATCCTGTTGGCCAGCTCCTCATCATTAAAACATGCAAGATCTTCAAAAGAACCCCCGCCTCTTGCGATAATTATCACATCTGCTCCATATTCTTCCAGCTCATCTATTGCGGAACATATTTCCCTGCAGGCCTGTTTCCCCTGTACAGGTGTATTTCTTAAAACCAGATGATAGTTATTGAACCTTCTGTTTAATATCTTTATTATATCTTTTATGACGGCTCCGCTTTTTGAAGTTATAAGCCCTATTCTGCCAGGCAGGACAGGGAGTTTCTTTTTACAGGCATCATCAAAAAGGCCCTTGCTCTCAAGCTTTTTCTTCAGTTGCTCGAATGCCAAAAGAAGATTCCCTTCTCTTACCGGAATTATGTTTTTTGCAATTATCTGGTATTCGCTTCTTTTGTCATAAATGCTTACATAACCATTTACATAGACATGTATTCCATCCTTAAGTAAAGAATATCCAGAAATATCTGAAGAAAATAATTCTGATGATTTTATGCTATTTTCAAAAAAGGCGACTTTTAACATTGAATTATCATCTTTTAATGTGAAATACATATGTTTTTTGTTTGGAAATGCAAAATTGCTTATCTCGCCTTCTATCCATATATCAAAATATGAGGATTCAAGATTGCGTTTAATCTCAAGATTTAATTCACTGACTTTGTAAATTTTCTGCTGTTCCAAAAAAAAAGAATGTATCATAAGCCAAGATTCCAGGATATTAGCATTATCTGAGTGCTATTGTCTGATAATGATTTAATAAGAACATTTAAATATCTGTCCTTATCCTGACTGGTAAAAGAATATCTGGAAAATCTGAAACCATCATTGCCAGTTTCTTCAGATGTTATTTCTTCATCATCTATAAAGTTATCTTCCAGTTTTTTATCTAATGTTTCAAAAATCTCTGTTCTGCTCCAGACGGATTGTACTTTTTTGTTTTTATAAAACTGATCGATTTTTTCAAAAGAATCAGCAGCATCAAATACCATATAAAACAAAGTACCATTATCTTCTACCAGTCCTGCATCTGTTATTTCTGACTGCAGGTAGCGGAAATTATTATATACTTCAATAAAATCTTCATTTTCCAGCATTTTTTCATATTGTTCCTGTCTTGTAAGAGTCTCTTCCACGGTAATGCCTGCTGTTTCTTCGCCTGTATTTGCATTTATCATTACTGTAGTATCTGCTTCCGTTCTGTTTGCATTTCCAAAAGGCCTGTTTATCAAAACAACTATCAGAACTCCTGCAATAATGATTATTATTAATATTATTAGAAGAATCTTAGTAGTTTTTGCCATTTTTTATCCTGTTGTTAAATAAAATCTACAAATCGGTTTTAAGAATTATTTTAATGATAACATACAGACAGAAAAGAATCTCAAGAACTGCCATTACAACATTTATGATGTTTTCAAAAGGTTCTGTTTTTTCTTTCAGATAATCCAAAGGCTTATTAATAAACATTTTTATTTTCGGAAAGAATTTTATGAGCGAATAAATATTAAATCCTGCAAGGACAGACGCACCAATGATTATCAGGTTGTCATTAAGAACATATACTGCAAAAAAGTAATATCCCAGCTCTATGAGTGAAAGCAAAATAATAACTATAATAGGCAGGGTAAAAACTGAAGAGATTTTTTTACCTTCCTCGTTAACTTCGTTTTTAATCTCCTCTATCATTTTCGGATTATCTGTGGCTATTTCTTTATTTCCAGCTTTGAATATAGACCTTAAGCTGAAAATATGAAATAGAAACAATATAAAAGAGAATACCAGTAAAGCTGACATATTTATATTATGTTTAAATTAATACTAAAATTAAAAAGATTTTTAGCAATCATTTCTTTTCGGTCCCCGCATTGCTTTCTGCCGCCGGCAGTGATTTTTCGGTCTTTGTCTCTTCTTTTTTCACTTCATCCTTTTTGATTTCCGGTGAAACGGATGAAGCTGGCTTTGAACTCTTGGAATTATAATCAGTTGAATAAAATCCTGAACCTTTAAAGACAATACCAACCGGAGAAAAAATTCTTAAAGCTTCGCTACTGCAATCAGGACAGGTTGCTTTAACATTGCTTCCGGGCTTCTCGAACTTGTCAAAAATTTTTTCACAATTGTTGCACTTATAACTATATATCGGCATTTCCAGATCCTCCTAAAACAGCTATGATACTTGAAAGTCAGAATTTTAAACTTTACTTTAAAATATAATAACTTAAAATATTTTTATTTAAATAATCAAAAAAATATCAAACTATATTATAAAAATTTTTGCAATATTATAAAAATATTTATTTTTTTTATGAATATAAAAATAATAGTAATTTTAATAATTATTACAATTATAATTTCCTCTGTCATTATATATGCGATAAATAAAGATACCGGAATAGATTCATTTTTTGTTATAGATAAATCGTCCGGCCAGGGAAATTCTGCAGCTTATGCCAAAATTCCGGTTTTTGAACAGAAGGTAGATACAGACATATGGGTTGTGCTGAAACTAAAAAATCCCCGGAAAAATGAAAATTACAGATTAGAGATTTACATGAGCGGAGAATCAGGCAACAGAATAATTCAGGCAAGTAAAATTCCCATAAAAAAAGAAAGCTCCCAGATAATAGAAATCTCTTTTGCAAAAAATGAAAGCCTGTATCGGAAAGGCAGATATTCTGTAAAGCTATACCAAAATGACATAATTGCCAGAGAAACCGGGTTTGAAATACGATAATATTAATAATTGTGACTTGAAAATTCTTTTTTTACTCTTTCAAACATTAAATCCATTGCTTCTGCAAGTGTATGGTCAAGATTATAGTTGTCAAGTATCTTCACATTATTTTTATTTGCAAGTTCCTGGATATAATTTTGTATCATTCTGATATTTTTTAAATGTCTCAGATATCTTTGCATGGGTCTTGAGCCCTGGGTTTCAAACGTTCTTTTCACAAAATGTTCTCTGTGCAGTTCTTCATCTTCAACTATTATGACAAAATGTTCTATCAGCGCTTTGTTTTCCATGTTTTTAATATTTATATATCCCGGAACTACATGAGCGCCTTCAATGATGGTATCTATTTTTTCCTCAACGCTTCTTTTTATTATTGCTTCTATGCCTACTGTAACCGCCATTACCTGTTCCCTGAAACCGAGTATCACGGGATTTACACCTGTCGGGGGAAGAGCAAGATGTTTGTATGCATTATATGAAGAACCCTGCAGCGGTTTTATCAGTTTGTCAGAAACAGAAGTTCTCATGATTTCCCTGATTGCATCTGTTGAAACAACTCTGGATATATTAAGCCTGTTTGACATAATTGTTGAAATGGTCGATTTGCCAGCTCCGGTAGAACCTCCTATTAGTATTATTATAGGTCTTCTAAGCTTTCCTACAGACTGCCACAAAAGATATTTTTCTGCATATTCAATATTTACTTCATCCTTTATAAATCTGAAAACAAGAGCTCTTAGCTCTTCAAGTGAAATTGACATTAATTTATTTTTAACAAGATAGTCCTGGACATCAAAAGCTATCCTGTGTGATGTCAGCATGTCCAGGCCGGTAACAATTATTGAATTCGCAAGTATACCTTTGGAAAAAGGAAGTCCTCCCTTTTTTTTATCAGAAATTACTATCATCTCTTTTGTATTTACTTCTTTGTCCATTTAATTTAATTTATTTTTTTGATAATAATTTTAAATATATTAAAAAACTAACTGATTATTTCATTAAATAAAATTGAAAGATAATCAGTGAATTTTTTATTTCCTCCCCTGAAAGACGGGACATTATTCATATATATGACTTCCTTGTTTTGTTTTACAGAATAATCAGTTATCACATCAACTGCTGCAGCTTTTAACTCCGAAAGAAATACGTCAAAATCATCAAACTTTTTAATTTCATTATACAGTCTGGGCCTGTCCGAGAGGCTGAAAGTCATACCCGTTATTATGCATTTATACTTTTTTTCTAAATAATTTTTAATTTTTTCCTGCATTATGCTTTTGGCAGTCATTCCTACCACTACTTTTTTTCCTCTCAGCTCTCCAAGAGGATGAGGCCTGAATATGGAAAGAAAAACTGAGGCAGAAGGATTGATATCCCTGATATTGCTTAAAAGCACTTCAATATTTTTAAAATCTGAGACAGGTTTTTCACACATTGTAAGAACAATAGTCTGCGATATCATAATTCTGTATATGCCCAGATATCCTACAATTTCGTCCCATTTCTGATTTGCCCCGATAACACATATGTAGCTGTCTGTATCAACATCCGGAAGAGAGGCCCCGCTGCCTTCCATGATTATCAGATCCGGCTTTAATGAAGCTGCCAGTCTGGCACCTTCAGCAACATTTGATAAAAAAACTTTACCCCCGAAACCACCTCCGCACCTTCTGCACCCTACTGTTGTGATTTTACTCATCAGTGCGTCTTCAATATAATCAGAGCTTGCATGAAGTCCTTTCCTGTTTAATGAAAGCAAAAACCGGGGAGTTATTTCCATTTCGCTTCCTTTGAGAAGCTGGGGCTTTTGCGGGCCTCCCCTGCCCATGGCAACAACTATTACATCTATTCCTTTTTTCTTGTAGGTCTGGGCAATAAAAGCACTTATGGCAGTTTTTCCGATTCTTTTTCCTGTGCCTATAACTGATATGGAAGGAATATCCAGTTTGATATGGCCTGCAGGGTTTTCAAAAAAGAAATCTGTTCCCATATAACTGACATTTTTATAAAAGCAAAAAGAGGCGATTTTCATTCTTATGTCATGGTTGACTACTGGC
Source organism: Candidatus Humimicrobium oleiphilum (assembly GCA_002304935.1). Lineage (GTDB taxonomy): Bacteria > Actinomycetota > Humimicrobiia > Humimicrobiales > Humimicrobiaceae > Humimicrobium > Humimicrobium oleiphilum. The sequence goes on along the minus strand of DBPS01000051.1, from coordinate 60,433 downwards.
TGGTCGCTTAAATCAAACACAATATCAGGCTTAAATTTTTCCAATGCAGCTACAAAATCTTTTAAAATATCTTTTATTACAAAAACATCATAATCAAAAAAATCAGAAAATTTTCCTGATGATATCTTCTCGGTACCTCCCAGGAAAATAATTCCTGCAATTGTTCCGTCAAATTCTTTTTTTAATTTTCTGATTGCATCATTTGTAACCTGGGGGTAATGTTCTCCATCAACAAGAGCAACCATTCTTTCGAACTTTTTACAACTTTGCTTCTTTAATAAATTTAGCATTAAGCCTTTCCTTAACAGTAGATCTTTTTATTCCTTCGATCTTTTCTATCTTGTCAAACGGAAATCTCCTGAAAATATCTATCCTGTCATCATAGATATACATTATATTATAATTAGGCTCTATCTTACCCCTTAACCTGAGACAGGAAACTGTCCCTGTGGTTATCATAAGTATATCTTCTATTCTCCATATGTAGGGAACATGTTTATGGCCGCATAAAACCATATCTACTTTTGAATCAACAAGAACTTCCAGTACATCCCCTGCATCATTTACCACATTCCTTTCCCTTCCGGTACTCGGAACAGGAAGAAGATGATGGTGCATCGTAAAAATCTTAAATACATTATCATCTGTATTTGCAAATTCATTCTTTATCCACTTGTAATATTCTCTTCCTATCTGCCCGTTATCAAGATCTGGTTCCGTTGAATCAGCAGCTACTATTTTTACTTTTTCATTATTATGTGTAATATAACGTTCACCATAGATATCCTCAAAATGGATATATCCCACATTTCTTGAATCATGATTGCCAGGCTGAACTATCAGATTATTACATTTAATCGGAGCCAGGTAATTTTTAACAGTATCGTATTCTCTCCTGAAACCATTTGCAGTTAGATCTCCTGTTATTATCACTATATCCGGATCAAGCTCATTTATTTCATCTATAGCTCTGGTTAACAGGCTGGGAACAAAATGAACCTCGCCAACATGGATATCTGAAATCTGAACAATCGTGACAGGTTTTTTATTATCAATAACCATTGTTTCCCCTTTTATCTTGCTTGCTCTTTATGTCAAATTCTAATTAGTTTTAATTTATTTACAACATCCAGATAAGTTTTTTCTCCTCTTAGTATTTTACAACATGATTTAAAAAGTTTTTCATTCTTTTTAATCAGTTTATAGTAAAAATACTGGGATGAAAAAAATATTTTTGAAATGATAACTGAATATTCAATATTTTTTATTATTTCGCGACTGATCATTTCGCTGTAGTCATGAAATTCGAAAGAAGAATTTTTTAAAGCTTCTTTTATGCTGGAAAATGCAATATGTGAACTTAGGATTGCATTATGCAATCCTTCACCTGTGAAGCCATCCCCCAAACCTGCGGCATCTCCGGTAACCAGTATCCTGTACGAAGATATAAAATCATTCTTTTTTCTTACCGGAATAAAATGTGCATGAAGAGGCAGTTCCTGTTTTTCATTAATATCAAAAAAATCTGTATTTCTTATAAAAAAGCTGAGATATTTTTTTATTTCTTTTGATTTTTCCGGAAAACCTCCCATTCCTGCAGAAATCCTTTTATTTTTTGGGAAAAGCCATAAATACCCGAATTTCACTCCTCCAAAATCAATTACAACAGTATCTTTATCAAATAAGGCAAAATTCCTTTCCTGATCCCTGATATTTTTACTTTCAGGATATGGCTTTTTACAGTATCCTGATACCGGTATTTCAATTTCATATCCGATTATTTTTCTTATTTTGCGATAATTATTATATTTTTTTATTGAAAAACCATTAGCTCCATCAGAGCCGGAAAATATTTTTCCATAATATTTGTCTTTTCCTGTAAAAACGACCACATTGTTATTACCAGCCGATACTTCCTGTACTTTCTCACCAGTTTTAACCACACAGCCTGCTCCTGCAGCTTTTTTTACAAGATAATCATCAAAGTCCGGCCTGTCAAGAGTGTACATGAGTGGCTGGTCATATTCGCCCAAAAAATCATCTTTTGCTTTTCTCTGAAAATGGATTTTTTTAATAACATTATGTATCTGGGAATCAATGTTAAAAGGAATCAGCCCGGCAGCTTTAATCTGAATTCCCCCGGCACATACTTTATATCTTGGGAATTTTTCTTTATCGATAATCAGTACTCTGTATCCGCTGCTGGAAAGAAGATATCCCAGAATGCTTCCGGAAGGACCTGAGCCGCTAATGATTACGTCAAATATTTCTTTCATAAAAATCAAATATTTATAAGGCACAATAAAAATATTGTGCCTTATAAATCTAATAAAAATATTTAATTTTATTTTATATAAAAAACTTTTACTGAAACAGAATCTTTATGTATAAGCTTTTTCGTCTTCTTTTGAGAAAAGATGTATCTTCTCTAGATCGACATACAGAGAGATATTTTCTCCGTCTTTTACCTGGCTTCTCGGGTTTACCCTTGCAGTCATAAGGGTACCTTCTATACCGATATAAGCATAGATCTCGGCACCCATAGGTTCAGTTACCTCTACCATGGCTGTAATTGTATTTGAAGGTTTTGCACCCGGTACAAATGCAATGTCTTCAAGATCTTCAGGCCTGATTCCAAGCACTACATCTTTTCCTGCAAGATTATGCTCTTTTATGGCTTTTTTTACATTGTCAAATGTCTCAAGTTCAAAGTCTTTGTGCTTAAGCGTCATTTTGTCTGTAACTGTTACATCCAGAAAGTTCATTGCAGGGCTTCCTATAAAGCCGGCTACAAACATATTGTCCGGATGGTCGTATACATCCTGAGGATGACCTATCTGCTGGACTATTCCGTCTTTCATGATTATTATCCTGTCAGCCATTGTCATGGCTTCTGTCTGGTCATGGGTTACGTATATGATGGTCGCATTAAGTCTTTTGTGAAGCTTTGCAATCTCAGTCCTCATCTGGACCCTTAGTTTGGCATCTAAGTTAGACAGCGGTTCGTCCATAAGAAATACCTTGGGATTTCTGACTATGGCTCTTCCAAGGGCGACTCTCTGTCTCTGTCCTCCTGATAACTGTTTGGGCTTTCTTTTTAGAAGCTCCTCTATCGCAAGTATCTTTGCAGCTTCCTGGACTCTTTTTTCTATTTCAGCTTTCGGGGTTTTTCTGAGCTTTAGCCCGAAAGCCATATTGTCATATACGTTCATATGGGGGTAAAGTGCGTAGTTCTGAAAGACCATGGCGATATCCCTGTCTTTTGGAGGGACATCGTTGACTTTCCTGTCTCCAATGTAGATCTCGCCTTCTGTTATTTCCTCCAGCCCGGCGACCATTCTCAGTGTGGTCGTCTTGCCGCAGCCCGAGGGTCCGACAAGGACGACGAATTCCTCATCGTCTATCACCGCATTCATTTTGTTCACCGCCACGACATCGTCGTACTTTTTAATCAGGTCTTTCAAAACAACCTTTGCCATCAGATTTCCTTTCATTTTTTGATATTAATCAAATAAACATTATATTAAATTTAAATGATTTTTACCAAAAAAAAGAGTGAGGGATAATTATAAGGATCCCACTCACTCTTTTTTCCTTTAAGAATAGTTAAAACATTATTTTTAAATATTTTAATTATTCCTAAACAGTTGAGGATTATTACTATTTTTTTCTATACATGGATATATAATTCATTCCATAAGCATCTCTTCCGGCAAGAAAATCAGCTGCTTTTACTGCAGGGGCAAGGCTTTTCATAAGTACATCAGTTATGGGAGCGCATAATCCTGCCATAATTCCCATAATAATAAAATTAACATTCAGAAACTCTCTGTCAGGCATACCGAAACTTATATTTGAAAATCCGCCAGTAGTCGAGACACCGAATTCCTTCACAATCAATCTCATACTGTCAAGACAGATTCTTCCTGCATTGCCATCAGTAGCAGCGCCCATAACAAGCGGATCAAAAACAAGATCTTCCCTTTTTATGCCCAGGGATTCCGCACGTTTCACAATTCTTTTTGCTATCTCAAGCCTTTCACCAGGATCATTTGGGATACCTTTGTTATCCATTGTCAGGCAAATAACTGCAGAACTGCTTTCTTTTACTATCGGGAGCATATACTCCAAAGACTCTTCTTCACCATTTACAGAATTTATCAGTACTTTATAAGGGCAGACATTCAATGCTGCTTTGAGAGCTTTATGATTTGCTGAATCAATACAAATAGGTCTGTCAGTAACTTCCATTACCTTTTTTACTGCTTTTGGAAGCATGTCCACTTCATCTACTCCTACTGCTCCTACATTTACATCAATAATATGAGCCCCGGCATTGGTCTGTTCGATTGCATCTCTTTCTACTATATCAAGTTTTCCCAGCTTCAGCTCTTCAGCCAGGGATTTTCTTCCTGTAGGATTTATCCTTTCTGCAATAAAAACAGTCGGAAGCTCCTGCCCGAATCTAACCTCACAATTTCTTCCTGTTACAACAGTTTCCATAATATTCCCTCCTTTCTTTTTAAAATAAATTTAATACCAGGTTTACGTTTTCCCCATATACTTTTTATAAATACCTGAAAATGTATTTATAAATTTTTCATTTATCTCCGGAATTGAGATGGTAACTCTTATGTATTCCGGAAAACCCAGGAAGCTGCCGCCCCTGACTATAAAACCTTTTCTCAGAAGATCTTCTGTTATTGCTTCAGTATGCTTTCCGGTTTTTATTAATATAAAATTTGCATATGATTTAACATATTCTATATTGTTATTATTAAGAAAATTAAATATTTTTTCTCTTTCATTTATTATTATATCTATATTTTTATTAATATATTCATCATCCTCCAGTGATGCAATAGCTGCTTTCTGGGCAAGAAGATTGACAACAAAAGGCTGAACAAGTTTTTCAACGCTTTTAATTATTATTTCATCTGCAACGGCATAGCCTATCCTCAACCCTGCCAGGCCATATATTTTTGAAAAAGTACGCATAACCATTAAATTTTTATAATAATCAATCATTTTGCAAGCATTAAATTTATCTTCTTTCCTGACAAATTCAGTATACGCTTCATCAAGAACTACCAATACCTCAGGGCTTATATTATCAAGAATAAACTTTAATTCTTCCTCACTGATTATTGTACCTGTCGGATTATGGGGACTGGTAAGAAAAATAATTCCGGTATCCCTATCTGCAGCTGATGTAATACTGCGATAATCCTGCCTGAAATCATTTAAAGGTATTTTGATTATGCCGGCATTATTCTTCAAAGCAGATCTCTCGTAAGTTAAAAAAGTCGGATCAGGTATTACAATATTTTTGCCCTTATCCAGGATAGCGTCACAGACCATCTCTATTATCTGGTCGGTCCCGTTCCCGAAAAGAAACTGTTCTTTCCTTAACCCTGTCTTTTCCTCAAGTTTTTCCCTGAGATCCCTGTTGTAGCTGTCAGGATAATAATTTATTTCAGAAAGAGCATTATTCAAAGCTTCTGCCACTCTCGGAGAGGGCCCGAATATGTTTTCATTTGATGCCAGTTTGTAAACAGTATCCAGTTTGTATTTTTTCTTTATTTCCTCAATTGTCCTGCCAGGGATATATTCAGGAAGATCAATAATCCAGGGTTTTATTTTTATTGAGGTCATTATTTTCCCCTGATTCTTAACTTTACTGAATTTCTGTGAGCCAGAAGATTTTCGGAATAGGCAAAATCTTCAATCAGAACATGCTCTTCTTCAAGAGCATTATAATCATAATAAGTAACTGCACTTTTCTTAAAAAAGTCATATACGCCAAGAGGTGATGAAAAAACTGATGTTCCGCTTGTAGGAATAACATGATTTGTCCCTCCGATATAATCCCCTACAGCAACCGGCGTATTATTTCCAATAAATATGGAGCCTCCGTTTTTAACTGATTCAAGCGTTTTAAAAGGATTTTCTGTCATTATTTCCAGATGTTCGGGAGCAATAATATCAGATATGCTGCATGCCATTTCAATATTCCGGCATAAGATTATTTTACAATTATTATTTATACATTTTAGAACCAGGTCACTGTTAAATCTTTCGCCATGTTCGGCTTTAAGTCTGTCGATCTGCTTGAAAATATTTATTATTGTATTTTTCGCAAGTTCGCTGCTATCCGTTATAAGTATGCTTTTTGCATCCGGATCATGCTCTGCCTGAGATAAGAGATCAGCTGCTGTAAATCCAGGATCTGCAGTATTGTCAGCTATAATCACTATTTCACTCGGACCTGCAAGACTGTCTATTCCGACTTTCCCGAAAACTAATTTTTTTGCTGCTGTTACATAAATATTCCCTGGCCCTACTATTTTAGATACTTTTTTTACATGCCTGCCGCCATAAGCCATCAAGGCAACTGCCTGTGCTCCGCTTATCTTATAGACCTCGCTTATATTCAGGTATCTGAATATATAAAGAAGAAGTTCATTTATCCTGCCTCCGTCTTTTGAAGGTGTGCATACAGCTACTTCTTTTACACCTGCAACTTTGGCAGGAATAACCGTCATAAGAACTGATGAAGGATAAACAAAACGCCCGCCGGGAACATACACGCAGACTCTGTCAAGAGGCGATGAAATCTGTCCCAGTCGTTTTCCGGGTCCAGGTTCAAAATACCAGGTTGATGGCTCATGCTTTAATTGTTCTTCATGAAATCTTAAAATATTGCTGTAGCTTTTATCAATTGCCTTTACCAGTTCAGGCTTATTGTCTTTTATAAACTTATAGCCATCTTCTATTTCGCTTAATGTAACAGTTGCGTCTTCAATACTTTTAAAAGACGTATTATCAAATTTATTGCAATATTTTAAAGCTTCTTCTTCCCCACCTTTTATTACATCATTAATTATTCTGCCTGCAGAATCCATAACTTCAGGAGGTATTTCAAAATGACTTTTAAAAAGATTCTGTGCCTGGCTTAAATTACTTATGCTGATTGGTTTCAATGTATTTCTTTTCATTTTTAAAATAAAAAAAAGATTTTTGCTTATTAAAATTTATTGTGTAAATATATTAAAAATAAACAAATAAGACAATCATTATTTTATTCCTTATATTCATTTATAATAATAGAAGTTTGGAATAAAAAACATAGAATTATACTTTTAAAAAAATGTTTACAGACTTTAAACAAAAAAGAAAAAAACCAAGATTACTTTTACATGTTTGCTGCGCTGTATGTGCCAGCTATCCGATTGAATACCTGTCAGATAAGTTTGATACTGATTTATTGTTTTATAATCCTAATATTTATCCCAAGGAAGAATATGAAAAACGGCTGGAAGATTTAAAAAATTATTCAGATATAAAAAAAATCAGGCTTGTCATCATAGATTGCGAAACATCTGTTTTTGAAGAAATGATTAAAGGTTTTGAAAATGAGCCAGAGGGCGGAAGGAGATGTGAGATATGCTTCAGTTTAAGACTTGGAAAAACTGCAGCTTGTGCAAAAGAATCAGGATTTGATTATTTTGCAACTACTTTGACACTGAGTCCTCATAAAAACCACAGAATAATAAATGCCATTGGCATCGAATCAGCTGATAAATATGGTATCAGCTATTATGAATCAGATTTTAAAAAAAATAATGGCTTTAAAATTGCAAATACAATCTCCGTACAATTTGATTTTTACAGACAAAGCTATTGCGGCTGCAGGTACAGCATCAGATGATAAATAAAAGACTTATCTGATTATTTATATATTTAATCAATAAATGCTAAAAATGTATTTATTTTATTTTTCTTCTGTATTTTCAGATTCTGCCTTTTTTCTTGCAATAAATCTGTTTACAATCACATTAAGTATAATAAAAGCAGCAATTATTGTTAATCCACTGATAATATAAACAACTTTTACGGAACCCAGCATGGAACTGTCTATTCTGTAATATTCAATAAATATTCTGTAAAGAGAATATATGATCAGGTAAAGATTAAAAATAATCCCGTTCGGCACTTTGTTTTCTTTCTTCCTGAATATTACATGCAAAACAATAAGTATTACAAAAAGAAGGATATTTGCTATGGACTCATACAGAAAAGTAGGATGAAAATAATCAAAACTTTCATATCCCCTTAATCTGTTTTCAGGAGATATAAAAATACCTATTCTGGCATCGGTGGGTTTTCCATATGCTTCCTGATTAAAGAAATTACCCCATCTTCCTATAGCTTGTGCAAGTGCAAGAGAAGGAGCTATACAGTCGGCAAAACCCCAGAAATCTATTTTCCTTATCCTTGCAAATATTATGAGGGCAATGAATCCACCTATCACTACACCCTGTATTGCAAGACCGCCCTGCCTGAACGCAAATATGCTTGAAAGGTTTTTTGAATAATAAGACCAATTGACAACAACATGAAGAAGTCTTGCACCGATTACTCCGGCAATTATTGCAAAAGGAGCAAAATTCAGAATTTCATCTGCTTTAAATCTTCTGTATCTTGCAATAAGATATGAAATAATAATTGCCAGTATCAGCCCAAAAGCTATCAGGATACCGTACCATCTTATTTCCAAACCAAATAATCTGAATGCAACAGGATCTACTACCAAAACAACCTCCTTGATTACCGAAAAAAATAATTTAAACAAACATTATCTTTTTATTTTTGTATTTTTTCAAATTATTTAATATAAAATGCACAAACCTTAGACATTATAAAAAAAGATATAAATCAAAAATCAGGATTTCAGGCCTTGTTTCTGGCCAGAAGTCCTTTTAGCACTGAAACAAGTTCCTGCTTGGGAATCTGGCCTATCCGCTTGTCGATTATCTCCCCGTTCTTATCAATAAAAAAAGTTGTTGGTATTGCACTTATACCCCAGTTTCCGGATACATTTGCAATCTGATTATCTATCAGTATCGGATAGCTTATATTATTATCAAAAACAAATTGCTTGAGGGCATTTAAGTCATCGTCAAGAGAAATACCCAGAAAAGCTATTCCCTGATCTTTATATTCATTATATACCTCTATAAAATCAGGTATCTCTGCCTTACAGGGAGGGCACCATGTTGCCCAGAAATTAAGGACAACTATTTTTCCTGCAAAATCTGACAATGATATTTTTTCTCCGCTAAGATTATCCAGGCTGAAATTGTTAATATAATCCATGGGTTCATCATTGCTATTTTCTGCATCCTCTTTTTGTTCTTCATCAGGAGCCTTTGAGGTTGCAGTCGTATCATCTGCAATTTCTCCCGAAGTTGTTGAACCTTCCTGGCTGTCTTCAGAAATTATTGCCGACTGTACATCTTCCTGGCTGGAAGTGCCCCTTGCAGGAAGAAGCATTGAGCAGCAACCGGCTGAAATGAACAAACTAGTCATAATTAGCAATAATACAAATAATAATCCGCAATATTTTAAAAAATTCTTTTTAGTCAATTTACCCCCTCCGGTAAAAAAATGTATTCTTATGTTAAATTTGTATTTTAAGATTTTTCCCATATTCAAAGACTTCTTTTAAGGCTCCGGGTTTCTTTAAAATATCACCTTTTTGATCGATTTTATTATAAAAAAAATTCTTTTCATATTTTACATAAAGTACATTAAAAAATTCTTTTATCACTTTTTCTGCACAATCAAAAATATTAATATTTTCTGCTCCCGCAGCTGAAATAAAAATCCCTTCCCTTTCTTTTGTTATTATTTTTTTATTAAGCTCATATTTAAGGCTCCAGAATCTCTGGCATCTGTCTATAAATGATTTTAGCTGAGCTGGAACAGACACAAAAAAGATAGGAGAACCTATAGCAATAAAATCTGCTTCTGTTAATTTTAAATATGCCTGCTGCATATCATCTCTGCGTGAGCACTCTCCATCTATAGAGCAATGCCTGCATTCTATACATGGAGAAAAATTCATATTTCTGACAAAAAGACTTTCAATTTTCAAATTACTATTGTCCAGGCTGTTATTTTCATAAACACCTTTTTCAAAATTTTTTAACAATTCATCGGTATTACCATTTTTTCTAGGGCTTCCATAGATTGTAAGTATATTTATTTTTTTATTATTCATCTTTATTCTCTTTAATTTAATCTAAACAGCCTGAGCCTCAGCGAATTGGATATAACTGATATGCTGCTGAAAGCCATGGCTGCTGCTCCAAACATCGGATTAATAAGAATTCCGAATGCAGGGTAAAATGCACCTGCAGCAATGGGAATCAAAATTATATTATATATAAAAGCCCAGAACAGATTCTGCTTTACAATTCTTATAGTGTTTCTTGATAATTTTATTGTTTTTAATACTCCGCTCAGATCTCCGCTTATCAGTGCAACCGAACCGGCTTCAAGCGCTATATCAGTTCCGGTACCAAGAGCTATGCCTATATCTGCCTGGGCAAGTGCAGGTGCGTCATTTATTCCATCCCCGACCATTGCCACCATATTGCCGGACTTCTGAAGCTCTTTTATTTTGTCTGCTTTATCTCCCGGAAGGACTTCGGCCATTATATCGTCTACCCCTGCAAGCCCGGCAATGTATTCTGCTGTATTTTTATTATCTCCTGTAAGCATTATTACTTTAAGGCCAAGCTTTTTTAAAGAAGAAACAATTCCTGCAGCATTTTCTTTAAGTTCGTCTGCTACGGCAATTATTCCTGCAGCCTGTTGATTGATAGATAAAATCACAGGGGTCTTTCCCTGCCTGCCAAGATTTACAATATCATTTTTACTTGCTTCTATATCTACACCCAGTTCTTTCATAAAACCATAATTACCCTTATTTATTTCAAAACCCTTGACCTCTGCTTTTATTCCTTTTCCGCTTATCGCCTTGAATTTTTCAGGTTCAGTTAATTTTATGTTCTGCTCTATTGCTTTTTTAACAATAGCCTTGCCTAGCGGATGCTCGGATCTCAGTTCAGCAGATGCTGCATAGAAAAGCAATTCATTTTCATTTGAAATAATTTTATTTTTTATGACAATAATATCAGTAACTACCGGCTCTCCTTTTGTCAAAGTCCCTGTTTTGTCAAAAACAATCGTATTTAATTTATATGCAGCTTCCAGGCTTTGGGCATCTCTTATCAAAATACCGCTTTCTGCTCCTTTTCCTGTACCGACAATAATTGCAGTCGGAGTCGCAAGCCCAAGCGCGCAGGGGCAGGCAATCACTAAAACCGAGACAAATCTTATGATTGCAAATGAAAAAGAATGATTGTCCCCGAAGATCATCCAGAGTATAAAAGAAAGAAAGGCTATTCCTATGACAACCGGAACAAAATAACTTGCTACAATATCTGCAAGTTTCTGTATCGGAGCTTTTGAACCCTGGGCTTCCTCAACCATTTTTATAATCTGGCTTAGGAAAGTATCCTTTCCGACTTTTGTAGCTCTGAATTTGAAAGTTCCTGAAATATTAATGGTAGCTCCTATTACCGGATCGTCTTTTCTTCTTTCAACAGGCAGGGATTCCCCTGTGACCATGGATTCATCAATATCTGACATTCCTTCGACAACTACTCCGTCAACCGCTATTTTGTCACCGGGTCTTACTATTATAATATCTCCGACTTTAACATCATCTATATCTTTTTCGATTTCCATACCATCATGCAGGACTACTGCTTTTGAGGGTTTAAGCCTTAATAATTTTTTTATTGCATCAGAGGCTCTGCCTTTTGCTTTTGCCTCAAAGAATCTGCCAAGAAGTATGAGGGTTATTATTATTGCAGAAGAATCAAAATATATTATTTTCTCAAGACCCATTTTTGAAAAAATGCCAGGGAAAAAAGAAAATACAGCTACAATGGTACTATAAGCAAAAGCAGCAAGAGTCCCGATTATTACAAGGGTATTCATATCGGCTGTTTTATATCTGAATAATACCGTAAGCCCTTTAAAAAACTGCAAGCCTACCCAGAATTGTACCGGTATGGTTAAAAATAAAAGTATAAGGAATCTGTATCGTTCTGCAATAAAACCGAATCCAGGCAGGATTTCCATAGATCCAGTCAAAATAATTACTGAAAGAATAATACCGGCTATCAGCTTTCTCAGCAATATTTCTGACTTCTTCTTTTCTATAAGCTCTTTTTTCTGTTCAATTGTAAGTTTTGCCTGCTCTGCCATAAAGATCCTGTTTTATTTTAACCTTATTTATTTTAATCATTACTGTTTTTAAATATTAAATTACTTTTATTCAACAATCATGTCGTATCCTATTCTGGAAAGGATATCTGCTAGTTCTTTTTTATTAATAGTTTCTTCATCAAATTCAACCGTCACTTTTTCCGAAGCCAGATTGGCACTGGCTGAAATCACGCCTTTCGTTTTTTTCAGGATATCTTCAATTTTTTTTACACAACTTGCACATTCCATGCCTACAATGGGATAGGATTCTTTTATAACAGACATATATTCCCCCTATTCTGTTTCTTGCTTATTTAATTTCTTCAATAATATAATCAGGCTTGCCGAGACCGCGCCTTGCAGCTATTTCTACCTGTGTATAAGGATCTTTTCCCCAAATCTGTTCAAAAAGATGCCTTCCTTCCCTGAGAGCCTTGTCTTTTGGCAGAGATTTGGGATTAAAGTTTTCCGGAGTTATAAGATCAAGTGAAGCTTTTTCAATTGCGACAATGTCATCTGATGCAAGGATACCTATGTCAGGGACAACAGAAGATGCCGACATTCCCCAGCAGTCACATATAAAAGTTATGCTTAAAAGAATATTTATATAGTAAACATTTCCCGGATTGAAAGTTTTCAGAACTTCTTCTGTTGCAATCACCATTCCTTCCTGGAAATCAAGATAATTTCTGGATTCAAGGGAAAGTGCAGAATTCGGACAAATTTCGATGCAATGCTGGCAATAAGTGCAGTCATGAATAATTACTTCGTATTTGTTTTCATCATTGAAAAAGTTTGCTTTATATCTGCATTCATCCACGCATTTATTGCAATGGTCACAAAGATTCTCATCCCATACAATACCGCTGCCGCCAGAATGAAGACTGTGCATGTCTCCTCTTGTTTTTGCAGTCACACAGCCCATTGCGATATTCTTTAAGGCACCTCCGTAGCTGCTTATTCCGTGACCTTTAAAATGGGAGAGATCTATCATGACTTCAGCATCATGTATGTGGCCGGCGATCTGTATCTCATCAAGATTTTTAAAATCTACTTTTTTTGAATAATAATATTTATCAAATACTCCCGATACCGGATATATCGGAGCTCCCAGAACATCTTCAGAATATCCTCTGTCTCTAGAAGTAAGGTCGTTAAAACCGCCGCTGCTGAAACTGGGGCCTACATCTGTTATAAAAACCCTGCCACCTGCTTCTTTTATATGCCTGATCAGTATTTTTATGAAAAGAGGGTGTATTGTTGTGTAACCGATTCCTCTGCCCATGTGCATCTTTAATGCCACCACTTTATCTCCGACAACTTTTTTCAAATCAGTGGTCTTTAAAAGTCTGTCAAATTTTGCAGGCAGGGTTGCATCAGGATCTATTTTGTCAAACTCGACTGAGGCAAATTTTACAATAGATTTATTTATCGTCTTATTTTCATCGTCCGGTTTGTCTGTCTTCAATTATTTTCCTCTTATCTTTCATTACTAATTACAATTGTTATATTAGATTTTAAACTATTTTAATTAAAAAAAGTAAAATTCCGATACTGCAACTTTCCGGATGACGTTTAAATGGATAATTTATAATATACTATTTTAGAATTTAAATCTTCTCGGGACTATTACAACACCATTGTTTGATATGGTAAGTTTTCTTTTAAGGTCTTCTTCAATGTCATAACCGACCCTGGTATTGTCAGGAACATAAGTAAATGTATCAATTATTGCATTTTTGATTTTCACATTTTTGCCTATATGATTATAACCCATTAAAAATGACCCTGTGATCTTTGTATTTTCTGAAACTTCAATATGATATGACAGAATAGAGTTGTCGATTTCAGATTTATTAATTTCACATCCATTGGAAATGATGGATTTTGAAATAATGGACCTTCCGTTTATTGATGGCGATCTCAGGCATGACGACCTCGTGAATATCTCCCATCTTTCATTATGAAGATTGACATCTTTTTCATCTTTAAGCAAGTCCATATTTGCCTGATAAAACTCATCAAGATCACCGATATCCCTCCAATAAGATTTTTCATGCTTATTAGTACTTATGATATAATTTTCATTAAAGTTGTATACATATATTTTTCTTCCTCTCTTAAGCATTGCCGGAATAACATCAAAACCGAAATCATGTGAAGAATATCTGTCAGGATTCTGCAATATTATGCTCTTATCTCTTTGTGTTTCTTTATGCTGGTCAATAACCAGTTCTTCTATGAGAACCTGAGGATTAAAAGCATAGTTTCCCATTGATGCAAGGCAATAGTCATTTGAACCCGGCATGGGAGTAGGATTTTCAGGCTTTTCCTCAAAACCGATAAGTTCCCAGTCATCATTTACTACCAGTACGCCGTACTTTTTTGAAGCAGTTTCACATTTCACGGGAAGTGCGGAAATCGTAAGATCGGCGTTCTTGTCATAGTGGAAATCGTTCATAATCGAAATATCCATAATATAGATATGATCTGCACTAAAGATGTCTATAATATCCGGTTTATTTTCCCATGCATAACTTTTGTTCTGATTAACTGCATCTGCTGTTCCATTATACCAGCCACTGTCTGAGCCCTGCTTCGGAGGAAGCATTCTTATAAAGCTATAACGGCCTATACCGAAAATAGGAGTCCATCCTTCAAAAATATGTTTTTCCAGAGAACGTGGTTCGTACTGCGTAAGAATATATATTTTTCTTATTCTGGAATGAATAAGATTACTTAAGACAAAGTCTATTACCCTGTAACTTCCACCAAAAGGCATGGCAGGTTTAACCCTGTCTTTTGTCAGAGGCAAAAGCCTCTCGCCTTTCCCGCCACTTAAAACAAATGCCACCACTTCTATCCGCATTTTAAATTCACCAAAATAAAAAAATTATTAAAATTTCGTACTTATTGGCTTATTATAAAATAATAATTATTACTTAGTAAACATTAAAACCAGATTTAAATCAAAAATAATATTTATTTTTAATATTTGAAAAAAAATCTTTTCCCCGGTTACATTTTTACAGAAAAGACATTTTACTTTTTTTAAGAGCCAATAAATGTATTTTATAAAAATTTTTAAAATCATAAAACTTTTTTTAATTTCTTTTATTTTTTTCAGTTATTTGACCGAGCTCCTCAAATCTTTTATTGCTCATATCTGAAAAATTCATCTTCCACTTCCAGTTATTTCTTTTGGTGGAAGGTTTATTCATTCTTGCCCTATAATCAAGATTCAGTATATCCTGAACGGGAAAAATTGTTAGATCTGCTCTGGATGCTGATATCCTCTTCATAAATTCCATGCTTATTTTGCTTAATCCTGATTTTAATCCGAGATATCTTGTTATGTTTTCCTTTTCAAGCTTGCCTGCTTCTTTGAGAAGAAATCCGTAAACTGTGTTATTGTCATGAGTCCCGGTATATGCCACGCATCTATCATTATAGTTTTCAGGCAAATGTATATTATTTGGAAAATCTTTTCCAAAAGCAAATAAAATGACTCTTATGCCTGGAAACTTGTTCTTTTCAATTACTTTTATCACATCAGGCGTAATAAAACCAAGGTCTTCAGCAATAAGAGGAATATCATTAAATTTTTTATAAATCTCTTTTCTTAAAACATTGAAAAATTCCTGCGGTTCTGCTTTTTGCCAATTTCCGTTTTTTGCAGTTTTCTCATTAGCTCCTACTTCCCAGTATTCGATAAAACCCCTGAAATGATCCAGCCTAATGAAATCGAAAAGCTCCAGGTTGTGCATTATTCTCTTTAACCACCACTTGTAGTTTTGTTTTTTTAAATTTTTCCAGTTATAGACAGGATTGTTCCAGAGCTGTCCGGTAGAACTGTAGTAATCCGGCGGTACTCCTGAAACAAATTCCGGTCTTTTATTTTTATCAAGTTTAAAAATATTCTGATTAGACCACACATCACTGCTTTCATAATCCATATAAATAGGTATATCACCTATAATTCTCACACCTATGCTATTGCAATAATTCTTTAACCTGAACCATTGTCTGAAAAAAACAAACTGAAAAAATTTTTCTCTAAAAATCTCCATCTTTATTTCATTATCGTAAAAATCTTTTCCTGTTATTCCTTCTTTTAATTCCTCAGGCCATGCACTCCAGGAAATATTCTTATATTTATTTTTAAGGACATTAAAAAAAGAAAATGAATCAAGCCAGTTATCATTATGCCTTAAACAAAATTCCTGGAAATCAGGAAAATTCCTGTGATAATCAGTATAAAAATTAGAAAACACTTTATTTAAAAGATTTTTTTTATTTCTTATTACGTATGCAAAATCAACATAGCTTCTGCCGCTTTTATTATTAAATTTTTCCGTATATGATAAAAACTCATTTCTTTTTAAAAATCCTTCTTCGTATAAAAAAAAAGGACTTATTAGCATTGTATTGCCGGCAAAGGCAGAAATAGAAGCATAAGGAGAATATTGCTTGAATCTGCTGGTAGGGGCAGTAGGAAGAATCTGCCATAAGCTCTGACCACAATCTTTTATCAGTTTTGCAAATTTATATGCAGCAGGTCCCAGGTCGCCGATACCATATTCTGACGGAAGAGACGTTATATGAAGCAAAATCCCGCTTTTTTTATTAAAAAGCCTCATTGTCGGATAAATGTTCTATATTAAAAAAATCTAATAAAAATATTACGCCATTATGAATTTCTTCATTCAGATACTTTTTTTTATTATGTAGAAGATTATCAAAAATAGTTTTAATTTTAAAAACAATAT
The DNA here is from genome assembly GCA_002304935.1 of Candidatus Humimicrobium oleiphilum. Lineage (GTDB taxonomy): Bacteria > Actinomycetota > Humimicrobiia > Humimicrobiales > Humimicrobiaceae > Humimicrobium > Humimicrobium oleiphilum. Next base: position 43,538 of record DBPS01000051.1, on the reverse strand, counting down.
CCTGCAATCCGGGAAAATCAATATTCAGTTTGAATCTTCCATAAATCTTCAGGAGCCTGATTATTATTTTCAGCATTTCCAAGTCAGTAATATCATTTATATACTTGTTCATCATCGTCTTTAATAAATTTTCTGCACTTGCTTTTAAGAAACTGAAGTCTGTATATCCTGTATTTTTGTTTTCCGATAGAATGGCTGAATCTTCAGCATCAGCAAGATATTCTAATTCTTCAATCGCTTTTTCATTTATATTATGATTGTTCAAAATTATTAAGGCTCTTATTTTTTTTATTGCATTAAAAATAGAGCCATCATTATCGTCCATAAAGTATGCACCGACCCATTTCTTCATGTTTTCCTCTATACTATCAGCGTAAAGCTTGTAACCGCTTAATCCTCTGTAAAGTTCATTAATCTTTATTAATGAATATCTTTCAAGAAATCTTATCTTTATTCTTTCACTTATATCCTTTAAATCATAATATTTAAATCCTGGTTTTCTTTTAAATTTATAAAAAACTTCTTCAGTATTATTGCCTCTGAAATTATATTTTATTATTTCGTTAAAAAAGATTGTTTCAGGCGAATATTTAAAATTATTTTTATTGCCTGCTGTTTTTTTTCTTATTAAAATTTTTAAAATTTCATTATGTTTGCCCTTTTGCAAATCTGTATTTTTGCCTGTCAGGAAGAAAAATAGACAAAATTCTTTTTTTAAAGTTGTCTTTGATATTATGTAAAGACCACCTGACTGTCCTGAAAGCATTTCGTCTTCAAAATCAAATGTCTGTGTCAGAACAAATTCATGGTTATAAAAATCAAATATTGCATCATTATTGTATAAATCAGGATTGTCTTTCAAATTATGTGCTGCCAGAAAATCTGTAATGAAATCAGCAACGATTTTTTCTGTAGAATATTCTTTTTTATAAGCTTCATTTAAATAAATATCGGAGCCGCTTGTTCCTTCAGGGATATTGCATTTTGCAGACTTTAATATATCTATAAATATTTCTTCAATTTTTCTGGCTTTTTTCAGATCAAAAAAACTGCCAAGTTTAATTGCCATTAACACATGGGTAAATATCTGTATTACTTCTATCCTTGAAATATCATCGAAAAACCAGGCATCACTGGACTGCATGAGCATAGCCTGCCTCTGCATCTCAAGCAACGCAAGCAGCAAGCCCTCATCAGCAGCGTAATCATTCTTAATAAGATTAAAAATACCGGCACTTTCTGTTATATTTCTCATATTCTTATTTGAATATTTATTTAAAAATATTCTTATATTTTCTGGATTCCTTTTATCTGCTACAATTATATAATCTTTAAGTATCTGTAAGTCATCTTTAGCTTCTTCTTTTATATATTCTTTTATATTTGATTGATATATTTTATCAATTTCTGCTCTTGCTTTATTTATTGCCTGCCTCAGATGAACCCGCCATTCCTGGCTCCATTTTCCCTCTGGCTGATTTTCAGGCATCCCGCAGCTACAGCCTCCTTCCCATCTGGATAAAAAATGACTACAGCTCCAGGCAGTATTTTCAATGATTTCAACTTCAAAATCCGGAGGGAATAATTCCAGATATTCTCCAAATACCGTAAAAGCCACATCACAATCTTCCTGTATTGTCTTTATGCAGTAAGCAAGGGCCATGTCACCAAATTTTTTATGATGGCCATATGCTTCGCCATCTGAAGCTATTATGATTATCTCTTTTCTGTCTTTATCAGAATATGGTGCATTAATAATGCTTTGGGCAAATCCTTCCCCGTTTTTCAGAAGATCTCCAAATGAAAGAGCAGTTGAAAGTTCCCTGTCGTAGAAAAAAACAGATATTTCTCTGCCTGAGGGCAGGACACAGGTATACGGCCTTCTTGTATCTATGCTTCCTTCCTCTGCCAGGATCCATTTATCTGAATACTGGTTTTCTCCTGATAAATCTTTATCCGGATTTTTTAGGGATTGTCTGTATCTGGAAGCCTGATAAGGAGAAAGAATGGTATATTTTATACCGAAGTCAGCCAGAATCTCCAGTGTCTCATAATCAACCGCAGTTTCGGCCAGCCACATTCCTTCAGGCTTTCTGCTAAAATTTTTCTCAAAATCATATATTGCCCAGTAAATCTGTAAAATCTTATCCTGCCTGCTGGCAAGAGGCATTATAAGATGATTGTAATTCTGTGCAATAGCTGTGCCATGTCCTGAAAAAATATTTCTGCTTTGAAAATCACCTTCGATTATTCTTTCATAGGTAGTTAAATCATTTGTTTTTATCCATTCAAGAAGAGTTGGCCCGAAGTTAAAACTTATTTTTGAATAATTGTTATAGATATCTGCCAGTTTATTATCATTCCCAAGAACCCGGGCAAATGCATTAGCTCTGTAACATTCAGCATTTATTCTTTCATTCCAGTCTTTATAAGGATAAGCATCTTTTTGTATATCTATCTCTTCAATCCAGGGATTTTTCCTGTATGGCTGATAAAAATGACCATGTATGCATACAAATCTTTTTGCTGTTTTTTTATCTGCCATAATTTATACCATTTCCTGAATATCAAAATAAATCATTTGTTTATTTCTTCTTTTTTAAAAAATAATGCCCCAAGAGGCGGAAGTGTCACGGATATCGAATTGTTGTACCCATGGCAGGGAGAAGCCTGTGCAGCCAGCTTCCCGAAATTTCCGTGCCCGCTTCCCCCGTATATTTCTGAGTCACTATTAAAAAATTCTTTCCAGACTCCACCGGACGGAACCCCTATACTGTATTCGTATCTGGGAACAGGAGTAAAATTAAAACATGCCAGTATTGTAATTTCATTTTTATATATCCTTAAAAATGAAATAATGCTGTTTTCATAATCTTTAAAATCAACCCATTTAAAGCTGGCGCCATCAAAATCATTCATATAAAAAGCTTTTTCTTTTTTATAAATATCGTTCAGATCCCTTAATATCTTATTGATTTCCCTGTGTCCTTCCCTGCTGGCAAGATGCCACTGTAGTACTGATTCATGCTGCCATTCGCCTGGCTGTGCAAATTCCAAGCCCATGAACATAAGCTTCTTGCCGGGATAGGCAAACATATAGCTTAACAGAAGACGGAGATTTGCAAATTTTCTCCACAGGTCTCCTGGCATTTTTTCTAACAGTGATTTTTTCCCATACACGACTTCGTCATGAGAAAGAGGCAGGATAAAGTTTTCATTAAAAGCATACCAGAAAGTAAAATTCAGTTCATTCTGATGATGTTTTCTGTAAACAGGGTCTCTGGAGAAATAATTTAAGGTATCATGCATCCATCCCATGTTCCACTTCATTCCAAATCCAAGTCCTCCTGCATGCACCGGTTTTGTGACCTTCGGCCAGGCTGTAGATTCTTCGGCAATTGTTTGTACGTCAGGAAAATTTTTATATACTTCAGTATTTAGCTGTTTTAGAAACTCGATTGCCTCCAGATTTTCCCTGCCACCGTATTTATTGGGTATCCACTCTCCTTCTTTTCTTGAATAATCCAGATATAACATAGAGGCCACTGCATCTATCCTCAAACCATCAATATGATATTTGTCAAGCCAGAACAATGCATTGTTTATTAAAAATTGTTTGACTTCATATCTCCCGTAATTAAAGATCCGGCTTTTCCAGTCCGGATGATATCCCAGTTTTTTATCAGCATGCTCATAAAGATGAGTTCCATCAAAAAGGTAAAGTCCGTGAGGGTCATCAGGAAAATGAGAAGGGACCCAGTCAAGAATGACTCCTATATTGTTCTGGTGAAGATAATCAACAAAATACATAAAATCCTGGGGATTTCCATATCTGGAAGTAGGTGCAAAAAATCCTGTAACCTGGTAGCCCCATGAACCATAAAAAGGATGTTCCATGATTGGAAGAAGTTCTACGTGAGTATAACCATTATCTATTATGTATTGTACCAATTCCTGTGCAATCTGCCTGTAATTAAGAAAATTGTTATTACTATCTCTTTTCCAGGAGCCAAGATGGATCTCGTAAATCGAAAAGGGAGCATCAAGTTTATTGTATCCGGCTCTTTTTCCCATCCATTCTTTATCTTTCCAGTCAAACTCAATATTTTTTACTACAGACGCAGTCTTTGGAGGTGTCTCGCAAAAAAATGAAAATGGGTCAGCTTTCTCAATATATTCGGTTTTAAACCTTGGTTTTATCTTGTATTTGTATAAAGAACCTTCTTCCAGGCCTGGAATAAAAGTTTCCCATATCCCTGATTCATCTCTTCTATTTATAAGTCTGCAATTTTTTCCATCCCATCCATTAAAATCACCGGCAATGCACACATCACTGGCATTCGGCGCCCATACAGCAAAATATATTCCCTCTTCACCGCTGATCTTTCTCTGGTGCGCGCCCATTTTTTCATAGATTTTAAAATTATTACCATTCTTGAAAAGGTAAATATCATATTCTGTAAACTGGTTGAAATTTTTATAAGAGTCTGTTTCGCCCATAAAATCACTAATACAAATAAACTGTCAGTTATTAAATTTATAACTTTGCATTTTAATTATTAATATAATATAAATATTAAATATGCAATGGGATTAATTAAAAAAGATTGATTCCTTTAAATAATAAACATATAAATGAGCTTAAAATGTTAAGACTTGCCATATGCTCCACTGAGGCTGTTCCATTTGCAAAGACAGGCGGGCTTGCAGACGTAGCAGGGTCACTCCCCCATGCATTGAAAAAAATAGCTAATGAACCGATTGTAATAATGCCCGGGTATGAGGATATTTTTTTGAATTTCAAAAATATTATAAAGATAGCCGAAAATATAAAAGTAAAAATTAACGAAAGTAAAGAAGATTTTTTTGATATTTTTAAAATAAGCAACAAAGGGGTAGATTATTACCTCATAAGAAACCCTTTTTATTTCGGCAGGGAAAACCTTTATGGAACTTCTTATGGCGATTATGGAGATAATAATTTAAGGTTCGGTTTTTTTTCCAAATCGATATTCGAGCTTCTTGAAACAATAAACTTCAGGCCTGACATTCTTCATTTGCATGATTACCATGTAGGATTATGCGCTCTCTTTCTTTTAATTAAAAAAACTTTAAATGAAAACAGCTATTTTAAAGATACAAAAACAGTTTTTACTATTCACAATATCGCATATCAGGGTATTTTCGGGCCAGAGACAATGGATATTCTCGATATCGATAAAAGATATTTTAATATGGACGGGCTTGAATTTTATGGAAAAATCAATTGCATGAAAGGTGGAATAGTATACTCGGATCAGATAACCACAGTAAGCCCGACCTATGCAAAAGAAATACTTACTCCTGAATTCGGATACGGGCTTGAAGGAATATTAAATGTGCGGAAAGCAAAACTATCCGGAATAATAAACGGCATAGATTATGAATTATGGGATCCTGAAAAGGACAGAGAAATTGCAGAAAACTATAGTCCCGGCAATTTTTCAGGTAAAGAACAATGCAAAAAAGAATTACTTAATAAAACTTTTAAAGAACCTGATTACAACAGGCCTGTTCTGGGAGTTGTTTCAAGATTATCTGAACAAAAAGGTTTTGATATCCTGGTAAAAACACTGGAAGAGATATTAAAAGAACAGATATATGTCATAATACTCGGGACTGGCGATGATAAATATATGAACCTCTTAAAAAATGTCCAAAAGATCTATAATGATAAAATAAGTTTAAATCTGACTTTTTCAGACAGGCTGGCTAGAGAGATCTATGCAGGGGCAGATATCTTTCTTATGCCTTCAAAATATGAGCCCTGCGGTCTGGGACAGCTTATAAGCCTGAAATATGGAACAATTCCAGTCGCAAGAAAAACGGGAGGTCTTGCTGATACAATTATTGACGTCCGGTCAGAAAAAGATGCCGGAACAGGCGGCCAGGGATTTTTATTTAATGATTATGACTGGCAAAGCTTTTATAAATGTATTAAAAAAGCATTATTGTTTTTTAAAGATAGCCAGATATGGAATAAAATAATATATAATGCAATGATATGTGATTATTCATGGGATTATTCTGCAGGGATTTATAATGATCTTTTTAAATCTATGATTCAGCCATAAAGTCTGCAGAATTTTATTTTAATGATTTTTCAATAACAACGAGCAGCAAAAAAACAGATTCAATGGATTCAACAATAAAAAAATATGAGGACCTTCTGAGAAGGTACAACATATTGAACAGCATATCAAAGATTGTTGCATCTACGCGGGAATTAAACAAAATACTTGGTATAACCCTTAGAGGGGTTACATTCGGAAATGGTTTTGGCTTCAACCGGGCAATGCTTTTTCTTATAGATGAAAGAGCAAATACTTTAAAAGGCAGACTTGCAATCGGAACGGAAACAGCAGAAGAAGCCTGGAAGGTATGGGCAGATATACTGCAGAAAAATTATTCTCTTGAGGAATTTCTGTCGCTTGAAAAGTTTGGAAACGGAGAACCTTCTTCGTTTAATCAGAAAATACTCGATATAAGTATTCCCATAAAGAAAGATTTCATAATCGAACAGTGCCTTGATGATGGTAATCCCAAAAATGTGGACCTTACCCTGAACAATATAACAGATGAAGATTTCATGATAAAAGATGCATCCGTAATTGAAAAAGAAATACTTGACCTGGTTAACCATCCAAGGTTTTGTATGATCCCGCTGATTTGCCGGACAAAAAAAGTAGGCATCATAATTGTGGACAATAAATACAATAACCGGGAAATAACCAGGGAAGATTGTGTCTTTTTAATGATGCTGGGTCAGTTTGCCGCTTCCTCAATCAGGAATACAATGATTTATGATGAGCTAAAAGAGAGCTTGAACAAACTTGCAAATGTTAATTATCAGATAAAACTTCTAAAGGAATATAATGAGAATATTCTTGAAAGCATCCCTCTAAATGTTTTTGTAGTTGACAGGGATTTCTACCTAACTGCATGCAACAATAATTTTTCAAACCTGATGGGTATGCAGAAATTTGAAATAATCGGCAGAAATATCAGGAGTTATGATATAAAGATTGGTGAATACGATCTTATTGAAGAAGTTGAAAACGTTTTAAAAAATAAAGATATCAGGGTTTTCAGGAATATACGTATTAAAATGCTTGGGAAAGTCAGCGAGTCTGTATTTGATTTTACGCTCGTCATATTAAAAAATTCAAAAGAAAACATTGATGGTGTAATAGGAATAATTGAAGATATAACAAAAACAGTAAACCTTGAGAAATCTCTCGAAGAGGCAAAAAGATTTTCAGAACTTGGCAAACTTTCTGCAGCAATTGCACATGAAATAAAAAACCCCCTTATTTCCATAGGAGGATATGCTAACAGAATCAAGAGAAAATATTTTCAGAATAATGAATTTGATATAAACAATATTGAAACAGTAATCAGCGAAATTTATCGTCTTGAAAAAATACTGAATGATATTCTTTATTATGGTTCGGGAAAGAAAGCAGTCTATGAAAACATGAATCTGAGTCTTTTATTAAAAGATTGTATAAAACTGGCCCATATATCTGCTGAGATAAATAATATTTCAATTACTCTTGTGTCAGAGCAGAACTATATTGAAAATACAGACATCATAGTTTATGGTTCTTACAATAGCCTGAAACAGGCTTTCATCAATCTGTTAAACAATGCTATCGAAGCAAGCATAAGCAGGCAGAAGATATCAGTAGATTCAAGGATAATAGACGAAAACAGCAAAAAATGGGTTGAAATAAAAATTAACAATGAAGCCTTTATACAGAACGATAAAGATATAATCAATATTTTTACTCCATTCTATACAACAAAAATACATGGCACAGGATTAGGCCTTCCGATAACTAAAAAAATCATAGAAGAACATAGTGGTGTCATATCAGTTGAAAGTAATTTTGAAAAGGGGACAACTTTTAGTGTAAAATTGCCCTTAGCTGAAAACAACAATATAAATACTTGAAAAAAGACTTATTTTCATGTAATGATATTTTTTTAAACTCATGCAGGTAAAAATTTTATTGGAGGATTTATTTATGAAAAAAATACTAGTTGTTGAAGATGAGAAAACAATTAGAAGTTTATATAAAGAAGAACTTATTGACGAAGGATATGAAGTAATAACTGCCGAAGACGGTGCTGTCGGTTATGAGCTTTTTAAAAAGGAAAATCCGGATCTGATAACCATAGATTTGAAAATGCCGAATATGAATGGTATAGAATTGCTCGATAAGATAAGAAAGGAAGATAAAGATATACCTATTATAATTTATTCTGCCTATAATGAATTTACACAGAATTTTTCCACATGGGCTGCAAGTGAATATCTCGTTAAATCTTCAGACCTTACAGAATTCAAAAGCAAGGTAAAAGAACTACTTTCCAGCCGGATTTAATTTTTAAATACCAGTCCTGAGTTATATATTTAAAAAAATCAATTATTTTAATATTATATGGGAATTCATTTTATATAAAACAGTAATATGATCAGTAAAAATAAAAAAGATTCCTTAAATAAAATACTTAAAGCGATATTAAGGATAGCAACCAGTTTCGGGCTTCTTGCAATACTTATACTAATAAATTACAAACATCTTGAGCATGTTCCGGGCCTTCTCAAAAACCTGAATATATTATTTCTGATTTTAAGTATTATTTTTTATCTATCCAGCATAATGATTGAAGCTCCGAGATGGAGAACGCTGCTGCTGGCACATAATATCCAGATACCGATTTCCTATCTTCTTAATTCTGTTCTTATCGGAGGGTTTTATAATACTCTTCTCCCTACCAGTGTCGGAGGAGACGCATACAGAGGAATAGATCTTCATAGAAAATTTAAAGTTTCAGTCCATGAGAACATTCTTTCTCTCCTGCTTGGCAGGTTTCTGGGAGTAATAAGCGGCATAGTTTTTCTTTTAATATCATTTTGCTTTAAAATGTATAAACACTTGAGCAGACCTTTTATAATCGGACTTATAATATTCTTCCCTATCGTGATCTTTCTTGTGATTCTTCTTATTGTACCTAAAAAATTCAAATTGGATGTTTTGTTCGGAAAGATAAAATTCTTAAAAAGATTTAAAAAAAGCATCCTTGAATTTTCTGAAGTATTAGACAGCTACAAACGTAAGGGAAAATATGTATTTGTCAGCTTTATGTATAGCACGATAAGTAATCTGCTATCTTTTGCAAGTTTTTATTTTATAGGTCTTGCCCTCAATATCGAACTTGGATTTATCCCTTATATGTTTATAATTCCGGTAACATGGGCAATTTCAAATATACCTATTACCCTGGGAGGATTCGGCCTTAGAGAAAATACTCTGGTTATTCTGCTTAAGGAATTCGGGGTTAATTCTTCTTCGGCACTTACATTTTCTCTTATTGTACTGGTAATAAATATATTTATGGCAATAATCGGTGGAATTATGCTGATTGCAAGGAACTTTCTTAACAGAAACAAAAAAATCTAATCTGGTTAAAAAATGAAGATATACGAATATGACAGAAAAGAAAATAATGATTTCAGAATGTTTCCAGCAAAAAAAATTTTAGCACCCAAAAACTCTGTCCCCCAAAATATTTTTGAATTAAATCTTACTTTCCGATCTCCCCACATTACAGGCATAGAGAAAAATGATAATGTATCCGGTCATCTTTTTATCAATAAAGATTTAATTGATAAAACAAATGATTTTAAATTAACCGGCCTTTCAGACAGCAATGAAAAGGTTTTGGAATATTATGATAATCCTGAAGCTACAAAAAAGCTTTTTAATAATCTGAGACATAAGGCCAGGCTGCTCGTATTTGTCCATGGCTTTTCAACCAATGAAAATAAATTAATCAATTACTACAGATTCATTGAAAAAATAACGGATAATAATACCATATGCCTTTTTATAAATCTTCCTTTTCATCTTGACAGGACGCCTGGGAATGAGTCAAGCGGTAAAAGGCTTGTTTTTTATGACGATAAAGATACATTATATTTTTTCCATCAGTGTGTCGTAGACATCAGAAAAGCATTAGATATTGCAGAAGAACTTATCTGCCCTGCAGAGACAGATATCTGCGGAATAAGTCTTGGGGCAATGGTCTCAGTTATTGTAAAAGCGCTAGAAAAAAGAATTAGAAAAGCCGTTCTTCTTCTTGGCGGAGGTTATTGGGAAGACATTCACTGGAAAGGCATATTAAGATTTATTCTCAGGGGCAACTGCGCAGACAGCGGTACAATAAGCAGAAACAAGTGCCATGAATATTATTCAAATTATTTTGATTTTCTGGAAAATTTCAAAAAAGATGAAAATAAAACTTTTTTTACTGATTTAAGCGAGACTCTTTTAAGCGAAAATAACCCGGTTTACAGGCTTTGTACTAAAAAATGCTACCTCTGCGATCCTCTGACTTTTGGCCATATGATAAATCCTGAAAGTGTTATAATGATTAATTCGAATATTGACCATTTCTTTACAAGAAAATCATCAAATCTTCTATGGAAAGAACTTGGAAAACCGCAGATATACTGGCTGAATTACCCTCACTTTTCCTCGATACTGAATATTGAAAAGGTTTATAAGATAATCAGTGGTTTTCTTTATTCAGGCAGAAGCCAGGTATGCTGAGCAGAAAGAAACTTTTAAAATATATTTTTATTTATTTCTTCTTAGGCCATATCTGTTGATAATCAGATCTCCCAGGAAGCTGTATCTGTGTTCAATAGCCCCCTCAGGGCATGCTTCTGAGCAACAGAAACACCTGATGCATTTCCTGTAATCAAATATAAGATTATTTTTTTCAAGATTTCTGTCTGTTATTGCTTTTTCAGGACAGACTTCAAAACAGGTCTTACAATTCGTGCATTTAATAAAATCAATATAAGGATAAGGATTAAGACTGTTGGTCGCAAATCTTTTTATTGCGTTTGCAAAAAAATTATCAGGCAAATCAGTTTTCCTGGTCTCTGGAAATAAAAAATCGTCTATGAAAACATCTTCAATTTTTTCACCAGCTATATCTATATTTTCCAGGAAAGCACCTCTTAAATTTCTTTTTTTTGCCACTTTCATAACCGGACTACTGTCCTCGTCCAGGCCAATTATATTAGATGCGGCATTATCAACAGCAAAACAATCATATCCGGCAATTACAAGACCCATTTCCCTGGGAATCCCGCTTTTCCCGGGACCATTTCCTTCCATACCGGTAACAGCATCCATTATGTTAAGACCCTGCCTGACTCCTGTAGCGATATCAATAAGAAGGTTACAGAACATCTCAAATTTAAAGAATCTTGTATGATATCCTGGTTTTGCCATCCCGGGTATGATCCCGAACATATTTTTCACTGCTCCGGTGAATATGGTTAAATTATGTGTCTTGAATTTTGGAAGATTAATTATCAAATCACTATCAGGAACTACTTTCATTACTTCGATGCTTTTTACTGTTATCCCTTCAGGGATAGAAATTTTTTTAACATTATTGTCATAATTCAGATTTATTCCATATTTATCAGCCAGATAGTGCATCTTTGTTTTTTCATAAAGTTCTTTTAATCCTTTTTTGGAAAAAGGTACTATAGGAATTGAACTGTCTGCCAGAGTAATTGCTTTTGGATTATTACCATTGACTGATAATATTTTTCTTATAACTGCTTCTATAAACACAGGATTGGTTGTAACTGCTTTTTCAGGCTCAGCAATTGATAGCAGATTCGGCTTTAATAATATTTTAGTTGATTCTGATAACAATTCTTCAAATCCCCCGATATCATTCATGCACATATTAATAGCTTTATCCAGCTCTTCACTTTCATAACCTGAACACTTATGTATGCTTACTTTTAATCTGCCCATTTATATAAAATCTATAACCATTTTTTACGTTTAAAATATACAAGCATCATTTCAACAAAAATAAGACAAACGCTTAAAATAATAAAATATCCTTATTTAAAATCAGTTTCTGGCATAAATCTGAAATTCATACCATAAATTTCCTTTATAAAAATTATTAAATCACTTCCGGAATCGCCTTTATAATATCTTCATCTGTTTTTATTAAATAAGCACCTGAACTGATTATTTTTTCATAGATATCAGCTGCTTTTCCACCAATGTGATCCCTTATGCTGATATTTATACCGTCAACTACGATGATCTTTTTATTCATTTTTACAGCTTCATAGACAGCTTCAAGATTTAAAATATTGCCATTGCCGAATTCGATACCGGGAAGAATAACGAGGTCAGCATTCTTCACAAGCTCAAGGTTCTTCGAATAGGCTTCTTTTGATATCGGTGAAAAAGGCGCTTCATTTATAAAAATAATCCCAAGCTCCTGAGCAGTATTTATATCCGTATCAAGATTGTTTATTACACCCGCAGATAATATATATCCATGATTGTGAAGAATGTTTAAAATATGCGATGCTGCACCCCCTCCGCCGATAACATGGATTTTTATCTCCTTTTTGCTTATATTTTTTTCTTTATTTATTCTTAAATTAAAATTCGGGCTGACATATAGTCTGCCAGTAAATGGGTTTCTGGCTACATAGACATCGCTGTTAAAGACAGCCATTATGTTTGACCTGGTGATTACATCTGCAGTTTTGCCATCTGCAAATATTTTTCCTTCCTTAAGCATAATTATTTTTTCGGAATATTGCAGCGCAAGGTTTATATCGTGGAAAATGCCAATTATTGTTTTGCCGTAATTTTTGTTTAAATCATAAAACAATTCCATAAATTCTATCTGAAAATTTATATCAAGATGACTTGTAGGTTCATCAAGTATGATTATAGGGGTATCCTGGGCAAGAGTCTGTGCTATTATGACTCTTTGTTTTTCCCCGCCGGAAAGCTCATTATATTTTCTTGAACTGAATTCCTCAGTCCTTGTAATATGCATGGCCCTGCTGCAAATATCATAATCATTCCTGTTTTCTCCTTTGAACCTTTTTAAGTGTGGATATCTGCCCATTAATACTATTTCAGATACTGTGAAATTAAAACCCATATCGGTATATTGAGGAACAACTGCTATTTTTTTTGCAACTTCAGAACTACTGAGCCTTTTTATACTTTTACCTTCAATTTTTAAATCTCCCTCAAAAGAGGGAAGTACTTTGCTTATAATATTTACAAGCGTGCTTTTCCCTGCACCATTAGGACCGATAATCGAGAGGAAGCTTCCCTTTTCAATATCAAAATCAATCCCTTTTAATATCGGGATTTTATTATATGCAAAAGACAGTGCCTGTGCCTGTAAGGATATATTTTTTTCCAATTAAAATACCTGCCTTTTTGATCTGACAAGCAAATAAATAAAAAAGGGTACTCCTATTATTGAAGTTATTATACCAACCGGTATTTCTCTCGGAGCAAGAATAATCCTGGCAATTGTATCAGAAAATAACAGTACTATCCCGCCTGATAAAGCAGCACTTGGATATAATATCTTATGGTCCGGTCCCACAAAAAGCCTCATTATATGCGGAGTTATAAGACCGACAAATCCGATTATCCCGCTTACCGACACTGCAGCTGCGGCTATTAGTGAAGCAAGTATCAAGAGCGTAAGTTTTAATTTTTCTGTCTGCATGCCTAACTGATTTGCTCTTTCCTCCCCCAGCGAAAGAACATTCAGATCTTTGGTATAAAAGAAAATAACCACAGATATCAGGACAACAGCAGGAGTTATTATTGAAAGATTGAGCCATGAAGAATTTGTAAGCCCTCCCATTATCCAGAAATATACTTTTGAAAGATCATGTGTCCTGTAAATCATTAAAAAAGAAATTACTGATGTGAGAAGAGAGCTTAAAGCAACTCCTGAAAGCAGAAGTGTAAGTATTGATATTTTACCTTTTATTTTTGATATATTATAAATCAATAGTGTGGTCAGTATCGCTCCGGCAAAAGCAAAAAGGCTTGTTAATGAAAGATTAAAAAATTTCAGGCCTTTTGCAAACATTATGGCAATTGTAGCTCCGAAAGCAGCACCGGAAGAAACACCGATTATGTAAGGATCGGCCATGGGGTTCCTGAATATGCCCTGGAATATTACTCCCGAACCGGATAATGCTATCCCTGCCATGACTGCCATAAGTATCCTTGGCAGTCTTATGTCAAAAACAATCTTCATATCCTGAGGACTGATGGAAGAAATATCAATAAAATTTCTTATCCCCCACACTTTGCTGAAAATTATTTTTGCTGTCGAACTAATGGAAAGATTTGCTGCACCTATAGAAGATGCTATCATTATGAGTACTATTATTATAATAATGAGGATTATTATAATCCTTAATGCTTTTCTATTCATATTTTAAAATGTTTATGATTCTTTAAAAATTATTTAGTATTTTAGCTCAAAAGAATAAATTATAAAAATATTTAAAAATATAAGCAGCTGGCATGTATCACTATAATTTTTTTTAAATTTAAAATTACCGGAATAATAAGAGCATATGATTTTTTTGACTTTTATTTTTGAAAAAGTTAATCTAAAATTTAAAAAATTCCAATATTTTAAACAGGAGGGCAAATGTCTTTCAATATCAATGAAAATATAAAATGGGTCGGAAAAATAGACTGGGAATTAAGAAAATTCCACGGAGAAGAATTGTCAACATTCAGAGGTTCTTCTTACAATTCATATCTTATAAGAGACGAAAAAAATGTTTTAATAGATACAGTATGGTCTCCTTTTGCAAAAGAATTCATTTCCGGGCTGGAAGAGGAAATCGGCCTGGATAAAATTGATTATATAGTGGCAAATCACGGAGAAGTAGATCATAGCGGCGCTTTGTCCCTTCTTGCTGAAAAAATACCGGATACACCTATCTATTGTTCCGGCAACGCGGTTAAATCATTAAAAGGACAATTTCATAAAGATTTTAATCTTGTTACCGTAAAAACGGGTGACAAACTGAATATAGGTAAAAAAGATCTGATTTTTGTTGAAGCAAGAATGCTGCACTGGCCGGACAGCATGTTTACTTATCTGACCGGAGATGATGTTTTATTTTCCAATGATGCTTTCGGGCAGCACTATGCAAATGAATTCATGTTTAATGACCTTGTCCCGGAAAGTGAATTATATGAAGAAGCAATTAAATATTACGCAAATATACTTACCCCTTTCAGCAGCCTGGTTATAAAAAAAATACAGGAAGTTTTATCTTTCAATCTGCCAGTAAAAATGATCTGCCCCAGCCATGGTGTAATATGGAGGAAAAATCCTGAGCAGATAATTGAGAAATATTTAAGCTGGGCAGATGCTTATAATGAAAACCAGGTGACAATTGTCTATGACACCATGTGGAATGGGACCAGAAGAATGGCTGAGGAAATTGCAGAAGGCATTAAAATGGATGATGAAAATATTTCCATAAAGATTTTTAACAGCGCAAGACATGATCTGAATACGATAGTAACAGAGATCTTTAAGTCAAAAGCCGTTATTGCGGGTTCTCCGACAGTAAATAAAGGTTATCTTGCATCCCTGGCTGCACTATTGGAATTTATAAAAGGTCTGGGGTTTAAAAATAAAAAGGCTGCCTCTTTTGGCTGTTACGGCTGGAGCGGAGAGTCCGTAAAAGTAATCAACGGTGAACTGGAGAAGGCAGGATTTGAGCTTGCTGATGAAGGATTAAGGCTTATGTGGCATCCTGGGAAAGAAGATATTGCCGGACTCAGGGAATTCGGTAAAAAAATATCCCGGGCAATAAAATAAATCTTTAATAATAAAGACTGCCGGTAACCTTGTTATCAAAATAATTTATTTTTAAATTTTTAAAAATAAAAAATAAATCGCATTAACAGAGTTTATGGTTTTATATAGCCCGGGCTATATGCAGGCATTTCATAATATTTTTTCATCTCATCATCAAGCTTTATCATGGTAACTGATATTCCTGCCATTTCCTGGGAAGTGCAGAATTCGCCGATTTCACCTGAATATATATTTATTTTCTTTTCTGAAAGGTATTCATATATGTTTTTAGCGACAATAAACATTTCCATTCTTGTGGTTGATCCATAGCCATTGATTATCAGCATAATCTCATCATTTTCCACAAAAGGAAGATCTGCTACAAGATAATCTATTATGGTTCTTGCTGTTTCATCAGCAGTCATGAGATCAACTTTTTTTACTCCTGCCTCTCCGTGCAGACCCATACCGAATTCCATTTTCCCTTCCTCAAGGGTAAAAGTCGACAGACCAGTCTGAGGCAGCGTGCATGCTGACAAAGAAACCCCGAGAGACCTGGAATTATAAACTGCCTTGTTAAGAAATTTTACAAGAGTACTTAAATCCATTCCGGCTTTTGAAGCTGCACCAGCCAGCTTAATTATAAAGTGATCTGAAGTAGTCCCCCGTCTGTCTTCCCTTCTCTCCAGAGGAGCAGAGGAAATCTCATCGTTTATAAGCACAGTCTCAATATTTATTCCCTGTTCTCTTGCCATGTCCTGGGCAATATTAAAATTCAGAACATCGCCAGCATAATTATTATAAAGAAGCAGTACTCCCCTGTCACCATCTACAGCATTAATTGCTTTTAAAATATGATCGGGAGACGGAGCTGCAAAAACCTGCCCGTGTGCAACTGCATCAGCCATCCCTTCGCCTATGAGTTCAAGAAATAAAGGTTCATGCCCTGCACCTCCTCCTATGACAATACCCACCTTGCCCTTTATTGGAGATTCTATTCTTGCAATTGCATTGGAATCACCTATTCTTTTAACCTTTTTACTATTAATAAGTACAAAACCTTCAATGAGCTCATTTACAATATCATCCGGATTATTTATGAGTTTTTTTACCATTTTTCCCAATATCCTTTCATTGACTATTTTGCAGATAAATGTTAAATGCATTTAAAATAATAAAAACAGATGTCGCTCCGGCATCCTGGTATCCCAAAGACCTCTCTCCCAGATACCTTGCCCTGCCTTTTGTTGCAACCATATCTTTTGTAGATTCAGCCCCTTTTTGCGCTTCAACTGCCATTGCCTTTATTCCTTCAGATAATTCCATATTTTTTTCAACAGACTCTTTAAGAGAACTGACCGCGGCATTAAGGGTATCGACAAGTGTCTTGTCTCCGGGATTTGCCTTTCCTATGCTGGTAACTTTCTGAAGAGCAGCAGAAAGCATGTTATAAAATTCAGAAAGAGATACTTCATCTTTTTTATTTTCGATTAACGAAGAAGCCATTCCGATAAAAATGTATCCGAATATCGGTCCGGTTGTACCTCCTATTGAAGTTATGAACAAATTACCTACGAATTTGAACAAATCAGGTATTGAATCAAAATTTCTTGATGAAATTTCGTTGTTTATTTTTGAAAACGCTGTAGATATGGTAATCCCGTGGTCCCCATCTCCTATAACCGAATCAAGATTGGACAGATATTGCTTATTTTTATCAATCTCAGTATCTGCAATCTTTAAAATCTCTATAAAATCATTAAGTTTAAAAACATTCTGCAACTTTTACTCCTTTATATTTTTTTATAAAAAACTATAAGCACAACCATTAAATAAAAAAATATCAATATTTCGCTGATATTTAAAAAGATACGTTAATTTTTTTATTTTTTCTATAATAAAACAAGAAAAATCTAAAANNAAATTATTATTCATATGTAATTGCAGAAATAATATTGAAATCCAATTTAATATTGTAAAATAAAATCTGATTATATATTTCCAATCTTATAAATTTTTTAAAAATAATTTTTGATTTAAAGGGAACTATATGGATTTAAATAAAAAAGTAATACTTGTAACAGGCGCAAGCCAGGGAATAGGCAGAAATATAAGTCTGGAGCTGGCAAAAGAAGGAGCTACTGTAATACTTTCTGCCAGGAATGAAAAAAAATTAAAAGCAGTCAGCGAAGAAGTTCAAAACCGTTTTAGCAAAAAAATCTTTCTTTAATTTTTTTATCAATTATTTCCCTTGCAATATTATGCATTTCTTTTCTTGATGGCTTTAAAGCATCAGAGATGTACGGCCATTTTAAAAAATAACAGGGAAATTTAAATGGTTCCAATTCTTTCTTTGCATTTTCCATGATATATGCCGGATTATTCTGGCAAAAATTATCGACTTTCAAAAAAACAACCGGTATTTTTTCAAAATCATTTTTTTTATAAGGGACAACTACTGCTTCCTCTACCCCGCTTATATCCAAAAATACTCTTTCTATTTCTTCGGGATATATTTTTTCTGCCTTATATTTAAATGAAATATCTCTTCTGCCCCTGATATGCAGATATCCGTCATTATCCATACAGCCGTTATCTCCTGTATCAAAATAACCATCTGCATCAAGCTTTTTTTTAAGCAATAACCTGTTATCATTTTTATCTTTAACTATATAGCCGGCAAATAAAGTTTTTCCTTTCACAAGAATGCTATTCTTTTCATTTATTTTAATTTCTCTGTATTCAAGCAGCCTGCCGGATGTCTTAAGATGCTCAAGAGAATCTTTGTTTCTGGTACATGTTACCTGGGAGCACATTTCTGTACTTCCATAAGAAACAAACAGGTTCAGCCTATATTTAAAAGACTGCTCAGCTAATGCAAACGGCATTCCTGCTCCTCCCACCAGGATAGCTTTCATCCTTCGCAGGATATCTATGTTTTTCCCACAATTTAAAAGACCCTGAAGCTGATGAGGTACTAATGAGATATGGCTTGGTTTATTTATTTTTATTGCTTCGCCAACTTCCATTCCAGGTTCTCTTACCGCAATTTTCCCTCCTGACAGTGCAGCCCTGAAAATAATTGACAATCCGCTTATATGATATAAGGGCAGAACAATTAACCATTTATCTTTTTCATTAAATTCTATATTAATGTTTGAACCAAGTGAGCTGTAGTAATGATTACCGAGCGTATGCAGGACCGCTTTTGGCATACCTGCAGAACCTGAAGTGAATATGATATTTGTTTTTCTTTCATATTCATATCTGATATCCTGAAAAATATTACCGATTTTTAAATCTTTTTTAGAAGATTTCCTGAATAAATCCATTTCTTTTATATCAGATAAACGGCAATCATAATTAAAATCAGGAGGCAGGTCTTCATCTGATACAATTTTTTTACAATTGACAGAAGCGAGATACCTGCCGATTTTTTCTCCGGAAATTGAAGGATTTAATGGAATAACCGTAAATCTGTTATTTATAAGGAATACTGCCATTTTTACTGCTGTCTGCAGGTTTTTTGAGAAGATTGCAACAAGCTTGTCACTATTTATGTCATTTAATGATTTCTCTGTTTCAAAAAATTCCATTTTTTTTAATTTCATTTTTTTTAGTATTAAGAAAATTAATAATTAAAACCATCTTTTCTTCTTATCATCCAGCTTGTTGTTTTTAATCAGTGTAATTTTCTTAAAACAGAATAATCTGCTTTATATAAATTTTCATAAGCTCTGCAGACAGATATTCTGGCACTATCTGATTTTATTTTGACAATACCCGGATCTTTTAAAAAAATATCCAGGGTATCCAGCCCTGCAGCAATTTTTTGATTATTTATGAGATAAATAAATATACATAGTGCTGAAACAGATATGCTTGTTTCAAAAATATTGCTTATAACTGTTTTTATCTTTGCATGTTGTGCCATTTTAAATAATCGGAAAGAATCTGTAATTCCTCCGATTGACTGTGGCTTTATTACCAAAGCTTTTATGAATTTTCCGGCATTATTTTTAAAGGACATTTTTTTAAAATCAATAAACTTTTTTATTGTCTCATCAGCTGCAATAGTTACACCTGTTTTCTCATAAATATCCTGGTAGGAAGAAATATTTTCTACAGGATCCTCAATAAAATCAATATATGATTTATTGATATTTTCAAGCATTTGCAATATGCAGGACTCGGACAGACTCATGTTTGAATCAAGCCTTATCAATACATCTTTTCTATTAATATTTTCAATTATATCAATGATTCTTCTTATTGCACTGATTTCGCTTTCAGGTTTCTGCCTTCCTATTTTTATTTTTATCGTGTTATATTCATTGCGCCTGATTTCTTCTTCCAGAACACCATAGTCAATCCGGCTGATATCAGGTATTAACCTGCATAATGGTATAAAACTATCAGAAGAAACATTATAATATCTGGCGAAATCAGGATTTTTTATAAAAATACAGAAATAAAGCATTTCAAAACAGTATCTGACTGAAGGAAAAATATTTTCCGGATTGTCTGCCCGTCCATTTTTTTTAATTTTTTCCAGGAAATTCTGGATAAAAAAAATCCCGAAATCTTCCATAAAGTATTTATTTTCTTCAGGGATTTCGATATAAAAACCTTCCGGATTATCGAGCATGATTTTTCTTATTTCTGATATCTGATACAGGCAGTCGGAATAATTTTCCTGATTAAAATAAACAAGAGGACTGGATTCGCCATAATATTTAATTCCCTGGTTTGTTTCAAGTTCGACAAGTATCCCTCTTCTTGAATCAAAAGAAGTATTTTTTAAAACAAATGCTTTTTTTAGCGGCAGATCAAACGAAAAAATATTTATATTTTTTATTTTTATTATATTCATATTTTTATATTCCAGGTGATGCAGAAAATAATTGCAAATAAAAGCATGACTTGCCCTGTTTTCTCCAAAACAGAAATCAGTAATCCAGGAGTGTGTATATTTTTATTTATGACTATTTTTAAAGGTTTTATTGCAAAAAAGATGCTCGCAAGCGATAAAAGAGAAAAATAATGGTTTTTTAAAAAGAATACAATAATAATAAGAAGAAGATAAGGCATAATCATGCAGAATACATATTCTGAAACAGCGAATTTATAACCAAATTTTACTGCAAGCGTGTTTTTTCCTGCTTCTCTGTCAGTTTTTATATCCCGCAGATTATTTGCAGATAAGATAGCTACTGAAAAAAAGCCCGGCATTAATCCCAGGACAATCATTATCGGAGAAAAGACAAGAGTCTGTATGTAGTGTGTCCCTGAGAATGCTATTATTCCGAAAAATACCAGTACGAATATTTCACCAAGGCCCAGATACCCTATAGGATGAGGACCTGCAGTATATAAGAAACCGCATATAATTGAAAGAATGCCCACAATCATTATCGGTAGCCCTCCGCGGATTACAAGAAAAACCCCGCAGACAGCTGCAAGAAAAAAAACAATAAAAATGCCGCAAAGCATTTCCCTTTTTGTTACAAGTCCTGACTGCATTATTCTTAAAGGCCCCACTCTCTTTTTATTATCTGCGCCCTTTAAATAGTCAAATAAGTCATTTGAAAGATTGGTGCCTGCCTGGATTAAAACAGCAGCCAGAAAAGTAAGTATTGCCGATGATAAATGTAATGTATAATGTCCGTCATAAAAAGCAGAACCCAGGCCCATTATTACAGGAGATATACCTGCTGCAAGAGTTTTGGGTCTTATTCCAAGAATCCATATTTTCCATTTAGAAGATATCATTTATCTACTACCGGAAGAAAATCATTTATTTTTTTTAAAATCAGGTTTTCTCTTTTGTATAAATGCATCTCTTCCTTCCTGAGCTTCTTCTGTCTGATAAAAGAGCATGGTGGTGTAACCTGCCAGTTGCTGTAATCCTGTCTGCCCGTCACAATCAGCATTTAGTGCTGCTTTAAGGCATTTAATGGCTGTGGGAGAGTTCTGCAATATTTCAAAGCACCATTTAACTGTTTCCTCTTCCAGTTCTTCAAGAGGCACGACAGCATTAACCATACCCATTTGTAAAGCTTCATGAGCATTGTACTGACGACATAAAAACCATATCTCCCTCGCTTTTTTCTGGCCTACAATCCTGGAAAGATAGCTGGACCCAAAACCTCCGTCAAAGGAACCTACTTTTGGTCCTGTCTGCCCGAAAACAGCATTTTCAGCTGCGATTGTAAGATCGCATACAAGTGCCAGTATGTTACCTCCCCCGATAGCGTAACCTGCGACCATTGCTATGACAGGTTTGGGGCAGGTCCTTATCTGTCTTTGCAGCTCAAGCACACCAAGGCTCTCGGCTCCATCTTTATCTTTATAGCCTGCATTTCCTCTTATTTTCTGATCCCCCCCCGAACAAAAAGCCTTGTCTCCTTTACCAGTTATAATAATCACTCCGACTTCCTTATCTGATTCTGCTTCAGCCAGGGATTCTGAGATTTCTTTTATGGTAAGAGGCCTGAAAGCATTCCTTACTTCCGGCCTGTTTATGGTAATTTTTGCAATATTCTGGCTTTTCTCAAATAATATATCTTCGCAATCTCTGACTTTTATCCATTTAAATTTTTTCATTTATCATCCTGTCGCAAATATAATACATTTAATAAAAAACCCTGATTTATCACAGATGCAGGCTATCTATTATTTCATGTTTTATCTTTTTTCTCAGCCTGAAATCATATTCACCATTTGTAACTGCTTCTATTATAAATGATTCTTTTTTATTTTGAGCACATAATCTGGCATATTCAAACAACTTTTTAAAATCATCTCTGTCAAATGCATAATTATGTTTTATTTTAAAATTTTCTGCAGCACCTGCGAATCTGTATCCGTGAGGGGCAACAAAGTATTCGTTGAATATTTCATTGTATGCTGATATTGGAAGAAAGTTAAAGATTCCGCCTCCGTTATTATTAATAAGAATTATTATAACCGGGAAATCACACTTTTTTATTAATGACAAAGAATTGATGTCATGAATAAAAGCTATATCTCCGATTACAAGTGTGCATATTTTTTTATTCCCTGCCGCAAAACCAGCAGCTGAGGAAATAATTCCGTCGATTCCGCTTGCTCCCCTGTTTGAGCCGATATTTATATTCAAATCCGTACTTTCTGCATATAATTCGAAATCTCTTACAGGCATGCTGTTTGACAGAAACAAACAGGAATCTGCCGGAAGGTTTTTTGATAAAAATCTTGAAATGAAGACCTCACTCAATACTTTATCTTCTTCAATGTTTATGTCTATTATTCTTTGTGCTTCAGCAGCTTTTTTTTCATAAAAATCTTTAAAATCTTCTTTTTGATTCAGATCCTTTATTTTTTCAATAAGATAATTACAAAAAATACTTATCTCTGCTTCGATAGCCACTAAAGGCAAATGTTCCGGATTGTAACGGACAGTATCATTTTTTACATTTATGAAAACCTCCGGAATGTTTAATTTAAAAAATTCAAAAAATCTTTTGGAAGTTATTCTATCCCCAAAATGAATTACCGCATCCGGTTTTACGTTTTTGCAGAAATCCGATTCAAGGATATTCATATCAAAATGTTTTATTATATTGGTACCTGCTGATTTATTTAGCCTTAATCCTGAAGTTATGTCAGCATATACCGGCCATTTAAGGATACTGAAAAGTTTAAGCAGCGCTGTCCTGTCTTCATCAGAAGATAGTTTTCCAACAGAAATCAGCCCTTTGTTATTTCCGGTGATTATTTTTAAAATAATATCAGCAGAATAATCATCACATTTTTTTACCGTTTTTATATAATTGCAATATGGTGTTGTTTTTTTATTCCATGAGCTGACTTCAAGCATATATTCTTTACTGAGCATATTCTGACCATCGGGAGATGGTTCAAGCGGTTCCCTGAACATGAAATTCAAATGTACAGGACCCTTTGGTTCTGACATGCTTGTCTTTATTGCATTGTCAATATTTGAAAGCACAAATGAAGGCTTTATGCCATAGTCCGGACAAGGCATATTGAAAAACCATTTGACATATTTTCCAAAAATATTATCCTGGCTTATTGTCTGATTTGCTCCTGCATCCTGCAATTCCGGAGGCCTGTCAGCGCTCAGAATAATCATTGGTATTTTTGACTGGAATGCCTCTATAACTGATGGAAAAAGATTTGCGACAGCTGTTCCTGATGTAACGATTATTACTGCGGGTTTTAGGGATGCCTGTCCAAAACCCAGTGCATAATAACCGCTTCCTCTTTCATCGTAAGAAATGACTTTTTTTGCTTTTTCATTAAAAGCTGCGGCAGATGTCAGGGGTGTTGACCTTGAACCAGGGGATATACAAAAAAAATCAATTTCATTTCTTAAAAATTCTTCTACAGCCAGTCCTGACCATACATGGTTTAAATTATCATTTAATATCTTCTGATTATCAAACATAAATTTATTTTTTATTTGAATTTTTTATTAAACAATTTTAAAAATGGGGTTATTTTGTTTTCTATTTCATCCCATTCCATTTCAGCTGACGATTTTTTTACTATGCCTGCCCCTGCAAAGACAGACAGGCTTCTTTTATCAAGGATCCCGGACCTTATGCCTACTGCAAAACAGGATTCATCATTACTAATCCATCCTATGGGACCGGAATAAAAGCCTCTGTAGAAAATTTCATATCTTTTTATCAGTTTATAGATATTCCTGAAAGGATATCCGCTTACCGCCGGTGTTGGATGAAGGCTTTTTAAAATCCTGTAATCGCTTGTATTATTTTTCAAAACACAGTCAAACTGGCTTCTTATATGCTGAGCGTAGCTTAAAGCAAGTATCTCTTTCTCTTTAGTGGCACTTACAGATTCGCATATTTTTTTTAATTCTTTTTTTATATCATTGAAAACAAATCTGAATTCTTCTGAATCTTTTTTGGATGACAATAGTTCATCTGCATATGTTTTCTCTTCTTCTTTGTTTTTCCCTTTAAGAACCGTCCCCGCAATTGCATCACTGACAAGGCTGTTTTTTTCCCGGTAGAAAAGCAGCTCAGGAGAACATCCGAAAAATGCATAGTTTTCACCAGTCTGTAAATAAAAATCATAAGTCTTTACATCTTGTTTTTTTAAAGAATTAAACATTATCAGAGGATCTGCCATATTGTCTATTTTAAAAATACTCTTTCTTGCCAGCACTATCTTGCTTATATTTTCTATCTGAAAAGTATCTTTGACATTATTTATATTGTTTATCCATTTTTCTCTTTCAGGTATATCCTGCCTGCTTTCCAGCAAGAAGATTTTATTACTTATAATGTCTTCACTTTTTTCAAAATTTACAATTTCTTTCTCGATTTTTTCAAAGATCTGATTTTTGCCTGCCCCTTTATCCGGATTATAATAAAAATTAACAGCCAGTGTTTTATTATTACTGTTCCCGGTTATTTCTAAAAGTGGCGCTATGAATAAAATATTTCCTATTCCATTCCATGTCGAATCCATATAACCATTAATATCAAATGCATGTCCTCCGTAATATCTTGCTTTTCCGCCAGAGAGGCTTATTCTTTCTTTTATTGCTTTAATAGTATTTTCAAGAACAGATTCTTTATCTCTGTCTATTCCGCAGGATTTTGAAGATAAAGGCATATGATTTATAATATCCCCTATTCCTATGCCAGCGTATTCATTTTTATTTTTGTCAGAAAAATAAATCTTTACTTTATTTTTTTGTGCATTAAGCCATGATAACAGATTAAGATTATTATGCTGTTTTATCTCAAATTCAAATCTGAAAAACCTTTCTTCTGTTTCGCTGGAAGAAAAAAAAGAATCTTTAATTTTTTTAAGGATTGTTTTTTTTTCAGGAAAAACAGCATTTATTTTATTTGCTTTCATGGTTTTTTCCTTTTAGTTCAAATATTTATCTGAATTTTTAATTAATATATTTTTATATATTTTTCATTTAAATTTGTAAAA
Source organism: Candidatus Humimicrobium oleiphilum (assembly GCA_002304935.1). Taxonomy (GTDB): domain Bacteria; phylum Actinomycetota; class Humimicrobiia; order Humimicrobiales; family Humimicrobiaceae; genus Humimicrobium; species Humimicrobium oleiphilum. The sequence continues at coordinate 17,798 of DBPS01000051.1, read as the reverse complement.
TGTCAAAAATTATAAATAAATTTATTTTCCATATATTTTGTCTTAATATATATAAAAATATCCAGGTGCGGACTAATAAAATAAAAATATAGAAAATTTTTAATTTCAATATATTATTTTTAAAAATTACGTAAAAATAACTTTTTGGTAAATGAGCTTTTTTTTAAAATCCAGAAAATTCAAGAAGAATTTAAAGACAGGCCAGCATTTAAAAGTAAAAAAAATATTACTTTTTTTTACTGCCTTTTTTAATGTATTTATCATTGTTTTTTTAATTTCTGCCATTACACCGGGTATTTTAAACGCCAGTTTCTTTTTGAATGGTGGTAAAAACATCAGCAGAAGCAACCATCAGTATTCAAGACTTATAAATGATGCTTATTATTTTAATGAAACATCGCCTTTAAAAATAAAAAAAACAAAGATAGTTCCAGGATGCCAGAAAGGACTATACATGACTGGTTACAGTATGGGCAATGAGAATATAAGGAATCGTATTTATGAGATAATTGAGAAAACTGAATTAAATTCAATTGTTTTCAATGTCAAGGATGATGACGGATATATAAATTATGATACAGATAATAGTTTTGCAATAGAAAACAATGCCAGAAATGCCATATATGATATAAAAAAGATAATATCTGAAATGGATTCAAAAGGAATTTACTCAATTGCCAGAATTGTTGTTTTCAAAGATCCTTTAATTGCAGAAAAGCATCCTGAAATGGCTGTTAGGGATAGCAGAAATGGTAATCCTCTTTATTCCGAGGGCTCATTATGGCCGGATATTTATTGTCAGGATTACTGGGATTATATAATTGAAATAGCATTGGAAGTTTCGCGCATGGGCATCGATGAAATCCAGTTTGATTATATAAGAGGACCTGCAAGAGGTAATATAAAATATGCAGATTATACTTTTAATAAATCAGGTTTGACAAAAAGTAAAGCAATATGCAGTTTTTTAAGCAAAGCAAAGGAAAAACTCAGGGAAACAAATGTTAAAATATCAGCAGATATCTTTGGGTTTGTGCTTATTGAGGACAATGACCAGGGAATAGGGCAGATGGTTAAGGAAATTGCCCCTTATCTGGACTATTTATATCCAATGGTATACCCTTCGCATTACTCCAAAGGTTTTATGGGTTTTGCCAATCCTGAAGCCCACCCGTTTGAAGTTGTAAAATATACTCTTGAAAAAGGATTTTCAAAAACAAACGGTTCAGGCTGCACTATGATACCCTGGCTGCAGGCTTTCGGACTTAATATGAAATATACCAGGGACGACATACTCGCACAGATATCAGCATCCGAACAGCTTGGAATAAATGGATATCTGTTCTGGAACGCTTCAAACAGCTACAAAATTGTAGAAGAAGCGCTTATTGAAAAATATAAGCTTGAAGCAAATCCTGGTTAAATGCAGGCAAAATATCTATATTGTGATTATCGGTAAAAAAACAAATCTTTAACATCTATTCCTGATGCCCTGAAATTATATTCCTGCTCAATTATGGGTACGATATCGGAATCCCATGAAAATTTAAAACCTTCATAATAATAACTGGACCAGTCCATGGTTTCCCTGCTGTATAATAATGACATACCTTTGTCTGTAGTCAGATTTAAATAGTAATTCTGGCTCAAAAAATCATCTTCTGCAGTAGGATCTACCGGTATCCAGCCATAGCCCGGTAATTTTATTTCAACCCATTCATGGCCTATATTTATTTCTTTGTCATCTTCAAGAATTATGGCAGTTACAGGGATTCCGCCGGCAAGACGGGCAGGTATTTTGGCAGCGCGCAGCATTGCAGTATAAAGTATTGCATAATCAAGGCATACTCCTTTTTTTTCTTTGAGTATCTCAGACGCGTACATGAAATCATAATTCTTATCGTCAGCTCTGTAAAAATCATACTGCATAGTCTTGATGACGAAATTATAGATTTTTTTTGCGATTTCATAAGGATTTTTTTCATTTCCAATAACCGATAATGTTTTCTCGATTATTACAGGATTATCAGAATCAATAAAAAAATCATCACTGGTATATGATTCTACATCATTATCATTTTCGTCATAGTACAGCATATCTTTTCCTGGTGGATCATAATTAAACTCAGGCATTTCAACCTCAAGCTCTAGTGCTGCAACTATTTCCTTCCCCGGTTGTAACTTATCTTCAATAAATTCGAAATCAGCAAGCAGGTTCCAGTCTTCATCATAATAATAACTTATCTCTGCTTCATTTCCTTTGATAGTGAAATTCTTTATATTCTGGTATGGGACAATATTCTGCGGAACACTTATAAAACACCTTATATTTTCAAGATCTGTCTGACCTGTATTTTTTAAAACATATTCTATTTCTATATTAAAATCATGAGTCCTTTTTATATCAACAGATGGTTCAGGATCTTCTATTATGATTTCTTTTTTAACATTGTCGGAATTTTTTCCGTCATCTGTTTCCAGGCTGACTGAATAGCGGCCCTTTTTATTAAAAATAACTCCTATCTTTTCACCTGAGGCATCCTCTGTAACTGAAAAAGAATCATCCATGCCGTTTTCAGACTCTATATTCCACTCTATTCTTATATCTTCTCCTTCAGGATCAAAAGAATCCTGTGCAGAAAAATAGACAGGATTATTAATCTGGAAAACGGGCAACTCTTCATTTCCAAAATTATCACCCAGTATCTGCATAACAGATTTGGGAGGTCTGTTTTCAGATTCTGTTCCGGCTATCCTGTTCTTCAATTCGATAATGACCAGTCCGCTGAAACCATCGACCAGATATCCGTAAAATCCAGATACTGCTATATCGTATGAACTTCCCCTTGTTTTTAAATTAAATACCGGTTGTGGATTATTCTTGTCTTCAGTATCAATAATACTAAGTCCGCCGCTTAAGTTTGAAACAAAAACATATTTGTCTTCATAATCAATCTCCCATGCTCCGCCATAAATATCACAGCTTGAGACTTCTTTCGGATTTTTTTTATCACTGATGTCTATTACCGTTAACCTGCTATTCTGATAGTTGCCACTTTCAGAATCAGTGCTATTGCTTGAAAGAAAGACAAATTCATCTCTTGCATATAAAGCCCAGGAATTTGCATAAACCCTGCACTGCCCTTCAAGAAGAGGTTCTGCTTTATTTTCTATATTTACTACATACAACAGGCTGTCTGGTTCCGGAGTGTCTGGCTGTTCATCTTCTTCAGGAAAAAAATTGGAATTTATGTATGCATAATCATTCCGGACATATACCGCTGCTGTTGAACCATTGAGCTCTATTTCACCTGCCAGTGCCGGATTGCCGGGATCTTTAATGCTTACAATCTCTAATTTGCTTGCAGGGCTTCCGGTTCCGTTATCCATGTTACTGTTCAGATATGCATAATTCCCATACACATAGAGACCCTGCACGGTTTTATCAGTATCCGAACCTGATATATATTTGCCGGTATATACAGGTTTTGCCTTATTGCTGACATTTATAATAATAAAACCGCATTCTTTTACAGGTCTTTCTGCCTGAATGCCTTCTTCATCATCATATTCTTTATATTCGGTATAGGAAATAAAGACATAATCTCCTTTGACAATGACAATATTCGCACTATTTAAACGGTTTATCTTCCCTGTTATAACCGGCTTTGCTTTATTGCTGACATCTATGACATAAAGAGTCCCTACATCATTTGTAAGATATGCCCAGTTACCCTGAACCTTTACATCAATTGCCTGTCCTGCAACTTTTATAGTACTCAGCTTAAAAGCTTCAGGATCAATAAGATCCGCTTCAGTTTCCAAAAAAGGCTCCGAATCATCTATTGTATCCTTTGTTTGTCCAGGGTTTTCAGTGATTGTGGAAGTAGTCCCGTTCTGTCTGTCTATTATTTGGAAAGGGTTGCATAAAACACAGCAGGAAGTCATAAATAATATTAAAACTGCCAGGATAGTAATTATTAAAATAACAATTTTTTTTAATTTAAAAGACATTGTTCAATATTATCAAATATTTAAAAAACAAAATATAAAATAATATTCTGTATTGTTGTTATAGATTTTATTATAGGAGCAAACAGGTTAAATTAAAAATTTTAGCTGAGGACAGCATCCAGAAAAGCTTTTGTCCTGGGATGCCTGGGATTGTCAAATATTTCTTCAGCAAGTCCGTCTTCTATTATTTTACCTTCATCCATAAAAATAACGTGGGAACCGACTTCCTTTGCAAAGCCCATTTCGTGTGTCACAACGAGCATCGTCATTCCGCTTTTTGCAAGGTCTTTCATTACATCGAGAACTTCCTTTACAAGTTCGGGATCAAGAGCAGATGTAACTTCGTCAAACAGTATGGCCTCAGGATTCATTGCAAGAGCACGGGCAATAGCGACTCTCTGTTTCTGCCCTCCTGATAATTGATTTGGATATGCATCTATTTTATCTTTAAGGCCTACTCTTGTAAGCAGGTCTGTCCCTGCCTTTTTTGCTTCGGCAGGTTTCATTTTCAGTACTTTTTGAAGAGCCAGTGTAACATTTCCTATAACTGTCATATTCGGAAAAAGATTAAAACTCTGAAAAACCATTCCGATTCTCTGTCTTACTTTATTTTTATCTATCTTCTTGCCCGTAATATCTTCCCCATCAAGAAGAATCTTGCCTGATGTAGGTTCTTCAAGCAGATTTATACATCTGAGCAGAGTACTTTTACCTGAACCGCTTGGTCCGATTATAACCAGGACATCCCCTTTTCTGACTTCAAGACTGACTCCATTCAAAACATTTATGCTTCCGAATTTTTTATAAAGATCTACTATCCTGATCATATTTATACGTCCCCTTTCTTCATCTTGTTTTCAAGATAGCTTACCAGCCTTGTAAGGGGTACTGTTATTGCCAGATACAGCAGTGCAGCGGCAGTTAATGAAGATGGATTAAGTTTCCATGTCATCATTTCCTTCGATGTTCTTAGCAGCTCTGAAATAGCGATTACTGATAGTAAAGATGAATCTTTTATTAGTGCGACAAATTCATTGGTGAGCGGAGGGAGAACTCTTTTCATAGTCTGGGGAATAACGACATATCGCATCGCCTGGGCATAAGACATTCCAAGAGAGCGTGCAGCTTCAATCTGGCCTTTATCTATGGATTCTATCCCTGCCCTGAATATTTCGGAAACATATGCTCCGCTGTTAATAGAAAGAGCTACAATGCCTGCAGCGGGTGCAGGCAGATTTATTCCTACATATGGCAGTGCATAATAAACAAATATTATCTGCATCAGAAGAGGCGTCCCTCTGAATATGTCGACATAAATAGTCGCAATCTGACTTAATACCTTTACCTTTGTAACTCTTATTATAGCGGTAAAAAGACCGACTATTATGCCTATTAATTCTGACGATGCTGAAAATATTATAGTGTAAAGAGCACCCTTTAATAAAAATGGAAATACTTCTTTTATGACACTTACAGAAAAGTATTTCTGGGCTAAATCTGCCAAACCCTCCATATTTTTAAACTATTTTTCTCCAAACCATTTTGTATAAATTTCATCATATGTACCGTCTTCCATTATCTCTTTAAGGGCTTTATTGACAGCTTCAACAAGTTCAGGTGTATCCTTTGCAAATCCAATTCCAAGCTGTTCGTCTGTTGAGATATCAAAACCTACTGTTAGTTCGTCATCTTTTGTAGCATACGCATATCCTACATATGAGTCAGAAACAACACCGTCAACCCTGCCTGCTTTTAAATCTTCAAAAGCAAGAAGAATATCATCGTAAGTCTTAACGGTAACATCTTTAATGTCTTTTGCAACAAGCTCACCGGTTGTTCCTATCTGAACAGCTGCCGTCTTGCCTTCAAATTTATCAATGGAGTCAATGCCTGAATCTTTTTTAACAGTTACTGACTGATCTGTCTTATAATATGGATCAGAAAAATCCATCTCTTTTTTTCTATCGTCTGTGATTGTAATCGAAGAAATAACCATATCGTATTTGTGGGCTGCAACAGCCGGGAAAAGTCCGTCCCATGCAGAGTTCTGGTAATCAAGTTTGAGGCCAAGTTTGTCTGCTATTGCCTGTGTCAGATCTACGTCAAAACCAACTATTTTATCACCCTCTATATATTCCATTGGAGGCCATGTGCAGTCTGACCCTACAGTCAGAACACCGGGTTTGATTGTTTTAAGATCTGATGATTGTGCAGCAACCTGACCTTCATCCTGTGCTGACACTGTTTTTGTGCATCCTGATAGCAACAGCCCTGTAATTATTATAAGAACTGTTAAAATAAAAAAAACTTTCCTTTTCATTAATTATTCTCCTGTTAACCTAAACAATTTTCTTGGTATTATATAATAAACTTTTAAAATGTAATAGAAAAAAATAAATTATCAGGTAATCCCAGGTATTGACCTGATTTGTTAAAAATGCGAATCATTAATATATGCTTGATAAATCCTGCTTTATTATTTTAATTTTTTACCACATTTGCAACAAAAAGCAGCGTCAGGTGTGTTTTCATTCCCACATTCCGGACAGATGATTTTTTCCTCATTATTTTTGAAAGGTTTTCCACAAAAAGCACAGAAAACAGACTCCTCATTATTTGTTTTTCCGCATTCACTGCATTTTTTAGTGTTTGTGACCATCTTCCGGCCGCATTTGCAGCAAAAAGCAGCGTCAGGTGTGTTTTCATTCCCACATTCCGGACAGATGATTTTTCTGGTTTTGGGATTAGAATCATCAGAGATATTTCTGAACATGTCTCCCAGCACTTTCCCGGTTGCAACCCCTGCACCAAGACCTGCACCTATACCCATCCCGGAGCCGCCTTCACCAGGATTGGAAGCCAGCTTTTCGAGGACATCCAGCTGTCTCATGACAACATATCTGTCATCACCTATCTGTGTAAATTCGGCTTTTCTTTCAAGAATACCGCGAAGCCTTAATATGTCTTCATTCGGTACATTTATTGATTCGATGAACATATTCACCACTTCAATTCCAAACCTGGAAAATTCGTCGCTCACTTTATTTCTGCAAGCTTCCGAAATGCTGTCCATCGAAGCAGTTATATCAAAAACCGAAAGTTTGCTTGTAAGAATCGTATTGGCAATCATGTCTTTGATTTTCGTTGACACAAGTCCTTTAAAATATCTTAAAACAATCCTGTGGTCCACCATATCATTATTCCCAAGGACTCCTATTATTTCTGAAAGAAATTTTTTTGAGTCTGCTATTTTAATTCCGAACTGTCCAAAAGCTCTGAGAGTAATAAGGATCTCAAATTTAGGGTCTTGTATATGAAAAGGAGTTGAAGTCCCCCATCTCATATCAAGTTTTGATGCTTTGTTAACAAAATATATTTCTGATGTAAAAGGAGTTTTTGCACCAAACGGGATATTTACAAATTTCTGGACCAGGGGAAGATTTCCTTTTGACAAAGTGTGCCTTCCAGGCCCGAAAGTATCAAGGATTTCCCCGGAATAATAAAAAACTGCTTCCTGTGCAGCATTTACTATCAGTTGTGCCCCCAAAACAAAATTTTCTCCTGGAAATTTATAAACCAGCCACTGCCTTTCCTCGCCGATAAAATTCTGGGAAGGCCCATCATATTTGATTCGGTCAAAAACAGCCATAGATAAATTCTCCTTTTTAAACAAGATTTATTAAATTGATATAAAAAAAAATGATTTGTTTTAATGGAAAATAGATGTTTTTTTACAAATTTTATTTATAATTTATTAATAATCTTTAATTTTATAATTTTAGTATTTACATATCAAATAAATATTTTATAAAAAAACCTGATATGAAAGGCAATATGTAAAATGGCAAAGATAATACTTGAGGAATGCCCTAACTGTGGTTCAAAAAATCAGAAAAACAAAACATACTGCGATTACTGCGGAAGCCTGATTGAGGTAGAACAGGGTGAAATTGCTGGCAACAAACAGGCAGATAATAAACAAGATACAGAACCTGTGGAAAAGATCAGGCCGGTTATTGATCAGGAAACAGATACCCGAGTTAATTTGAATCATTCCCAGCCTCCTGTGTCCCAGCCCTCATCAGCAGCAGAAACCAGCCATTTAAAAACAACCAGCGGACTTGCAATTACCTCATTTGTTCTTGCATTTTTTCCGATATTATGGCTTATTGCCCTGATTCTTGGAATAATTGCAAACGTATCTATTTCCAAACCAGATTCAAATCTGACCGGAAGAGGATTTTCAACAGCAGCAATAATTATGAGTTCTCTTGGAATTCTATCCGGAATAATTATAATAATTATTATAATAGCATCAGGTATTACTCTTGGAGCTATGGATTCATCGTATTAATCAAATAAGGATTATTTTTCTTTAAGGATTATTTTTATATCCATAAAATTTCCATTTCTGTATATATTTAAAAGTACTTCATCACCGGCATTATGTCTCTGCATCTGTGCAATTAGCTGATAAGGGGTTGTGATTATTTTTCCATTAAATCCTGTAATAATATCTCCTGCCTTAAGTCCTGCTTCTTCAGCTGCAGAACCTGAAATAATATTTGATACATATACTCCTTTAATATCAGTTTCGCTATTTTCACCCATCTCAATTCCGATAAAAGGTGTTTTTGCTTTTCCATATTTGATTATCTGTTCAGCGATATTTACAGCGGTATCGCTTGGAATTGCAAATCCTATTCCTGAGCTGGAACCGGATGTTGAAAAAATTATAGTATTTATGCCCATAACCTGACCTGTTGCGTTTACCAGGGGGCCTCCGCTATTTCCCGGATTTATAGCCGCATCTGTCTGCAGAAGATCGACCATGGGCATTGAGTCGTAGGAAACTGACAGGTCTCTTCCTATTGCGCTTATGACTCCCTGTGTGACACTTTCCTGAAGACCGAACGGACTGCCCAGTGCAATAGCAATTTCACCCACCATAACTTCCTCGATTGTCGTAAATTCAGCAGCTCTCAAATTACCGGCTTCAATCTTTATAACAGAAATATCAGTGTCTTTATCTGCACCTATAAGTGTTGCCTGATATTCCGTTCCGTCTGAAAGAGTTACGGTTATAAGGCTGGCACCTTCAGTCACGTGATTATTTGTAATAATATAACCGTCGGAAGAAAAAATAACTCCCGAACCCACTCCTTCACCTTCTCTTGTCCGTCCAAAAAAATCCTCCTGTTTAACAGTTACTCTTATATTTACAACGCTGGATTTTACTTCCTCAGCAACACTGCTGATTGCCTGATTGAATGCAGCAAGAATTTCAATATCACTCTCTCTTCTTTCCTTCAGAACAGGAGATGTGTCCTTTGTCACTTCTTCAGTAAATCTATTCTCAAGCTTTTCCTTTAATTCAAAAGCTGATGCAACAAGTGAACACCCTGAAAAAGTAAAAACCAGAAATACTGCCAGGATAATTAAAAGGGATTTATAAATAAATGTATTTTTTTTCATTTGAATTTTCCTTTCAAAAATATTAAACCGGTCCATTTAAATAATAATAAAATTCAGACTTAATATAATTATAAACAGAGAGGTTAAAAGAGAATTAAAAAAATATTAAAATTTTTTAATTAAAACAAAAAGCCCTTAAATGGCAGTGGGTAATTTTATTATAAAAGTAGTTCCTTTATTAATATTACTTTCTACGTCTACTGAACCTTTATGGATGTTTATAATCCATTTTACAATAGATAAACCAAGTCCTGAACCGCTCCCCGAGCGTGAACTTTCCGCCTGGTAAAATCTGTCAAATATATAGGGAATATCCTTTTCTGATATCCCAATTCCGGTATCTTCAATAATCACTATTGCATTCTTGCCATCCTGCCCGGTGTTTATTGAAATTTTTCCGTTTTCACCAGTATATTTCATAGCATTTTCAATAAGATTTATGAATAAACGGGTTATAAGAGTCTGATCAGCTTTTACTATTATTTTGTCTTCAGTTTTGAAATCTATTTTTATCTCTTTTGAATCAGCAATGGTTTTAAATTCTTCAACAATATCACTGATAATCTCATTTATCTCGATATTTTCAAAATTAAACTTATATCTTCCTTCCTCGCTCCGGTATATCATTATAAGCTGCGATATAATATGATTCATTTTTCTGCCTTCATCGCCGACTGTCTTCAATGCCTCCCTGTACTCCTGTAATTTTCTTTTTGAAGAAAGAGCCTGTTCGACCTGGGCATTTATGACCGCAATCGGAGTCCTTAATTCATGTGAAGCATCAGATGCAAACTGTCTCTCTTTTTTTATGGAAGATTCAAGCTTGTCAAGCATTTCATCGAAAGTATCTGCAAGTCTTCCGACTTCATCGCTCGATTTCTTCATTTTAATCCTTCTGGAAAGATCGCCTTTGCTTATTTCCATGGCAATTTTTGTTATTCTGTCTATTGGCCTCAGGGCTCTTGAAGCAAGGAAAAATCCGCCAAAAGATGCAAGAAGAATATACAGAGGTATGGAAATATAAATTATTATCCTCAGATTTTTTAAAACTGTCATTGTGAACTCAAGGGAACGGCTTACTCTTACCCATCCGGCAGTTTTGTCTTCGATTTTTATCTCTGTATCTGCGACAATCCATCTGGTATTATTTACTGTTACATATCTTATCTGCTCTTTTTCGATTGGAAGACTTACTAATTCAGGCAGTATGTCGTTTGCAAGACTTGTCTTACCACTTGAATCAAAAATGACAAAGTAGGAGTTTGTTGCAATTATTTTATATGGAGTTTCAAAACGAAGAAAATATCCTTCAGATTGTATGATTGAGAATACCTGGCGGGTATCTTCTACCAGAAGATCTTCGTTGCTTTTCAGAAGGATCCTTGAAGTAACCATATAAATAAAAATATTAAATACCACAAGGATAAATAAAAGGAGTAAGGCATACCAGAGAGTTATCCTGGTTTTAATTGTCAGCTTTTTCATTTTTATCCTTTAAAATATAGCCCCCGCCCCTGATAGTATGGATTAATTTGTTGCCAAATCCATCATCTATCTTTCTTCTGAGATACCTTACATATACTTCAACTATATTTGAATTATATTCAAAATCAAAGCTCCATACGTGTTCGGCAATCTGATGTTTTGTCAAAACCCTGTTTTTATTCTTTAAAAAGTATTCAAGCAGGGAATACTCCTTTGAGGTCAGTTCTATGGACTTTTCCCCCCTTGTTACTTCTCTTGTAAGTGAGTTCAGCTTTAAATCATCAATTGAAAGAATTATGTCTCTGCTTTCCTGGTTCCTTCTTAAAAGAGCTCTTATCCTGGCTAAAAGTTCGTCAAAAGAAAAAGGTTTTGTAAGATAATCATCAGCACCTGTATCAAGGCCTATCACCCTGTCATCGACTGAATCCTTTGCAGTCAGAAAAAGGACAGGTGTAAATATTTTATTCTGCCTCATTCTTCTTAATAAAGTCAGGCCGTCAATTATGGGTATCATTATATCCAATATAATGCAGTCATATTCAGCCATGTCAATAAAATCCTGTGCCTGTCTTCCATCGCTTACTGCATCTATGCTATAGCCTTCTTCTTTAAGGCGAGTCTCTATTATTTTTAAAAGAGAAGGTTCGTCTTCAACAAGTAATATTCTCAATTTTCCTATATCCCTCCATAAAACATATAGCTTTTATTTTAAATCTGCCGATATGAATTAATCATTAAAATAACATTAAAATTTTTTAATGTTATTTTAATAGTCCTTTAATAAAATAAATATATTATATTATCAGAATTGATAAAGTTAAAAGATAAGTTCATGTGTCTCTAACCTTCCGTTTTGATTAATCGGGGATAAGCTATTTGTCCCCGATTAATATTTATAGATTAGATTTGTCGTTGCGATACCAGATATTTTCTGCTTATCTGATTTCATCGAAATGGCATATGCCAAGAACTTTGCTTAACTCGATGACAAAAGCAATTCCTGTTCCCGGTTTATTCAGATTTACTGAGCTTACTATGCTGTCCAGGACATCTTTTGTTATTTTCTTTTCCACTATCGTAAATATTATCTCTTTTTCAGGTTCTATCGGAATACCAAGAAGCTTTGCCTTTTCATGTATGCCGGTCCCTCTGCCGAAAATTATTGTTCCTCCTTCAGCACCAGCTTTTTTTGTTGCATCAATTATTTTTTCAGATAAACCTTTTTTTACAACAGTAATAATAAGGTCATGTTTATTTTCAAATATCGTATATCTGTCGCATGATTTTTCATCATCCATCAATATTCCCTCCTTTTCTTTTAAAAATAATTCCGAAAATCAAAACAGCTATTATCGGAGCAAGGGCAACAATTGATATAAGGCCGAATCCATGCAAAACCGGGTCAGCCCCTTCCGTTATTATTGCCGCTCCAAGTGAAATTGATAAAATAAATGTAACAGTCATAGGGCCTGTCGCAACACCGCCAGAATCAAATGCAAGAGATGTAAAAGTAGGACCAGCTATAAAAGCAAGAATAAAAGCAATAAGGTAGCCTGGAATCAATATATATGTTAGTGAAATCGCAAAAATTGTTTTCGCCATTGCCAGAGCAACGGCAACTGCGACGCCGAAAGAAAGAGTATAAAGAATATGTTTTTCCTTTATAAATCCATTTGAATATTTCTCTATTTCCGTACATAGTATTCTTACTGCAGGTTCCACAAAAGTGACAACAAATCCAAGAGCAAATCCGATAGGGATAAGCAGCCAGTTATGGATACTTCCCCCTATTGTTTCTCCAATAAAATTACCGACCGGGACAAAGCCTATCTTTACGCCGAAAAGAAAAAGAATCAGTCCTAAAAAAACCATGACAAAACCGCTCAGAATGCCCAGGAATCTTTTTGCAGATAATTTGAAAACAAAAATCTGAAAAATAATGAAAATAAAAAAAAGCGGAGCCAGGGCTAATAGTATTTCCAGTATCAAATTTACAAAATCTGAAGGAACAAATAATTCATTCAATTAAATATCACCCCCAGAATCAGGACCGATATTATCGGTCCTATCGAAGCAAGACCTATATAGCCGAATCCTTCAGAAGTTTGAGATCTCCCTCCAAGTGAATAAACAAAACCCATCCCGAGGGCCATTATAAACGGCACTGTCACAGGTCCGGTAGTAACACCACCCGCATCGAATCCTATCGGTAAATAATTATTATTAGTAAAAAACGAAAGAATAAGTATGGTAAGATAACCTGCAAGCAATATATATATTATTGGTATTTTCAGAATGACTCTTAAGAAGGAGATCAGTATAAAAAATCCGACTCCTATACCAATAACAGATATAAGCATCAGCTTGTCTACCTGTCCTGATGACACTGTGCTCACATGATCTGATAGTACCATAACATCAGGTTCAGCAATTGTTACTGCAAAGCCAATCAAAAAACCGAGAAACAAAAGAAGAGTAACTGAACCTTTTGCTGTCATAGCCGAACCGATCATTTCCCCCACAGGAACCAGTCCTATTTTAAGACCTTTTAGCAAAAGAGTAAGACCAATGATTACCATTAGTGCACCTAACAAAAATCGCAGATACATCATCCATGGCATTTTTACAAGAGTAAGCTGAAGAATCGTCACGATAAAAATTATAGGCCCTATCGTGAGGATTATTTCTCTAAAAAAATCTTTTATTTTTGAAAACAAAACAATAATCCTTAAGGTCTTTTAACTTTATCAAAATTAAGATTATCTTGTTTTATAACATAATTATTCTTTTTATGGAAAGAAAAATGAATATCTGTTACTGAAAATAGCTTAAATTAAAGTTCTTCAAGGATAAATGTTAATTTCAGCAAAACCTTGTATTCAGAAACATTACCATTTTCATCAACACTTACCTCCAGATCCTTTACCCACGCAGACTTAACATTTTTAAGGGTTTTGTTAGCTCTTGTTATTCCGGTTCTGATGGCATCATCGAAACTTTCAGTTGAAGATACTTTGATCTCTGTTACCTTTGCTATTGACATATTTCCCCCTTTTGTTGTTTTTTTGTAATTATATTTTATTAATGTCATGTAAAAATATTATTTTAATTTTACTACTTCTGCATACATATAGTAAGATTAAATATATGGTAGCTTGCAGGCTTAAAATTAAAGAATAAAATTAAATTCGGAAATAGAAAGTAATTTAATCATATCTGAAAAGAACTTCATTAATAATGACAGCCAGTAAATTAGAATTAATAGCCAGGACAATCATAAATAGTAAAAAAGTCACAGTATTTACAGGCGCAGGTATATCAACAGAAAGTGGTATCCCTGATTTCAGAAGTAAAAAAACAGGGCTTTGGAACAGGTTTGATCCGAACCTTCTATCCAGAGAATTTATGTATAAAAACCCTGAAAAATTTTATGAGCTTGGAACCCGTTTATTGTCAATGTTAAAAAGCAGTGAGAAAATAAAGCCTAACAAAGCTCATTATATTCTGGCTAAAATGGAAAATGAAGGGATAATAAGCTCTTTGATTACACAGAATATAGACAATCTTCACCAACTTGCCGGAAGTAGAAATATTTATGAGATTCATGGCAATATGAAGAAAGC
>DBPS01000051.1:0-3035 GCA_002304935.1 Candidatus Humimicrobium oleiphilum | reverse complement strand
AAATTTATTATTATAAACAAAGACAAAACTTATTTTGACAACAAGGCTTTCATCGTCCAGCATGAAAGTGCCGGAAATTCTTTAAGCGAAATATACAGGATAATAAAAGAAAATTAAAACTAAGCTGATTTATTTTTTGATTTTTAATAAAAATAAAAAACATATAATTTTATAAAAGGATGGTAATCAAACTTATTAAACTTTATTATTTTTAAATTATATTATTTACTATTCAGTTTGATGATTGATAAAATAAGATAATTGTAAAAAATATTTGGATAAAAGTGGTGGAAAAGATAGCTGGATGAACAGAAAAATAAACTGGAAACTGATCCTGGCAATCGTTCTTATAATAATTTCAATATCCGTATACTCTGTAAACTTCCTTATTTTCAGGGATTCACGTAATATTTTTTTCTACTTTTTTATGGATCTTGCTTTTTTGCCATTAAATGTTCTTTTTGTAACCCTTTTGCTTGATTCTTTATTAAACCAGAGGGAGAAAAAATCAAAACTTAATAAATTGAATATGGTTATTGGTGCTTTCTTTAGTGAAGTTGGAACTTCTCTTCTTGCATATTTGGAAATATTCGATAGCAGGTCTGAAGATATTTCACGGGAATTAATTAAAATAAATACCTGGAATAAAAAAGATTATGCTTCTTTTAAAAAGAATATGGCAAAGCATGAAAGCAATATAGAACTTTCATATGAAAACGAGGCTGAGATCAAGTCATTTCTGCTTTCAAAAAGGGATTTTTTACTCAGGCTTCTTGAAAATCCCAACCTTCTCGAGCATGAGACTTTTACTGAATTATTGTGGGCGGTTTTTCATATGACTGAAGAGCTTGCATGTAGGACTTCTTTCGAAAATCAGCCAGATACCGATCTAAGACACATTAAAGGTGATTTTAAAAGAGCTTACATCCTTCTTATAAAGGAATGGATATCCTATCTTGAACATTTAAAAATTTCTTATCCTTATCTATATTCGCTTGCTGTAAGACAAAACCCCTTTAATAAAGAAAACGATGTTATTGTTCACTAGATTTATATTTATAATCAATGTTTGCAAATGTTTTATTTGTTTTCTGGCTGATTTATCCAGTCAGGCGGTTTATTCATTAATCGGTCTGTTTAGAAAGATGATTTATTCATTTGCCAGCTTGTATAATTCCCTTAATATAAAAATCATTCCTTCTGTATCAAGACCACAGTAATCCAGAAGATCCTTTCTTATTTTATCGATATATTCCTTATCTGTATTATTGTTTATATCTTTTAAAAAAGTTATGTCGAGATATCTTACGCTTGCTTCCTGACCGTTGCTTATCTCCATATCACCATAACTTATTCCCGTAAGTACAGGAAGGACATGCTTAAGTGAGGCGCTTCCTTTCTGGTTGGAATTATAATAATAAAATTTGCCAAAAGGCTCATACAAATCAACTATTCTTGAAACAGCTTGCTCTATCCATGAGGTATGTTCCGGAAATGCAAGGGCAAGCTCCCGAAGTATATTCTTTTCAAAGCTTTCATAATAAACAAGTATTGAGCCTTCACGATAATTTATATTTTTGGCATCATTTATTTTTGGATTATCATTGTTATAGCCAAGAGTTTCTTTAAGACTTTTTAAAAACTGCTCTCTCGGATCTTTCCCACCATTATCAGCCAGAAAATAAAAATTTTCCTGATTTGTGGCAGCAATAGAATAAAGCCTGTTGCAGGAATATTGAAATGGTATATTCTGATACGGTTTGAGACCTTTATATTTCGGAATGGCAGTCGCAAAGGTTTCAAAATCAAGAAAATATAAAGGATATTTTAATTTGTTCAGGAAATTCCTGATATTTTCTTTATCTGTAAATACTTTTTTCTGATTCACAGTCATCTGCTGGATTTGCTGTGCAGGACTCAGGATGCCTGTCTCGTTTATTTGCGATATTTCAATAATACCTTTGTCGTATAATGAAAAAGCCAGTTCTTTCCCTCGGTAAAGTTCAAATACATTTCTTTGAGGAAGAAATCCCCAGCATGATTTTTTTAAGGGACAGTCATATGGATTATTGCAATTTTTACTGATTTTTACTTGCGGAGATGTTTTTTTACCCAGCACATCCAGCATCATTTTTATATTTTCTTCAACATCCGGAAGCAGAAGATCTGCACTTTCAGTCACATCATCCAGTATAAAAAACTTATACGGATCAATTGTTTCCTGCTCTTTTATAAAATCTTTATTTATATACATAAGGAAACATTTATTTATTTTTAGTCCTGCACCCTCATAGCAATATTTCTGGAAAGCTATGTCATGCAGATTTATCTCTTTCAGGGAAGTCGAACTTTTTACTTCAACTATGTCCCACAGGTCAGGCTCTACCGGTACCAGAATGTCTGCACGGGCAAAAGAATTCTTATAGGAAAAAGCAGGTTCAAAAAGCGGAACCCTTCGACCTGTTGTAATCTTGTTTTTAACAATATCATTATTACTAATGCCGTTTATTTCTTCATCTTTACAAAGCCCGGTCATCTTTTCCGCAATTTTAAGCTCTGCTTTTATATCAACTCCATGCTCTATCTCCACTCCTTCAGGATAAAGCTTTTTTGCAAGTTCTCCTACTTCATGGCCCTGCTGAAATCTAAAAAGTGCAGCATCATCATGTGGCGGGATTGAATCCGGCTCATTTAACAAATACCATAAATACTTAATGCATTGAATGCCGGAGATATATTTTGATTTGGATAATATTTTATCTGATATTTTATTATTTGATTCCATGCTCTTTTTTATATGCTGCCCGATTGTTTTCAAGCAATAAAAACTGATTGAAATCATTAAGCCTTTTTATAATGCATCCGGTTTTAATCCAAGTATCTTTGCTACAGTTTACAAGTCTGAAAGGATTGCCTTTTTTACTGGTTTTAAAAAATCCATTTCCTGGTGAAGGATCTGTTAACACAGCTTCCCGTATTTCTTTTTCTGCTTCTCCTGCAATAAGATAGTCAAAATTTCTGCCTCCTCCTGACTT
>DBPS01000041.1:20669-55723 GCA_002304935.1 Candidatus Humimicrobium oleiphilum | reverse complement strand
AAAAAGTATTTATTTATTATAAAATAAGAAGGATGGTTTTTATGTTGCTGATTTTTATAAGAAATAATTATTAAAAATATTCTGAAGTATAAAAATATTATATGGTTTCAATTTACAGCTCTTAATTAAAAAAAATTAAAAATATTAATCCAGGGGTTTGATGCATGAAAGACTTAAAAGGTAAAGTGGCAATTGTTACAGGTTCAGCCGGAGGGATAGGGGAGGCTACCGCTTTTGCGATTGCAAAAGAAGAGGCTGAAGGAGTTATTGTAAGCGATCTAAACTCTGACAGGGGCAATGAAGTTGCAGAGATGATAAGAAAAGAAACTAAAGCAAAATGTGAATTCATCAAAACAGATATATCTGATATTACCGATATAAAAAATCTTTTTGACAAAACTCTTAAGCTGTTTGGCAGAATAGATATTCTGGTTAATTGTGCAGGAATCTGTGATACATTCCCGATAGAAGAGATTGATGAAAAACAATGGGACAAGATGCTTAAAGTTAATCTGAGAGGTACATACCTTTGCTGCAGGGAAGCACTTATTCTTATGAAAAAAGCAAAATATGGAAAAATAGTCAATGTTACTTCTATTTCAGGACAGATCGGAGGAATTGCAACAGGAATCGATTACTGCACTTCCAAGGGGGGTATTATAACTCTGACAATGTCTCTCGCAAAAATAGGCGGTCCTTACAATATAAATGTTAATGCTGTTTCCCCTGGTTTTGTTGATACCGAAATGACAAAAGAATTTACACACTTTAATCCTGAAAGTGTACCTTTAAGAAGAATAGGCAAGCCGGAAGATGTTGCAGACGTAATAGTATTTCTGGCAAGTGAAAAATCCAGATATGTCACCGGCGCAATAATCAATGTAAATGGCGGAGTTTTTATGGGCTGAGTGCCAAGGGGACCAGGGGGACCAAGGGGACGTATAATTTGGCTCAGCAAGCTAATAAAGTTAAATATAAATTTTATTGAGTCGCAAGGCAACATATTATTTTATTCAATAAGATTTTTATTTAATAAGATCGAAAGTTAATGAGTCATTTAATCTGATCAGCTTCAGTTCACAGTTAAGTTGGAAGTGCAGGGTTTTTCTCTGCATGAAATAAAATTCTTTTGATATAAATCTTTCTGGAATTTACTTTTAAATTTTTTNNTTATGAGCCAAATTATACGTCCCCCTGGTCCCCCTGATCCCCCTGATCTCTTTAGGTCCTTTTAAAATGGTTTCTCTTAAACCAGTCAACAGTCCTTTTAAAGGCTTCTTCTTTCGAAATAATAGGCTGATAGCCAAAATCTTCTGTTGCTTTGTGGTGCACAAAAGTATGATCCACGCATGTCTGTATTATTGAAAAGCTATTGAAATTTGAGCGGGGATTTATTTTTTCATTTATACAGCTTAGAAAATAGGCAATTGGATAAGGTATTGATTTCCTGATAGGCTCTAATCCAAATTCAATAAGAAAAGGTGCCATAAAATCAAATAAGTTTTCTGCTGGCTGATGATCAGTAATAAAATATACATTTCCTGCAACTTTGGAACCAGGGTAAAGGTTCTTGGCAGCAAGAATATGCGCATAAGCAGCATTCTCTGAATAAACATGGCTGAATTTTGCGGAGCCATTTCCAACTTTTATTGCCGGTCTGCTCTGAGCTGCTTTAACTATATTGGGAAGGTGATATTTGTCACGTGGTCCGTAAATGCCGGCCGGTCTTAATGCACAGGTTGAAAGCTTTTCGGAATTTGCATCAAGCATAAATTTTTCAGAGATTATTTTTGTTCTGCTGTAATTATCACCAGGCATTTTTTTAGGATATGATAAAGATTCATCTCCATATACAATTGGTTTTTTCCCATCTACCACTACATCCATTGAACTGGTAAATACAAGCTTTTTAACACTATTTTTATGGCAGGAATCTATTACATTGCGGTTTCCATTTATATTAACCTCATCGTAAATATTGTCAGGAGTCGACGGGTTCCATACCGCTGCGGCTGTCTGGAAAACAACATCTACATCACTGCAGGCTTTATCAATATCTTCCTGATTTCTTATATCTCCTACAATTCCAACAAAACGATCATCATTAACTGGCTGCAGGTCTAGTATCCTGACTTCTTCACATTCATCAAGCAGCTGGCTCGCAATTTCAAATCCGAGCATTCCGGCTCCTCCAATAACAAGACATTTGGAAAAATCATTTTTTTTCATTTGCTGTATATTTCTTTCACTAGCAATAATATATAAAAAAGTTTATTTATATTTTTTAATTTTGAATTGTTTTTATAATAACTATTTTTTTAATAGCCAATTCTCTATTTCTGTGTGATCTGAATTGCATTTGCCGGACAAGCTTTTACACATTCCATACATAAAGTACAAAGAGAAGCCCAAAGAGGTGTTACTCTCCAGCATTCGGGATCAAGCGGGTTATCTTCTTTTGCCCCAAGTGTCTGATGAAGAAGAAAAATAGCAGGTTTGCATATTCTTAAACATTTACAGCACTCTCTTGGATCTACATTTTCTTTAACACCGTCACCACATAAAGAATAATCTATTTTAATTATTGTTTTCTTTTTCATAATCGTTAATCAATATTTTCCGGCGACTTCAGGCACAATATCCCTTGGCAGAAGAAAAAGTGCATCATTGGGACAGACATGCCTGCAGACACCGCATCCAAAACATTTGTCGAGATCAATTTTTATTTTTCTGCTGTAAGGGTCTTTTTCAATAGCATTAAAAGGACATTTTATTATGCATGCACCGCAGTCATCACATCTGTTTTTTTCAAGGCCTATGACATATTCCGCCTTATGAACTGACATTATACCAAAATCAACTCTTGGTCTTATCCCGGCACATTCAGGACTTTCACATGAGCAGAGATTATTTATATAAGGAAAAGGTCCAAACCATATTGTCCCTATGTAGCCCTTTCTATTGTGAGCTTTAAATCTTTCTACAGCCTCTTTTCTTGTAAGGTGAAATTTGTCTTTTTCGGGAACAAAACGAGGCAGCTGGCTTATTACTTCAGACATTACTCCAAAATTAATGCAGCAAGCTTCTTTTTCTCCCCTTGACATATATCTGCACATACAGTTTTTTTCAATTATGGGTTCTGCGGCGCATTCTTCGATAATAGCTATCGCATCTTCCATTGGAACGATCTGTCCGATATGGCTTTCGGGCTTAAAAGGATCTTTCGGAAATCTCTGCTTGTTTAACATATTGCCAGCCATATTTTTTATTATTCTTCCTATGATAGGCATTCTCATCCTGTAATCCATCCCTACAGGGCTGAAACCGCTGACTTTTCTGACAGACATCTGTTCAAAATTTTTATACTGTTCAAGAAGAAAATCATAAAGACCATATTTTTCCACAACTTCATCGGAATAATGCTTGGCATTGAGATACCATTTTCCTCCAGCACCATGTTTCATGCATAATTCACACATCTGTTTTCACCTTTCAGGGACGTATAATTTGGTTCAATAAATTAATTTTGTTTTCATCTTTCGGGGATGCTCCCTCTTCTGAACCAGGGGATAAAAATAGAAACCCGTTTTTTGTAAAGGGCATATCCTGGTTTTGACAAAGAAATATGTTTTTCCATCATAGGTATGCTTATTAACAAAAACAAAATAGTCATTGCAACCGGACCGATAACGGTAATAAACATTTTAGAATCAGCCCCCAGCTGAATAAGCCAGATACCCCACCAGAAAGAAACTTCGCCAAAATAGTTGGGATGCCGGCTGTATTTCCACAGACCGCTGTCTATATGTCTGTTTTCATGAATGTTTTTTTCCTTAAATCTATCCATCTGCAGGTCAGAGACAAGCTGCATTATTACTGCCCCCAGACAAATGACTATTCCTATAAATGAAACTATATTAATATTAGAATAAGAATCAGCCCTGATTCCAAAATAAGCGGGTATCAAAGCAAGATAAACTATTATTGTAGGCATAAGATTAATTCCAAAAAGATTAGTTAAAAACCAGAGACGGGGATTTTTATTTTTAAGCATTGTATAGCGCCAGTCCTGATGCGTAAAATCACGCCATCTGAAAGCCCAGTTCATGGTAAGTCTTATTCCCCATATAAATACTACTGCAATAAAGAAAATATGAACAAGTGCCAGAGGTTTATCTGAAATTATTATCCAGAACGGAATAATAACAAGAGGGGCTATGCTCCAGTAAGGATCATATGCGCTTGCATTTCCAAAGAGGAGACCGAATCCCCATACTGCCAGAGTTGCTGCAACGTCAGCAAGAAAAGTAGAAACAAGTATATGAAGGCTCCGGGTAAAATTGTAAACAAGAAGAGCAATAAAGAAAGCTATAATATAAATAAGGAATATTAAAAAAAATGATGTTTTTCTGTTCTTTATTCTTATCATTGATAAAGTTAAAAATAAATATTTCTGCTTATTTTATATTTTGGCTGCTATTAATTCAAGTTAAAAATTTAATTTAACTTATCAATGTTTAACTTGCCAATGCTTAATTTGTATCAATAGATAATATAACTTCTCAATAACTAATTCAGCTTGTAAATTCTTGATTAGACTTACCAATGCCTGATTTTTTTCGATAACTGAATTGTTAAAATTATAAATCGAGGCACATTGCACTACTGATTCAGATTTATTTTTCTTATCCTTACCGATTTGGGCGTTACCTCGACCAGCTCGCTGCCGTCAATATATTCAAGAGAATCCTCAAGTGACATTATCCTGGGTACATTAAAGTGTTCGGAAGTCCCTTCACCTTTTGACCTCATATTTGAAAGCTGTTTTTCCTTGCAGACATTTACCCAGATATCATTATTTCGCGAATTCTGGCCCACTACCTGACCTCTGTAGACATTTGCTCCTGGTCCGTAAAAAAGCTCACCGCGGTCCTGAACATTGGTAAGACCGTATAATCTGGTATTGCCAGTTTCAAAAGCAACAAGCGAACCTCTTTCACGCTCTTTCCATTCATTTTTTTCATGCATGTACTTATAAAAAAGCGAGTTCATTATGCCCAGTCCTCTTGTATCAGTCATAAATTCTCTTCTATATCCGAATAATCCGCGAGTCGGTATTATAAATTCCAGATGTGCAATACCATCTTTTAATTCCATTTTTTTCATTATTCCTGACCTGCTGCCAAGCTTCTGTATTACAGAACCGGAATATTGTTCAGGAACTTCGATAAAAACTTCTTCAAAAGGAATCATTTTCTGTCCATCGATAATTTTTACAATGACCTGTGGCTGAGCTACCTGAAACTCGTAACCTTCACGCCTTAAACGTTCAATAAAAATTGCAAGATGAAGCTCACCTCTGCCTGAAACTGTCCAGCCGCCTTCAGGGTTATCTTCAACTCTTAAAGCAACATCATTATCAAGTTCCTTGTAAAGTCTTTCCCTTATCTGCCTTGATGTAGTAAATTTTCCTTCTTTTCCTGCAAAAGGAGAAGTATTTATATCAAAATTCATTTTTACTGTAGGCTCTTCTATGCTTAGAAGGGGCAGGGCTGACGGATTGTTCAAATCTGCGATAGTCTCCCCGATTGTAATATCCGGTATTCCTGAAATTGCTACTATTTCTCCTGCACTTGCTTCATCTATTTCCACCTGGGCAAGGCCCTGAAAATTCATAAGTGAAGTTATTTTGTATTTCTGCATTTTCCCTTCACGATTTATATGCATGATTTCCTCACCGGATCTGATGGTGCCATTATAAATCCTGCCTTTTGCTATCCTGCCTTTGTAATTATCCCAGTTAATAGAAGTCACCAGCATCTGGAGTGGGGCACTGGCATTACATACAGGCGCAGGTATGCGGCTGATAATTTCTTCAAATAATGCAGAAACGTCTTTCATTTGTTTTAAATCGGATTTGTGACCTGCTTTACTCATTTTCGAAGAGCAGTAGATTATGGGAAAATCAGCTGTTTCTTCATCTGCCCCAAGTTCGATAAACAGGTCAAAGGTCTTGTTAAGGGCATTGTTAATATTTGCGTCAGATTTGTCGATTTTGTTTATGACGACTATTATTTTGTGTTTTAGCTCAAGAGCTTTTTTTAATACAAAACGTGTCTGGGGCATTGGTCCTTCTTTGGCATCAACAAGAAGAAGGGAACCGTCTGCCATTTTTAAGACTCGCTCTACTTCTCCTCCGAAATCTGCATGACCGGGAGTATCAATAATATTGATTTTTATATCTTTCCAGACTACGGAAGCATTTTTAGAGAATATGGTTATCCCTCGCTCTCTTTCAATATCATTGCTGTCAAGTATGCATTCAGCGTCTGCCATTTCTTTGGAAAGCCGTGTCTTTGAAAGTCTTAAAAGTGAATCCACCAGCGTAGTCTTGCCATGATCGACATGAGCGATTATTGCAATATTTCTTATTTCCATAAATTTATTATCTTTAATAAATACTTTTTATCATTAACTTTTTAAAAACAAGTAATCTTAATCTTTATAAAAAATAATTGCAATAATTTTTTATAAATGATTGCAGGTGCTGGCTTAAAACATATTCAGGTCTGTAATTAAAGCCAGGTTAAATATTTTTTAAACTATTGACAAAAAGTATAGTATAGTATATTTTATGTATATAAAACTATACATCTAATATTTTTATTAAGATGATTGACAATTTTAAACTTGAAAACAATTTAAGGAAGTTAAGATTTGAGCACGGTGAGATATCCCAGCAGGACCTTGCCAATGCGGTCGGCGTGACACGTCTTACAATCCATTCGATAGAGGCTGGTAAATTTAATCCATCAGTTACACTTGCATTAAAAATAGCAGATTTCTTTAAAAAATCTGTAGAGGAAATTTTTTATCTTAATAAAAAATGATGCGCACAAGCTGTTTTTCATATACTGGCAGATTAAAAATTATAATGCACCGGCCTGGAGGCAGCAGTTATTTTGAATAAAATGATTTTTAAACCATAAAGGAGAAGATTGAAAATGTATGAGAATAATACATATTCTGTTATGGATAGTTTTTCCGGAAGGAGCAAAATGCAATCAAAAAAGTTTATGATTATAAAAAATATAACTATTTTATTAAGTATAATTTCTTTTCTTTGCCTTATCATGAATATGGTTTTCTATGAACTGATCAGAAAGGCTATAATTACAGGCACAGGGGTGGAAAGATCATTTATCAATGCACAGTATTTTGTAGCAGCAGCATTCATGATACTTTTTCTCTTTCATCTGGCCGCAATAATAATGATACTGCTGGATCTGAGCTTTTTTAAAAAGGAAAGTATCATTAAATCTTTTATTTTTTTTGTTTCAATAATTTCTTTCCTGATGGTTTTCGGGGATTTTGCCTTGCTTGGCGATATTTCCAAAGAATATATCTTTGGCCTCCCTGATGAATTCATAGTACTTTATGTAAGTCAGGGACTCCATTTTCTCTTTGTAATACTTATATTTTTACTTATTGGCATTATTAACAAAAAAAGGGGACTGGCCGGAAAAGAAGTTGTAGTAAAGGATGAGTCCGTTTTTATCAATGCCCAGTATATTGGTTTGATATCGGGTATATCCGGAATACTTTTTTTGATTTCCTGTATAATATTTCTTCCGCTCTGGGCATTTCAGAAAGGATTAGGTGTAGTCTTTCTGGCAATCATACCTTATATAATTATCATAATCTACTGGCTGGCAATGAAATCCAGAGAGAAAATAAGAGAATGGTATGATGAAAAACAGTTCCATGACCTTACCAGGGCAGCTCTTATTGCGCTGGTTTTTTCAATACTATTCAATACTATAATATTTATTCTTGACAGAACTGTAAGCAATACAGATATCATAAAAATCATATGGTTTCCGCTTTATATATATCTTGCTGTTATTACCTTTTCATCTTCCATGCTGGGATTTAACAGATCAGGTGCTTTAAGGGAATAATCAGATTCATTATTGTTACAAATGGTTTTATACATCTTTGGTGTTTTGATGTGCGGTTATATTATCATGCAATTCTGTTCATCCATCTCTCTGGTGATATGAAGTATGAGCAGTTATTGTAATTATTCTTGATTACTATTGATCAGTCTGAGGTACCAAATTATACGTCCCTCTGGTCCCCTTGGTCCCTCTGGTTTCGTAGATAAACATTATTGCAGGGGAATGGTATTTCTATGCCAAGTTCGTCAAATCTGTCTTTGATCCTTTTTCGAAGCTGTCTTTCAATAAGCCACTGATTGGAAGATTTTACCTTGCAGATTATTTTAAATTTAACCGCATACTCTCCAAGCTCGTCGACACCTTCTCCCAGAATCTCAGGTTTTTCGAGTATAAGTCTTTTATACTCTTTTTCATCTGAAAAATCATTTAGTATTTTCTTTAATTCAGAAATAATCCTGTCTGTATTTTCTTTGTAGGCAACTCCTACAGAGACAACAGCTCTTGACCATTCCTGAGTCTTATTGCTTAAAATCTTTATTTCTGAATTAGGTATATAATGAATGACTCCGTCGATGCTTCTTATTGCGGTAGTCCTGAGGGAGAATTTTTCGACAACACCCGATACGCTGCCTACTTCTATGACATCATTTATCTGGTACCATTGTTCAAATAAAATAAAAGAGCCGTTTATGAGATCTTTTACAAGGCTCTGGGCACCGAGTCCGACAATAACGCTGACTATCCCGGCTCCGGTTATAATCGGCACAATGCTTATTCCGAACTGATCAGCGATTATAAGAATGCCTGCAAAAACTGTCAGGCCGATAATAATATTTGAAATAACGGCGCTGAACGTATAAGACCTTTTTTTTATCTCAGCTTTTTCGGAGCTTATTTTTATATCAAGGGTTTTTTTGATCTTTTTGGAGACCAGCTTTATTATTAATACTATTATTATTACAGCTGCTATTACTATTAATATATTAAGCCAGTTGGATTTTAAGTTTTCTATTATTCTCTGGGAATTAAAAGCAGCAGCATTGTTCTCTTCTGCCATGATTTCCTCCTGTTGAACACAGTGGTTACTTAAGCGCTTTATTTAAAGCAGTATCACTTAATGATTTTTTATCCAGTCTGTAAATAAACCACTCTTCTTTATTTTTTGCCCCGATTTTTTCATAGAACCTGATTGAAGGAGTGTTCCACTTTAACACTGTCCATTCAAGCATCGCGCAGTCTCTCTTAATTGCAAGATCTGCTATAAAGGAAAATAATGCCCTGCCTATCCCTTTGCCCCGAAGTTCATCATCTACAAAAAGATCTTCAATATAAATACCGGGTTTTCCTATAAAAGTCGAAAAATTGTGGAAGAATATTGCAAAACCTGCGGCCAATCCATCATATTCTGCAATAATTGCTTCTGCTATTTTCTTTTCAAATATCGTTCTCCTGATATCATCATCTGTTGCAGTAACCGATTCTGGTCTTTTTTCGTAAATTGCCAGCTTTTTTATAAAGTCCAGCAAAATACCGGTATCTTCTTCTACAGCAAACCTTATTTTTAATTTATCATTTAAAGCAGGTGTTTCCAATTGTATTATTTACCTTTTTCTTTTTCAGCTTCCAGCTTTATTCTTGCTTCCCTGAAGAAATTCTCTGCAAATTCTGTTGTATAGGTCCTTTCCTGAAAAGTCTTTTTTTCAAGAGCTTCCAGGAAGCCTTTGAACTGGTCAAAATAAGAACCATAAATATGGTAGCTGTCAGCAATATCTGCGTATCTGCCCACCCTGATCTCTTTTCCCAGTTTTTCTGATATCTTTTCTGCAATCACTCTCTGAAGGTCAGTAAGAGCAAAAATATTCATGAACGCAGCCTTATAGGCATCCCTGGAACGCCAGTGCGTATTCATATTAAGAGTCAGGCCTTTTTGTGGGTCATCCAGTATCCTTAACCAGATTCTCTGAAGGCACGGTGGTTCGTGATGCTTTATATCAAGTTCAGGATCCCATGTTATTGCCTGTGCTCTTCTTGTATACGGACAGCATATAAGATTTTCTATTGTCATGGCTATCTGGTCAAGATAACCCTGAGTTGTCTTATAATTGAAAAGCCTGTCATGGTAGCTGTAAGACCAGCCATGCTTTCCTATCCAGTGATCATGGATACCAAGGACTACTTCCTGTCTGTATATTTCCAGTTCGTCCAGGCCTGTAGGCAAAGCTCTGTGGATTCTCGGCTCGGCCATCGGCTCATTTATTACCATTATCATTGTAGAATCTTTGCTGGGCGGATCTTTGGGCCTGTCATACTGCGTTTTTATCTCAGTACCTTTATCCCATAATTCTTTAAGGGACTTCTCCCAGACTTCCGGAAGATTATTGCCTTCAACCTTTAAAACAGGAATATCGCCTTTACTTGAAGATAGTATGGAATTTTGATTTAAATCTTTCATTTGCTGTCTCCAAACACTCTTTCTGGAATTAAAAGAATGAAAATTTTAAAAATATTTATAATAAAATTAACATGTTTTTTTGATAATGCCAAAACTATATATCAAATTTTTTAAATTTTTAATATTTTATAAAAGATAAAAAATAATGTCAGATTAATAAATTATTTTACAGGATAATTTATATATGGTCAGTATCTGCCAATCTCTATCATATTTTTTGAAATCCCGTAAAGAAGGTCTCCGGTTCTTTCAAAATGAAGAAGAATATCGGAAAAGATAACTCCCGATACCGGCATGCATTCGCCTTTCTGCAACCTGAATATATGATTTAATCTTGAGTTCTTAACAATCGCATCTATGTCGTTCTCTATCTTTTCGCAAAGCACAAGTTCTTCAAAACTGCCATTTTCCATTCCTGAAATAAGGACATCAAACATTTCATTTACTTTGTTTGACAACTCTTCAAGCTCTTCGATTTCAACTTTTGTAAACTTTGTCCTGTTCTCATCTTTAAGTATCATAAGATTCAGAAGACTTTCTGCGTGATCTCCCGTTCTCTCTGTATCGTACGCAATATGCATCAGGTTTATAAGCTTGTTTGAAAGTTTTAATGTAAGCGATTGCCTGGAAAGCTGGGTAAGATATCTGATGATGTCTTCGGTAACACTGTCTACTGCTGCTTCCCGGTCAAGAACTTTTTTTTCTATTACCGTATCCTTGCTTTTCAGTCTCTGAAAAGAAAGGCTATCCATTATCTGGACTATTTTGGTTAATCTTAGTAGCTCCTTTTTTGCCTGTTCCATAGCAACTGAGGGGGTTTTTATAAGCCTGTTATCAAGATATATCGCATTTTTATGTTCAACGACATCTTTGCCAGGGTAAAGTTTTACTACAAGTTTTTCAAATAATCCTATCATCGGAAATAATATTGCTGTTGTTACCACATTGAATGTGGTATGTATATTTGCAATCTGTCTTGGCACGCTTGAACCCATAAAACGTACGACAATAGGTTCAAGCCTGAACCCGTAAAATAAAGTCATGAATATTATTGTCCCGAATATATTGAACAGAAGATGGGAAAAAGCTGTCCTTTTTGCAGTAACGGTAGTTCCCATACTGGAAATAAGAGCAGTTGCACATGTGCCGATATTATCTCCGAAAAGAATAGGTACCGCAGCCCCTATCGGGATAAGCCCCTGTGATGCAAGAGCTATAAGAATTCCTATAGTGGCAGAACTGCTTTGCAGCAGGGAAGTCAATAAAAGCCCTGCAAGAACTCCCAGGAAAGGGTTTCTGCTGAAAACAAGAAGGAAATTTTTAAAAGATTCATTGTCTTTTAAAGGGTCAAGCGACTGTTTCATAATGCCCATACCCAGGAAAAGAAGCCCAAGACCTATTATTGCCATTCCGATATTTTTATATCTTCTTCTCTTGCTGGTAAAAAACAAGATAAATCCTATTATGAGAAGGGGATAAGTAACCAGGTCCACAATGTTTAAGGACACAATCTGTGCAGTGATAGTAGTTCCGATATTGGCACCCATTATGATGCCTATTGCAGTTTTCAGGTTCATCAGACCGGCATTTACAAATCCGACAGTCATTACGGAAGTAGCGCTGCTGCTTTGGATTATCAAAGTTGTCGCAAGACCTACAAGAGCTGAAGCCCATGGTCTTTTGGCAAGTATCCCGATAATTGATTTAATGTTGTTGGATGTTATTTTCTGAAGGCTGTCGCTTAAAGTATTTATTCCGAAAATAAAAAGCGCAAGCCCGCCGATTACCTGAATTATGAGTTTGTAATACATATATTTTTAATCTACAAAATTATCTTCAAATATCCCTGTTTTACCCAATACTTCATTAACACTTATTCCTCTTCTAGACAGATATTTTCTGACCTGAGAGTCATTTGTCAGCCTTAAAGTGTTATAATTCTCCTCTGAATCATCCTGCCAAACTCTTCTATTAAATAAAAAATTTATGGAATTTTCAATTATTTCCCAGTTTTCTTTTGAAATTTCTCTTAAAAATATTTCTTTTTTTTCATTTTCATCAAAAATCTCAAGTATTGCTGATATTGCATCTTTTAAAATACCTGCCCATGCCCTGAATGCTCCGGAAAGATAAATACGTTCCGAGACTTTATGATCATCATCTTTATTTTCAGGGTTCCAGATATCATCAAGAGAGTATCTGGCAATAAGGTTAAGAAACTTTATTATATTCCGTCTTTCTGTCTCCCTTAATCTGTCAGAATCCTCAATATTAATATCAAGAGGAGGAGGTGCAATGAATTTTTTAAAGACAGCTTGTTTAAGCCTGTTTATTGTAAGAGGACTTTTAAGGTTTTTATTGTAATCAGCAATATAGCTGATCATTAAATTCTTTTTATCCTCTATTATGCTGTCATATATATTGCTTTCTATCATATTTAGTGCCTGGGCTCTTTTCCTACCTTTTTTAACAAGAAAAGAAACTAAACCTTCTTCAGATTTAAACCCTCTTTGTTCCATATATTCTTTCCATTCTTCTTCAAAAATACTTGCCCATTTATTTATAAGAATGGAGGTAAAAAACGGCATCTGCCTTAATTTATCATGTGCAATAAGATTTGTTTCTTTAAGGCTTTTTATATCAGGCTCAAGATATATTTTACAATCCAGTTCTCTTCTTCCTGCCCAGATCTGGGCAGCTGCTTTATGCTGTCCGTCAAAAAGAAAAATATTACTTCCGGTCAGCCTGCATACAGAAGGGGTAAGCTGGCTGTTTACCAGAAGATGCCTGTAAAGATCCCAGAGCCTGTCAATCTCAAGCGGCCTTGGCTGGAGATTTTCATCATTATTTATATATCCGACCGGAACGGAAGCATAAAAATATTTAAATCCGGTTGCGGGGCATTTAAGCAGATTATAAGTCATGCTTTTTTTGTCTTCATCAAGAGATATTTCTATTTCATCAGATTGTCCGGTGGTTTTTATCTTTATTTTTTTTATTGATTTTCTTTTGCCTGTTTTTAGATTTAATACATCATTTAATTTTCTTAATCCGGGCATTTTAAAGAAATCATCCATTTCCTTTTTTATGAAATATTCTGTTATGGATAAGGTTCCTATTTCTTTATGATGGTTTTTACAAACAACTGTAAAATTTTTTATTTCAGAATTATCAGGGGCAAGAGGAAAGATATTATGGTATTCAATATCGTTTTTTCCTGAAACCGGTTTTTTATCTACATAGCAGCATATATTATTTTTTATTGTGCTTGACTGGTTTATCTTTTTCTTTTGTCCGGATGTGATTTCCGGATGCAGGCTCATATTTCACCTCCACGATATAAAACAAAAATCATTTTTCTCCAAGACGGTTTTTAATAATATCAACAAGGTCTATAGACACAGGATTTACATCATAAAGTATAGCCAGGTAGAGGCTAGTCCAAATCGCAAGAAACAAGCCTTTGAAAGCTATTACCAGTTCGTTTTCACCGCTAATGAAAACTTCTTCATATTTTATATCCTTTTCAAGGAATATGCCTTTTAGTATTTCTATTCTTTTAAGCATCGAATTGCTTAGATTTTTATCTTTGATGAAAAGGATAATGAATTTTCTTCTTAATTCCTTATCCATCTCCCAGCCTTCAATTTCATCATGGCTGATTTCAGGAATTCTGTTAAAGTGCGCAAACATTTTGCTGGTTGCGCATATCTCTGTTTTAAACCTGTAGCTTATTACTGTCGTTATTTTATTGCACCCATAGACTACGGGAATATTATTATAAAGATTGATTGCTAATTTTTTTGCGACATTATCATTTATTTTTATTTCAGGCATAAGCTCTTTTGTAAAAACAAGCAGTTCTTTTTCTATATCTTCCCATGCTTCTCCAGGCGGCTCGTCTTTCTGGAAGCCTTTCACACTTAAAAGATTGGCACTTGCAAGTATTCCTGTAAGAAAAACATATGCATAACCTATAGACATTCTGGGCAGTAATTTTTCTGAATATTCTATTATGGTAACTAGTTTGTTGTCTGAAAATCGCTCTTTAAGTATGCCGCCTGTCGTAATCGCATATATGCTGATACCTCTGTCTGATACTTCACTTATTGCACCAAGGACTTCTCTTGTATTTCCGCTATGCGAGATTGCTATGACAAGTGTCTCACTGCTGACCCATGTCGGTAGGTCATTTGAAGAAGATATTGAAATAGGGACTCTTATTTTATTTGAGCTTACAGATTCCATAAGCCTGTATGCTGTTGTTGCAGGATTTCCCACGCCAAGTATAAGTATGTTTTTGTATTCCCTTTCAAATTTCAGAGGGACGTTTCTTATGATTTTTTCTGCTTTTTTAAATTGTCCAGGGAAGTCATGGAGGATTTTTATAAGTTCATCAGAACTATGTGAATAAATAAATTTTTCATTATTTAATTTATCAAATTCCAATAAAGCCCTCCGAGGTTTCTAAAATATAATATAAGAAATTTATATTTTTTTCACCTGAATCTGCAATTAGCAGGAATTATTAATATAAATAAATTTTAAAATATTATTTAAAATTAATAAAATCATTTAAAAATAATTTTTTGGATAAAAAGCAGTAATATTTATATATTTTTAAAATAGTGCCTTATTGATATATAATAAGCTTTTAATTTTTTATTAACTGTATTTATTTTTTTATGGACAATCAGGATTTAAACGATAAAAAAATAATTTCTTTCTTTAAAAACAAATGGCATAGATTTATTTCTTCTCTTGATGGCCTGGGTTTGCAGGAAAACAATTTTGAAAACCAGTACTGGGAAACCGGCCATATATGGTTTTTCAGAAAATTAAAGATAAAAAGGATAAATATTACTGCTTTAAGCACTCTTATTGTTTTTTTAATTATATATTTATCCATATGCGTTGTTTTTAAACCCTGGAATATTTTCAGCACTACTACTACCGCAGGAGGGGATACCGGGACTCATCATTATGGAGCAAAATTCCTCATGGATAATCTGCTTCCCAGATTCAGGGTCACAGGATGGTCAAACGGGTGGTTTGCCGGTATGCCTATTATACATTTTTATTTTACTTTCCCTTATCTTTTGATTGCCCTTTTAGCCAAGATAGTAACTTATAATATTTCTTTTAAAATAATTACAGTCCTTGGTTCTTTTCTTCTTCCGGCATGCGTTTACCGTATGATGAGATTATTCAGATTTAAATATCCTTATCCTCTGCTGGCTGCAATGGGTTCGACTTTATTCTTATTTATGGAAAGTTTTTCCATATACGGTGGTAATTTTTTAAGCACCCTTGCCGGAGAATTCGGTTATTCGCTAAGCTTCGCTCTTTGTTTTTTATTTTTGGGGACTATGCATCTCGGACTTGAGAAAGGAGCCAGATTTAACTGGCTGTTTGTTCTGAACTGTTTTATTTTAATGGCAATTGCTCTTTCTCATGTTCTTACAACAGTCTGTCTTCTTGCAATGATTCCATGGCTGCTCCTTGAAAATACAAACAAAAAAAATCTGTTTTATACAATTTCAGTCCTGATTCTTGGTTTTTTCCTTACAGCTTTCTGGAGTATTCCCTTTGCCTTAAAACTTAAATACACTCCTAACATGGGATGGGACAATCTTGATGGTTTTAAAGCTCTTGCCCCGATTGAGATCATCGCAGTAGTGGCACTTGCAGTAATAGGTATTATCTTCTACATAATAATAATAACCAGGAGGGATGACAAAAGGCTTATAGTTTTTTCAATTTCATTTCTGCTTTTAAATTTTGCATTTTTTATTCCAAGCGGGGGAAGAATATGGAATGCAAGGCTTTTGCCTTTTATATACATTAATGCATTCTTTCTTGCCTGCTATATGATATACCTTCTTTTCGGATTTTTGATGTCATGGCTTTCAGGGAAGAAAGCTGTTGCAGGCAGGATAGCTGTCCTTGTTTTTGTTCCATTGATTGCTTTTTCAGTTTTTGCTTCCGTCATTGCCACTCAGCCTAAAGCTGCAGGATGGGCAGCCTATAATTATACCGGATATGAGACCAAGCCTTACTGGGAAACTTATATGAAAATGATGGATTATATAGAATCCAAACCTGCAGGAAGATGGATGATTGAGCAGGATCATGATAATCTAAATAAACTTGGGACTACCAGGGCATTCGAGCTAATACCATTCTGGACAGATAGTTCGACTATGGAGGGGCTTCTTGTGGAAGGCTCATTTACTTCTGTATTTCATTTTTCCAACCAGGCACTGCTTTCAAAAAAACCAAGCAATGCTATTCCGGGACTGGACCAGCCTTCGATGAATGTGAAGATAGGTGTAAATAATTTAAAAATGATGAATATAAGATATATGATAGCTAGTTCTGATGAAGTCAAGAAAAAACTTGATGAAAATCCGGATGTCCGTTTTCTGGCAAATTTTGATGTTTTTAATTTTTATGAGATAAATACCTCAGACAGGTATGTCGAGGTTCTGAAATATGAACCTTACAGAATAGAAACCAGCGATTGGTATGATTCAATACTTCCATGGTTTAATTATGATGATCCAGACAGGGTTTTCATAATATGGGACCAGGGAGAAGAAGAAATAGGGAAGTTTGAACAAATAGTTTCCGGACAGGTCAATAATCTTAAAAAGCATGTCTTAAATTATCAGGGGGGAGTAATAAAAGAAGAAATTGAAAATGAAAAGATAACATTTGAGACAACAGCCATAGGCGTTCCCCATATAATTAAAATATCCTATTTCCCCAACTGGAAAGCAATAGGGGCAGAGGGGCCTTTTGCCATATCACCTTCATTTATGATGGTAATACCTACACAAAATAAAGTTACGCTTTACTATGGTTCAACCACAATTGATATTATTTCAAGAACCATTACCCAGATTACATGGGTATTTCTCATCGGACTTCTCATAATTGAAAGAATCATCTGGCTAAGGAATAAAAAGAAAAAATCACAGATTAAGATATTTTAAATATTTATATTAAAAAATAAACTTAAAAGTAATTAATAATCAATATGGATCTTACCAGCAAATACAAATAATATCCGCAATTTAAAACGGCCAGTAGTTATTATGGTATGTTCTGCCAGTTTTGGGACAAAAAGGAAATCCCCTTTTTTTACATCTGTTATTTTACCATCTACATCTATCTGCCCTTTCCCTCCCAGGACATATAGCGCTTCATCAACTTCATGGGAATGAGTGAGAGATCTTATATTTTTATCAAATTCCACGATTCCCAGATTGAGGTCTTCTGATTTGATATGTCCCTGCAGGCCAAAAGCGAATCGGACCCATCTGTCATCAAAATATTTTTTACGTATCTGTTTTTCATTAAATTTATAATTTTCCATAAAACTCCCGGAATATTTTTTTATTTTAATGTTATAATTATTATTATTTTATAAATAAATACAAATATGAGTTTAAAAACCGGTAAAAATCTTTCATTTTCATTATTCTACAATATTTTTATAGCTGTATTTATTTTTATCTTATCTTTATCTGTCTTTACGTTTGATATTTATGCAGAATCCGGAGGCAGAGGATTCCTGAAGCCTGTTTCTAGTATTTCTTCTATTGGCGCTGATACTTATCTTAATGGAGCAAATGATGTTTTCGTAAGCGGGAATTATGCTTATATTGCAGCAATGGCTGATAACTCAATGACAATCATAAATGTCTCAGATCCAAAAAACCCCGTATTTGAATCAAGCATAAAAGGCATGGGTGCACCTAATTATCTGGGCGGTATTTCCAAACTTTTTATAGTCAATCATTTCTGTTTTGCTGCGTGCAGCAAGGATAATTCATTTGTTGTCATCGACTGCAATGATACAAAAAATCCCGAAGTAGCTGCGGTCATATCAGGCTCCGGAGACCCGAATTACCTGGGTGGTGCAAGAGATGTGTTTATCAAAGATAACAGGGCTTATGTAGTTTCTTCTGCAGATGATTCACTTGTAATTATTGACGTCAGCAGCCCTCAAAATCCGAAGATACTGGGTGTGGCCCGGGGAGAAGGCGATGGAAGCTATCTTGGCGGAGCAAGCGGAATATATGTAAGCGAAGGTTACGCTTTTGTAGCAAGTGAAAAAGATAATGCTATTTCCTGTTATGATGTCAGAAATCCGTCCAGGCCGGTATTGTCCAGTTTTGTTGAAGGAGCGGGCAGCCCGAATTTTCTGGGCGGCGCAAAAAGTATTTTTATTAAAGATAACATAGGTTACATCGCTTCTTCAAAAGACAATACGCTGGCTGTTATAAATACGAAAGATAAAAACAATATTAAGGCAGAATATTCCATAACAAACAGCAGTATCGACGATTATCTTAAACTGCCTCAGGCAGTTTTTGTAAGGGAAAATTTTGTATTTGTAATCAGCCAGGAAAGTAATTCCCTTGCTGTTTTTGATATCAGTAATCCGTCACAGCCAAAACTTGCTGCTTCACTTAGCGGGGCAGGCAGCCCTAATTATCTTGGCAGGCCTGCCGGTCTTTTTGTTCTCGGAAAATATATTTTTGTAACTACTGCCGGAGATGACTCACTATCTATCTTTGAAACAAATATAGGTATCAAAGCGATTACAGACAGTGATGTCTCAAGTCTTCGAAAATGGCTGAGGATACACAATCCTTACTCAGTCTGACAAAAATTAACCCTATCCCCGTAGGGATAGGGCAGCTATTATTAATCATTCACAATAAAGCACAATACCTGACTATTATTGTATGATTTCGAACTCTCCGAAAATTTCAGGATGAATTGCTTTTGAAAGCATCTGAAGGCCTTTTATTACATTCTGGTTTGGCCTTGATATGGGATTGTCAGGAATAATATATACTTTTTTATTTATAACGGCATTTATTGATGAAAATCTGGAATCATTTAATATCACGGATGGATCTGTTGCCAGGGAAAAAGGAGCTATTATAATATCTGGATTATTTTCAATAAGCTTTTCAATGCTATACTCAGGCCAGTCGCTTAACCCGTCTTCAGCAACAATATTGACCCCCCCGGCGATTTCTATCAGCTCGCTGATAAAAGTATTCTTGCCTGCACTCATTATAGGGTCATTCCATACCATATAAAATACTCCAGGTCTTTCATTTTTCCCAGTTTCTTTTAGTTCTGCCTCTATTTTGCTTATGCTGTATTTTAAATTATTGCTTAATTTTTTTCCTTCTTCATCCATGCCGATAATTTTTCCCATATTCTCAATTTCGGCGTATGTGGCAGCAAGACTGGTGGAGAATGTAATATATGATTTATATCCTAGCTCATTAAGTTTTTTATAATCTTCATTAAGACCGAAACGTTCAACAATAACAAGATCTGGGTCAAGCTTTGTGACCATTTCAAAATTAATCCCGTTTGCATCACCGGCACCCTGAAAACCTTCAGCCAGGGGTTCGCCCATCTGGACTGTCCAGCTGTCTACTTCAACTACTTTGTCCATTGCATTCAAACCGTCAAAAATTTCCAGGACACTCGGAGTAAGCACTATGATTTTTTCAGCTGCCTTTTCAAGGGTTAATATATTTCCCATTCCATCAGTTACTTCTATTTTTCCGCTTTTCTTTTCCTGTGTGATGTTATCTGTTTCTGCACTTGTTGGCGAAAGAGCTGATTCTTCCGATACAACAGAGCTGTTTTCCAGTGTATCATTCTGGACAAGGGTATTGTCAGAAGGAGATTTGCAGCTCGTAATAAGGAAAACCGAAGCAAGAACCGTTATTATAATGAAAGCCAGAAAGATTTTAAAAACCTTTTTCAAATTTTTCCTCCTTAAATCTTATTATTTGCTGATATTGTGCATTTTTCATTTAAAATTATGGCCATAAAAAAACCCGGGTACTGCCCCGGGTGATAAATTTTTGAAAACAAAAAAATTACACTCTTATATCCGAAGAGCAGTAACTTAAATAATATTGATTACAGGTCTCCTGGCTTCCGGGACTTTGCTTTTCACCTTCCCGACCATTATGGCCAGTGGCATATTGAAAAACACACACCCGTTTACAGTGGCGGTACCGCTCCAGATTCTCACTGGATTCCCTTGGTAATCAAAGTTAAGTCATTCATTTTTCAAAAGAACATATGCTTTTTTAAAAATATAACATAATAATTTTAAAAATCAATTAGTTTGACCACAATGTAATTATAAGAATTTATAAGAAAATATTGTCGATGTTGAAAAAGAA
The DNA here is from genome assembly GCA_002304935.1 of Candidatus Humimicrobium oleiphilum. Classification (GTDB taxonomy): domain Bacteria; phylum Actinomycetota; class Humimicrobiia; order Humimicrobiales; family Humimicrobiaceae; genus Humimicrobium; species Humimicrobium oleiphilum. The sequence goes on along the minus strand of DBPS01000041.1, from coordinate 35,075 downwards.
TGAAAATTAGTATATGTTTTTAAGTTAAATTAAAAACATTGTTTTTAATTTTCAAAATTCCTGTATGTCAGGCACAGCATTTGAAAGAAAATAAAAAACACTTTTCTATAAGAGGGAAATACTAATGAGATTTGTAGATTATAAATGCAATGATTGTAATGAAATAAATGAATATTATATTAACAGTGAAGATGCTGACAAGCTTAAATGCCCGAAATGCGGCAGCAGAGATCTGACAAGAGTTTTTGCAGCTGTACAGTGCAAGTGCCAGCCAGGAAGCGAGACTTGCAGCGGAGGCCATTCAAATGGAAAAAGCTGTTCGGGTTCCTGCTCGGGCTGTTCCGGATGCTCCTGACAAATATCCATCCGGATACTTTTGGCAAAAGACCAGGCAGTCAGCCTTATACTTAACTGTTTAAAGAAATAGAAAGTATCAGATTATGAAAATTCCCCTGGATTGCATACCGTGCCATATAAGGCATTTTTTTAATGCTGCAAAAATGTTCACAGATGATGAAAATGTTATTTCGGAAGTTCTGGACCATGTTCTGGGCATTACCTCAAAATATAAAAGTTATGATAATATTTTTAGAATGTATATCGACTCACATAGAATAATCGAGAAAATCGGTTCAGGCTCAGATCCTTATAAAGAGTTTAAGGAAGAGATAAACAAGATTTGCCTGGACGCAGAAATTGATTTGAAACGCATGATTAAAGAGTCTGAAAATCCTTTTGAAACAGCATTAAGAATATCAATTGCCGGCAACAGCATAGATGTGATGCAACAGGGAAACCACATAAGCAAAAAAGTAATTAAAGATATTTTAAAAACTGCTTTCAGCCAGGAAATCGACAAATCGGCAGTGAAGAAACTGTATGATGAAATAATAAAAGCTGAAAAAATCTTATTTATCGGGGATAACTGCGGAGAGATAGTCCTGGACAGGATATTTATCGAATATCTGAGAGACAATGTCCTGCATGACAAAATAAACAAAATAACATATGCAGTCAGGGGTGGTCCGGCTTTAAATGATTCCACTATTGAAGATGCTGAAAATACAGGCATGTGTAATATAGTGAATGTAATAACCAACGGAGCTCCGATACCTTCAGCATATCTGCCATACTGCTCTGAAGAATTCAGGAATATTTATCTTTCATCAGATCTGATAATTTCCAAGGGACAGGGGAATTTTGAAGGTCTTTTTGACAGGCATGAGAATTTATTTTTTCTGCTCAAAATCAAATGTTCTGCTTTTGAAAAATTCTTTAATAATAAATATAAAGTAGGCGACATAATCATTGAGCAGCCATATAATGTTATATAATAAATTCAATACTTTATTTTTATATTAATGTTTATAAAGACTCTTGAACTCATAAACTATCGCAATTATCCAGCAATCAGACTTGAATTTCACAATCATCTTGTTCTGCTTCTGGGAAAAAACGGTGCCGGAAAAACAAACCTTCTGGAATCTGTTTATTTTCTGGCAAATGGTAAATCGCACAAAAGTATACCTAATAGCGATATCGTAAAGTGGGGGAGTGCCTATTCCGTTATAAGAGCAGTAGTAGATATTGATGGAAAAGAAAATCTTATAGAGCATCAGATAGATCCAGATGGAAAAGTAAAAATAAGATTCAATAAAATCTTTTTAAAAAACAGACAGGCTGTTTATAAAAAAATGCCTCTGGTAATATTTTCTCCGGATGATCTCAGAATCATAAAATCAGCACCAGTTTTCAGAAGAGAGTTCATAGATGATATTCTAAGCAAAATATCTCCTGATTTTCACAACTTAAAACTAAAATATCAGAAAATACTATCTCAGAGAAACAGCCTGTTAAAGGGCATGGATGTAAATTCAGATAACAATTTGCGCAAAGATACTATGGATACATGGAATGAAAGTCTTGTAAGGAATGGAACCAGTATAATTATTGAAAGATTAAAATTAATAGAAATATTAAAAGAAAATTTTTTAAAATATATGAATTATTTTTTCAGCGGGATAAGTTTTGATATTTTTTATGTTTTCAGCTGGGCAGGAGCTGATATTGCTGAAGAAAGCAGTAATTCGGAAACGGACAGCCTGTCAGGAAATGGTTTTATTAAAGACAGGCAAAACACGCTGAATGATTTTGATAAGGCAGGCGAAAAATATATCCATGATACTTTTTTAAATAATCTCCTTTTAAAAATGAAAAGAGATATACTGACAAAAAATACTTCAACAGGCCCTCACAGAGACGATATTGTTATAACTCTTAACGGAAAAGATATAAGATATTTTGGTTCCCAGGGGCAGCAGAGGATGTCTTCAATCTGCCTAAGGCTGGCAGAGCTTGAGGTGATTAAGGAGCACATTGATAAAAAACCGGTTCTTCTGCTTGATGATGTTTTGTCTGAGCTTGATATAGAAAGAAAAGAAATGCTTCTTAAACTGATAGAGGATAATTTTCAGACATTTATATCTGCGGCTAATTTCGAATATATAAAAGACATAAAACTTGCTGAATGTGAGAAATTCATTATTGAAAATAATGAATTTAAATTGTTATAAAACTAAATCAAATATGTTATTATTTTTTAAACTTGCTTATTTAAATGTAAATTCAATAATAAAACAGAGGTAGATATGCAGATTCACTATTGGATTATTCATATACTTATAATAGTTTTCCTTATAGGCGGTCTTGTATTTAAAGCGACAACCATTTTTGAAGGAAATATCACAAAATTCGGCGACAGAAAAACATTATCAAAGTGGAAGAAATTCTGGTATTTTATCGGAAGATTCGTTAAAAATTTTTTCTCGAAAAAATTCTGGCCTCTCGTACTCGGATTATTTTTAGATGTAGCTTTTCACTTTAAGCTTTTAAGGGAAAAGCCTTTAAAATGGTTTATACATACTTTGATTTTCTGGGGTCTTCTCCTTTTGTTCATTCTTTCAATACTATCCGGTCTTGCTGTGGAAATACTCCCGGTATTCGGTTACGAAACCGGCATGAACTGGTTAGTGGATATGCTTGCAGATATGGATAACAGATGGACAGCGCTTTTAAATGATGGTTTAAATGTAATCATTGCCGTGGGAGTAATCCTTGCTTTCATTAAAGGATTTGTACAAAAAAGGAAAATAAAAATGTTTGAGAGCCTTGATATACTTCTTATCTGTTTTATTGCATTGATCCTTATAAGCGGATGGTTCACGGAAGCCGCAAGATATCTTGCTGAAGAAACTCCGTATTATATCGCAAAATTCGGTTTTCTCGGGTACTGGCTTTCAATAGTATTGAAATTAATTGCACCCGATACGTCTGTAAGAGTCTGGGAAATAACCCATGAGTGGTTCTGGCATATACATGTAATTCTTGTCTGGCTTTCTTTCCTTTATATACCTTTCAGCAAGCTTTCACATGTTATTTTCAGTTCAATTGCAGGAAGCATAAACAGTATGGAAAAAAGGATGAAAATAAAAAAAGCTTTAAAGGAGCCGGAAAATGCAAAAAGTTAAAAATAAACTGGATGCCAAAAAATTTACTATAGGTGAGCTGCTTGATATAGAAGGATGTACAAGATGCGGAAACTGTACGCCTCTATGCTGTGCTTATGCAGGAAGCGGGGATATTGAGGTATCTCCTGCAAAAAAACTTTCGGTCCTGAAAAAAAGGCTTGACTTCAAGCACAGCCTTTTGGGAAAGATATTCGGCAGCAGGGAATTACCTGAAAATGAATTAAAAGAATTGGAAAAGGCCGCTTTCCAGTGCACTCTTTGCTCAAGATGTGAGCTTGAATGCCCGGTAAACCTGGGATTAAAAGATATATGGCTTTCATTAAGAGAAGCTCTTGTCAGTGAAGGTCGCTATCCCCAGTCTCTTGATGCCTTAAAGAATATTTTAAAAAAAGGAAAAAATATTTCTTTCGAAACTAATGAATCAAGGACAGACTGGATCAACCCTCTGCCTAACATACCTGAAGACAAATATATAAAGAAAACTGCTGAAGTCATATATTTTGTCGGTTGTGTTTCATCTTTTTCTCCAAGAGTTTTTAAAATACCCAGAGCAATGGTAAGGTTATTCCAGAAAGCTGATGTTGATTTTGCATTGATGGGAGAAGATGAATGGTGCTGTGGTTTTCCACTGCTTGCTGCAGGCTTTAAAGAAGATGCAATGGAATTTGCAGAACATAACATAAAAAGTGTCAATGAAAGAAAGGCCGGATATCTTGTTTCAAGCTGCCCTACCTGTTTTCATATGTGGAGACACATTTACCCGGAAATGGCACAGGGCATAATGAACAGATATACTTATCCAAAACCTGTTCTTGCAGAAAAAATGAATTTTAAAGTTCTGCACGAAGTACAGTTTTTATTTAAACTTTTAAAAGAAAATAAATTTGATTTAAAACCCATAAATAAAAAGATTACCTATCATGATCCATGTGATCTCGGGCGAAGCTCAGGTATATATGATGAACCAAGAGGAATTATAAAAGCAATACCGGGAACTGAATTTGTAGAACTGAAAAATTCAGGGGAAAATGCAAAATGCTGTGGAGGCGGAGGAAATGTTGAAGCTGTAAGCTCACAGTTATCTGAAAATATTGCAAAAATAAAAGCCCAGGAAATTATTGAAACTGGAGCAGATATAGTTGTTTCTTCATGCCAGCAGTGTGTGAGAACAATAGCCGGAGCCTTAAAGAAGGAAAAGTCCGGGATAAAAGCCATGGATATTGCTGAATTATTGCTTGCAAGTATAGAAGGTGCTGAAGAGTGATGTTTGAGCCTGACAATATTGCCGATGTGCTTAAAACATATATACAGAATAAAAATATAGCAAAAAAAATTAACAATCATAAAATTTTTAATTACTGGTCAGTAATAGTCGGCAGAGATATTTCACTGCATGCGAAACCAAGGATGCTTCGCAATAAGATTTTATATATTTCAACATCAAACCCGATATGGTCAACAGAGCTGGGGATGATGTCACAGGAAATAATAAGCAAAATAAATGCTTTTCTTAATGATGAAGCAGTCAGAGAACTTAGGATCAAACCTGATTTGAAATAAAAAATTCTAACTAATTATTTGATATTAGATTTTTTTATTTATATAAACTTTTTTTAAAACTTAATCCAAATTAAGTGAAATTTGTGCTTAAGTCTGATATAATTAACATTAATTAATTATTTTTAATAATTTAAATTTGAATAAAATCAAGTTATTTTTTATCGGGGTAATAAGTTTAATACTTTTTGCGGGCAGCCAGGCTTGTTACCTTTTTATTTTGTAAAAAGGCGGGTGGATTATTTTGACAGATTCGACTTATGATGCCAAGGATATCACGGTTCTTGAGGGGCTAGCTGCTGTCAGGAAAAGACCAGGCATGTATATAGGCTCAACAGGAACCAGGGGGCTTCATCACATGATCTATGAAGCTGTTGACAACAGCATTGATGAAGCAATGGCAGGTTTTTGTGACAAAATATTTATTGTAATAAATAAAGATGGTTCCGTTACTGAAATAGATAACGGAAGAGGAATTCCTGTTAAGAAAATGGACAAATATGACAGACCGGCTGTCGAGATTGTCCTTACAAAACTTCATGCAGGAGGTAAATTCGGAGGAGAGGGATATAAAGTTTCCGGCGGTCTGCACGGGGTCGGCATATCCGTAGTAAATGCACTTTCTGAAAAATTTATAGTTGAGATAAGAAGGGACGGATATGTTTTCCAGCAGACATTCGAAAAAGGCAATCCGGTAACTGATCTTGTAAGAGGAGAGAAGACAAACCATAGCGGTACGCTTGTTACATTCTGGCCTGATAAAGAAATTTTTGAGGAAATTGATTATAAAAGTGAAATCCTTTCAACTCGTTTTAAAGAGATGGCATTCCTTAATAAGGGGCTGGAAATAACTTTTGTTGACAAAAGGCAGGAGCCGGAGTTAAGAGAAAGCTATAAATATGAAGGCGGAATCATTGACTTCATAAAATATCTTTGCGAAAAGAAAGATATCATTCACAAAAAAATCATATATATGCAGAATCAGGAGACTGATCATGAAGTTGAAATTGCAATGCAGTACACGGGCGGTTATTCTGAATCCATTTTTTCATTTGCAAACAATATCAATACTACTGAAGGCGGAACACATCTTAGCGGATTTAAGGGAGCAATAACAAGAACAGTCAATGACTATGCCAGAAGCTCCGGTCTTTTAAAAGAAAAGGACGAGAACCTGCAGGGAGAAGATGTGAGAGAAGGTCTTACAGCTATTATAAGCGTTAGGCTCAAGGAACCGCAGTTTGAAGGACAGACAAAGACCAAACTTGGCAATAGTGAAATTAAAGGATTTGTAGAATCAACTGTAAATTCAAAACTTGCAGAATTTTTCGAGGAAAATCCTGATGCAGCAAAGGCGATTGTTGCAAAGTGCATTGATGCTTCCCATGCAAGAAGTGCGGCAAAAAAAGCAAGAGATCTTACAAGAAGAAAATCCATGCTTGAGTCAGGCTCTCTTCCGGGAAAGCTGGCTGATTGTTCAATGAGTGAACCAGAATTCTGCGAGCTTTACCTGGTTGAAGGAGATTCTGCAGGCGGCAGCGCAAAGCAGGCACGTGACAGAAGGTTCCAGGCTATACTTCCGCTGAGAGGCAAAATTTTAAATGTTGAGAAGGCAAGGCTCCATAAAATCCTTTCAAGCGTTGAAATACTTGCAATGATCACAGCAATGGGAACAGGTATCGGAGATGAATTCGATATTAAAAACGCAAGATATGGGAAAATAATAATCATGACTGATGCGGATGTTGACGGAGCGCATATAAGAACTCTTATACTTACCTTTCTTTTCAGATATATGCCAAAACTGGTTGAAGAAGGTTATGTTTATATAGCCCAGCCTCCGCTTTATCAGATAAAAGAATCCAAGGATGTTCATTATGCATATTCAGACGAGGAGCTGAAGAAAGTACTTGATAGTATAAAAAACAAAAAATATATCATTCAGAGATATAAAGGTCTTGGAGAAATGGATGCCGAACAGTTATGGGATACTACAATGGATCCGGAAAAAAGGACTCTTCTTAAAGTTGAAATCGAAGACCTCCTGATTGCTGATGATATTTTCTCAACTCTGATGGGTGACAAAGTCGAGCCCAGAAGAGAATTTATTGAGAAGAATGCAAAAGGAGTTACATTTATTGATGTTTAAAATTAATTATAAAAGGGTAACCACATGGTTTATGAGATAAGAGGAAAAATAAAAAATGTAGGCATAGAAGCAGAAATGCAGGATAGTTATCTGAGCTATGCTATGAGTGTAATAGTCGGCCGGGCGCTTCCTGATGTAAAAGACGGATTAAAACCTGTGCACAGAAGAATTCTTTATGCAATGCTTGATATGGGTATGAAGCATAATACTCCGTTTAAAAAAAGCGCAAGGATAGTCGGCGAAGTCCTGGGAAAATATCATCCGCATGGTGATACTGCCGTATATGATTCAATGGTAAGGATGGCTCAGGACTTCTCATTCAGGTATCCGCTCGTAGAAGGACATGGAAACTTCGGTTCAGTTGACGGAGATAGTGCTGCAGCCATGAGATATACAGAAGCAAGACTGGCAGAGTTTGCTGAAGAAATGCTTGCTGACCTTGAAAAAGAAACAGTGGATTTTACAGACAATTTTGATGGTTCACTTAAAGAGCCCCTGATACTTCCTGCAAAGATACCGAACCTTCTTGTAAATGGCTCAAGCGGTATAGCAGTGGGAATGGCAACCAATATACCGCCGCACAATCTTGGCGAAGTAATAGATGGAACCATAGCATTTATTGATAATAATGAAATAAGCATCAATGACCTGATGAAGTACATAAAGGGACCTGATTTTCCAACAGGCGGAAAAATAATGGGTATAAAAGGAATAGTCGATGCTTACAGCACCGGAAGAGGGATAATCACCGTCAGGGGGAGAGTCCATATAGAACAGACAAAGAAAGGCAAGCAGCAGGTAATTATCAGCGAAATTCCATATCAGGTAAACAAATCAAGCCTGGTTGAAAGAATTGCAGATGCAGTAAAAGAAAAAAAGATAGACGGTATAAGTGACTTGCGGGATGAATCAGACAGAAGCGGCATGCGTATAGTAGTTGATGTAAAAAGAGAAGCTGATCCCAATATTGTTGCAAATCAGCTATTCAAACATACCCAGCTTGAGAGCACTTTTGGAATAATCCTTCTGGCACTGGTAAAGAATGTTCCAAGGACACTTAATATCAAGGAAATAATTCATGAGTATGTTAAGCACAGATTTGAAGTAGTAGTAAAAAGAACAAAATTCGAACTCAGGAAGGCTGAGGAAAGAGCACACATACTCGAAGGCCTTCTTATTGCAATCGATAATCTTGATGAAGTCATCAAACTTATAAGGGCTTCCAAAGATGTTCCTACTGCCAAAGCAGGACTTGTAAAGAAATTTAATCTTACTGAGATACAGGCACAGGCAATCCTTGATATGAGGCTCCAGAGGCTTACCGCACTTGAAAGGGAAAAAGTCAAAGCTGAATATAAAGAACTTATGGAAAAAATCCAGAATCTGAAGAAGATCCTGGGCGATGACAAGCTTATATATGGAATAATAAAAGACGAATTAAAAGAAATAAAGAAAAAATATTCTGATGAAAGAAGAACAGAAATAACTACCCAGAGTGCAGACTGGGACATAGAAGACCTTATTGCTGAAGAAGAAAATGTTATTTCCATTACTCACAGCGGATATATCAAAAGGCTGCCGGTTACTACTTACAGAAAGCAGAACAGAGGGGGCAGGGGAGTAACAGGGATGAATCTGAAAGAGGAAGATTTTGTAGAGCATCTTTTCATTTCTTCAACACATAACTTTATAATGTTCTTCTCTAATTTCGGAAAAGTATACAAACTCAAGGTACATGAAATACCTGAAGGCAGCAAAATCTCAAAAGGGAAAGCTATAGTAAACATACTTCCTTTCAAACAGGGCGAAAGAGTGAGAGCCGTAATTGCTGTCAAGGAATTCAGCGAAAACGAATATATAATAATGGCAACCAAAAAAGGTTTTGTTAAAAAGACCTCTCTTTACGAGTACAGATCTTCAAGAAAAGACGGAATTGCTGCAATAATACTGAAGGAAAAAGACGAACTTATCGGAGTTGAGAGGACAAGCGGCAAGGATGACATAATCCTGATAACAAAGAACGGACAGGGAATCAGATTTTCAGAGAAGGATTGCAGGCCTATGGGAAGGACAACCCAGGGTGTCACAGGCATGAGGCTGTCAAAAGGCGATGAGGTTCTTTCAATGGTTGTTGTAAGGGATTTAAACAGTGATCTTTTCATACTGACTGACAATGGCTTTGGCAAAAGGACAGTTGTGACAGAGTTTTCCAGGATCCACAGAGGCGGCAAAGGTGTAAAAGCAATAATTGTTACAGAGAAAAAAGGAAAAATAGCAGGCGCCGGGATTTTAAGGGAGGATTATGATGTAATAATAATGTCCCAGAACGGAATAGTAATAAGGACACCTGCGAAATCCATATCCAGATTCGGAAGGGCAAGCCAGGGAGTAAAAATAATGAATCTTGAAAAGGGAGATCAAGTGGCATCAACAGCATTTACAGCTCCTGAAGAATCACAATAATAATATTTATATATCTTTTTTAATGTTATTGTTTTAATTGAACTTATTAGATAATATAATTAAACTATTGTATCCAGGAAATATTTTCTAAAAATATCGCCAACATTATTTACAGGAGGGTATTATGGCAGATCAAAAAGTAGTAGATGCAGATTTCAACAAAAAAAGTTCGACCGGCCTTGAGCCAAAGATCGCATGTTTAATTGCTTATATCTTCAGCTGGCTGGGAGGTCTTATAATTTATCTCCTTGAAAAAGAGAATAAATTTGTTAAATTCCATGCACTTCAGGCTTTGATTATCGGAATCCTTGAAGTAGTTTGTATTATTGTCATATCAGTTATTCTTGGTCTTATTCCTTATATCGGATGGTTTTTCTTCTCATGGCTTGGTTATGTAGCAGCAGGTGTCTGCTGGATATTTGCAATAATTGCACTTGTCAAAGCATTCAATGGGGAAAGATATTACATACCATTCTTAAGAGGACTTATGAACAAATTTTATAAAGAATAAATTTTCTTCTATTGTCTATTCTTCTTAATATTTTCAATAGACTTACTGTCAGAGGATATCTTTCCAATTTCAGTAAGTCTATTTTTTAATAAAACAGGGGGGATGTTATGGCTAAAACAAATGTCACCAGAAGAATAGTAGGCAGCATAAGCGAATGGTCTGTCTTTAAAATTACCATAATCGCTTATCTGATTTTTTTTGCATTGGGTGTTGTTGTATTTGCAATATTTTCTCTTTTATCCTGGATGGGATTGGAGATTTCGGGACTGAATTTTGAAAATATGTTTGAAAATGCAGGTCTTGCGACTACAATGCAGTCTTTTGGCATCAATATAACCGATATGAATCTCTTTGCAGGCGGAATGGGAGTTACGGGAATAATTATCTTTATTGTTGTGGGACTTTTATTTTCAGTTGTTTTTGCAGCTATAGTCACTTTCCTTACATGGATTTTTAATGTGATACTGAAAATAAGCGGAGGTATTGAATTAAGATTTAAAGATAAGAATTCTGCTGTAGAAAATAAAGCTTCCAAACCCTTACAATCTGATTGACAAATACCTTTAATATTGATATTTTATCGCTTGCGGATTTTTTTGCCTAGGGCGTATAGCTCAGATGGTTAGAGCGCGTCCCTGATAAGGACGAGGCCTCTGGTTCGAGTCCAGATACGCCCACCATTGGTAAAATCTGCTTGAAATGATCAGACTGATACTGAGAACCATTCTTATTCAATCAAAAAATTAAGATAGATCCGATTTCTGATAAAAAAATCAATATTAATTCAAAATCCATATTATTAATACAAGGAAGGCCCGGATGGTTAAAAGAAAAGTAATTAATATCAATGAAGAACTCTGTAACGGCTGCGGGAGTTGTATCCCGAACTGCCCTGAGGGAGCTTTGCAGATAATTGATGGCAAGGCAAGACTTGTGAGTGATTTGTTTTGTGATGGCCTGGGAGCATGTATCGGAGAATGTCCTGTGGGAGCAATTGCTACAGAGGAAAGAGAAGCATTACCTTATGATGAAAAAAGAGTGATGGACAATATTGCGGAACAGGGAATAAATGTAATAAATGCTCATCTCAGGCACTTAAAAGATCATAATGAAACAGAGTACCTCAGACAGGCTCTTGATTATCTAAAAGAAAAAAATATAGAAATCCCTGACGATTTTAAAGAAGAGAGTATTAAGGAAGAAAATTCAGAAAAAGAGAAAAATACAGAGTGCGGTTCTTCAGGTGTATGTCCGGGTTCCCGGATTGCAGATTTTACTGATAAGGAAAAAACGCATAAGGTAGAACCAGGTATATGGAAAACGCCTTTAAGTGAAATGCCTGAAGAAGAAATAGTAAAAAAGACACAATTAAAACATTGGCCGATACAGATAAAACTTGTACCGCCAAATGCTCCTTTTTTGCAAAATTCAAGTCTTTTAATAGCTGCCGATTGTGTTCCGTTTACACATCCTGATTTTCATGAAAAATTTTTAAAAGGAAAAGTATTACTTATAGGCTGTCCCAAATTTGATGACGCACAATTTTATCTGCAGCGTATCAGTGACATAGTCAGCAATAATGATATTAAATCTATAACAGTTGTATATATGGAAGTACCTTGCTGTTTCGGGCTTATTTCTATTGCGCAGGAAGCTATAAAAAGATCTGGCAGGATTATTCCGTTTGTAGCCGTAAAAATAAGTATAAAAGGTGAAATTATTTAACAGACTTTTTATTAAGAAATTTTTTCAAAAGTTTTTAAATTTATTTTTATTATTTTTATCACCAGGGAGCAGGCAAAATGAAAATATTCGGCAATGATTTCAAAAAGGAAGAAATAATTAAAAGAATCGGCGATATCAGCCAGTTAGGGGGATTAAGGTTTTTTGAATTTTCGGACGGAATGGCAAAAGGAGTCAGAGCAGCTAATCTGAAAAGCATAAACTCAGGGATAGATATGACAGTGGCTATAGACAGGGCAATGGATATTTCAGCTTTTTCATATAAAGGCATACCTCTGGTGTGGCGTTCATGTACAGGTGAGACCAATCCTTCTTTTTATGAACCAAAAAGCGATGAATGGCTTAGATCTTTTTTTGGAGGACTGCTGACCACATGCGGACTTACATATTTCGGGGATCCGGTAACAATAGGTTCAGAAGAACTGGGACTTCACGGAAGAATAGCTAATATTGCAGCCCGGAATATTTCTTCAAAGTCTTATTGGGAAAATGATGATTATATAATGGAAATAAGCGGTAAGGTCCGACAGGTAAAAGCACTTTCGGAAAAACTTGAACTTGAAAGATGTATCAAATTGTCTTCATCTGAATCTGTAGTCAGTATTGAAGATTCCATAGAGAATTTCGGTTTTGTGCAATCACCACTGATGGTTTTGTATCACATGAATTTCGGCTGGCCTCTTCTTGATGATAAAGCAGAACTTTATGTCGGGAAAGGTGAGATAATCCCATTAAATGAAGATGCAGAGAAAAATATAAAAATGTTTGATAATTTCATCAAACCGGTCAGCAACTTCGGTCCTGAAGTTTTTGCACATGATATAAAAGCTGACAGCGGGGGATTCTGCCATGCCGCTCTTGTGAACAGAAATCTTGATACTGGTAACGGACTGGGTATCGGACTCAAATTTAAAAAAGAAAATCTTCCGTATCTTATTGAGTGGAAAAATTTTAACCCGGGAGAATATGTTCTTGGCCTTGAACCCGGGAATGCTTTTGTTTCAGGCATAGACAAAGAAAGAGAAGCTGGCAGGGTAAGAACAATAAATCCCAGTGAAAAAGTAGAAATGAAAATCGGAATCAGTATTTTAAGCGGGCATAATGAGATAGATGATTATATAAAGCAACATATAAAATAATTTTTTTATACGATAATGTTTCTTTATTTTTTTTAAAAATTGTGTTATTCTACAATACCGTCAACCGTGGGGGTGTAGCTCAGCTGGGANNTGGGAGAGCACCTGCCTTGCAAGCAGGGGGTCAGCGGTTCGATCCCGCTCATCTCCACCATTTATGGGGACGTATAATTTGGCTCCCAAAAAAGGGAGTTACAGACTCTTAAGCAAATTGCTGGCTCTTCACCAATTAACGGGGCATCCGATCTAACAACACAATGCTCTAACTCTTAATCTGTAGTTTTCAAGCTCTTCATCAAATAAAAATGCATTCCAAAGGGATTTCTATTATTGCCCAAATTAAAAGATTTTAAACTCTGCACTACAAAGGTCTGGCACCTGGCAAAAACATTAATATTGCTCCTTGCTTTATTATGACTTAATATATTAAATGTTGCTCTTGTTAATATTATTGTTTAAAACGGTATTCCTGATAATTTTATTTTTTATAGCATTGTTTTTTAAAATATAAATAAAAAACAAAAAATACTTTTTATAATAAAATACCAGGTAAAAGAATAAGATTGGAAGATAAATGGAAATCAAAAAAAACTATCAGTACGGAGGATGGAATGATTGTATTCTTGTCAGCGATGGCAGGGTAAAACTCATTATTGTTACAGACATAGGCCCCAGGATTATAAGCTTTGGCTCAAATGAAGGCAAAAATATGCTTAAAGAATTCAGGGGAACCACAGGCAGCACAGGCGGGGAAGAATGGGTCCCTTATGGAGGACACAGATTATGGCATGCGCCAGAAGCATCTCCGAGAAGCTATTATCCTGACAACAGCCAGGTAGACTATAAGATAGAAGGTAATACTGTTATCCTGAGCCAGCAAACTGAAAAAACCACAGGGATTAAAAAGGAAATGGAAATAACTTTATTTGAAGAAAACAGTTTTGTGGAAATTGTTCACAGGATAAAAAATGAAAATATATGGGCAGTTGAATCAGCCCCGTGGGCGATAACCATGATGGCTGAAAATACCCGGGCAATAATACCGCATGAACCATTTCAAAGCTGGGATGAAAATCTTCTTCCGGTAAATTCAGTTAATCTCTGGGCTTATACCAAAATGGCTGACCCCAGGTTTAAATGGCAGAATAAGTATATACAGTTAAAACAAGATCCATCATTTTCATCCAGGCAGAAAATAGGGATAGCCAGCAGGCAGTGCTGGGTTGCCGGAGCCAATAAAGAAGATTTATTGATTAAAAGATTTTTCAGATTTCCTTTTGCAATTTATCCTGACCTTGGAAGCAATATAGAAGTCTATAC
>DBPS01000041.1:0-20618 GCA_002304935.1 Candidatus Humimicrobium oleiphilum | reverse complement strand
CCATTAATAGATGAAACTGAAAATATACTATATAAAACAAATGAAAGATAGTAAAAGAATGACTCCCAAAGATTTGATTACAGCTATTCTTAAAAACCAGAAGACTGAAAGGAAAGCAGTTTTTAATCCTGTTTCTTCAACTACTGTTGTGCAGATGGAGATAATGGACTCTTTTTTCCCTGAAGCTCATTTTGATGCAAAAAAAATGTTTGAGCTTTCAAGAGCGAATTATGAGGTTCTTGGATATGATGCGATAATGCCTGTTTTTTCAGTTGTTATAGAGGCTTTTGCAAATGGCTGTGAGGTTGATTGGGGAAATCCTGAAATGATGCCTCAGATAAAAGGAAAACTATGGAAGGGATATAAAGATATTGAGATAAAAAAGAATTTTCTTGATAACTATGCAGTGAGAGCAGTCCTTGACTGTATAAGCATGCTTAAGTCAAGATATCCGGATATTGCTGTTATAGGAAAAGTATTCGGACCATGGACTTTGTCATACGATTTTTTTGGTGTGGAGGATTTTCTTATAAAGACAATAACAAATCCTAACGAAGTTGAAGATATAATTTTAAAATTAAGCGAAATAACTTTAAAATTCGCACAGGCCCAGATTGATTCAGGCGCAGATTTTATAACTGTTGCCGATCATGCAACAAAAGACCTTTGCAGTCCGATGGCTTACAGGGATTTTCTTATACCAATTCATTCAATGCTTTCAAAAGAGATAAAAGCACCGATAATATTGCACATTTGTGGAGATACTCTTGACAGAATTGGTTATATCTGCCAGACAGGAGTATCTTTTTTCCACTTTGAATCAAAAGTAGAAGCGGGCAAAGCTGTTGAAGCATGCAGAGGCAGAACCAAATTAATAGGCAATATAAATAATCCTCTTACCCTGTTGTTTAAGAGACCATCAGATGTAAGGGCACAGGTATTTCATGCAATTGAAAGCGGAATTGATATAATAGGTCCTGAATGTGCAGTCCCACTTACTGCACCTCTCGAAAACCTGATAGAAATAGCTATTGCCACAAAAGATTATGGCAGCATTTATTAATATACTTTTTGACCGGGATAAATTATGTCGAGAATATGGGTTGAACTTTTTTTAGGTAAAATAGGGAAGTATGTAATAGATTTCTTTTCCAGATATTATATATGGTTTATTCCCCTTATTATTTTATATGGATTTTTTATGGCTTTATCTTCTTATAACCTCAGGAGGATGGAAAAGAAAATTGCGAATGACATAATCAAGCAGGCAAAGTATCTGATAAGAAGAAATCCTGAAATTAATTTTATAAGCCTTGTTGAAAATATTGTCATCAATTGGGAAGAAATTGTCAGGTCATATTCTTATTTCCCCTTTATAGCAAATGAATTTGATTTGTGGGTTGTCAGGACATCTCCAAAAGCTCTGAGAGCTTTTATATTCGGAGATGAGAATAAGATGCGTATAATTCTTGAAAGAAATAATATTTATTTTAAAGAATCTCCAGGAAGTGTCCGTAAAAATCTTTATACAGATCTTACCAGAAGGATTTTTAAGAGAAGAGCTTGAATATAGGCTCTAATATCTGAGTCAGTATCCAATATATTAAGTTAGAGCCCATCCCCATACTTGAATAATTATTAAACCCCTTTACTATCTGCTCTCCAGACTCATCTGCAAGAAAACCTGTTATAAACCCTGTCATGTTTGTAGAGATCAGGAGTATTATTGGAATTATTATTATAGCTGATATGAAACTTCTGAAAATGTCGCCACGCGACAGGCTGATAACCCAGATTAGTATAAGAGGTATTATTACCAGATCAGCCCCTGGCAGCATTTTGTTGCCGGGCAGTATTGTTGCAATATAGACTGTAAGAGGGATCATTATTGCTGAAAGACCTATTATGGAAGCATTGCCGGCAAGCATCATAGGATTTATTCCAATATATATTTCTCTTTTTGTTAACCTGCTATTAATGAAAGTTTTCATGTCGTCTATTATCGGAATCACTCCGCGATAAAGAAGAGATATTGCCCTGGGCATTAAAATAGCAATTACAGCAAGGTACAGGCCGGAAGACAGACTATATAGTATGCTGGACCATAAATCATAGGAAAACTCTTTATATTTTGAAACTGCCCCTATTATCATGCCAAGTATAAATCCGATAACCATTGGTTCTCCTATAGCACCGAGCTTATACTGAATTTCTTCATAAAAGATATTGATTCTTTTAATAAAAGGTATCTTGTTAAACAAATAATTAATCAAATTAGGAATGGGAGCCCATATGATAGTAGGAGGATTGGGGACTGATATTCCTTTAATACCATAATAGTTCTCAAGATACGGAGCATAAATATCAGCTATTACAAAAGTTATGGTAGCAATGACTCCGGCAAATAAAAAACCCATCCAGAATACGCCGGTTATCTCATATACAAGCAATCCCGAAAACAAAGATATCCAGACATTCCATATGTCAAGATTAATTGTTCTGGTCAGTCTTAGCAGAAGCATCAAAATATTTATTCCCACAAGAAGCAGGAAAAGAAATATAGTATACGGGGTATAAATATCTACTTTCTGGGCAATAAACCATCCGGTATCGATAATCTGAAAAGTTTTTGAGGAAGAAGAAACAATGGTATCTATTATGGGATTGAAAAACAGTATATAGAAAAACATAAGTATTGAAAAAGCAAAAAGGCCAAGGTATGTGAAAGCAACATTCTTTAATAATGCCAGCTTGTTTCTGGAAACTATAAGACCAATTAATAATAATATAACAGATATCAAACCTACAGGACCGATACTGACAAAAACCTGTGTTATTTTAATTAAGAAATCCATATAAATACCGAAACATTTTTTCTTTCGTTTTAATGTAAAAAATTTAAACTTACTATATCAAAATTTATCGATTTATTTAATAAAAGATAAAAAAATGCTATTTAATATTTTTTCAATTAAACTTTTAATGTGGTATATTTTCAATAATAAATTTTTAATTAAATATAAAAGCTGAGTTGTTTCATGTTAAAAGATGAAGAAACCAGGATAGTTTTATTCTGTATTAACTGCAATGAAGAAACAGAGCATTCTGTTAATTATATCGGCGAATATCTTAAAAGTATTCAGTGCGATAAATGTAATAAAAAATTTGAGATTGACAGAAGACATCTAAGAACTGTATTTGCTGAAGATTTTATTGAAAGAGTGCTTTCAAAACCTCACAGAATGTCAAGAGATTTTAAAGAAGCCATGGCTTATATGGTGCCTTTTTTTCCAAAAAGACTTTTTCGTGAGCCGAAAAAAGTAATAAAAGAAATAATTGAAGTCCTCAGAAAGAAAAACGGAGATTAAGCAGATTTTTAATGCAATAATCCTCAAAATGTTGTATTTTTTATATTCGGCTTTTAAGCATTTATAATTTTTTATATTTTATATTTTATTTTGAAGGGAGAAATAAATGGTAGAGAAGAATTTTGACCTGGCAGTTCTGGGTGGCGGACCAGGAGGATATGTAGCTGCAATAAGGGCAAAGAAGCTAGGCATTAATGTCGCAGTAATTGAGAAGGAAAACCTGGGAGGCGTATGTCTCAACTGGGGATGTATTCCAACAAAAGCACTTGCCCATACTTCAGACGTTATTGAAGCTGTTAAAAAATCTGCTGAACTTGGAATTAATATTACCAGCCCCGGTATTGATTTCTCAAAGGTCATGGAGAGAAAAGACAAGGTAGTTTATATGAACAGGGCAGGTCTTGAATATAATTTTAAAAAGAATCAGATTGAAATAATAAGGGGAGAAGGCAGGCTTGCTTCAAAAAATAAAATAATTGTAAAGGGGAATGACGGAAGCGCAACAGAAGTAAATGCAAAAAATATAATAATTGCAACAGGTTCGCATGCATCAAGTGTCCCTCCTTTTATTCTGGATAATGAAGGTATCCTTGACAATGTAGGTATCCTAAGCCTGAAAGAACTTCCTGAATCCATGCTTGTTGTAGGAGGAGGAGTAGTAGGTTGTGAATTTTCCAGCATTTTTGCAACTCTCGGCACAAAAGTTACGATAGTTGAACTGATGCCAAGCATACTTCTTAATGAAGATGAAGAAGTCTCTACACTTATAAATAAGATTTTTACCAAAAAAGGCATAAATATACATACAGGTGTGACAGTTGAAAATGTAAGTAAAGAAAATAGTAAATATATCTGCAAATTAAGTAATGGTGAAGCTATTACAGTAGATAAAATCCTGGTATCTGTAGGGAGAAAACCAAATTCAGACAATATCGGACTTTCAGAAGCAGGTATTGCAACAGATGCCAGAGGATTTATAAAAGTTGATGAATATTTAAAAACCAATGTCGATAATATTTTTGCAATAGGAGATGTAATAGGCGGATATCAGCTTGCTCATGTTGCTTCTTCCGAAGGTATTATTGCAGTGGATAATGTTTTAAATAAAAATAAAGAAATGAAATACAATGTTATTCCATGGGCTATATTTACAATACCTGAGATCGGAACTGTAGGGCTCAGCAAAAAACAAGCTGAAGAAAAGGGTTTTGAAGTCTGCACAGGTATGTTCCCGTTTAAGAATAGTGGAAAAGCTGTAGCAATACAGGAAAATGAAGGATTCATCAAAATATTCACTGATTCTTCAACCGGAGAGATACTAGGCTCCACTATGATAGGGCCAAGAGCTTCTGACCTTATACATGAAGTTGCTCTTGCTATGAGCGGCGAGATTACAGTTGATCAGATTGCTGAAACAGTCCATGCTCATCCGACACTTTCGGAAGCAGTGATGGAAGCTGCAGAAGACTGCTTCGGGCTTTCAACTCATAAAGCTTAAGAAATTAAACATTAATGCTGAAAGACTATCCTGGATATGTTTAAATTATTAGTTACTGATGTAGATGGAACTCTGCTTGATCAGCAGTCGAAATTAACTGAACTGAACAGAAAAGCTATTAAAGACTGCATTAAAGCAGGCATAAAGGTGGTAATTGCAACTGGCAAATCTTTTACATCAGTAAATAATCTGATAAAAGAATTTGATTTACGGCTCCCCCAGATAACTCTGGGAGGAGCTGTAACTATTACTCCGGATGGCAAAGTCATTGATTCTGTTACAATTCCTGAAAAAATTTATCACGAAATAATCGATTCCGTAAGAACCAGAGGGTATGAACCATTAATTGCAACTGTGGACGGGAAAATATACTATCAGAAATTTACTTCCGGAATGAAAAATGTTATTGGGATAGGGGAGACATTATATAAAACTGATAATATTAAAAAAGATGAGTTTGCAAAACATTCTGCCAGCATTTCTTTATCAATAACATCAGATGATCCTCTCGATTCTTATATAAGGAAAGAATTCGGCAGCAGAATGCTTGTAGTTCGCTCAGGCAAATATTTCTTTGATATCTTAAATATCAAAGCTTCCAAAGGTAATGCTTTAAAAAAGCTTATAAAAAGACTCAAGCTGTCAAAAGATGAAGTCATAAGTTTCGGTGACAGTCATAACGACATCAGTCTTTTCAAGGAATCGGGATTTAGTATTGCAGTAAGAAATTCCTATCCGGAGTTAATTGAAATAGCAGATGCAATAACTGATGAGAATCATAAATCCGGTCTGGGCAAAGCAATATATAAATATATTTTACACAAAGAAATTGTAAGTGAAGAATTATCCTGATAATCATATCAGATGAAATATGAGTTTTTTAAAAATTATTATTTAAATCTTTTTTAACAAAAAATTGCTTTTTTACTTATTTTGAATTAAATTATTAAAGTATCTTAAAACATTCATCATATATTTAACCAAATAAATAATTTAAAAAGTTATTTCAAAATTCAATGTCAGAATCTAGCAGTGTAATCTTAAACAAAAGAATAAAATTTGCGCTATTGAAGCCTGTTACCAAGGAAGAATTCATTGAAAAGATAATTGAATTTATCAATGGTATTGTAAAATTCCTTAGCAATAGCGGTTGTGAAGAGATAGGACATATTAATTTCATTGCAACTACTGACGGTGAGGACTATCTGCAGATAAATATAACTGAATGTGATGAAAGACCGAAAATCAAGGATTTTTTAAGAAAAAAATTCAGCAAGATAAGTACAACTCTGAACATAATCGAATTTGGAGTCAAAAAAGAACATATAGACAATAAAATCAATGAAGATATCGAAAATATCGAGGCTTATTTTAATTCAGGCAATAAAACATAAAGCCGTTTAAATAAAAAGAATTTTTATAATTTTGCAATGATTAAAAATAATATTTTAAAATCTGCATTTATCATAATCATTTTATTCTTATCCTGCATTATTGTTTCACCCGGATGCATGAAAGCTGCTGAGAATAAGAACTCTGCTACTGAAGCAGGTAGTGCCAGCGTCGAAAAAGAAAAAACGGGTATTTATAAAGAAATTACAGTCGATGAGGCTAATGAAATGATAAGCAAAGGCGGATACCAGATTCTTGATGTGAGAACTCAGGAAGAATATGCAGAAGGACATATTGCGGGTTCAGTGCTTATTCCTGTTTCTGAATTGGAAAAAAGGCTGGAGGAGCTTGAAAAAGACCTGCCAGTCATAGTTTATTGCAGATCTGGCAACAGAAGCACCCAGGCTTCAGTAATCCTGAAAAATGAGGGATTCAAAGAAATATACAATGTGCTTGGAGGCATTACGGACTGGTCTGCAAAAGGATATCCGGTTGAGAAATAAAAAAATTTTTTTAATCAGGCTCTGCATGGATTGTAAGCTCATCTATATCTTTAAAATCTGCCTTAATTAGATTTTCCATTTCTGTTGTCATATTATGAACGCTGGTTATATCCATGTCTTTGTCCAGATGACAGTGAAATGAAATATTATATCTGCCATCTTTAATAAGAACTGCGAAATTATGGCAGGAATCTTTTATAACATAATCTGCCAGACTTCTTTTTATATTGCTGATCAGGATGTCAGATTTATTTGTAATATCTGTCCATTCTTCAGGATGGTTTTCAACTTCTATGTGTATATAGATATTATTTAAATTGCTTGAAGCATTTTTTATCTTATCCTCTATGTCCCTGGTTATTATTTCTGCTTCAGTAAGTTTTATGTCTTTTTTTAGTTCAATATGCAGGGTGATATTAAATCCTTCTTTAAAATTATTAACCGATATATTATGAATATCATTGACTTTCGGTTCTTTCAGGACTATATCTTTTATTACTTCTTCTATATTTTCTTCAGGCAGATCCGATCTTGTATCAATCATGATTTCACAGTCAGATATCTTTTCCATCAAGCTGCTTTTTATTTCTTCTTTTATTGCCTCGACCTGTGAAAGATGAAGGCTGCTTTTAAGAGACAAATCGAGATTAATGAATTTTATGTTGCCTACTTCCTGTATCTTGATATTATTTATTTTTTTTATTTCCTGAAAGCCAGCCAGCATTTCTTCTGTTTTTTCAGTAATTTCCAAAGGTATATAGCCCAAAAGATCCCGGATTGTTTTTACTGAAAGCCTGATACTGAATACTAATATTATTAAAGAAACAATTATTGAAGCGATGGGATCAGCAATATTCATTCCGTAACGGGCAAAAATCAGGCCGAATATTACTATCGCTGAGCTTATAAGATCACCTGAATAATTGATAAGGTCAGCTTTAAATGCGATAGAATTATATTTTGAAGCTATTTTTGCTATATAGAAAACCCTGATTAAGTTCAGGACTATTGAGAATACAAGAGCTGCAAATACATAAATATTAATATTAAGCTCATAATCCCTGTTTATTATACGATTTATGGATTTATATATTATAAAAAAACAAAGAAGTATGATTATAAGAGTTTCAATAAAAGCTGAAAAATTTTCATATTTCCCATGTCCATAAGGATGGTCTTTATCTGCAGGCTTTGTAGATATCCTAATGGCAAAGAAAGTTATAAGAACTGTTACAATATCAAGTGTGTTGTTAAGAGCTTCAGAATAAACTCCCAGGCTGTTTGAAGTATAGGCAACGATAGTTTTTATGACTACCAGAAAAATTGAAACAGCCAGTGAAAAAATCGAAAGTCTTCTTTTTGCGATATCTTTTGCTTCCACAATGATAAATATATTTTTAATAAATTTACGAACTATTTGATAAATCTTAAGATTATTTATAAATGATAATGCAATTAAGATAATTTTTACAGACATTAATCTGAAACAGTTTGCCAGGCAGTATTTTCAGGTAATTAAAATTTTAAAAAATAATTAATAAATACGATTTGAAAAATAGTGACAGTTGAATTAGAATTTTTTAATTGCCATGTTTTATAAATTAAATACTGTCGGAGGAAAAATGGAAACTACTGAGTTATTTGGAATAATTAAGAAATTCGATAAAGAAATGAATAATTTATATAAGAGACAAAAAAGAGAAGCGGGATATTATTCAGAAATAAACTCTTATGTTCTTAAGGATATAGGCGGTTATGAGGCTGTTAAAAGATTAATACATTATAAAGAAGATTCAGAAGCCTTAAAAGTTTTTGCAGGTAAAAAAAGACTTGATCTGGCAGCTGAAAGTCTTGTATTAAAAAAAGAGTATGAAAACCTGTTCACTGAAGCAGAAAAGGAAATCTGTAAAAAGAGGCTTGAAGAATACTCCAGACTATCTGCCTGAAACATAGTAAATACGACAAAAAAGCAGAAATCAGTTTTAAAGACCTTTAATTTTTTATATTTATTGTTGTTTTTATTTAATTTAATAACTATAATTAAAACTTGTTTAATAAAAACCAAAGGAATTTTAGGGATAATATATAAAAATTACAAGCTTCAACACTTACAAGCTTCCTAATTATATGTATTATTTTCTAGGCCTCAGGAAATAATCAATCCGAAGAAAGGAAATCAATTGAACAAAAAACTATATGTTGGTAACCTGGACTATTCAACTTCCGATGAAGAGCTCAAGGAATTATTCTCAACTTATGGCGAAGTTGAAAATGTAAAAATTATCAAAACTGCCGAGGGAAAGCCAAGAGGCTTTGCTTTTGTAGAAATGGTTGCTGAAAATAGTGCTGAAGAAGCTGCAAAAAACCTGAACCAGTCAAGTTTTAAGAACAGGACTTTGGTAGTAAATGAAGCCAGAAATGAAAGAAGAGATGACAACAGAAACGGTGGTGGCTTCAGAAGCGGATTCAGGTCAAGAAACGGCGATTCAGGCGGAAGAGACGATCTTAATTACAAATTAAAAAAATTAAGAAGAGACCTTAAATAATTTCCTGTCAATTTCCCCGTTTTAAACGGTAATTTAATTACTTTATACTAATCTGCTGATTATTATAAAATCATGTAATAACTCACAGGGAGAGTTAAATTATTGTTGCTATTCCAAAACTAATCAAGGAAATAATATTGTGTTTTTATTATTTGATTTTTTAGTTTAATTTCTCCCTGCATTTTATTTATAATAATTATCAATAAATATACTTTTTCAATAAGTATTTGCCATTACTATTCTGTTAAAAAGAAGGAGCTATCTGTTATGATAGGGGCTGTTTCAGGAGATATAATAGGTTCTGTTTACGAATGGAATAATATAAAAACAACAGAATTCCTTATTTTATCAGATGATTTGTTTTTTACCGATGATACCGTTCTCACAATTGCTACTGCAGATTGTATTTTGAATAAAAAAGATTTCGCTTCCACTTACCGGAATTATTGTATGAAATATCCTGGAAGAGGTTATGGGGGCAGCTTTATAAAATGGGCAGAATCAGGCAGTAATTTACCTTATAATAGCTGGGGTAATGGTTCAGCTATGAGGGTCAGCCCAGTAGGTTTTGCTTTTGACGACATGGAACTTGCTTTAAAAATCGCTGAGAAAAGCGCAGCTGTCACGCACAATCATCCTGAAGGCATAAAAGGGGCAAAATCTGTAACAGCTGCCGTTTTGCTTGCAAAACAGGGAAAAAGCAAAGAAGAAATAAAAGCTTTCATTGAAAATGAATTCAAATATGATCTGAGTGAATCTATCGATAGCATAAGAAGCTGGTATTCTTTTGATGTTTCGTGTCAGGGCAGCGTGCCTCAGGCGATAAGAGCATTTTATGAATCAGTAAGTTTTGAAGATGCTATAAGGAAAGCAATTTCAATAGGAGGGGATTCAGATACTATCGCCTGTATTACGGGGGGAATAGCCGAGGCTTTTTATAAAGTGATTCCGGAAAACATCAAATTTGCAGTATTTAATATTATTGATGATGAAATGAAGAAAATAATTTCTGACTTTTATCATCAATATTTGCCAGATATAAATATTTAATTCAAGAATAAATCTATGTTTAGCGTTTCAGAGTTAGTAAATCTTGTAATAAGATTTACCTGCTTTCTTGCAGGTTTCTGGCTCTTGTGGAAAATTAATTATTGCAGCAGGAGCAAAGGAAACGAAACGAGGCTTTTTTCTGTTAAAAATGGAAATGATTTAATTTCAGTCATAATACCCGCCAGGAATGAAGAACATAATTTACCTTTGATACTAAGTTCTTTAAAAAAGCAAAGCTATAAAAATCTGGAAATAATTGTCGTTGATGATAATTCCGGTGATAAAACCGGAAGTGTGGCGACCGGATATGGAGCAAAAGTAATTAAAACAGAAGGACCTCCTGAAGGATGGGTGGGCAAAACCTGGGCTTGCCATAACGGGGCAATGGCTGCAAAAGGAGATTATTTTCTTTTTCTTGATGCGGATACCTGTCTTCGGGAAGATGCTGTTGAAAGAATTTTTAATTGCAGACAGTCACAGGGAGGAGTCATCTCTGTACAGCCATACCACAAAGTCAAAAGATTTTATGAGAAATTCGCGATAATTTTTAATATGATAGCT
Source organism: Candidatus Humimicrobium oleiphilum (assembly GCA_002304935.1). GTDB lineage: Bacteria > Actinomycetota > Humimicrobiia > Humimicrobiales > Humimicrobiaceae > Humimicrobium > Humimicrobium oleiphilum. Next base: position 9,700 of record DBPS01000041.1, on the reverse strand, counting down.
ATGGCTGGAATTAATTCTTTTAATCCGTTTTCTTCAAATACCAAACCTTATGGTGCATTTGGCCCATGCATATTTTTTAAAAAAGAAGACTATTGGAAGATAAAAGGACATGAAAGTTCTAAAGGCAAAGTCCTTGAAGACATATCAATAGGGAAAAGAATAACAGACTCAGGAATAAAATTAAAAAATTATGGCGGCAAAGGACTGATAGATTTCAGGATGTATCCAGATGGTTTTAAAAGTCTTGTCGAGGGTTATAGCAAAGGCTTTATGCTTGGAGCAAAATCTACTTCTATATTTCTGCTGATTATTACTATTGCCTGGATTTCAGCAACTTTTTCTACTGTGTATATGCCTGTTATCTCTCTTATAAATGGAGATTATACTATCTTATTAATTTATCTTTTTCTTTATATCTGTTATTCAGCCCAGATTTACTGGATGGGATTTCGTATCGGTAATTTCGGTGTCATACCTGCAATATTCTTTCCGATTTATATACTATTCTTTGTTTTGATTTTTTTCTATTCCATGATAATTACTCTTTTTGTAAGAAGAGTCACATGGAAAGGAAGAAAAATAAAATGCTGATAGAATTTAATCATTTCTGGATGATTTTTCTAAATTTTACTTTATGGCCTGTCTTTCAGATTCTGACTGCACTAATCTGCCTTAGAATACCTTTAAAATTTTTTAGTCCGGAAAGAAAAATCCTGAAGATAAGAAAATTTGAAAAAGCCGGAATTTTTTATGAAAAATACTTTTTTATTAAAAAGTGGAAAGGAAGGCTTCCTGATGGAAGCAAGTTGTTTGGAAGGGGGTTTGTCAAGAAAAATCTTTCTGAAAAAAACCACGGCTATTTGTCTGTCTTTATTTATGAAACAGGAAGAGCGGAATATACGCATCTTTTTGCAATGCTTCCTGCACCTGTATTTTTTATCTGGAACCCCTGGTGGGCTGGCATTATAATGATTTTTTATGCCGTTATAATAAATGTACCATGTATACTTGCCCAGAGATATAACAGAGCAAGACTGGAGAATGTCCTTAGTAATATGAAAAATAAAAAACCAGGAACGGCTGATTAGTTTTTAATTCTTTCAGGCATATATTTATCTCTTGCTATTTATTCTATTCTAATATGTAATCATCACCAGAGTATTTCAATAATATGAACCTGGATATACTACTGTAATCAATATCAAGCACATCTTCAGGATCAAGATAGTATTCATCATATATTATTCCGAAATGAAGATGGCATGATTCGCTTGAAGGATCATTATAGCTTCCGATAGTACCTATTCTTTCGCCCTGTTTAACCTTGTTTCCAGGACTTACAAAAACAGTTCTTAAATTTAAATAAGTCGAACGTATTTTGTCGTTATGTTTTATTACGAGAGTAAGTCCTCCTATGGGAGAAATGCCGCAATAAGAGATTTCCCCATTCCCGGCAGCATAAATCAAATCGCCATGATTTCCTTCAATATCTATTCCCGTATGTTTTCTTCTGGCATTTTTTTCAATATCAAGATATTCTTCCCTGAAACTGATTATTGTTTTTCCATCAAGAGGTTTTATAAATGGCTTATTAAAGCTATCTGCAAGAATAATTTTTTGAGGATAGGAAAATAATATAAGAAAAAATATAAAGATTATCAGCGTAAAAATAGCCAGCCTGCCAGCAGATAAAAATTTATTATTTTTATTTATCATTTTTTAAATTGTTTTTATTTTAAATTCATATAGAATTTTTTATTAAGTTTTTACAGTAATTTTTGAATATTTTTAAAAAGAGTATTAATAAATAGTTCCCATTTTATTTAGTTGGGATAAAACAGAAAACAGAAATCCTTTCAATATATTATATGTAATTGTATAAATAGTCAATAGCATATATGTATCTATATTTTTTCTATAAACAGCTATTTGATATTAATTCCTGATATAAAATGATAGTAATAGTTGCAGCATTCAAAAGTGAAGTCAAAAAAATAATAAGAATGGTGGGGCCCTGCAATAGATCCCAGACATCTGTTGCGGGTAATAATTATATAGGTGAAGGGTATCTTCACATTAATGGAAAAGAACAGAAAATAATAGTATGCATAACAGGCATGGGTGCTGATAAAGCATTAGAATCTGCAAAGAACATAATGGAACTTAAAATGAAAAAAGCTGCAGACAACCTTAATGATTTTGCAATTAAAGAAATTATTCCTTTTATACATAAAGAATATTTTTTAAACTATAAATAATTAAAAAATAATGACGGGTAATATCTTTATATGAAAAAAGCCGCCATCTGGCATGGGTAATAAAGAAATATCATGGATTTTCCCAAAAAAATAACAAAGCAGCTATTTAAAAGAAAAAATATCCTGGATGAGGATTTTTACAGCCGTGATACAGCTACTGTTGCACGGGAGCTGCTGGGAAAAGTCCTGATTATTGGTGATGAAGAATCATATTGCGGCGGTTTCATTGTGGAAGATGAAGCTTACTATGGGTTAAATGATCCTGCAAGTCATGCATGCAATGGTGCCACGCCACGTTCAAAAATAATGTTTGAAAAACCAGGGATAGCTTATGTTTATTTCTGTTATGGAAATCATTATCTTCTAAATGTGGTTACCGAAAAGCCGACAATACCAGGTGCTGTTTTGATAAGGGCAATAGAACCTGTTTTCGGAACAGGGGAAATGATTAAAAGAAGGCAGGTTAAAGATCCGGAAAGACTTGCAAAGGGACCCGGAAATCTTACAAAAGCACTTGGAATTGAAAAAAGCTTTAACGGAAAAAATATGACTGATTTTAAAGATGGTTTATTTATTGCTGGTTTTGATATTTCAGATTTTAATAATGATTCAAAGAAAAATGAAGAGATTATAAGTATATTTAAAAAATATAATGAAATAAAAGAAATATCTTCTTCCTCGAGAGTAGGAATAAAACAAGGCACGGAATCTATGCTGAGGTTTTATATCAAAGGCAGCAGATTTGTCTCTGGAAAGAATTAAAGGTGCCTGTGCTTTTATTTTTTTTTACACAGGCACCCCAGAAAACAAGAAAAATCATCCAGCTATTTTTTATCAGCTAGGAATGAAGGGAATCCCTTACTTCACTGCTTACAGGTTTTATATTGAATGGTACTCCCATTTTTTCACCGTCATTTTTTAAATCTTCTATGACAGGGGCAATTATCGGAATACCGTGTTCCATATTATATTTTTCAGTGTCATATTCTTTCTCGCCTGCAATATAGATTCTGTCATGGTCCGGAGCTTTTGGAGCATCCTTAAGCATTTGTATTACGTGGTCCATCTGATTTTTAAAGTCAATAACAGGCCTGAAGGCATTAATATTTATTGCCATAAAGAAGTGTCCGACATCAGCATCTCTTTGTTCGTGAGGAAATCCAATTTCGGTCAGATTAGAGCCACCTGAAAGAACACCACACAGAATATCGACAAGCAGTGCAAGACCATAACCTTTGTAACCTCTCATAATATCAGAACCTCCAAGGGGCATTAGCGCTCCGACATATCCTGACTGACATTTCTTGGGATCATCTGTTATATTGCCATCACTGTCAATAGCCCAGCCAAGTGGAAGTTTTTTACCTTCTTTTTCAAAAACTTTTACTCTTCCGATGGGAACAGTGCTTGTAGCCATATCAAGTACATACGGATACTCTTTGTAAGAAGGGACAGCTACAGAGATGGGATTGGTTCCAAGCACAGCTGATCTTCCATATGTGGGAGCTACCAGAGGCTGGGAATTTGTCATGCTTATCCCTATCATATCCTCTTCCAAAGCCATCATTGCATAATATGCTGCAATTCCGTAATGATCACTATGTTTTACCGTAACTACCCCGACATTACTTTTTTTTGCTTTCTGGATTGCTATTTTCATTGATTTATATGAAGCAACCTGTCCGCACCCGTTACCCCCGTCAATTAAAGCGGTTGTTTCAGTTTCACTAAGTATCTTTATCGGTGTAAGAGGATTGATATTTTTATTTCTCAATCTGTTCCCATAATACGAAGCAAGCCTTATCAGGCCATGTGAATCTACTCCTCTTATGTCTGCACTAAGAAGCACATCTCCCACAATTTCTGCATCCTGTTCCGGAACACCTAATTTGGACATGTATGCAATTACATATGAAAGAAGATCTTCCTTTTTAAATCTCAGGATTTCTACCATTTCATCTCCTCTGTAATTAATGTTAAAATATAAAATTAAAAAAAGTTATTCTTTAAATTTTTATTTATTATAATATTTATCCTTTAATCCCGGTTTTTTTATTAAGCTAAAAGTATTATAATAATTTTTTCCGTGAAAAATAAATAATAATATAGATTTTAACAGATTTACTTCTTTTAAATGATTATAAATTTTTCCTTTTAGCGGGAGGTGCTTAATTGGAAAATGATAATTTAAATGAGAATTCCCGGAATAATCAGACACTTGGGAAAAAACCTTCATATGAAAGCAGGCATATGTATGAAGAAACAGTAAAAAACAAGATTGATGCCGAATATGAAGAAAAAAGAGGCAGAAGAGCTTTTGGTTATGTGTGGAATGTAATATGGAGCCTGGTTTTTATAATATTTTTTAATTTTTTCAGCAGATACATAGCTTATTTTCAATTTGAAAAGATAGACGGTGTACTTCAGTGGAATGTATATCCGATAATTACGGCAGGATTTTCCAAATTAATTCCTTTGATTACTGCAGGACTTGTTGTAATCCTTATCGGTAATATCGTACTTTTAATATTTGACAGATATGTTCTTTCAAGAATAATAGAAATTTTATCATCTATTTTTGCTATTGCCGTACTTGCTAATGTTATACTGGTTTTTCCATTTGATTTTAATGTAATACCTTATGACCAGCTATCTGAAATGCTACCTTTAATATTAAAAATATTATTAGGGCTTATTATTTTTATACTTATTATTTTGATAATTGCTAATTTTGTGAAAATAGTCATAAAAATTGCAAAAAGATGACAGAGTAATTTCATTATATAGAATAAAAAATAGGGAAGGGAAACAATTTGAGTATTTATGATGACGCATTAGAAATGCACGAAAAATATGTGGGTAAGATAAGTGTAATTAGCAAGGTTCAGGTTAATTCAGCCCATGATCTTGCAATGGCATACAGCCCGGGTGTTGCAGAACCATGCAGGCAGATACAAAAAGATCCTATGCTGAGATATAAATATACTTCAATTGGCAACATGATTTCAGTTGTCAGTGACGGATCGGCAGTTCTCGGACTTGGCAATATCGGTGCTTTGGCGGGTCTTCCCGTAATGGAAGGAAAATGTGTTCTTTTTAAAGAATTTGGCGGGGTAAATGCTTTTCCTTTATGTCTTAACACCCAGGATGCGGGCACTATAGTTGAAACTGTGAAATTGCTTGAGCCCAGTTTCAGCGGCATTAATCTTGAGGATATTTCTGCGCCAAGATGCTTTGAAATCGAAGAAAGACTCAAGAAAGAAACACAGATGGTTATATTCCATGATGATCAGCATGGAACGGCAGTGGTTACAACTGCCGGTCTTATAAATGCAATGAAGATAACCGGCAGGGATTTCAAAAATATAAAAGTGGTTGTAAACGGTGTGGGTGCTGCTGGTGTAAGCATAATAAAGCTTTTCATAAAACTTGGAGTTAAAGATATTATTGCATGTGATTCAAAGGGTGCAATTTATAAAGGCAGATCTGAAGGCATGAATGAGTCCAAGAATGAAATAGCAGAAATTACGAATCATGAAGGATTAAAAGGAAAACTTGAAGATGTAATAGGCGGGAGGGACGTATTTGTAGGTGTTTCAGTTGCCGGGCAGCTTACGAAAGAAATGATTGCCAAAATGGATAAAAACCCGATGATTTTTGCTCTTGCCAATCCTGAACCGGAAATAATTCCCGAGGATGCCAAAGCTGCAGGGGTAAATATTATAGCAACCGGAAGATCTGACTATCCCAACCAGGTAAATAATGTTCTTGCATTTCCGGGAATATTCAGAGGCGCTCTTGATGTTAGATCCACAGATATAAATGATGAGATGAAAATCGCAGCCGCTTATGCGATTGCCGAACTGGTTGAGGAAAAAGAACTTAATTATGATTATATTATACCAATGCCTTTTGATCTCAGGATTGCCCCTAATGTAGCAAAGAAAGTTGCTGAAGCTGCAATAAAGACCGGAGTAGCAAGGATAAAAATAAATCCTGAAGATGTGCAGAAAAATGCTGTTGAGCTTATAAAGGCAGTCAAGGAAAGAAGAATATAAAAAGAAAGAAGCATGTAAATAATAAAAAAAGCAGCCGTATGAGTATAAGAAATTTTTTTTCTTCTTACTATGGTCTACCAAGAAGTGTTTTTATACTATTTATTGCCAGAGTAATTCATAGTATTGGCAGTTTTGTCTACCCATTCCTCACCATGCTGCTGACTATCAAGCTTGGATATCGTGAAGAGATAGCAGGATATTATGTAACAGGCGTGGTTATTGCGGGTTCAGTTGGTTTGATAGCAGGTGGCAAGTTAGCGGACAGATTTGGCAGGAAAAAAATTTTTCTTATTTTAAGCTTTATAAGCGCTACGATATTTGTTATTTGTGCTTTTGTAAAAGATCCAAAAATAATACCCTGGCTTTTAATATTCTCAAATTTGTTTTTAGGCGGGGTTCTTCCTGCAATCAATGCTATGCTGACTGACCTTACAAGTGCTGATAGAAGAAAAGCTGCTTTTTCACTTATCTATCTTGGAACCAATATAGGGGTAGCTGTCGGACCTCTTATTGCAGGTTTTTTATTTAATGAATACACAAAGCTACTTTTTTTAATTGACGCTGCCACAACATATATTTCTCTGCTTCTTGTAATATTTCTGGTGAAGGAAACTATTCCTTCAACTGATATAATAAATGAAGTCAGCAATAGTGATAACAAGTTTGAAAAACCTGAGCAGGGAAATATCTTTATCATTCTTCTTAAAAGACCGATATTTTTAATTTTTGCATTCATATCTCTTATTTATACATTCGTTTACTCTCAGAATTATTTCAGTGTGCCTATTTATTTAAACGAAATTTTTTCCGAAACGGGTCCCAAGGTGTACGGTACTCTTATGTCGGTAAATGCAATTGTAGTAATACTTCTGACAATATTTTTAATAAATCTCATGAAAAATACCAAACCAATTATAAATATTGCATTTGCAGGAGTTTTATATGCAATTGGCCTTGGTATTTTCTTTCTTGTTTCAAACAGATTTTTCCTGATAGGCCTTACGATAATCTGGACATTGGGAGAGATAGTGCAGACCATAAACACTAATGTTTATGTGGCTGAAAATTCTCCCATAACTCATAGGGCGAGATTCAGCAGTGTGGTTTCTTTTATAACTGAACTTGGATTTATAATAAGCCCTATAATGATGGGTTATTTTATAAAGCATTTTGGCATCAATAATATCTGGCTTCTTATTATTGCCATTTCAATCAGTGCAGCACTGCTTATGTATATACTGTATCTTGCTGAAAGCAATAGAAATAATATAGATAGAAAAAGAAACAATATTTAAAAAACCAATATTTATAAATAAATATATCTTTTGAAATCTAGCTGTCTGTTAAAAAGTCTTTATAACGCCAGTTTGTATATTTCGATAATGTCTTTACTGTCAAGCTCGACAAATTTCCCAACCAGTCCTTTCTGAACGCATTTGGCTGCCATTTCTTCAAATCTGTCGGAGCCGATTTTTATCTGGCTCAATTTTACAGGAAGACCGATATCTTTATAAAAGTTTTCAAGCATTCTTATTCCTTCAAGAGCCATAAACTCTTCTTCATTGAGATAGCTGTCGATTCCCCATACTCTTGATGCAAACTGGGCAAATCTTTTAATGTCGGTTTTGTATACATATTTCATCCAAGCGGGAAATATGACAGAAAGACCTGCACCATGTGCTATATCATATATACCGCTTAATTCATGCTCGATATCATGAGAGCCCCAGTCTCCGATTCTTCCCGTATCAAGAAGACCGTTATGAGCAACTGTTCCGCACCACATTATTTCTGCTCTTACATCATAATTATCAGGAGTTTTTGTTACAAGATAGGCATTTTTGATAATGGATTTCATGGTACCTTCCAAAAGCCTGTCTGTAAGATCCACATTTTCAACTCTGGTAAAATACCTTTCCATAAGATGGGCAAGTATATCCGAAATACCATAAATTGTCTGTTCCGCCGGCAGAGTAAATGTAAGTTCAGGATTAAGGATTGAAAATTTTGGCCGCATGTCCTGATGACCGCAATATCTTTTCAGCATACCTTCCTCTTTTGTAATTACTGTACTATCGCTTCCTTCGCTTCCTGCTGCAGGTATGGTCAGAATAACTCCTATTGGCAGTATTTCAGCAAAATTCTTTTCTGCGGAAACATATAATTCCCATACATCACCTGGATATTTTACACCGGCTGCAATGGCTTTTGCTGAATCTATTACACTGCCGCCTCCGACAGCAAGAATAAAATTGATATTATTCTCTCTGCATATCCTGATTCCTTCGTAAACAAGGCCCAGTCTTGGATTAGGCTGAACTCCGGCAAGTTCAAAAATTTCTATGCTCTGTTCTTTTAAGGATTTAATGACTTTATCGTATAAGCCATATTTTTTAATACTCGATCCACCATAATGAAGCAGTACTTTATTGCTGTATTTTTTAGTTTCAGTTCCAACTTTCTTTTCTGCTTCTCTTCCAAATATTATCTTTGTAGGGTTATAGTAGGTGAAATTTTTCATCTGTCTCTCCTTATCTGTAGATAAAAAAAATATTACTGATAATTATTTTTTTAATTATTAATTATTTTATTAAACAGGCCTGAGCTAATAAAATTTAATTTATAAAAATATTAGCAGTTTTTTGATTTTAAACCAATTGCAAATTAAGCGGGCCAGATAATGTATATGAATAATATAAAAACTCTTAAAGATGTCATGGATTTATATTAAATCCAGTACAAATATTTTTCCATTCATCAGAGCTTGCAAATAAAGAAAATATATATTTTCTTTGTGAACCATTATTAATAATAGTAAGCCAGTTATTAAAACCTTCATTGTCTGGCCTTCTAAAGAGAATGCCGGAATAAAGATACTTAAGGAATTCGGTATTGTCTTTGCCTGAGACTCTGGGAATGTTTTCTTCTGAAAAAAACAGGCACTCTGCAATGCCGGAAGCACTTTTATGATTATTCTTAAGAAGATTTTCCCAGTGATTAAAACCTTCAGCATCCGGTTCTCGCAAAAGAATGCTGTTATAAAGAAGTTTTATAAAACCCTTTGAGGGGCAATCATATAAAGAAAAATAATACTTTAAAGATAAATTATCAGTATTGAAAAAATAAGAATTTCCATAAGAAGGATTATTTCCGCTATTTACTGGATTTTCTGAAGTATTTCCTTCATTACCAGGAGGGTTCTGCGTATCGCCATCGTCATTATTCTCCTCATCTTCTTCTATAGCCCCGCTGGTGAAAGGGTCAGATAACAGGAATGGATAAAAATCCACATTATCTGCAACAGAATCACCGGTTCCGAGCGGGTTGTTTTCCAAATTATAAGGCCCTGAGTCAGAACCCCACCAGTTATTTTCAGCAAAGTTG
>DBPS01000006.1 GCA_002304935.1 Candidatus Humimicrobium oleiphilum | reverse complement strand
CTTTTAAAAAAGACAGAAAGGCTTCTTGAATCATTGCTGATACCAAGCTCCTGGGGAGTTGTACTGTATTTATAATCAAAAGTCAGCACATTAAATCCTTTATTAAAAATCTCCCCTTTTAATATTAGTTCGATTTTTTCAAATTCAGCTATATTCTCATATTTATAATCAGATATTTTTTCGTCATTTATATGAATATTCATTCTCTGCATGCTCTTGCCATTATCAAGAGGTCTTGACTTGATAGTGAGTTTGTAATCTGAACTGATATCATCGATATTTAAAAATAAAACAGATGTCTGCCCTGTAGCCCATGTACCGCTGTTTTCTTCCACATGGCTGAAACCATAAACCAGATATTTTTCAGCTGCCTTGTTGGTAAAATCAAAAAATATTTTCCCGTTTTCCCTCAGGTTTATTATGTGGGCATTGTCAGACTGGAAAACGTCTGAAAGTAAAACTCTGGCATCCTGGCCAGTTGCAGGAAAAAAATAAAGCCTTGATGTATCATCTCTGGCAGTCAGTACCTGATACTGGCCGGATTTCTCCAAAACATCAAGTATCATAGGATCTACATGCTCTTTGGTAAATAAGGACCTGGAGGTAATCACCCATATGTTTTTATCGGTATTTTCATTTAAGACATTAAAAAAAGCCATCGGACTTCTTAAAAGTTCCACTCCGTAAGTATCATCAATGATCCTGCCGTTTTCATTATGATAAGGAGCCCAGGAAACCAGATTACCGGTCCACAGCCAGTAATCTACTCTTCCCGTATAGGGAGGAGAATTATATATATCAGTGGTAATTATTATATCATCTTCTTCAGCATGCTTTGCCACATATTTTCCTGCTGTTGCGGCATCCCAGTGTACTGACCAGGAATTGGAAATGGAATAAAAAATATTTAATTTCTCATTATGGGGCCTGTAAGGCAGAGATAATGCTTCTTTTGGCTTTATCCCGTTTACAAGCAGCACTGAAGAAATAATAAATATTGCTGTTAAAATTATTGCTCCGGCTTTTTCAGACTTTGCTTTAGTAAAGCTTGTGATTATTTTCTTAAAAAAAAGCGAAAAAAGAAAGATGGTATAAGAAAAACCGGTTACAAAAACCGGCATAAGAAAATATGCATATCTCTGCTGACCGTACATCTTTCCCAGAGAAATAAATATTACAGCCAGAATGAAGCTTGAAAGTATCAGGAAATAATTATATGGCCATACCAGCTTTCCCCATTTTATAAAATTTTCTTTTTCAGGATAATTATCTTTTGATGCATTTTTCCTGACAGAAATTATTATTGAAAAAATCATAAAACATACAAGCCCCGCCATGAAGACATAAAACATCCTTGGGAACATAAGTTTTATTACATTAAAATAATAAGGATCGGGTAACTGAAAATATGCCTTGATCATTGAGCGCAGTCCGGTCCCTTCAGAATAAAAGCTTCTGCCTACTTTCCAGAAAAAAACCTGGTTGATTATCTGTGCGGCATCAAGCGCAAAAACTATTGCAAGCGGTATTATTATTTCTTTTTTAAAGAACTTTCTGCCTTTATAAAAAATCAGCAGAACAAATAAAAGGATAAGCACTATTCCTACTCCGTGAACCAGAGGAGTAAGCACCATAAAAATTACGGCAAGTACCCTGAACGGTTTTTTGTTTTTTACAAAACCCAGATAAAAGAAAAGAAAAGACAGTATATAAAAGAACTGATAATCCTGATAATATCTGGCTTCCCTGGAAAACTGAATATACCATGTAGAAAAAGCAATTATAAAAGCACCAAGGAATCCTACAAATCTGTTTGCCAGCTCTTTACCGAAAAAATAAGTTGCAAGTATCGTTCCCGTACCGAATAAAACACTTACTATCCTTAAAGAGAATTCGCTGGCTCCGAAAATAAGGACGGGCAATGCCTTAAGATAATAGTCAAAAATGCCATGCCACAAAACATTTCCTGAAGGAAGAAGAGGATAACCATGCTTGAGGATGCTTACTGTTCCTATGAATGTGTGGCCGTCATCTCCCCAGAGCGACAGATAACCAAGGTTTCTGACTCTTAACACAAATCCCAGAACACAGATAATTAAAAGAAAAACAAAAGTCAGTATATTGGATTTTTTGCTGAAGTACTCTCTGATTTTCATTTTTTTGTCTGTTTCTGCTTTTTTAATTCTATTAAAAACACCAATAATTAAAGATTAATAACTATAAAAAAATACTATTTAATGTATAATAGCTAAAAAATATCTGAAAACCAAAAACAAAAAGTATTAATAATAATATTATAGATTTTACCTGATTTTTTGAATTAAATACATTTATTTAAGAGGTTTGTTTATTGAATATATTAGTGACCGGCGGGGCAGGGTTTATAGGTTCAAGTCTTACTGACAGATTGCTTGAAAATAACCTGAAAATTTTCTGCCTTGATAACTTTAATGATTTTTATAATCCGCTTATTAAAGAAAATAATATAAGGCACAATCTGGAAAATAAAAATTTTAATCTTATCAGGGGCGATATCCTGGATAAAAACAAGCTTGATGAGATTTTTTCCAGCAATAATATTCATATGGTTATCCATCTTGCTGCAATGGCCGGAGTCAGGCCTTCGATTGAAAACCCTCTTCTTTATGAAAAGGTAAACATTGAAGGTACGATAAATCTTCTGGAATGCATGAAAATCCACAATGTGAAAAAGATGCTTTTTGCTTCTTCGTCTTCTGTATATGGCGGAAATAAAAAAGTGCCTTTTTCCGAAACTGACGGCGTGGACAAACCTGTTTCACCTTATGCAGCCACAAAAAAAGCCGGGGAGCTTTTATGTTATAACTACCATCACCTTTATGGTATTGCCATATATTGTCTGAGATTTTTTACGGTTTACGGACCGCGGCAGAGACCGGAAATGGCGATACATAAATTTACGAGACAGATATATTCCGGGCAAAAAATAACTGTCTTCGGAGATGGCTCGACCAGCAGGGATTATACCTACATAGATGATATTGTAAATGGCATCATTAATTGCATTGACAGGGTAAATAGTTATGAAATAATTAATCTTGGCAATTCCAGCCCGACAAAACTGATAGAACTTGTAAAACTCATACAGGATATTTCTGGAAGACAGGCTGAAATCAAAATGGAAGAAATGAAGCCAGGTGATGTTTTCACAACTTTTGCAGATATAGAAAAAGCAAAAAAAATAATTGGATACATGCCGGAAACGTCTATTAAAGAAGGGCTTGAAAAATTTATATCATGGTATAAAAAAAATTTAAAAGATGGAAAATTATATGAGTAAAAATCAGAGAATGGCCAAAGCAAGCAGCTTTTGCGACGAGGAAGAGGAAATATACCTTTCCGTGGTAATACCTGTATATAATGAAAAACAAAGCCTTGAACATCTTTATGAGAATTTAAATGCCGTTCTTCCCGGAATCGGAAAAAGCTATGAAGTAATACTTATAGATGACGGAAGCAATGATGGCAGTTTTATAGAATTAAAGAAAATCCATGAAAAAAACAATAATTACAAGATCATCAGATTCAGGAAAAATTTCGGGCAGACTCCTGCAATGAGTGCCGGATTTGATTATGCACGGGGAGAAGTAATAATTACTCTTGATGCAGACCTTCAGAACGATCCGAAGGATATACCGCTTCTTCTTGAAAAAATGGAAGAAGGATATGATATAGTATCGGGGTGGAGAGCAAACAGGCAGGATAAGGCTATTTCAAGGAAACTGCCGTCCAGGATTGCAAACTGGCTTATAGCAAAACTAACCAGGGTCCACATACATGATTATGGGTGTACCCTGAAAGCATATAGCAGAGATGTGGTAAAAAATGTCGAGCTTTATGGTGAAATGCACCGTTATATTCCGGCAGTTGCAAGCTGGATGGGAATTAATGTCACAGAAGTCAAAGTAAACCATCACAGCAGAAAATTCGGCAAATCAAAATACGGAATATCCAGGACTATAAGAGTAATCCTGGATATTATTACCATAAAATATCTTCTGAGCTACTCGCAAAGACCAATACAGATATTCGGCCTCCTGGGCCTTTTTACTGGAACAGTCGGTCTTATTACAACTATATATCTGATTATTATGAGGTTGTTCTTTCAGATGTCTCTTGCAGACAGGCCGCTTTTTACATTATCTATCTTCATGATTTTTATAGGAGTGCAATTAATAACTATGGGCATACTTGCTGAGCTTATTATGCGGACTTATCATGAAGCTTCCGGAAAACCTACTTATGCAGTTAAAGAAATAATTGATTAAAACTGAAGCCTGCTTATTATATCAATGACTTTCTTCCCAAAATTGCCGTCAAGCAACCTGTAGTCAAAAATTTCAATAAATATAATAAGGGCAATAAAAAAGATAAAGGCATAAAAAAGATAATAAATAATTTTGGCAATCCAGATTTTATGCAAGCTTTTCCTTTCTTAAATAACTGAAACTATTATTCTGTTTTTATTTATTCAATTAAAATATAAAAAATAAAAAATTTCAAAGAAAAAGCTCTGATTTTACAAGCTTCTTATTTTCTCATACCGTATCCGTCCAGATACTGGACTACATAATTGAAAATGGTCTGCGCAACTACTGCAGAACCTTCAGGCGTATAATGGACCCAGTCCGATACATATCTTCCGGGATCACTTGAAATAGGAGTATAGAGATCAATTACAGGGATTCCGTTTGCTGCCCCGACATTATAAATAATTCTCTGATAATATGGCCAGTCCTTTTTTGAGGGTTCCATTGAAGTATTTATATAACCCAGACTCTCCAGAAAAACTGTTGCATTTTTTGCTTTTGCTTTTCCTACAAGTCCGTTTAAATAGTAATCAAACTTGTCAGTCCCTCCGCCTGTATCGTTTGTGCCATAACCCATTATTATTATATGGGGGCTATAACCGGAAATAGATGAATCGAAACGCGCGTAACCTCCTGCTGCAGTTTCCTGTGAAATACCGCTTGCAATAATGCTGTAATCGCTTCTCGGGTAAGTTGCTTCAAGCATGCTTCCGAGTATCTGCGGCCAGTTTGACCTTGCAATCAGGGAGTCACCCATACAGAATATAGTAACCTTAAAGTTTGCTTTTACGCCTATTTCCGCCTGCTTTATATCAAAATCGGTTCCGTTTGAACTCAAGCTGAAATCAGTTTTAATAGTACCCCCGTTTTTCATTCCTGAAGAAACCTGGAAATCCAGACTGGCTTCTTTCTTCTCCCCGATATCTATTCTGTCTATCCTGAATATTATTCCTTTCTCAGAGGATTCAATGATTTCTGCATCGCTGCATGTTGCACTTCCCGGAACATATGAAGCGTACTGAGGTACAGGACAGGTGATTATTACATCTTCTGCCCAGATATCACCAGTATTTTCAATAGTTATATTTGAACTTATGATATCTCCTGCCCACAGATATTCCCCATTCTTATCTGAAACAGTAATGGCTGAATTATCAAATTCAGGGAAAAGCCTGATTGTTGATTCTGCTGAAGCCTGAAGACTGTCGCCCTGTTCGCTTGTAAGATTTACAGAATTTACAAGTTTCTCATCTTTCGAAATTCCTTCAGGGATTTTAATATTATACGAAAAAGAAGTGTCATCATCTACTTGATAATTATTGATTTCCCATATTATTTTATTGTTTTGAAGCTCAAAATCTTTCGGGGATATGCTGTCTTTGATAATCTCAGTTTTTTGCGGAGCCTGCGCTTCAACTATTACTCCTGATGCATTCATGTCCCCTTTATTTGAAGTTTTAAAACTTATATTTAAAGTATCACCTATCCTTAAATCTCCGCCATTTTGGTCCTTAAGGGATATTCCACTCAAATTCATCTTCGGGGAACTTGAGATTTTATAAGCCATTTCTTCCCCAAGGATAAGGGTTTTTGCTTCATTGCCTACTTCATATTTTATTTCTACAGGCGAAGACTTTATTTCTGTTCCATTATCAAGCGGTTTGTCTGCTACAAGGACAATCTGTATTTTTTTTCCTTCATTTCTTTTAATGGCCGATTCTTCAAATACAAGTTTGTTTTCTTCCTTAAGATACTCTCCTGCAAATTCGCCTGGATCTATTTTCGTATGCGCAGGGATTGCAAACTCTATATGCATATTTTTAACTTCCCTTCTCCCTGTATTAAAATAGCTAAGCTCAATAGTTATTTTTTCATCTGGCTTTAATTCTTCGGGAGAAAGGCTTTTTACATAATTAAGTGTCTTGTCTTCAAAATTGGGGCTGAGCCTAATGAGAAAATTATATGAGATAAAAAGTCCGATGACTATTATTGCAATTGCAATTACAACCATCAGGAAAACATTTAAAATTGATTTTATATCTTTCTTAATGTCCATTTACATACCATAAAAAAACAAGGAATCCGAAATCGATTATAAGAAGTACCATATATGAGATTAATATGGAAAGTCCTTTTCTTTTTACAGGCCTGAATTTTGTTATCCGCAGTATTTCAATCAGCACTACTCCCAGCAATAAGATATAAAAGAAAGTCAGGTATTTGTTGGAGTATAATTTTTTAAAGAATTCTACAAATGGATGGTTTCTAAACCATGGAATTGTTTTTAAATCTTTAAAATAATCAGGACTTATCCGGAAATTATCTTCCTGAGGTGAATTTAAAAACTTGCCTATGTTTATCCTGTTTAAATCAGCATTGCCGTCTATTTTTAAACTGACTTCAATATAACTGTAATCCATACAGTCAAATGAAATACTGTCTGTAAAATCTTCTTCATTTAACATACAGTCAAATGAAAAAGTTTTTTCCGAAATGATTATTTTGTCATCTTCTTCAAAAGATGATTTTTCAATATCATCAAATACTCCGTCTGTGGATAATAAGCCTGTGAAATTAACTTTTTTTCTGTCAGAACTCCAGGAAATATTGATTTTTCCATTATCATCTTCCCAGATAAAATAGCCAAGGCTTACACCTGGCAGAAACAACGCCCTGGTGCATGAAGTAGCAAGCAGCATTATTATGATTGCCGATATTGCAAGCAGCAGAAGCCTTGGTATTGTTTTTTTATTTTCTTTTATTCTTTTCAGTATTTTCATGACTAAATATTTTTATAATCCTGTTTTGTCAGCCAGCTCGTTTTCCCTGGTAATTTTTTTATTGTACAGATAAATAAGATAAACCATCCACAGGGAAACTCCTGTAAATATGCTTCTGAATATATTCACAAATTTTGCCGGATCATAGAATCTGTTTATAAGGGGTATCGGCCCAGGCAGATAAATGAAAAATCTGTGGTCAAATGAAGCAAAAAGGAATTTCGTTATAAGATCTCCCCAGTAAATGAAAACTATTGCCAGGAATGCGAACTGAACCCACTGGAAATAGTACATATTTTTCTGCCTGCCGGCAATATATAAAACAAAAGGAACGCTCCACAAAAGATACTGCGGATGGAAATATGAAAGTGCCACATATAATAAATAGACCATGGCACAGTATGACATTAAAAAATCGAAAGATTTGTTTTTAAGTTTTATGAAACTGAGAATCAGTACCGTATAAACAACCAGGAATATAAATATCCGGTCATGGACTATGAGCTCCAGCTTGGAAGAAATAATATAGTTGAAATGCTCAGCATTAAGCAGGGAGAATATAACGCTTTTCCCGAAAGCGACATATGATACTGCCTCAATTGCAACAAGGCCTGAAAGACCTATTGCCAGCATTATAATATAGTCCTTTTTCTTTTCAGCAAGATAAATTATGAGGATCGGAAGAACCATTATCGGGAAAAATCTTATGGCCACTGCAATTGCAAGGACAAGCACTGCCCAGTATTTTCTTTTCTTTTTCGCAAGAAGAAAAGCAAGAAGGGTTACAAAAAGACCGATTATGTCATGCCTTGCAAAAAGATAAAGTACAAAAATTACAATAGGATTGAACATCCAGTACTTGAATATCCTTAATTTCTTCCGGGCATCTCCGTCATAAAAAAGCCTCATGATTACAAATATGCATGCGATATCAAAAAGAAAATATAAAAATTTAAAGACAGCAAGTATCAGGAAAATATTATCGCTTTTTACAAACTCGACCCAGGAAACCCAGGTATCCTGATTTAAAAGAATATCCTTATATGAATTAATGAAAGGAAAGAGGGTTTTTGACAGCAGGAAATACACAGAATGTATTATATTTGTTATAAGCTGCTGAAAATCAGAACCTATATTTCCATTAAAAACCGTATCAGCTGCTCTCTGGTAGGTAGAAAGAAGGTCTCTCTGGAAAAAGAAGGGCATAAAAAGAAGCCTGACAAATATGCCTCCGAGAAAATATTTGTAAAAAAGATTTAAAGACCTTCCATCATTTGTGATTTCAGGTGAAATAAAAATGCAGCCGACTTTTTTAAAAAAACTTTTTGCCTTTGACATTTATTTTAATATTTCTGAGTTTAAGCCAAATAATAATTTATGTTATTATTAATAAATATAGTGAATCTATATTAATTAGTCATTAAAATTAATATTTTACTTAATATTTCAAATAATTAAAGCAAATCGGTAAAATTTACTGATAATAGATTATTGATATCTGATAATTTAAGGGTAATAAATGTCATTTCTGTTATATTTCAGTTATTAAAAACAAACTGCATGGAGCTGCAACATGAATGAGGAAAATAAAAAAATAAATAATACTTCGGACGACAAAGATACCGGATCAAAAAAAATAGATGATAAAGTAAGATCCAAATCACTTACAAAATCCGGTGGGTCCAAATTTAAAAAATATTGTGAATTTTTTGTCGGGAAACGCGGTTTTTTTGCTTTCCTGAAATATGAGATGATCACCTGCCTTTTTGCAAACTGTCCCGGAGCTGCAGGAATATTTTTAAGAGGTATTTTCTATAAGTTTTTGCTGAAAAAAGTCGGAAAAGGTGTGAGTTTCGGTAAAAATATAATGCTGAGAAATCCGGGTAAAATAACCATCGGTAATAATGTGGTAATAGACGATAACTGTATGCTTGATGCCAAAGGCAATACAAATAACGGGATAATTATTGAAGATGGCGTGTTTTTGGGGAGAAATACCATATTAAGCTGCAAAGACGGGGATATAATTTTAAGAGAGAATGTTAATCTGGGATTTAACTGTGATATTTTCAGCGGTAAAAAGATTGAAATCGGCAGAGATACAATGGTTGCAGCTTATGTGTATTTTGTAGCAGGTAACTATGTCTATGATTCTGCAGACAAACCGGCAACGGAAATGGATACAATTTGCAAAGGAATATATGTGGGTGAAAACTGCTGGTTCGGTGCAAAAGCTCTGATATTTGACGGGGTAACGATTGGAAGAAATTCAATAATCGGAGGAGCAGCAGTAGTAAATGAAGATATACCTGAATATTCAATAGCAGTAGGTATGCCGGCAAAAGTAGTAAAAGAAAGAAAATAATATCTGTTTAATTAATATTCCTTTTGTTTTATAATTTACTGATTATTTTTTTGGAAATATTTTTCAGTAAAAATTAAAAATACTGGTAATTTTTTTGAATATAGACAAAAAAAAATTAAAAAACAGGATTTTTATCGTACTTAGGATAGTAATAAGTATAGGTATATTATTCTTCCTTTTTAAAACCCAGTTCGGTAATTTTTCAGAAATCATTTCTTATCTTTCCAGAACAAAGGTTAATTTCTGGCTGATAGGGCTTTCTTTCTTAATGTACTGGCTGGGAATTTATCTTCTTGTTCTTAGATGGCAGATTCTTTTAAAGACTCAACAGATAAAAGCTTCGATGCCGTTTTTGTTCGGCTCCTATCTTGTCGGATATTTTTTCAATAATTTTCTGCCGACTTCTATCGGTGGAGATGTCTACAGGATTTATGACACTTCCAAACTTAAAAACAGTTCAGGCATGAAAGCTGCTTCAATTGTGCTTATGGAAAGAACTACAGGGGTCATGAGCTCAATAATTTATCTGGTTTTCGCCCTTGCAATCGGATTTTTAAGGACAGCACACGTTGAATTCAAGATGGGAAGATGGACTATTTCAAACAACATTCTTATAGTGATGATACTTATATTCTTTATATTTGCGGTCCTTATAATCCTTATTATGCTTTTTCCTGATTATTTCAGGCTTAACAAAGTTTTCAGGAAATTAAGATTTCTGCATAAAT
Organism: Candidatus Humimicrobium oleiphilum; assembly: GCA_002304935.1. Classification (GTDB taxonomy): domain Bacteria; phylum Actinomycetota; class Humimicrobiia; order Humimicrobiales; family Humimicrobiaceae; genus Humimicrobium; species Humimicrobium oleiphilum. The sequence continues at coordinate 29,623 of DBPS01000006.1, read as the reverse complement.
GGGAAGACAAACTGAGACAAATGTATAATACATTCAAGGATTTCAGGAGATTCAAGCTTATCCTGTTTGTGACTATTATTCTGAGCATGCTTCTCCAGTTTACTTTTACTCTTAATTATTCGTTCTGCAGCCAGGGTTTCGGGATAACCCAGCTGAGCCTCATAGCATATATATTTATAATACAGATAAGCGCGATACTTACAATGATACCGATATCTATAGGGGGCATAGGAGTCAGGGAAGGTGCATTTGTCGTTCTTGTCGGAGCGCTTGGCGGACCAAGAAATATAGCAACCATTGTTTCAATAGCTGTTCTTATAATGATACTTGTTCCAGGTGTAATCGGCGGAATAATATATGCGCTCAGGCCATATATGGACAGAAGAAGAAAACAGGCTGAACTGACGGAAAACAAGTAATCCTCTCAATAGGAAATATAGGATTACTTGTCATTTACAAAAATATGTCTTATAAAAATCTGATTATAAAAAATCTATTCTACTTTTATTACCAGGTCTCTGCTGTCAAAATACATTTCATTTGTAGTGACCCTGAATCTGACAGCAAATTCGCCTACCCTTTCCGGAATAAAATTAACGGCAAGTATCATTTCGTCTCCGGCAGGAATATAATAATCATCGCTGACCCACATAAATATCCCCCTGCTTATTCCAGGGTCCTGGACAATATTCCCGGAATCAGACACTGAAGCAAACTTTAAACCTTTTGGAAGTTCAAGTTCAATTGAATCAATCTTTATTTCTTTATCGCTATTATTTCTTATGATAAATTTAATTTCAGAAGTCTTTCCGAAAAATACCTGTGTGCCTGAAACTACTGATTCAATGTCCAGCAATGACTGTCTGTCTGATAACCTGTATAACTGAAGATTTTCCTCATATCTGTCCCAGTAAAATGACCGGCCTTCTTTGTTCAGCTCAAATATCTGGTTAAAGAAATTTTCTTTGCCTGCAATATATACAGGAATACCTTTTTGAACATCTTCAATTAACTCCTGGACTGAAAAGTCCCCGGAATTAATATCAGTCACCATTATTTCTTTTTCCTGTGCTTCAAAAGTGCTGATAAAAAATGCAATATTTATAGAAGGAGAGAATATATAGATCCTGGATTTTTTTTCCATTATGCCAAAAGCATTGTCCCAGAAAGTATAAATACCTTCCCTTGCTTTCTGATTGCACTCATTGAAGTTGTTTACAAGAAGCATCGCAGGCAAAAGAAGAATAATCATGCAGAAAATAATATTGATTATTTTATTTTTAATTATTTTCCAGGGAAGTTTTTTTAATAATATCCATATTGCAGTGAAGCCGGAACCGATATAAAGCGCCATTACAAGCATTATGTCAAGGGTATAGTTCTCTACTGCCCAGTCAAGATACTGTGTTGTTATTATCAGATTGAAGCAGATAGCAAGAAATGTAAAAACCCCGAATTTCCAGTTTTTATACAAGAGGAATATGAAACCTGTAAAACATATTATTATTAAAATAATTCCGTAAGCATTATAAATTATTTTTAAATAATCCAGTATGGTAAGAAATATTTCTTTTAAGTTTTTATCTCCAAAGCTGCCGCCGAATACTTCTCCTTCCGTATTTCTGCCGGTTATATAATAAATCAGCCTGATAAAAGTGTCTGCGGGCCCGAATCCCTGAACAGATCTGATGTATACATAAGAATAAGAAAGAACAGGAACAGTAAAAAGGACTATGCAGTTTATTAATGTTTTTGCTCTTCTGAAAATTGCCGGTTTTATAAGTATTAATAAAATTAGAAAAGCCGGCATAATGAAAAAAGCAATCGGATGATTGGTTAACATAAGTCCCAGAGCAAAAGATGAAAAATACAGGTTTTTTACTGTCGGATTATCGTTATATCTGCTTATTGCAAATAAAACAACTGCTATGATAAAACTGTTGAGGGTATCGAATTCAAGCCTGTTTGAAACATGCCAGTAAGGAAATGAAAAAGCAAAACAAAGACCGGCTGTAAAAGATGCAAATATGTTTTTTGTAATATTGTTTATTGCAAGAAATAAAAATAATATGGTAAGGCTTCCAAAAACTGCCGATATCATATTAAGCCGGTATGCAAGTTCACCAATAGGAATTATTGAAAATAATTTGCCTATTATGGAAAAAACAGGATAGCCGGTCGGGGGAAGGATCATCATTTGCGGAAGCTGGAATGCATATGAGGATGTATCCCCGCCAACAAGTTTTTCCTCAAGGGTTAGAATATATACTACAAAAGGGATAATTGCTATTACGGAGGAGCAGATCAATAATTTTTTTTCAAAAAGGAAATCACATAATCTTCTCATTTTTAGGGATATATTTTTTTAATATGTCTTCAACAGCGGAAGTAATATTATTTCCGATTTAAATAGTTTGAAACATAATTAAAGGTTTTTTTCGGGCCGCTTCTGGAAAGATGGTGGAAAAATTTCGATATAAGGCATCTTTTTTTATCAACAGATGATGCTTCAGATCGGATATCTTTTTCAAAAGTCTGCTCTCCTGTATCTTTGACAGCACTTATTACAGGATCCATACAGAATCTTATCAGGGGACTGCATGCTTTTTCCCACTTGTAATCATCAGCAATACGGGAAATATTTTTCACACAGTTTTCATAAAATATTTTATCATCAGCAATTTTTCTTATGGCTTCTGCAATGTCCTGAGGATCTTTTTCCTTTACAACCAGTCCGATTTTTTCTGTTTTTATAAGATCGCTGAAAAAATCGCCTTCGGTTGATATCACCGGAAGATCTGCCCAGATATAATCAAGGACCCTTGTCCTGAACGAAAATCTTGTCTCGATATGAAGAGGATGTGTGATTATGCCGGCGTCAGATTCCAAAAGGTAATTCTGCCTTTCGTCATATTTCACCCAGCCAAAATTAAAGAAAACATTTTTCTCGAAAATTCCAAGACTCTTTGCAAGATTTACAGTTTCACTGACAAGAGATAGCTCTTTTACCATGGGATTGGGATGCCTGATTCCCATAAAGAATAATTTTATATCATCCCTTTCCTGGCTAATAAGTTTCATTGCCTTTATAAGTGAAAGAGGATCGAACCAGTTATATATCCCCCCTCCCCATATAATTACAAAATCATCTTCTTTAATTCCGTTAACAACCCCTTTCAATACTTTTGTGGTATGAACAGGTTTGCTGTCCGGAAGGCCGAACGGCACGACATCTATTGTTTTTCTCAGTGTGCTGTCTGCATAATAAGTAATGGGGTTGACCCTGTTTAAGGCTGCAAGCATGCCCAGCCAGAAATCCCTCTGTCTTTCTGAGGCACAAAGGAAGAAATCTCCCCAGTAAAGCTGCTCATTTATGGTTTTTACTACTTCTTCATGTATCTCTATTCTTTCTTTAATGGGTCTTGAGCTGTATTCCTCAAGAGTTGCCAGATTATAAGGATCATATATGTCAAGGATTAAAAACCTGTCTTTTCTTTTTAAACTTTTAAATTTGTTAAAAGAAGTTCCGCCGCATAAAATTATGTCAGCCCTCTCAACAAGTCTTCCCAGGGACATATCATCAGAATACTGGCTTATCTCAAATTCCATATCAGGAAGGTCAGGTTTGTTGGGGCTTGCAATAATTACATTCATGTATCTGGAAAGGACTTTTGCAAAATTCCATATCCTTATTGCCGGACCTGCCATTTCTTTATCTACTACTTCATCAGAGACAAGAAGGATGGTTCTTTTGATTTTTTTATTAAAAACATCATATATCCCAAGAGATGAAAGCATATTTATCTGCTGTTTCTGATAATTCTCATCACCTGAGACTGAAAGGAATTGCCCTTTGAAATAAGTAAATAATGCCTTGTCATCCCTTCTTCTGCCGGATTGTATAAAATCTCTTTTTGTCTTGTGGGCAGCTATATTCTCAAGAAAATCCTTTACTGCCATCAGGGAGCTTAAAGGCTGGGGTTCTATTTTAAGCTGCCTGATCTCATCACCTGTTTTTTTTGAAAGCTCGCTTGAATTTTTATCATTTATATCGAAATTATAATAACTCTTATGATCAAATTTAAAATCAGTAAATATTCTTGCAAAGATATTGGAAAGGGTTGCTGCAAGAATGGCGGCAAGGCTCTGTTCCCCGTAATTCTTATAAAGAGATATGAGGGCATTTCTTTCTTTCAGATATCGCAGCTTGTCTTCGCTGAAAGCCTTTGATGTCCCGTGATGCATGTGATAAACGATAGAATCAGGGGCAAATACTACTTTATAGCCCAGCACCCATAATCTCCATCCAAGATCTACATCTTCATAGTATGCAAAAAAATCTTCATCAAACCCGCCTGAATTCACAAAAACATCTCTTCTGACAAGCATGGCTCCTCCGTTTACAAAAGGAAGGAACCTTTCCATATTATGATTATCTTTCTCTTTTGGCATTCCATAATCTATCTGAAACCCTTTTGCTTCAAAATTAATCATACCTCCGGCAAAATCAATACTTTTCCCGTCAAAAGAAAGTACTTTCGATCCTGAGCAGATCGTTTCATCAGAACCATATACCGGTCTCAGAAGTTCTATAAGCCAGTTTTCATCTACTTTGGTATCATTGTTTAAAAAAGCGACATATTCTCCTTTTGCTTCAGCAGCTGCCTGATTGTTTGCTTTTGCAAATCCCAGATTACGGCTATTCTGTATTATTTTTGCTTCCGGATAATTATTTCTAATGAATTTAACGGAATCATCATTGGAGCCGTTATCAACAATAATTATTTCAAGCATTTCTGCCGGATAGTTAAGCTTTTTTAACGATTCAAGACAGTCTTTCAGATAATTGCTGCCGTTAAGATTGACAATTGAAACGGTAATTAATGGATATGAATAAATATCTTTCATAACAAGTTCATTAAGATAAAATATAAGGTTTGAAATTTATATAAATTATAACAAACAATTTTTTTTAAACAATAATTAATGTTAAAATGAATAAAATTATCACTTCTGACCTGATAAATTCGAAAATGGTTAAAAAAATTTCTTTTATTACTGAAAAAATGCTTGTCGGGCATGGCGTTGAGCTTGTCGTTGACAAACTTGCTTCAGGGCTTACAGACAGGGGTTATGATTGTAATGTTTTCTGTACCCAGGCTGATGATGAATATAAAAAAAGAGCATGTTATGATATAAACATTATTCCCCGGATGACTGGTTCCAATGTAATGGAACTTGAAAAAAAGACAAAGGAACTCAAATATATTTTTAATAATCAGGGAAGCGATATTTTTATAATAAATACTTTTCCTTATTACAGTCTTGCAGGAGTACTTGAAAAACCTGTTATTTCAATAAACTACGGAGTAATATCCACTGAAGGGATGAGCCTGAGAAGAAAATTATTTTTCAGATATATGGATTTTACCCAGAATAATTTTTATTTTAAGAACAGCCTGAAAATAGTAAGCATATCTGAATTTCTTAACAGTAAAATCCCCAAGTCATTAAGAAGCAAATCATCATGCATATATCTTGGTGCAGACCATTACAAAAAAGAGCTGGGCGAAAAAGATGAGATTGAAAAAGAAGCTATAAAACTCAGGCAAAAACTGGGTATTTTGGAAAATGATGTGCTGATGCTTTATGCCGGAAGGCTGAATCCTGTAAATCAGCCATATAAAGGCACAAGAGAGCTTATGGACATTTTTAAAGAAGCAAAAAAAAGCAATGATTCTTTAAAGCTTCTGATGATCGGCTTCGGTTCCAAGAATGATGAAATAGCTTTAAGAAATGAAGGGATATGTGTCATTTCCAATGCTCCTTTTGAAATGATGCCTGTTATTTATTCTGCAAGCGATATTTATACCACATGTACAAAGTGGGAAGGTTTTGATCTTCCGGTAGTTGAAGCTCAGGCTTTTTCAAAACCGGCTATCTGTTATAAAATCGGGGCACACCCTGAAATAATGGAAGATGGCATTACCGGATATCTAGTAAACAGCAGGGAAGAATTTCTGTCAAAAGTAATAGAACTTTCAGGAAATCCCGGCCTTATAAAAAAACTGGGAGAAAACGGCCTTAAATCATCAGAAAGATTTACCTGGGAAAGAACCGTAAACGAATACGACTCCCTTCTAAGAGAGCTCAAAGGGNNNCTAACAAATACATCTGCCCCAAGCAGCGATGGTTCTCTCAGTAGTGAGGGTGGTTTGCAAAGCAGGCACTCAGATGGAACTGAGATTATACCCGGCTCTGATACAGAAAAAAAAGGAGCCAAATTATACGTCCCCTTGGTCCCCTTGGTCCCCCCCGCTCCTCCAGTTCCGGCTGCTCTTACAGTTCTTATAGTTAATTATAATTCTTCAATAGAATGTATTTCCGAGTGTCTTGATTCTCTTAAAAACCAGACTGCCAAAAATTTCAAGGTACTGCTTTTTGATAATGGAAGCACAAATGAGACAATTCGCGCCATAAAAGACATTTACCTGAAGCAGGCTGATAAAAATCCCAAAGATGATACGGCTGAGAGGCAGGAATATAGCGAATTTTACGATCTTGATTTAAAAATAATCGAAAATGGCTCGAATACAGGTCTTGGCAAAGCAATAAATGAAGCATTAAAGCAAGTAGACACAATGTATGTGCTGATATCTGGTTTTGATGTCGTTTATGACTCCGGAGCAATCGAAGAGTTCTTAAAGGAAGCAGAAAAGATTGATGATAATGTAGCAGGGCTTGCACCGAAGATAAAATTTTCCTACCAGCGTAATTATATTGAAAGCGTTGGTACATATCTCGATACTTCACTTTACGACGGTTACCAGGGACTGGGGCAGCTCGATCTGCATCAATATGATGTTCCTGAAGAGATATTCGGATTGTCTTTTACAAGTGCCTTCATTAAAACAGATTATTTTAAAAATTCCAGAGTCGGTCCTGTAGAAGAAAATTTCTTTTTATTTTATGAAGATTTTGATTTCTGCTACAGGGCAAACCTTTTCGGATACAAATTCAGGTCTTGTCCCAGATCTATTATCTATCACAAATATGCATATAATTTCAGAGACGAGTCTACTGCTTTCCAGAAAATTTATTATTATAAAAGACTCAATCTTATGAAAATGCTTCTTAAGAATTGCGAGCAAAGGACAATTGACAGAATACTTCCGGTAGAAATGAAAATAATGCGGTCAAATTTAAAAGATAGAAATATGAAACACACATCAAAAAGGATAATTTCCGATTTCAGGAAAAGCAGAAATCAGCTTTTACAGCAAAGGAAGATAATACAACTGAAAAGACTGATAAATGATGATGAAATAATAAAGTATTACTGGGGAGAGAAGAACTTTTTTGATATCGTAACAAATGAACCTGTATTTTCAATAGAAAATCTTATAAAAACCTATCAAAGGCTTTTTGTGATTACCGGCAGCAACAAATATATGGAATATGTAAGTTATCTTAAAACTCTTGAAGATACCAAGCTTAAATTTGATAATAAAATCCTGACTTCCAAGCTTCACAACAAGCTTGAAAATGAACCTATCAGTGTTCACGAACTCATTGACAGATTATAAAAGAATTTTTTAAAATAATGAAATTTTTATGAAAATCGGGATAGAAGTTTCAACGATATTAAACTTCGGGACCAGAATAGGTTCCGGCAGATATATAAATAATCTTATTAAAAATCTGCTTAAATCTGATGATAATGATGACAAGAACCAGAACCAGGCAGAGCTTGTCCCGCATAAGCCGGAAGACGGCAATGAATTTGTTTTCACTGGATATCGTGCTTCAGATGAGAATATGTATATATTCGAAGATCTTTTAAAAAAATATCCACAAAAAAACATTAAAACAAGTTTCTACCCGGTAACCCGGAATCAGCTGGGAAAAATAGGGCAGAAAAAATTCCCGGCAATAGAAATGCTTGGATTTAAAAGTGATATGCTTCACTGCCCTGACTACATAATTCCTCCTACTTTTAATAAAAACATTGTCCTCACAATCCACGATATGTCTTTTTTCAGATTTCCTGAATTTAATTTTGAATGGTTTGTTAAAAAATATCAGAAGATGGTTTCGCGTAATGCAAAAAGAGCAAAGATAATAATCGCAGATTCTGAGTCAACAAAAAAAGACATAATTGAATACCTTGGAACAAATCCTTCCAGGATACATGTTGTTTATCTTGCATCTGAAGATATTTTTAAGATTCTTGAAGAAGATGAAACAGATATAAAAGTCATGCAGAAATATGGCATAAATTGTAATTTTATTCTAAGTGTCGGGACCATTGAACCGCGGAAGAATTTCAAAACCCTCATCCTGGCTTTTGACCTTTTAAAGAAAAAATACAAATTCAGGAACATGAAGCTTGTAATCGCCGGAAAAACAGGCTGGAAAAGTGAAGAAACCTTTAACTCTTTTAATAACAGCAAATACAAGGAAGACATCATATTTACAGGAGAAATAAGTGATTATGACCTTGTTCAGCTTTATAATATGGCAAGCCTCTTTGTTTACCCTTCAATATTTGAAGGTTTTGGATTCCCGGTGCTGGAAGCAATGAGCTGCGGCCTGCCTGTCATTGCCTCAAAAACATCCTCAATCCCGGAAGTTCTTCAACATCCTGATCTGCTGTTTGAACCTTTTGACGAAAAGGAAATATGCATAAAAATGGATGAAATTCTATCTAATGATAATCTGAGCTCATATATAAGAAAGCAATGCCTGGTCAATTCCAAAAAATTCAGCTGGGAAAAAACTGCGGCAGAAACACTTGCAATTTACAGACATTGTATTTAATTTAAATCCTTGTATGAGCATACAGGTTTCATATCCAAAAAGATATAATGGTTTTATTAAGACGGCCTGAACAGCAGACTAACTGAATAATAAATTTATGAAAAAATATCAGTATTATTCTACTCTCTTAAAAATATATTTCTCTTATATGTCAGGGAAAAAAGCTGTTGGTTATTTTCCATCAAAACTCTGGATTGAAACCTCTGGCATATGTAATCTTGCATGCCGTTTATGTGTAAATAAAGATTTGCCGGATGATAAAAAAAATAATATGGATTTTGACCTTTTCAGGACAATAATAAATGAAGCAAAAACAGGGGTGTATGAGGTTAATCTTTTTCACAGAGGTGAACCTCTTGTCAATCCGGAAATTGTAGAAATGATAAATTATGCAGCAAATTCAGGTATTAAAACCAGGCTGCATACAAATGCAGTTCTTCTTGACCCTGAAATGTCAGCAAAACTGATAAAATCCGGACTCCACAGAATATCTTTCTCATTTGACGGATACACAAAAGAGATGTATGAGAAAAACCGGACAGGGGCAGGGTACGAAGATGTTTTGATTAAAATAAATGAATTCTTAAAAATAAAAAAAGCTCTTTTTTCAAAAACTCCCCATACCACAATACAGATAATTGAATATGATGAAGACCTGAAACCGGAAGAACTGAAAAAGCAGAAAAGAAAATTTTTTTCTGCTTTCAAAAATAATCCGCCAGACAGGTTTGTTACCAGAAAGCCCCATAACTGGGGAGGTTCCCTGAAAACGACCGGGCCGGAAAACAACAGCATTGATTCTCAAAAGATAAAAATATCTAAATGCACATTCCCCTGGTATGCAATGGTAATATTAAGTGATGGAAAAGTCCTTCCCTGCCCACAGGATTTTTTCGGAAGATTAGAGATAGGAGACATAAATAAAAAAAGCATAAAAGAAATCTTTAATGATAATAAAATTATGTTTTTAAGAAGAAGATTTTCCAATAAAGATATTAATGATTTGCATCCCTGCTCAAACTGCGATAGAGTTTTCAGGCAGACATTTTTGGGAATACCTGCTGATTATCTGGGCATATTTTTCAGGGACAGTATAAGGAAAAATTAAAAAGTGAGGTAAAAATGAAGGTTCTTGTCACCGGAGGCACCGGGTTTACAGGCGGCCATCTTGCAAAAAGACTGCTTGAATTAAAATATGATGTTCGGGTTCTTGCCCGTTCAGAAGCCAGAGCTGAAGAACTTAAAAAAGCAGGGGCCGAAATAATTGTTGGAGACATAAGAGACAGGGAAAAAGTTTTTAAAGCCGTCAGGGGAGTGGAAAAAGTCTATCATGTCGCTGCTGCTTACAGAGAAGCATATGTGGATGACAGGTTTTACTGGGATACAAATTATAAAGGTTCTTTAAATGTCTTTGATGCATGTCTTGAATATAATATAGAGAGGCTTGTCCATACCAGTACAATAGGTGTCGTTACAACTGTAAAGAATCCTCCCTCAGATGAGACTGAACCTCACAGTCCCGGTGATGCCTACCAGCAGTCCAAGTGCAAAGCTGAACTTGAAGCATTAAGATATGCAAAAGAAAAAAATCTGCCTGTTTCTGTTTTGAGGCCTGCAGCTATTTACGGACCGGGAGATATGAGGCTGCTAAAAATGTTCAGGATGATTGCAAAAAAAAGATGGCTTATTATGGGAAACGGTCAGGCATGTTTCCATATGGTTTATATAGATAATCTTATTGATGGTTACCTTCTCTGCGGTGAAAAAAATGAAGCAGTCGGAGAAGTTTTTATAATCGGTGACAGCAGGTATGCAAGCCTGAATGAACTTTCAAAGCTTATAGCACAGGAATTTGGAGTAAATCCGCCAAAAATCCACATACCTTATCTGCCAATATACGCGCTGGCAGCATTAACAGAAGGTACATATAAAATATTTAAAATTAAAAAACAGCCGCCTATTTTTAAAAGAAGAGTAGCTTTCTTCAGGAAAAACAGAGCATTCAGCATACAAAAGGCAAGAAATTTGCTTGGATATGAACCGAAGATAGATATGAAAACAGGTATCCATCTTACTTCGCAGTGGTATCTGGATAATGGCTTTATAAAAATGAAATAACCGATAGGCAGGGCAGACAAAATTATTTTTTACTTATTTTAAATAATATTTACATGTTAAAATTTAATTTTACTTATACTTATTAAAAAGAAAGATTTTTAGCAATGCCTTTAATCAAAAGAATAAAAGCTTTTTATCAGAAAAGAAAAAAGATAATAAATACTACATTACGGCTTGTAATAAGCCTGGGGCTGATAATATTTCTGATTTTTTCACAATTTAAAGATTTCAGGACTATAGCCTCGACATTAAAAGATATAAATATTCTCCTGCTTGTACTATCTTTTTTAACACATGCTTACGGCATATGGATAACTGCTTTCAGGTGGCAGACTCTTCTTAAAACACAAAATGTAAACATATCCATTCCCTTTCTTTCAGGTTCTGTCCTTGTAGGAATGTTTTTTAACAATTTTCTTCCGACAAGCATAGGTGGTGATGTATACAGGGCATATGATGTGACAAAAAAAACAGGCTTTCCCATGAGCTCATCTATATCGGTATTAGTAATAGAAAGACTCTCCGGTATTATTGCATCAGGTTTATTTGCAATCGTTGCTTTGTTTCTGGGATTCACGACCATAGGTGGAAAATCCATAATAATACCAATAATAATTTTTGTTGTAATAAGCTTTGTTCTCTTTTTCCTTGTACTGAATCCAAACATACTGGGACTGAAAAAGCTTGCAAAGAAAATCAGATTCCTATCAAAATTGTTTGACAAACTCAGAAATGTCTATGAGACTTTTCTTTCTTTTAAAAAATTCAAGTGGGTTCTTGTCAAAGTCATGTTCTATAGTATAACCCTTCAGTTTGCAGTAATATTAAATTACTGGCTTGCAGCCAGAGCACTCGGAATCCAGCTGAACCTTACTGCCTTTATCTTTATAGTCCCTGTAGTGACCATAATAGCCATGCTTCCTATTTCACTTGGAGGAATAGGCGTAAGAGAAGGATCTCTTGTCCTTATGATGGTGTCACTTGGAGTACAGAATGAAAAAGCTGCCATGTGTTCCCTGCTTCTTTTCGCCATGCTTGTAATCATTGCAATAATGGGGGGAATAATATACGGGACAAGGCCAGTAATTGAAAGAAAAGAAAAAGACAAACTTCTTTGATTATATTGACAAAAGATTTATTTGATTTTAGCATTTTAAATTAAATCATTCATAATTTTTACTATCTTGATCTTGATTTGTCAGATGGATTACTTTCATATAATACAATGTATTTGTATTAATATATTTAGAATATCTTAAATATTAAGAAGGTACCAATAGTACCGTTTTCTAGATGGGAGGAATAGTAAATATGTCTGATACTATCAGCAGTTTAAAAGAGTCAATTATTACCTATAATCGCAATCTGGCACGTGAGATGGCCACAAAAGCAATCGGGGAAGGAATAGAACCCAATGATATCCTTGCCGGAATGACCGAGACAATCAGGAAAATAGGTGATGACTTCGGAAAAGGAGAACTCTTTCTTCCGGATCTGGTTGGTGCAGCGAGTGCAATGTCTGAAGCTATTTCAGTAGTAGAGGCAGAAATTGAAAAATCAGGTAAAGAAATTGAAAAAATAGGTACCGTAGTGCTGGGCACAGTCAAAGGCGATATTCATGACATTGGAAAAACAATGGTTAAAACCTTCCTTGTTGCTGAAAACTTCAGGGTCATTGATCTGGGAGTAGACATTTCTTCCGAGCGTTTCATAGAAGCAATAGAAAAATATAATCCTGAAATCCTCGCATTATCTGCCCTTCTGACAACGACCATTGCTGAACAAAACAGAATTATTGAGGTCCTTAAAGATAAAGGCATCAGGGATAAAGTAAAAGTAATCATAGGAGGAGCTGCAACAACCCAGGAATTTGCTGATGAAATAGGTGCAGACGGATATGAAGCTACTGCTGCAAGAGCACCCAGATTATGTAAAACATTACTTGGAAAGGAGTAAGCCTTTAATGATTAGAAAAAAAGGAATAACGCGTAACATCAGGCCATTGGAAATATTATCTGAAGAGCAGCTGGAATCAATTCATAAAAATACTCTTGATGTTCTTGAAAATACCGGAATCAGGTTTGAAAGCGATAAAGCCTTAAAACTTTTTAAAGAAAATGACTGCAATGTGGACATGGAAAAAAAGATTGTCAGATTCCCGCCCTGGCTTGTAGAAGAATGCTTGAGAAAATGTCCGAGCAGCTTCATAGTAAAAGGGCGTGGGCCCAGAAGTGACGTCCGTTTTGGCGGAAATATGTCTAATTTTCTTCCTTTCCCTGGAAAAGATACCATCGACCTGGAAACATGGGAGCCAAGAACACCTACAAGAAAAGAATTTTACGATACAGTTAAAATCATGGATGCACTGGATACAGTCCACTATACAGGTTCTTATGTGCCCTGGTTTGGGTTTAAAAATACCCCGGCAGTAATGCAGATGCTGGAAGGAGATGCAGCAAATTTCAGGAACAGCACAATGCCGCTGCACTGCAATTACGGCAATGATTGTGAAGTATTTGCAATTAGAATGGCAAAAGCACTGGGTGCAGTAAATCTTGGAGTAGTTGCAATTTCACCGCCTCTAACATACCAGGAAGATGCATGTATATCAGCTTTCAGGAATATTGAAGCAGGATTTCCGCTATACATACAGAGCGGCCCTACCTATGGAGCTACTTCACCGGTAACGACGGCAGGAGCGACTGTAACAAATAATGCTGAATTAATGGGCGGAGTCGTGCTGGCACAATTAATAAAAACAGGCACAGGAGTGCTTGTAAGCGATTTCGGCTTTACCCAGAATATGCGCTCGGGGTATCCTGTTTTTGGAAGAATAGAAAGCTCAATGCATCAGGTAGTATTTAACCAGATATGGAGAAGATACAAAATACCTATTGGAAACCATTCAACAGGTGTCTCCAATTCCAAAAGAATAGATTACCAATGCGGATATGAAAAAACCATATCTCTTATGCTTTCACTGCTTTCAGGAGCAAACGAAATAGGGTATCACGGATGCATATATGGAGAACTTTCATTTCACCCCATACAACTGATACTGGATGACGATGTTGCCGCTACAATAGGCCGTTTTCTCCAGGGTGTGGAAGTAAATGATGATACTCTGGCTATTGACGTCATTAATCAGGTCGGACCCATACCAGGTACTTATCTGACTGAGGAACATACAAGAAAATGGTGGAAAAATGAGCAATTCATTCCGAAGAGCTCCGACAGCCTGACATATCTTGAATGGATGGAAGCCAATAAAAAAGATTGTATTGAATATGCAAAAGACCGTATGGAAAAAATACTTCAGACACATAAACCGGAGCCTTTATCCGACAGCGAAGAAAAAGCAATAGAAGAGATACTCAGTGAAGCCAGAGAGTTTTACAGAAAAAGCGGTAAGATTTCTGATAAAGAATGGGAAGCCTGCAAAGAAGATGTTAATTCTGCAGGCTATCCATACTATTAAATCATAATCAGTATTGCCAGGATGCGTAATATCAGATGAAATAATGACCGGGAATATTACTGCAAAATAATATTTACAGACAAACAGGCACCCTGTTTTATATATTAACAGGGTGCCTGATATATATCAGTCAGTAATAAACTTTGTTACTTTCTACTTTTCCCTTCCTACTATCCTTAAATAACCTATTCCCACTGCAAAAACTATAAAAGAAAGAAGAACTGCAATAGATGAGCCATAACCCATCTGATACAGGCTGAATGATTCTTTATACATGGAAACTGCAAGTGTTTCTGAACTCCTCGCCGGGCCTCCTGCTGTCATTACCCAGATAATATCGAATATCTTAAAACTACCTATGATATTAAGAATTATAACGACTGTTGTAATGGGCTTGAGAAGCGGAAGAATAATCCGGGTAAAAGTCTGCCATTCATTTGCCCCATCTATTTTTGCAGCTTCAAGTACTTCCGGCTGGATATTCTGAAGTCCCATCAGAAAAAGTATCATATTCAGTCCGGTTACCTGCCATGTTGCAGCAACAGCCATTGAAAAAGTATTCTGGGGGACATTAAGCAGCCATGAAGTAGGCATGGTCAGTACACCGAGAGAAATAAGAACTGAATTCAGCAGGCCGGATCTTGAAAAAATCCAGTTCCAGATTATCCCTATTCCGGCTCCCGACATTGCAAGAGGGATATAAAAAATTGATTTTATCTGCTTTGAAAACCAGACATTCTTAATAAAAACTGCCAGAATCAGCCCGAGAAACATCGGGATTGCAAGTATTATAACTACCCATATCAGAGTGTTTCTTGTAGAAACAAGAAGATTCGGATCAGTAAATATTTTTATATAGTTTTTTAATCCTACAAAATTCATGGGATGAAGCAGATCCCAGTCTGTAAAACTTGCATAAATTACAAAAACCACCGGAGCTATAAGAAATGCGAGAACCATTATAAGCGCAGGTATTACATAAAGATAATTTGAAATTCCCCGGACTTTTTCACTTTTTTTCATTTTTACTGACTTTTCCATTATTTTTTATGGCGGACATACCAGAAATGCCCGCCTTATGCCTGAAATAAAAAACTGGTGTTTTTACAATCAATACTATTTATTCTATTATTGCTGGGCCTTGAATTCCTCCCATGCTTTTGAAGACATCTGATCAAGCTCTTCCATAACACTTTCATAGGTATCAGGAGCCAGAACAAATTTGTCAAAGCTAGCACATGCAGGCAAGCTGATAGTCTCAAGTGTTGCTTCCCAGAACCTCACAATAAGCTCGGCATCAGGATCGCCGAAGACATCTGCAGATATTTTCTGTTTTACAGAATCAAGGTGATCCTTGGGCACTGCAGAGTTAGGTGAGACAAACTGCATTGCTTCTGACCATATCTGCTGTCCTTTATCAGAAATCCAGTATTCTATAAACTTCTTTGCTGTCTCCATATTCTGTGAATTTTTTGAAATACATATAGGTCCTGCTTCATAAATAACCGTTTTTGGCCTGTCCTTCTCATATGGAGGAATAACAAACATGGAATAATCTTCCCCGCCTTTAAGTTCGATGGCATCGAAATAAGCAGTATACCAATCACCGCAATATGTCATTGCAACTTCGCCTTTTGCAAACATCGGAGGTATATCATTCCCAAGGTCTACTCCCGGATCCGTAAAATAACCTTTGTCTATCATTTCTTTCCATATCTCAAATGTTTTCTTTACTTCTTCAGAATTCCAGCTTTGTTCTCCCTGGCATATTGCATAGTATGCTTCCGGATAATTAGATGCAAGTATCTGCTGGAACCAGAAGAAACTTGTCCATCCTCCTCCTATTGTAAAACCGATAGGAGTCACACCATTTGATTTAAGTTCCTCACATAAATCCATAAACTCGTCCCATGTTTTTGGCTCTGAAAGTCCGTATTGCTCAAAAACAGGTTTGTTGTAAAACATCAGCCATGAAGCCACAAGTACAGGCGCTCCGTATATGGTGCCTTCATAGGAGAAGCTATCCAGAATGCCCGGGTTATATTTACCCTGTTCTGCTTCAAATAAAGGTGAGAGATCTTCCAGTAAACCTTCTTTTGCAAGATCAGCTATTTTATAATTGGACCACCAGGTAAAAACATCCGGACCCTGTGTAGAAGGTATTCCTGTCTTGACAGCTGCTGTATAAGTATCAATTTCAGTATATCCGGTCATTTCCACATCCACGCCGGTTGCTTCCTTAAATCCTGCAAAAACCGCATCCCATCCATTCTGCCAGCCTGGCTTGTCAGTAAATAGCCTTAAAGGCCCGGAAAGCGGTTCAGTTGTTGTTGTTTCTTCTTCAGTTGCGGGAGCAGCAGTGGTTTCTGCTGCTGTAGTTTCTGCCTGAGCTGCAGTAGTCTCAGTTACTGCTGCTTCTTTCTTGCAGCCTGAAAATGCCAGGCCAAACGAAACTACAAAAATACAAATCAATAGCCAGATAAAAAATCTTTTCATATTTTTCTCCTTTTATTATTTGTAAACTCATTGAATTTTTTCCTGTTTCACCTCCTGATGTTAAAAATTAATTTAAAAAGTAAAATTTTTTATATAAATAACAGTCATTCTCCTGCTGCCTGCAGTTTTAATCCCTGTATAAAATATTTCTGAAGCAGCAGATATGCAATAATAATCGGAAGTCCGCTTAAAAGATTTCCAGTCATAACAGCCGGTATGTTTTTCCCTGAATAAACAGCATTTAACAAAGCAAGCGCATTCATTACAGGCCTGACCGAATCAGAACCAGCCAGAACCATTCCCAGTATCAGATCATTCCATATGAAGCTTCCCTGAAAAAGGGCAAGGATTGCCATCGGAGCAAAGGAGTTAGGCAGAAGTATTCTGTAATAAATCTGGAAATTGCTGCATCCATCGATTTTTGCCGCTTCGATATAATCATCCGGAATCGTTAAAAAGAAATTCCTGAAAACAAAAACACAAAAAGGTATTATAAGGGCGACATAGATAAGTAGCATGCCTATTTTGGTATTATAAAGATTCAGTGTAAGATATGCTTTGTATAAAGGAATAAGATATATCTGTACGGGAAAAATCATTCCGCTCCAGATTATTATAAATATGGGAAAAGCTCCTTTCAGCTTTAATTTTGTAAGTCCGTAACCCGCAAGAGATGAAATGAAAATTGCCACAGCGCTTCCGCATATTGCATAAAGGAGGCTGTTTAGAAAGGGCTTGAGCATTTTGGTTTCTATAAAAACATATCTGATATTCTTAAACAGCGCAAAAGTCTGTGGATATTCCCAGAATGAAGTTACCGCAAATTCTTTTGACGATTTAAGAGAGATAAGGATAAGAAAATATATAGGCACAAGCCAAATAATGCATAAAAGTATGATTATAATGAAAAGAATGCTTTTTCTAATATTTAATCTTACTCTATCGTTCAAAATAAGCCTCTTCTCTTTTGCTAATTAAATTAACCGTCACAGTTTATTAATCTGCGGCAATATAAACGCTTGATACTTCAAAAGGATTTAAAGTAATTTTTATTTTTTCTTTTTCCCTGTCAAGAGCTTTTATTTTTTCTTCGACAGGATTTGTAAGGAATGCTTGCTTTATTTTTTTATTATTTAAAGAAAAAACAAAACGGCAGCTATTTCCGGCAGTTTCAAGAAACCTGAAAATCACGCCGATATTATCCTCAGCTTTTTTTAATCCTATAAGGATTATATTTTCCGGAAGGGGTTCTTTCAGGATACTATAAGATTCATATTTTCCTTTTACCTCTTCCCTGTTTACAAAATCTGCAATAAGAGGAAAGTGGGAAGACCAGCCGAACCTGTTTGACAGTACAGGATTAAATCCTGACGGACTGCTGCTTACAAAATAATTAAATTCAAACCTCCCGCACTGGCTTGCTGGTGAATTCGTCCACCAGTGGTTGTTCATTGCAAAGGACGCGACCGTTCCGTTATCGATTTTTATTTTATCCAGGTATTTTCCGGTATTTATGCCTCCAAGCTGGACAAGCGGTGCTTCAAGAGGACTGAATAAAAATGAAAAATCCTTACCAGCAATATTTATCCATTTCTGTACACAGTACCAGTCTTTGGCCGAACCTGGAAGCTGCTCTTTCTCAGGTTCAAAAAAGCCTCCGATATTATTGATTTTTATCATAGGTTTTGGCGCATTAAAAGGAAACATGAAATAAAGCGACTCCATATTCAGATTTTCATATTTATATAGATAATTCCTGAAGATTATCCTCTTATTAATATTATCTGCCATAATGCTTGTCTTTATCTGCGGAAACATATACCCGGATGCGGTTGTAATTATCTCTGTGAATATAGGACCTTCCCTGACCTCCTTTATACTGCTGTTTTCAGCAAAATATCTTTTAAATCTGACTTTTTTTGTAGGAGAATCATAAAAATCAGCATGCAGTTTCCTGTAATAAGGCTGCAAAAAAAGGATATCTTTTCTTAATCCCTCATGATTGCTTAAATCTACTACTCTTTCATTTTCATCAGCATCATATACAAACTGATTAAATCTGAAATCGCTTTTGCTGTCAGTAATATCCTTTTTTTGAATCTTATCAGTTATAGCTCTTATTTCTCCTGAACCAGGATCAAGCCTGATAATGTAAAAATCATTTTCAATACGGCCGTCAGGAAGGCTGTTCTTCGTTCTGTAGTCTTTTTCGGAATCATCAGCAGTAAAATCAAAGACTTTAAATCCCAGCGGAGGAATATTTTCTGCTAAAAATGCGATTCTTAAATTTGCCGCCTGAAAATCATGCAGTCTCTGCTCCACAAATTGAGACTTTACTTCTTTTCCGGTTACAGTATCAATTATTTTAAAACCTTTTTTTCCTTTGAAAGCTGCTTTAGGTATGGAAACTTCCGCTATCTCAGTTCTTTCAAAACCAAGCGGATTGCTTACAATTATTCCTGAGCCTATTTGTGTCTTCATCATTTTTGACATTGAAATCCTGGAATTATCTGAAAGCTCTTTTGCGTATATTGCTGCCTGATAAACAAAGGAGGCATTCTCATATTTCTGTCCTTTTGACTGAAGACAGTCCGGTTCAGAACTACTGGAGTACGCACCCCAGTCTGCCTCATCAGCAAGAAATAATTTGCTATAGACATAATCTGTTTCTGGTTTCGGATACCTGTATTCTTTTCTGTTATTTATATAAAGCAGGGTTGAAAATCTTTCAGCATTGGAAATATCAGTATGTGTTATCCTGTTAACACCTGTTTCAAATGCAACAGCACCATGGTAGTTGACCCACCAGTCCGGCCATGCACCTGAGTAGGTTTTTAATTTTCTGCCATAAATTCTTTCAAACTTTCTGAAGTAATCTCCGTAAGTTGAAATAATAAGCTTCGGGAATGCCCATTCCCTGTTCCATCTCCGGACTATATGGCTTACTGCTATATTGGGTTTTGTATTGTCTCCCGGATAGCCGGGAGCTCTTAAAGCAATAAGGTCAAAATTAAAGTTTCCGGTATCTTCCAGATCCTCGAGATATATGGGAAGTTTTTTATAAACTGTTTCATAATCTTCGTGCAGCCCTATCATTACTCCTTCCTGATAAGCCTGTCTTTCGTCTGTATCAAGCACCATCACTTTTGAACCATCCGCTGACTGCCAGTAAAAAGGCCTCTCAAGTTTAAGGGCTTTTGCCATTGTTGCATTTACTGCAGTTGAAAAATACCTTACCCCTGATTTTAAAAGAATCTGAGGCAGAAACCAGGGCTGGCCTGTCACATCTGAAGCCATTGCTGTCTCGATTCTGACACCGCATTCCTTTGCAAATCTGAATGCAAAATAAATGCTTCTTATAAGTGTTTCCTCATCATTGAATTCAGAAGTATGGGCAACATAAAGAGGGCTTATTTCGATAAAGCCGGATTTTACAAGCTCTTTAAATTTCTTCAGTTCATTTTTATTTATTCCTTTTAGTGCATTTTCCAGCCAGTAGCCTGTTTCAACATTCCACTTATACCTGCTTCCTTCATCAAAATCCGCAGTCTGTTTGCAGAAGTCAAGTATTGATTTTGCTGCTTCCTGGTATCCTCTTGCTACTCTGCTTGGAAGATCAGTAAAACCTATATCGGTATGTGTAAAATTCTGAATATGTATCTCCCATTTTCTCCTGGGTTTTAACAAGAATTCCTTTTTTAATTTAAAATCTTTAAAAAATAACTCTGCTGTTATTTTCCTGCTGTTTTCGACAGGGGGGAGATAAAATTCAAGACAGCCGTTTTTAAAATCTTTTGATGAAAAACCAAATTTGCTTTCAGTCCCCCTGTCATAAATCATCAGCAGGATATCCTCCGGTTTTTTGCCCGGCTCTTTTTTTATGTCAAGGTTCATTTTCTGCTGAAGGGTTTTACCTGCAAGCTTGTAAAATACAGATGTTGTTATGTTGAAATCTCTCATCATGACAGTTTTAATTAATTAAATTTGTTAATAAATGATTCTGCGGAAAACAATAAGAAAAAATAAAAAAAGCCCATACAATATAACCAAAAAGATTAATATTGTTGGACTCTTTATCTCTACCAACTAAAATATATTTAATTTATATAGTAAAATTATATAGATAATTAATTTTTATTGCAATATCTTTTTAATGCCCCGTCTCTGCAAACAGACAGGTACGAATACTAAATCAATTTAATTTTTTTACTGAATCCCTTTCTATCAGTTCCGGTTTAAACACTATTTTGGTAGTACCTCCTATATGGTTATTCTTGATTAGCTGCATCAATTGTTCCAGCGCTATCTTCCCCATTGAATATTTCGGCTGCATTATTGTAGTAAGGGGCACTCTTGCAGCTGCTGATATCGAAATATTGTCATAACCTATCAGCGACAGATCTTCGGGTACTTTTAATTTAAGTTCATTTGTTACAAAGTTTAATACCTGAATGGCTATATAATCATTACCGGCAAAAAAAGCAGTTATCTTCTTATCCCTTATCAATGCTTTTATATCATTAAATATTCCGCTGACATTTGTTATTTCCTTAAGCCTTGCTTCATATTCATGGTTTATCCCGTTTTGCTGTAGTGCTTTTTTAAAACCCAGTTTCCTTTCCTCAAGACTGTTTAGCTTTTCACATCCAAGATATCCTATGTTTTTGTGACCTTTTTGCATAAAATATTCTGCCGCAAGTTTTCCGCCATAATAATTGTCATTAGTAACATAATTAACCGACTCCATGCCAGTCTTTATGTCAATTAAAATAAAAGGAATCCCTGCTCTCTGGAGTGTCTGCACCATACTCTCATCCAGGTTCATTGTAGTAAGAAGAAGCCCTTCAACCTGGCGATTGATAAAAGTTTCCAATAGTTTTTTTTCAAGCGTAATGCTGTAATTTGAGTTACTGATGATTACCGTATAATTAAGATTTTCTGCTTCATCCAGCACGCCTTTTGCTACCCTTGAATAAAAAGGATTCTCAATATCAGCCAGAATAAGTCCTATTAGCTTTGTTTTTTTTGTTCTCAGGCTTCTGGCTATGATGCTTGGCTTGTAGTTCTGCTCTTTAATTACTTTCAAAATGATTTCAAGAGTCTCATCTTTTACAAGATTTGTTTTCCCTGACAAAACCCTTGATACCGTGGTCTTTGAAACCCCGGCAAGCCTGGCAATTTCGCCTATAGTAATATTCTTGCTCATTATAATCATATAACTACAGTTAATGTTTCGTTTCGGTTCAATAATTAAGCAGGCATGTAACTTCTTTATTCGTAATTATTTATTAATTAAAGATACTGTTAATATCCCCCAAACTCGTAAGCAGCTTCAAACATCGCAATCACATTCTCCGGCGGAACATCAGCCATGACATTATGAATGGAATTAAAAACATATCCTCCGCCTTTGCCGAAAATCTGTATTCTTCTTTTAACGTCTTCTTTTACTTCTGCAGGTGTCTTCAGTGCAAGAACGTCTCTGGTGTTTACTCCGCCTCCCCAGAAAGTTACATCTTTTCCAAACTCTTTTTTAAGTTTTTCTTCTTCCATGTTTGTTGTGGTTGTCTGCACAGGATTTAATGCATCTACTCCAGACTCGATAAGAAACGGGATAAGCTCATATATGGAACCGCAGGAATGCAGAAAAACTTTGCAGTCACTTGTTTTGTGGACATAATCCCACATCATCTTATATCGCGGAGCAAAGATATCTTTAAATATTTTTGGAGGTACAAAAGGGCCCTGCTGCGTACCCAGGTCATCTCCGAACTGAAGGAGGTCTACATAATCCTTTACACCGCTTAAAACTCTTTCAAGGTTTTTCATATATCCTTCAATTAGTTTGTCCAGCAACCTTTCAACACCAGCTTTATCGAGTATTATGTCTGAAAGAAAATTATCAAATCTTCTCAGCCATGTACCCATTTCAAACAGATTGCATCCAACCGCAAGCATGATTGCATAATCAGTCTCGTCATGTAGTTTTTTAATGGTTTTTATAAATAGTTCATACTGCCTGTCATCAAAGATATTTAAATGCCATGGAGGAGAAGGTACAGACCACAATATATCTGCAAAGCTGTCTGAATCTATTTTTTCAGGAATAGCAGGTTCGTCATAATAAGGCCAGTATGTCTGATCGACATAAAGAGAAGTCTTTGGTTTTTTCCCTACAATCAGGCCTCTGTTATTTTTAAGAAATACTGTTCCCTTTTCATCAACTTCAAAATCAATATACCTGGGAATAAGGCACAAAGAACCATCATTTAATTCCCACTGCCTCCAGTCATTATCATCAGCCAGAAATGCCTGCCCGGCATCAATAACATCAATATGAAATAAATCCCTTACCTCTTTTTCCGGATAAGCAAGCTGCTGCTGAAAATCATACATCCTTGAAAGCCTGTCTTTTATACCCAGTTTTTTCCTAAGATTATTATATGCAATTGTGGATATTCCGGTAGAACGCATGCCTCCGAAATCAATGGGGACTCTGTCGCCTTCTTTATGTTCCAGAGCCATCCTAACTCTTTGCCTTGAAGTTAAATCTTTATTCATTAAATTTTCCCCTTTTTTAGAAATACATTTCAAATAAGATTCTTCATCAGTCGCCCGCAACAGATAAAACCATCCCGGATATAAAATATCTCCTGAGAAGAATGAATAACAAGATTGTCGGAAGAGAAGTAAATATTACTCCGCTCATAATATACGGGATTATTCCTCCGCTTACACCCGACATGGAAGCAAGTGATACCATTACCGGTCTGGCGTTGCCGGTCCTTGTGAGTACCATTCCAAAAAGCAGGTCGTTCCATATCCACGACATCTGGAACAGTGCTACCACCGCAGTCGGGGCTATTGACTGAGGTAAAAATATTTTTGTATAAAGCTGAAAAGAATTACAGCCATCTATCATTGCGGCATCTTCGATTTCCTTTGGAATAGTCGAATAAAAACCTCTGTATACAAAAAGACTGAAAGGAATTGCAAGGGCAGAATACACAAGTATCATGCCGGTTTTTGTATCATAAAGTCCGGTCTGGTTAAAAATCCTGTAAAGAGGTATCAGGTACATCTGGAAAGGAAACAAGGTACCGGAATAAATTATTAAAAACAAAACAAAATTAAATTTTGGTTTTAATCTTACAATACTGAAAGCAGCCATTGAAGCAGTGATTATCGTTATAAGCCCGCCGACTACTGAATAAATGATAGAATTAAGGTAAAATTCCTGCAGTTTCCATTGTTGTATTGCTTTTTTAAAATTATCAAATAAAGCAAATTTCGTAGGAAACTGGAAAAAGCTTGAAGAATTAAACTGCTCAGGACTTTTTACTGCAGCCTGAATAACAGAAAATATCGGCAATAACCATGCAAGGGCAAGTAATATTATTATAATATATGTAATTGTTTTTCTAAGCACCACCATTTTGCTTCTACCTCTCTAATAATATAACAAATCTTTTTTAACCATGGTTCTCAGATAAATAGCTGAAATAGCCACAACTATAATGGAAAGAACCACGGAAATGGCAGCACCATAACCCATATTAGACATTGTAAATGTCTCTCTGAACATGGTAACTGCAAGAGTTTCCGAAGATCTGTAAGGACCTCCCCTGGTCATTACATATATGAGGTCAAAAACTTTAAAAGAATTGGCTGTAGCCATTACAATAACAACAGTTGTAATAGGTCTGAGCATGGGTAATGTTATATGGATAAAAGTCTGCCATTTGCTTGCTCCTTCTATTGTTGCAGCTTCAGTCTGTTCTACCGGAATAGATGTCAGGCCCATTAAAAACAAAACCATATTTATCCCAAGCTGCTGCCATGTCCAGGTTATAAGCAGGGAAAAAGTATTTAAAGGAACATTTACAAGCCATGAGATTTTATCAAGCCCTATAAGATCAAGAAAAGTGTTTAAAACACCTATCTGCCTGCTATACATATAATTCCAGATTATCCCTGTTGCAACAAAAGATATTGTAATAGGTATATAAAAAATAGACTTAAAGAAATTGCCGAACTTGATACCTCTTAAAAAAACAGCTATCAGCAGGCCACCGAAAACAGGGAATATCAGAGTTATCACAACCCAGAGGATCGTATTTATTAATGAAGTAAAAAAGTTTGAATCTTTAAAAAGCTGAATGTAATTACTAAAACCATTAAAAACAGGTTCAGCTATCCCGTTCCACTGAAAGAAACTGTAATATATGTTCTGGAACATCGGAACCAGAAGCAATAAAAATACCAGTAAAAAAGAAGGTAATATATATAAATAGCTAACAAATTTATTATGATATTTCATAAGTTTTTCCCCAAATCCGATAATATATTCTTAAGCGGGAAACAGAATAAATCTGTTTCCCGCAAACTGAAAAAGTTTTACTTGTTTTCGCTCCAGAACTTATCGGCAATCACATCAAGATCTGCCAGTATCTGGTCAAGTTTTTCCGGATTTGTTATAAATTCTGCAAATTTATCAACTGCTTCCTCACATATAGGAGTAGGTGTTGCTTCCCAGTATCTGTTCAGAATATTATAATTCTCGTTCTTAACTGTATCAGCAATCTTAACCTTTATTTCAGGAAGAAAATCAGTATTAGAATTCATATTGGACGGATACGCTTTATTTAGCTTGGCGAATATCTCGTTTCCTTCTGCACCCATAAAGTAATCTACTGCTACCATTGTAGCTTCAAGATTCTGGGAATTTGAGCTGACGCAAATAGGAGACATCTCCAGAACTATGTTCTTTCCTGCACTTTCTTTCTGGGACGGAAGTATAAATGCGCCTATTTGTTCTTCCGTAACTCCTGCAGCGATAAGAACTGATTCATAGTACCATGTCCCTGCCAGAATCATTCCTACCTCACCAGAATTAAACATTGCCGGTGCATCAACAAAATAATCTATACCAGGATCAGTAAAGTATCCTTTATCAATAAGACCTTTCCATACCTCAAAAGCTGCCTTTATTTTGGGATCGCTGTATTTTACTTTTCCTTCACAAAGGTCAACATAAAGCTGGGGATCTTCCCCAATTACAAACTGCTCAAACATAATAAAGGTAGGCCACCTTGCCTGAACTGTCTGTGCCATAGGGGTAATACCGTTTTCAAGAAGTGTATCGCACACTGCTTCAAATTCAGCCCATGTTGTTGGTTCTTCCAGGTTATACTGTGCAAAAACATCTTTGTTATACCATACAGGCCAGTATTCCTGCGTATAAGAATATCCGTATGCTTCTCCATCAAATGTAAATGCATTCCTTAAACCTTCTGAATATTCATCTTTATGGTTATCCCATAAAGCTGTCGTAGGAGCCAGAAGCCCCTGGTCTATCAGGTCTTTCATTCTCCATGTTGACCACCAGGTAAACATGTCCGGTGCATCTTTTGTGGATAGAGCAGCGTTTACTGTTGCAATAAAAACATCTGTTGTAGGATATGGAACAGGTTCGATGCTGATTCCGAAAAGTTCTTCTGTTTTATCGCCCATTGCTTCAAAGTAAGGCTGATAATTAGGATTGCCTCCCTTATCATGAAGCAACGAAAGAACCGTCCCTGAATAATCCTTGGCTGCTTCTGTTTCTTCAGTAGCAGCTTCTGTGGAAACTGCCTCTTCAACAGCTTCCTCAGCCTGCTCAACAGCTTCGCTTATAACTGATTCTGCCTGGGCACATCCGGTAAGTCCATAAGCTGCAAGCATTGTAATTATTGATAATGCTGCAATCAACAATCTGAAAAAAATACCTTTTTTCATTTGCTCTCCTTCCTAGAACATAACAAGATTATTTATTATATTTGAAAATAATCAGCTATATTACCACCCCTTTCTGCCGGAAATATGCTTTAAACAGCATTTTTTATTAGATTTAAATGTTTAATCAGGTTTTATTATTGAAATTAATTTGTTTATGGTATCGATTTCAATAATATATTCTCTGAAAAATTTTGTCAAGAATTTCAGGTAATATTTAGTGCCTGCATCACCGCCTTCATGTATCCTATTGAATAAGCCATACCTGTATGCCAGGGTTCAGAAACCGTATTTACAACAGGGACATGGTCAGGGATAAGAACTCCGTCAAAACCTTCTTCCCTGTAAGCTTTCATGGCTTCTACCATAGATACATCCCCTTCATCTATAAAAACTTCCTCGTATTTTGGAAATGTTCCTTTTACATTTCTGAAGTGTACATAAAATATCTTTTTTCTTGAACCGAAATAATGTATAAGCTCTATTACATTCTGGCCCACATCCTGCATTTCGGAAAAAGTCCCCTGACAGAATTCCAGGCCGTGACAACTACCGGGAAAGAGCTCGATCAGTCTTTTAAAATCTTCGGCAGTGTTCATAATATTCTCTACCCCTCTAAGGATCGGTGCAGGCGGATCAGCAGGATGTATGCACATTCTTACACCTGATTCTTCAGCAACAGGCAGTATATTTTCAAGAAAATAAATCAGTCTTTCCCATAATTGTTCTTTTTTTACTTCTCCAAGCTGTCTGTCTTTGTCATAATATGATGTCCTCCATCCTCCCCATAATTCACCATAGCTAAGAAAATCACTGTTCTTAACCTTGTCATAATCAAATTTCATTACCCCTGAACCACCTCTTCCTCCTCCGCCTTCTCCTCTGCTGTAATGCCCCCAGTAGCCGAGAATTGAAAAAGAGTAACCAAGACAGTGAATACCTGCCTTTCCCATGTTCCTGATAGTTTTCTTGATATTTTCAATCTGTCTGTCACTGCCTTCCAGGCCGAATATAATCCTGTCATAGTGAAGAGGGGGAAGGTTTTCAATAGCCTCAAGTTTTAAACCGGACTTTTCCACAAATGCCCTTAGTCCAAGCAAATCCTCATAAGCCCAGAATCCATTATTTACAGGCAATGGCACCCAGGCAACAATGCTGTCTGCCCCTATCTGTTTTGCAAATTTAAGATTTTTCTCATTAAGGATGCCTTCTTTGAGGACTCCCAGCGGAAGTTCGATAAAATCAGGATAAAAATTTATTCCTATTCTCATTATTTTCAAAAATCTGATTGAGTTGTAATAGCTTGAGAAAATTTATTTTTTTGATATTAAATCAGAAGATAGTCCATCTTCATTATCTCTGCTATTGACACGCATTCTTCTGAAACATCGCCATAGACAAGAGCAAAATGCTTCCCGCAGCCGAATCTGCATATCCTCTCAAAATAATCTTCGATATCCGTATTGTCTATTTTGATTACTGCAAAAGGCGAATGTATATCAAGAAGGCTGTAATCAACTGCGCTTCCTCTTACTATTTTTAATTTATATTCGTCATGAATAGCCCCCATGGTAAGCAGGGTCACCTTGCCAGGCTTTAAAACAAAATTAAATGCAAAACCTTTTCTTACCTGGCCATCTGGCAGGGTATATGTATCATACATAAGATTTCTTACATATATTTCACTGCTGTCTTTTGCAAGTTTTGTCGAGCCTATACCGCTATGTCCGCCCATTACAATATTCCTGCTTTTATCGAATGCCCAGTTTTCCCACTGCTGAACCTGGTTTCCGGTAAGCTTTCCAAGCATAAGCTGACATATTACATGAGACATGTCTCCTTCATCTGAACATGCAAAACAGTCATCCATGAGTTTTGACATTGTATAATAAGCAAGTACCCTGAAATCCATGAATTCATTACAATTATTCGGATCGACTGTTATTGTAAGTCCGGAGAGATTTTTGTTTTTTATGAGATTTTTGATCCCCAGATACATTCTTGCCTCGTCATATAGATCAATATCTTCAGGTTCGATGATTTTGTATTTTTTTCTCATATCTTCGACTTCAGCTATTATATCTGTGTCTTTGATTTTCTTTACCTCTTTTACCACATCGGAAAAATTAAGCCAGTCCAGCTTGATACCGAATAATTTTTCAAGCTTTGCATTATTATCCCAGTTGTCATGCATGCCTTTAAAAACTCCCGGAAGATATGCCAGTTTTAATTTTTTAATGGAATTAATTACCCATGATGCTTTTGCGAACAAGCTGATCTTTTCCGAAATACTTTTTTCATCAGGATTTCCTGCCAGAAATTTATATTCAAAGCCATCAACCATATTGGGAATTGAAGATGCCAGCTGAACTGTTCCGTTTATCCCCCATGACCGGGAAAAATCTTTTACGCTGAGATTTTCAGGTATTCCCTGATAACCCTGTACCATCAGAACAAGTATGGGCACTTTTTTGTCAATATTTTTTAAAAATCCGATTATGACTTCATCCAGAGTATAAACAAATTCACTTATTATGATAAGGTCAAGATCAAGTCCGCAGAAATACCTGCCTTCTTCAATTCCGTCACTTTCTGTCCGGGCTATTTTCCTGAAAACAACCTCGTTCTGTACAGACAGATTATTGACAAGTTTTGATATATCATCCTTTACGACTTTATCGATTTCAGCCATATCAAATGCTGTGGAATAAAGTTCATCGACTGTGGCAAACAAGCCTATCCTGGGTCTGGGACCTGTCATTTAAATCCCTCCTTATTTACTGATTTTATTTTTATATTCAGAAATAACCTGGCTGGCGATTTTTTCAACAAGTTCATTTTCCTCACCCGTACCGGACGCACTGCAGACACCGTTTATGCATCTTATCTGTATATCATTATTTTTTGGAAATTCATCATAGACTATTTTGCAGACTT
>DBPS01000001.1 GCA_002304935.1 Candidatus Humimicrobium oleiphilum | reverse complement strand
TCATTAAATCATACCGTCTTGGAGAAGCAGATAAGATAATAAAAATATTTACTCCGGATAACGGTCTGGTAAGTGCAGTTGCCAAAGGCGCTTATAATATGAAAAGCAAGTTTTCAGGCAGACTGGAGCTTTATAATGTCATAGACTGCGAATTTTCCCAGGGTAAGACCCTGGATATCATAAGCCAGGCAGAAATACTGGAAGTATTTAACGGCATCTCAGGGGATTTTTTAAAGTTCAATTATGCCCAGTCAGTTTCTGAAGTGATATTAAAGACACAATCTGAAAAAGCAGCATCCCATAATCTTTTCAAGCTGGCCTATCTTTTAATAAAGAAAATCAATAGTATTGATAATAATGATGAAGTCCTTTTGCAGATACTCCTTATTTTTTTTATGATCAATTTTTCAAAAATCATGGGTTTTGCCCCGATGCTCAGGAGCTGTACGGTATGCGGTCGTGAAATGCAGAAAAGTCCGATAGAAATAAAAGATGATAATAAAGACGATTATCAGGGTCTGACAGTTTTTTCAGTAAAATATGGCGGAATAGTATGCAGAAACTGCGCTTCGGATAAAAACGGTTTGATATTTTTAAATTATGAAGATTCATATCTGCTGACGAGACTTTTTTACTGTCATCTTGAGGAATTGACAGAATCCGCAGCTGCCTATAAGGTTTCTTCAAAAATATTAAATTTAATGTCTGAATATGTTTCATTTCATTTAGAAATAAATCTGGCTAGTCTTGCATACCTTAAAAAAATACACAAAAATATTATTTGACTTTAAAAAAATTTCAAATTGACTATAACTTTAATAATTATTAAAATAAACACTTATGGATTTTCAGGAAATTATATTTAATTTGCAAAAATACTGGTCTTCAAAAGGCTGTATCATAAAACAACCCATGGACCTTGAAAAAGGAGCAGGAACATTTAATCCTGATACTTTTTTAAGATGTCTTGGTCCTGAGCCGTGGAAAGTGGCTTATGTTGAGCCATCCCGAAGACCGACTGACGGCAGATACGGGGAGAATCCGTTCAGGACACAGTATTATTATCAGTTTCAGGTGCTTTTAAAACCTTCACCTGATGATGTAATAGACCTTTATCTCGGTTCGCTTTCCAGTCTGGGTATTGATTTAAAAAATCATGATATAAGATTTGTTGAAGATGACTGGGCTTCACCGACTATAGGGGCAGCAGGACTCGGCTGGGAAGTATGGGCTGACGGAATGGAAATTACACAATTTACCTATTTCCAGCAGATGGGCGGGATCGGGCTTAAGCCCGTGTGTGCCGAACTGACTTACGGACTTGAAAGAATAGCTATGTATCTGCAGGATAAGGACAGTTTCTGGGATCTTTCCTGGACAAAAGGTATTACCTATGCCGATGTACATCTCGAATCTGAAAAACAGTGGTCAGTATATAATTTCGAGGTTGCCGACATAACAATGCTTCAGGATCTTTTCAATAAATTTGAAAAGGAATTTTCAAATGCATTAAAAAAGGACCTTGTTTATGTCGCTTGTGAATATGTGCTGAAATGCTCACATGTTTTTAATCTTCTTGATGCAAGAGAGGCAATAAGTGTTTCAGAAAGGACTTCTTATATAGCAAGAGTAAGAAATATTGCCAAGCTGCTTTGTGCTGCATATGTCAGCCAAAGGGAACAGCTGGGATTTCCTCTTTTAAAGAAAGAAAAAAATGGAGACTAAAAATTTACTTTTTGAAATAGGAACAGAGGAGCTGCCTTCATCATGTATTAATGAAGGGATGCTGTCTCTTGAAAAAAATGCCATAGAAAAGTTTTCAAAAAACAGAATAGATTTTAAAAGCATAAAAACATACGGAACACCAAGAAGACTGGTAATTTTTGCCAAGGGGATTAATGTTTTACAGAATCCTTCTGAAAAAATAATAATGGGACCGCCAAAAAAAATTGCTTTCGACGAAAAAGGAAATCCGAATCAGGCAGCGTCCGGTTTTGCCAGAAGCCTTGATATCAGAGTGGAAGAACTGGAATTTACTGAAACCGAAAGAGGGCAGTATCTGTGTAAAAAAATATCTGAAAAAGAAGAAGAAACAAGAAATATCCTTCCTGAAATACTTGCAGATATTTTAAATTCAATTACTTTTTCGGTTCAGATGACATGGGCAGACTGGCAGATAAAATTTGCAAGGCCCATCAGATGGATGCTAGCAGTTTTTGGTGATGAAATAATAAAAGTTAAAATTGAGAGTGTTGAAAGTTCTGATTTCACATTCGGCCACAGGACTCTTTCAGCAGGAAAAATCAAAGTAAGCAAAGCTGATGGATATATTGATTTTCTTGAAAAAGAAGGAAAAGTTATCCTGGACAAAGAAAAAAGAAGAGCTCTCATACTTGATAAAATCAAAAATATCGAAAATGAAAACCTGGTCAGGGCAAAAGTAATAATTAATGAGGAACTTCTGGATGAGATAATAAATCTTGTTGAAATACCGAATGTACTTCTGGGGAGTTTCCCTGATAGTTTTCTCGTTCTTCCTGATGAAATACTTGTTAAAGCTATAGAATATCATCAGAGGTATTTTGCGGTTAAGGACATTGATGGAAAAATCATTCCGAAGTTTGTGGTTGTCCAGAACGGAATTGAAGATAAAGATCACAGTATAATAAAAGGGAATGAGAGAGTCCTGAAAGCAAGGCTTTCTGACGCATCTTTCTTCTATTCAGAGGATAAAAGACATTCCTGGGAAAATTGGGAAGAAAAGCTAAAAGGAGTTGTGTTTTATTCGGGTCTAGGAACAATGTATGACAAGCAGCAGAGACTTGAAAAAATCTGCATATATATTTTAAATAAATTAAAGCAAAAAAATATTGCTGTAGATAAAAAAATAGAAGCTGGCTGCATAAGGGCTTCTCATCTATGTAAAACAGATCTGGTTACAAATCTTGTTGTTGAATTTCCTGAGCTTCAGGGAGTCGTAGGCAGGGAGTATGCGAAGGAAAGAAAAGAAGAGAAGGAAGTCATCGAAGCAGTTTTTGAACATTACCTCCCAAGATTTTACGGAGATATGCTTCCCCAGTCTTTTACGGGAACCATTTTGTCTCTTGCTGATAAACTGGATACCATAACAGGTATGTTCCTGAAGGGCAATATTCCTTCCGGTTCCGAAGATCCATTTGCCCTAAGAAGAAAAGCTACCGGTATAATCCAGTCTCTTATTGATAAAGAATTCGATATCGATCTCGGGAAAATTATTGATTACTGTATCAGTCTTTATAATATTTTTGATATTTCAAAAAATCAGGATAACATAAAAAATGCAGAAAATATATTTTCGTTCACTGCAGCCAGGCTTAAATTTCTTTATGAAAAGCAACAGAAGAGATCAGATATAATCGATGCAATAATAGGCTCAGGATGCAAATCTGTAAAAGAAATGATCAAAAGATACGATGCTGTTGAAAGGATAATTCTTGAAGGGCTTTTTGAAGACATCGTAACGCCTATGATAAGATGTAAAAACATATCAAAAAATAAGGAATTTACTGACATAAAAGAGGAGCTCTTAAAAGAAAAAGCTGAAAAGCTGCTTTATGCAGAACTTGTTGAAAGAAAATGCAAAATAGAAAATAATAATCTTTCGGGCAAATATGAAGAATCCTTAAGAGAGATTATTGCATTCAGGAAGACGATTGACAGATTTTTTGATGAAGTTCTTATTATGGATAAAGATGAATCAGTCAGGAATAACAGGATAAGCCTTATCGGAGAAATTTTGGACTTATATCTGGGTATTGCTGATTTTTCTGTTATAACAATATAAAAATAATAAAACTGGATTTTAGAATTCAAATTTTATTGGGGAGAAAGGTATAAAATGACGCAGAAAAAATACGTATATTTCTTTGGGGAAGGTACCAAGGATATGAAGAATCTTTTAGGAGGCAAAGGTGCCAACCTGTCAGAAATGACGAATATTGGTCTTCCTGTTCCTCCGGGCTTCACTATTACTACTGAAGCATGCAATCTTTATTATGAAGTGGGACAGAAATGGCCTGAAGGATTGCTTGACCAGGTCACTGAAAATCTTAAAAGGCTGGAAAAAGAAATCGGTTTTAATTTCGGTGACGAATCAGATCCTTTGCTTGTTTCTGTAAGATCGGGTTCTGCTTTTTCAATGCCCGGAATGATGGATACAATATTAAACCTTGGCTTGAATGACAAGACTGTTCAGGGCCTTATCAAAAAAACCGGAAACAAACGATTCGGCATGGACTCATACAGAAGATTCATCCAGATGTTCGGCGATGTCGTAATGGAAGTGGAACATGCTGAATTCGAGGAAGCTATTCAGAGAATAAAAGATAAAAAGAATGTAAAACTTGACACAGAGCTTAATGCTGAAGATCTTGAAGAACTTGTTGCTGATTATAAAGCTTTAATTAAAAAAGCAGCCGGCCAGGAATTTCCGCAGGATTCATTTGAGCAGCTGAAAATGGCTATAAATGCTGTTTTTAAGTCATGGAATAATAAAAGAGCAATAACTTACAGAAATCTTCATGACATTCCTCATAATCTGGGAACCGGTGTTAATATACAGACAATGGTTTTCGGCAACATGGGTGAAAACTCCGGGACTGGTGTTGCATTTACAAGAAATCCTTCTACAGGTGAGAGAAAAGTTTATGGAGAATATCTCACTAATGCACAGGGAGAAGACGTCGTTGCAGGTATCAGGACTCCAAAGGATCTGGACCATCTGCATAAAGAAATGCCTGAAATATATGATCAGCTAATGGAGATTTTCAATAAACTGGAGCTTCACTATAAAGATATGCAGGACATGGAGTTCACTTTTCAGGAAGGCAGACTTTATATGCTTCAGACCAGAACCGGAAAAAGAACTGCTGCTGCGGCTCTGCAGATTGCAGTAGATATGGTCAATGAAAAATTAATAGATAAAAAAGATGCTGTAATGAGAGTCGAACCGGACCAGTTAAACCAGCTTCTTCACAAACAGCTTGATTCCAAAGCAAAAGGAAAAGCACAGTTGATTGCAAAAGGTTTGCCGGCTTCACCCGGCGCAGCAGTAGGCAAGGTTGTTTTTGATGCAGAAACCGCAGTACAGGAATCTGAACTTGACAAAGTTGTGCTGGTAAGAACTGAAACTTCTCCTGAAGATATCCAGGGGATGGCAGTGTCACAAGGTATACTGACTGCAAGAGGAGGAATGACTTCCCATGCTGCTGTTGTGGCAAGAGGAATGGGCAAATGCTGTGTTGCAGGTTGTGAGTCAATTAAAGTTTTTGAAAATGAGCAATATTTTATGGTTAAGGAAGTTAAAGTTAAAAAAGGAGACTGGATAACTCTTGACGGTTCAACAGGTGAAGTTTTCCTTGGCCAGCTTGCAACTGTAGATCCTGAAATATCAGGTAATTTCGAATTATTTATGGAATGGGTCGACCAGTTCAGAAAACTTGGAGTAAGAACTAATGCTGATACTCCAAAAGATGCTGAAGTTGCAAAGAAATTCGGTGCTGAAGGCATAGGTTTGTGCAGGACAGAGCATATGTTCTTTGAAGGCGTAAGAATTAAAGCGATGAGGGAAATGATTGCTGCAAGAGATGTTGAAGGAAGAAAAAAAGCACTGGCAAAACTTCTGCCCATGCAGAAAGAAGATTTTGCCGGTCTTTTCAGGGTTATGGACGGACTTCCAGTAACAATAAGGCTTCTTGATCCTCCGCTTCATGAATTCCTTCCTACAGAGGAAGACGATATAAGAGAAATAGCAAAAGAGCTTGGAATGTCTTTTGAAGATATGAAAGCAACCATTGTTTCTCTTCACGAAATAAACCCGATGCTTGGCCACAGAGGATGCAGGCTTTCAATAACATATCCTGAAATCTGTGATATGCAGGCAAGAGCGATTTTTGAAGCTGCTGCCGAGCTCGTAAAAGAAGGCAAAGCTGTTTTACCTGAAGTCATGATTCCGGTTGTAGGAATTGTAAATGAAGTTAAAATATTAAAACAGCAGATAGTCGGAATCGCAGAAACTGTTATGAAAGAAAAAAATGTCAAATTTGAATACAAAGTCGGCACAATGATAGAGATTCCGAGAGCATGTATTACTGCTGATGAAATTGCCACAGAAGCTGAATTCTTCAGTTTTGGTACCAATGATCTTACCCAGCTGACATTCGGTTTTTCAAGAGATGACTTTGGAAAAATACTTCCTGAATATCTTGACAAAGGTATTCTTGAGAAAGACCCGTTTGCAGTTCTTGACCAGAAAGGCGTGGGGAGTCTTATCAAGATAGCTTTTGAGAAAGGTAAATCAGTAAGAAAAGATCTTAAAGTCGGCATATGCGGCGAACACGGCGGAGAACCGAGTTCAGTAGAGTTTTGTGCAAATCAGGGTCTTAACTATGTAAGCTGCTCACCATACAGAGTACCGATTGCCAGACTGGCTGCTGCACAGGCTGTATTAAAAAAAGAATAAAACAAAGTAATATTTAAACAAAATTAAAGCAAAAGTTAGGTATTAGTTATATAATTTAATTAATATCTAACTTTGCTTTTTACATTTCAATGACTATCAGGGAAACCTTTGAAAATAAAGAAAAAAAATTTTTATCAGGATACGCATCATTAAGTTCTCTTTCCAAAGGCAGAGCAGTATATGAACCTGAATGCGAAATAAGGACCTGTTACCAGAGGGACAGGGACCGTATTATCCATTGTAAATCATTCAGGCGGCTGAAGCATAAAACGCAGGTATTTTTTAATCCGGAAGGAGATCACTACAGGGACAGGCTTACGCACACCCTTGAAGTATCACAGATATCCAGAACAATAGCAAAAGCACTGTTTTTAAATGAAGAGCTGACTGAAGCTATTGCTTTGGGACATGACCTTGGACACACTCCTTTCGGACATGCCGGAGAAAAGGTTCTTGATGAAATAACTAAAGAAAAATTAGGTAAGTCAAACAGCTTCCTTCATAACGAACAAAGCATAAGAGTAGTAACAGAAATTGAAAAAAACGGCAAGGGATTAAACCTGACATATGAAGTCCTTGATGGAATCAGAAATCATTCTGGAGAATTCATACCCCTGACTCTGGAAGGGAAGATAGTCAGACTTTCCGATAAGATAGCTTATATTAATCACGACATAGACGATGCTTTAAGAGCCGGAATATTTTCCGAGCAGGATCTGCCGAAAAGTGAGATTTACGTACTAGGTGGAAGCCACAGGGAGAGGATAAATACTATTGTGCTTGATATTGTCAACGGAAGCACTGACCGGGAGGATATAATAATAAGTCCCGAAATCAGCCAGTCACTTTTCAGCCTGAGGGATTTCTTGTTTGAAAACCTTTATCTCCGGAGTCCTGTGAAGATCGAGGAAAGAAAAACTGAAAAAATACTGAGAGAGCTTTTCGAATATTATGTGGAAAATTTTGATTCTTTTATAAAAGATTATAATTTGAAAAATAATATAAATTTCAGCAACACTGAACTGTATGACAGCATAGATTTCACTACGAGAATAATTCTTATAAGGGATTATATCGCAAATATGACAGACAGATTTGCGCTTAATAAATTCACTGAGATTTTTATACCCGAAAAATGGGAAATAATAAGATAGCAAAATGGTAAAATCATTAAAAGAAGGCGAAGTAGCCGGATTAAAGCAAAATACAGATATAATCAGTATTGTCTCAAATTATGTAAATCTTAAAAAATCAGGCAAAAACTTCATGGGTCTATGCCCGTTTCATAAAGAAAAAACCCCTTCTTTTATTGTTGACCCTCAGACACAGCTATATCATTGTTTTGGCTGTGGAAATGGCGGAGATGTCATTTCTTTTATAATGAAAACAGAAAACCTGAGCTTTATTGAAGCAGTGGAACTGATTGCAAAAAAAACAGGGTATGCCCTGAAATATGTAGAGACCGGTAATTTTGAAAAAGAAGAAAAAAAGAGCAGGCTTTTTGAACTTAATGAACTTGCCAGAAAATATTATAATTATGTCCTTTTTGAAAGCAGGACAGGCAGAAGAGCTTTGTCATATTTGAAGTCAAGAAAGATATCTGAGGAATCTTTAAGAAAATTTGACATAGGTTATTCGCCCGATAGCTGGGATAGTTTTATCAAGTTCGCCCATTCAAGGAATTTTACAGATAGCGAACTTGTTGAAACCGGACTTTGCACTATTTCCCGGAAAGAAGGGAGCAGGCCTGAAAAAAAATTTGACAGATTCAGGGGACGTATAATATTTCCGATAAAAGACCTGCTGGGAAGAACAATCGGATTTGGCGGAAGGATAATACCTGAGAACTTTGTTTCTGAAAGTGTGATAAAAGAAAATCCGGTAAAAAATTATGAAAACAACAAAATCATCAGACGGACTGTGGCAGCAGCCAGGCAGAAAAATTTTGAAATCAGGAAAGCCAAGTATGTAAATTCACCTGAAACGAAGATTTATTCCAAAAGCAAAAATCTTTACGGGGCCTTTGAAGCAAAAAACAATATAGTTGAAAAAGATATGGCTTTAATAGTTGAAGGTTATATGGATGTAATTTCTTTGTATGAAAACAAAATATATAATTCAGTTGCCAGTCTTGGGACAGCCCTTACATCTGAACAGATTAAATTAATTGGAAGATTTACAAAAAATATAGTACTTATATTTGACAGTGATCAGGCTGGAATGAGTGCGTCTGTAAAAGGTATCGAAAGACTTAAAGAATATAATGAAAATCTTGACCTTTATAATGAAAACAATATAAGCATAAAAGTGTGTATCCTTGAAAAAGGATTTGACCCTGCGGATTATGTAATTCAGAAGGGGACTGAAAAGTTTCTGGAGAAGGTTGCAGAATCCGTAGATATTATAGATTTTTCGATTGATAATATTATTGGAAAATATAATATAAAAAATCTTACAGAAAAATTAAGGGCTGCAAACGAGCTCCTTCAGTTTATAGGGTCCTTATCTTCCAGTATCGTTCAGGAAGAATGTATTAAAAAGATTGCCGGAAAATTAAATCTTAAGGAAAGCATGCTGCTTGAAGAAATGCTTAAAAAACAGATTGATAAAAAGTCATCCGGGGATAATAAATATGAACATGGAGAAGATGAAAGAGAAGAAAACCCTTATGAGGAATTTGAATCCAGGAATTTAAGCCCGCAGAAAAAGAAGGAAATCGAAGCCCTGCAGCTTCTTATACACGGTCATGATACTGATAATATAATTCTTGATTTAAATACCGGACTTTTCAGATTTGAAGATACCAGAAGATTATTTGAAAAGGTTCAAAGAAAAATAAAACAGGCAGGCGAAATTAAAGAGGAATTAAACTTTCCATTGATAATTTCGTCGGAGGAACTTGAAGATGACAATTTAAGT
This sequence comes from Candidatus Humimicrobium oleiphilum, assembly GCA_002304935.1. Taxonomy (GTDB): domain Bacteria; phylum Actinomycetota; class Humimicrobiia; order Humimicrobiales; family Humimicrobiaceae; genus Humimicrobium; species Humimicrobium oleiphilum. Next base: position 8,838 of record DBPS01000001.1, on the reverse strand, counting down.
AAAATATATAATTATATTTATTTTTCTGATCCGGGTTTTCTTAATTTTGAAAAAATATGTGAGGAAGTTGAAAGTAACCTTAAAAAACTTTTTTTAAATGAAAAAATAGAACTGCTAAAAAACAAGATTTCTTCAATTGAGAAAAAAATAAAAGAAATTGAAGAAAGCGATATGGAAGAGATCAAAAAGGAAGAGGAAATGAAACTGCTTGAAAATGAATATCTCCATTATTGCAGGCTTCATATCGAGTTGGAAAACAAGAAAAACTCTGTGGAACCGGAAGCAAAAAAATAAAAAATTTACTTGAAAATAATCATTTAAATTATATAATTATAGTTTCGACTACTGTTAATGATATTTTAGTTTATATATAAATTTTTGAGGTGATAATTTATGAAAAAAGGTTCTGAATTTAAACTTGAAGAAGTTAAGGAACTGATAAACAAAGGCAAGGAAGAAGGCGTACTTGCCAAAGAGGATATAACTGAGACGCTTTCTGAAATCGATCTTACTATCGAACAGATAGACAATATCTATGATGTCATACAAAATCTCGGCATTGAAATAGTTACAGAGGAAGAAGAGGATATAGATAGTGTCATACAGAAGAAAAAAAGCGAAGACTTTTTAAAAATAAATAAAATGGATCTTGGTATCAAGTCTCCCACTAATGACCCGGTGAGGATGTACTTAAAAGAAATAGGCAAAGTCAGACTGCTTACTGCCGCTGAAGAGGTACAGCTTGCAAAAAGGATTGAAAAAGGGGATATGGAAGCAAAGAGAAGGCTTGTAGAAGCAAACCTGAGACTTGTAGTAAGTATTGCAAAAAAATATGTCGGAAGAGGCATGCTTTTTCTTGATCTGATTCAGGAAGGCAACCTCGGGCTTATAAGGGCTGTTGAAAAATTTGACTATAAAAAAGGATATAAATTTTCTACTTATGCAACCTGGTGGATAAGACAGGCAATAACCAGGGCGATTGCGGACCAGGCAAGGACAATCAGGATTCCTGTGCATATGGTAGAGACAATAAATAAGCTTATAAGAGTGCAGAGGCAGCTTCTGCAAAGACTTGGAAGAGAACCTAATCCTGAAGAAATAGCAGAACAGATGGAAATAACTTCTGACAAAGTCCGTGAAATAATGAAAATAAGTCAGGAGCCTGTATCGCTTGAAACTCCGATAGGCGAAGAAGAGGACAGCCATCTCGGTGATTTTATTGAAGATCAGGAAGTAGAGGCACCAAGCGATGCCGCTTCATTTACAATGCTGCAGGAGCAGCTTCAGGTGGTTCTGAACACTTTAAATGACAGGGAGCGAAAAGTAATACAGCTGAGATTTGGATTAAATGACGGTCATCCCCGAACTCTTGAAGAAGTAGGCAGGGAATTTGGAGTAACAAGGGAAAGAATAAGACAGATTGAAAGCAAAACACTGTCAAAGTTAAGACATCCAAGCAGAAGCGGTCCTCTAAAAGATTATCTTGAAGGGTAATAAAATCTACTTGAAATAAGCAATTTGTTTAATTATAATAGATAGCGTTTTGGTCGCTTGCTGGCTTATTAATTTTGGTTTTTTCTCTTCGCTCCTCGATAGCTCAATGGTAGAGCATTCGGCTGTTAACCGAAGGGTTGTAGGTTCGAGTCCTACTCGGGGAGCCAGCTTTTGGGGACGTATAATTTGGCTCCCAAAAATATAAATATAAAAAATTAAGATACCCAGCCTTAATTTTATCTTTCTATCTTTTAATTATAATTTCTTTACCCAGGTTATATGCTTCCTTCAGTTTAGCCGGATTATTTTGTATTTCACCTGCTTTATCAGCACTTGCATGGACAATGCCGACAAGTCTGGCATTTACGTAATTACAAATATCCTGGAAACTTCTCAAAGCGTTTACTCCCCCTGAAGAAAAGACATCTTCATCGCCATAAGTTAAAATAACTCCGATATTTTTTTCATTTAAACCGCTTTCATGGATAGCATACAGCCTGTCTATGAATAGTTTGGTCTGGGCAGAGACATTGAACCAATAAGTGGGGGAAGCAAAAACTATTGAATCTGAATTTTCTATTTTAGAATATAGTTCGGTCATGTCGTCATGCTTGATACAGCCTTTAGGCTTGTTCCTAATACATGATTCACAAGCATCACATGGAGAAATTTTTAATTCCTGAAGGTTGATTAGATCAAAAGTCCCATTGTTTTCTTTAATTCCTTCTATAAGAGAGCTAATAAGATAATGGCAGTTTCCCTTTTTTCTCGGGCTGCCATTTACAATTAAAACATTTGAATTCCGCATGACTTTACCTCTTTCTTATTATCAATGACTTATTTTTTTAATTTAACCATAAAGACAATGTTTTTACCTTTTAAATTTATGGTAGTATAAGTAAAAAGCAAATAAAAACAAAATATTAGAACCTGATTTATAAATATGGAAAAGAATAATAAACAAAGCTCTGAGATTAAAAAGTTAAGTGCAGTCTGTGGTTTATTCTGTGCAGCATGCTCTATTTATATCGGCACAAATGAAGATTCAGAAAGATTAAAGAAAATTTCAGGCAGACACGGGGTAAAACCGGAAGAAATGAAATGCTATGGCTGCAGGGCTGAAAAGAGATCATACTGGTGCAAAGATATCTGCAAAATAAAACCCTGTGCTGATGGAAGAAAAATTGATTTCTGTGTAGAATGCAATGATTATCCATGTGATATACTGAAAGATTTTCAAAAGGCCCGCCCTCACAGAATTGAGTTATGGGAAAATCAGAAACGGATTGCTGAAATCGGTTACGAAAAATGGTTCAGGGAAAAGTTAAAACATTATTCATGTCCGAACTGTAATACTTTAAATTCAGCATATGATATTACATGCAGAAATTGTGGAGCTGAACCAAGCTGTGAATATGTAAGATTACATAAAAAAGCTGTTGAATCATCTATATAATATCAGGAAAAATTCATAATTTAATATTTAAAAGGACGAAAATTTCTGTTATCTCTTAATATAAATATTATCATTTTTGCATAATTGGAGATGTAATGAAAATCGATCTGACAAATAAAACTGCTGTTGTAACCGGCGCTACCGGAGAATTAGGTCGTACAATTGTGCGCTCTCTGGCAGAATGCGGAGCTGATGTCGTGATTTGCTACTACAACAAAAAAGATTTTGCAAATGAATTAAAAAATGAAATCCAGGAAAAATATTCTGTCAAAGCTATTTCGGTATGGGCAGATGTAACAGATATTGATTCAATTATGGCGATGAAAAATGAAGTATCAAACAGTCTGGGCATAGCAGATATTATTATAAATAATGCAGTTATACAAATTAATTGGAAAGATATTCTGGAGCAAGACCCGAAAGATTACGAAAGCCAGTTTAAATCATGTGTCATGCATAATGTGTATATGGCAAAAGCATTTGTCCCTGACATGATAAAGCAAAAATATGGAAGAGTCATAGGAATCAATACCGAATGTTCAATGCAGAATTTTATAACACAATCTGCATACGTATCTGGGAAAAGAGGGATGGATGGCGTTTTACGTGTGCTGGCAAGAGAAGTAGGCAAATACAATATAACAGTTAATCAGGTTGCTCCCGGATGGACTATAAGCGATCGATGCCGTGAGGCCGATGGAAGCGAAAGCAATATAAATCAGGATTTTCCTTATATAGATAGATTGCCTTTAAGAAGAAGAGCTACTGACATTGAAGTGGCAAATGCAATCTGTTTTCTTGCTTCAGATCTTGCCGGTTCGATTACCGGAGTCTATCTTCCTGTATGCAGTGGAAACGTAATGCCTTCGATCTAGGGGAGCATTTTGGAAAAACCTTTTAATTATCTGAATAATTTTCTGAGTCAATTTTTATGATTTCACTTATTTCATTAAAAAGCTTGTATGGTATACTATTTTGCTAAATATAATAATTATGAGGAATAATAAAATTAATTGAATTCCATTAGAACTCAGAACAAATTTAAAGTTATAAATAGTGTTGCTCCCATAAGGATATGCGATAATGGAGGGTGGACGGATACCTGGTTTGCAGGGCATGGGAAAGTATTTAATATCGGAGTTTATCCATATGTAGAAACGCAGATTGAGATTTTCCCATTAAGCTCAAAAAAAGACAGGATTACATTATTTGCAGAAAATTACGGTGACCAGTACATAGTAAAACCAGAGGTTTCAGGATGGGGCAAGCATCCCTTGCTTGAAGCTGCTATTGAATATATGAAAATACCAAAAGATATTGCCCTTAGAATATCAATATTTTCGGAAGCTCCGGCCGGCTGTTCGACAGGTACTTCAGCTGCGGTAAGCGTAGCATTAATAGGGGCGCTTGATTGTTTAAGCGCAGGAAGAATGACTCCTCATGAGGTATCTTATGCAGCCCATAAGATTGAAACCGATCTCCTGCATCTTCAGTCAGGAATACAGGACCAGTTATGTTCAGCTTACGGAGGCATAAATTTTATTGAGATGTATAATTATCCCTATGCCACTGTTTCACAGATATATATTCCCAATTCAATATGGTGGGAACTTGAAAGAAGGCTTGTACTGATCTTTATGGGCAAATCCCACAGTTCTTCTGCTGTACACGAAAAAGTTATTTCAGAACTGGAAGATGAGGGTCCGGATAATCCAAAACTGGAAAGATTAAGAAAGACAGCAGAGTTAGCCCGTGATGCAATATATGCAGGGGATTTTAATTCATTTGGAAAATCAATGATTGAAAATACTGAAGCACAAACAGAGCTTAATTCATCTCTTGTAAGTAAAAGCAGCCTTGAAATAATTGAGATTGCAAAAAAATGCGGAGCAATAGGCTGGAAAGTAAATGGAGCAGGAGGAGAAGGAGGCTCAATTACTATTCTGTGCGGAGAGAAGTCAAGCTATAAAAGAGGCATGATAAGCGAGATTGAAAAAGCAAGTCAGCTGTATAAAAACATACCTGTTTATTTAAGCCGTTTTGGATTGCGTACGTGGGAAATATAAAACTGTTTTTAATTAATTAGCTTATAATAGAAATGATACCTGATAATAATCATATAAAAGCTTTGATATTTGATATGGGAAATGTTGTTTTAAATGTAGACCACATGATTGCCTGCAGAAAATTCGCTGAATTCAGCAGTCTTTCCGATGAAGAAATATATAAAAATATTATCGGAACCAGTCTTGAAGATAGCTTTGAGAGAGGGGAAATAAGCAGCAATACCTTTTACTTGTCAGTGCTTGAAAAAATATGCGCTGATATACCTTTTGAGGATTTTAATATGATTTTCAGTGATGTCTTCTCTTTAAATAACGGAATGACGGAAGTGATTTCCAGGATAAAAGAAAAAGCAGGAATTATTCTGCTTTCTAACACCAACAAACTTCATTTCTCGTGGGTAGAAAAAAAATTTGATGTTTTGAAGGAATTTAAGGTAAGAGTTTTATCTTATGAAGTAGGGATAAGAAAACCGGAAAAAGAAATATTTATTTTTGCGCTGGAAAAGCTTGGATTTAAACCGGAAGAAGTGCTCTATATTGATGATGTAAAAGAGTATATTAATTCAGCAAAAGAACTGGGAATAAATGGAATTTTATTTGAATCAGCTGATGGTCTGGTTACTGAGCTAAAAAAATATTTTCCTGATTTTTTATCTTTTGGTAATTAAAAGACTGTTTTAAATAATAAACTGATTTTTTTATTTCTTATAATTTTTAAAGAAATCAGGGTGATGGATAATATAAAAAGAATTTAACCTGGTTTTAAACCGACTGGTAGATTTTGTCTTTATGTAAAACATATTTGTAAATAAAGGAGAAAAAATGTTAAATGGCAAATCGATTGGAATAATTACAAGCGGTGGAGATTGCGGAGGTCTTAATTCAGTCATAAAAGGTGCGGCCCTTATGGCAAAATCATACGAGATTGATTCTTATTTGATTCCTAATGGGTATGCAGGTCTGTATAATCTTGATTCAAGTGAGAATATCATCAAGCTTGATTCAGCAAAGATAGACCAGATATCTTCGATGATTGCCGGCTCTGAAGCAGGGAATTCAAGGGTTAAGATTTCAAAGATTGAAGATCCTGACAAATATAAAAAAATATGTTCAGGGCTTAAAAAATTTAATATAGGAGCTCTTATAATTTCCGGGGGAGATGATACCGGAAGTGCTGTTGTTGATTTGGAAGAAAATGGCGTAACTGCAATTCATGTACCCAAGACAATGGATCTTGACCTCCAGACTTACTCGGTAGGAGGAGATTCTACTATTAACAGGATTGCCAGATATGTCAATGATTTAAAAACAACCGGGAGAAGCCACAATAGGATTATGGTTATCGAAGTCTTTGGAAGATATGCCGGACATACTGCTTTCAGAGGCGGGATTGCAGCCGATGCTGATTGCATTTTAATTCCTGAAGTCCCTGTTGATTTCAATATCGTTTACAAACATATGAAAGAAACCTTCACAAGCAGGGTGAGAGAGAGTGAAAACAAGGCAGGAACATATATGATTGTAGTTGCAGAGGGGCTAAAAGATGCTGCAGGAACTACATTAACCGATGCAAGTGTATCAGTTGATTCTTTCGGTCACAAAAAACTCAGCGGGGCTGGAAAATATGTTGCACAAAACCTGAGCCAGCTGATGAAAAGTGATCCTGAGATGATACAGTTTATGAAAGAACAAGGACTTTTTGTGGAAAAAATGAATGAATTACCTGAAATAAGAGAAACTGTCCCTGCTTATCTTGCACGCTCAGGAAGCACGAGTGCAATGGATGCGAATTTTGGAAAAGAAACCGGTGCAGGTGCAGTAACTCTGATAGTGAATGGAATATCCGGTGTTACTGTGACCCGTGTAATCAAAGGAAATATTGAATATATCCCTACCAGAGATGCAATAAAACAAAGATATGTCAGTGAGAAAATGATAAATTTTTATGAGAAGATAGGTATATGTTTTGGAAGGAAGCCTTCAGAATTTTCTCCGACTTTTTCTGAAGTTGAAAAAGCATGCTGGTTCTATTTATAATCAAGAACCAAGGGGACGTATAATTTGGTTCCAATAAACAATACAGAAATCAATATAAAAACTGAAGTCAATGAAAAACAACTCGTAGAAGCAGTTGAAATATTTTATGAAGCTTTTGAAAGAAAGATAAAACCTCTTATAAAATCAAAAGAGGCTGCTTGCGGGATTTATAAAAAGTCAATAAATCCAGACAGAGTCATTTATGCCTTTTCTGATGATGAGGTAGTAGGAATTGCCGGCCTGCATTATGATGGAAAAAATTTTATGAATGGCAGATACAGTTATTACAGGCAGTATTTCAGTCCGTTTAAAAGTTTTTTTATCTATAATATTAATAAATGGATGTCACCAAAAATAAAAAAAGATGAATTAAGGATTGATACTCTGGCAGTTAAAAATACTCGAAGGAGTCTGGGAATAGGGTCAATGTTAATGCAGGAAGTTTTTTCCCTGGCAAAAAGTAAAGGCTTTAACGAGGTTATACTTGAAGTCGTTAATACAAATCCTGAAGCTAAAAGGTTATATGAAAAAACCGGATTTATTGTTAAAAAGCATGTCAAATATTATTTTTTAACCAGAAGTGCTGGTTTTACTTCAGAATATATAATGTCTTATAAGCTTTAAAAAATACCAGGAAATACAGAAGAGGACGACGTATAATTTGGCATTCGTGGACATTTAGTAATTTAAATCTTATTATGTATATAAATAATTCAGGTAGAAAAAGTTTTTTACTTCAAATTATGCGCTACATTTGTTCCTTTTGGTCAGTTTCAAGTTATGCGTTTTCTTGGGTACCAAATTATACGTCCCCTTCTGTATTTCCTGTCGTGGTTTTTACTTCTTCAAATAAAGTTCAGGATCTGGCCTCAAGTTATAATCTTGGCGCTAATAGTTTTGTAAGAAAACCGGTTATTTTTGAAGAATTCATATCTGTACTGGGGAAAATCATTGATTACTGGCTTGAAGTAAATATTACAGCTGAAACTAATTATTAAAATGTATATAATATTATCAATGTTATCAGGAATGTTATATGCAAAAATTAATGTATATATTTGTAGTTTGATAAATTTTAATAAATCAACTATTAAGATAAATTGTTCTATTAACAAGATAGGTTGACACATTGCTCTTTGAAAATACAAAGGTCATGTAAACGCTTTTGGTATAAAATTAATTTTTAGACCAGTAAAAATTAAATATCAAAAGGAGGTTTATCATGACCAGTAATGAATATACAATTCATTACAAAGCTAGTCTACTAGAATATGCATACAAGTTCAATGTAGCCAGTGCATGCAGGGCATTTCACATCTCCCGTACCCGTTACTATGAAATAGCAAATGATTTTTTAAAATACGGCAAAGCCGGACTTTTACCCAAACCCAAATGCCCAAAGATGCCTAGCAAGATAAGAGGTAATGCAGAAAAGGCCATACTTGATTTGGCGCTAAAATTTCCTACATTCGGACCTTTAAGGCTTGCAAATGAATTAAGAGAGAGGTCAAATCTTTCTTACTCTTCTGTCGGCATCTACTACGTTCTTAAAAGAAATAATTTAAACAAAAAAAGAGACAGACTGCACCGCTCATATTTAACAGGAAGTGTAATTAGCTTTGAAGCACTAAGATCTCTTGTTGTTAAGCCTGAAATGCATATCAAAACAGAATACACTGGCGAGCTTCTGGGACAGGACTCCTTTTATCTTGGAACCATTAAGGGAATAGGCAGGATTTATTCTCAGGCTGTAATTGACTGCAATTGCTCCTTTGGTTTTGCAAA